>JBCCHJ010000038.1:0-52357 GCA_039028795.1 Pseudomonadota bacterium
CACTCTGAATGGGATTGTGGGGCGCGCGTTTCACCTTCTTTTTCGGGGGTCGTGGTGGGGGCGTGGGGGGCGGCCAGAATTTGGGTCTCGGCGGCCTCGGCTGGGGACGGGGCCGCCGCTTCTGCCGAGGTTGAGGCGGCCATTTCCGCCTCTCCCGCCGATATCTGAGCGTCCAGGTCCTTGGCCAGGGCCTGGGCCGCCGCAATCTCTTGATCCAGCCGTCCGGCTGTTTTGGTTGCTTCTTCCAATCGGCGTTCGGCCGAGTTGGTCCGTGCCGCCAGCCGCGCCGCTTCTTCGGTCAGCCGGTCCAGCGTGGTTTCCTTTTCCGAAAGCTTTTCGCCCGCAGCCTTGGCCGCATCCGAAGCTCGCTGCTGATCTTCGGCCTGAGAGGCCAAGGCGCTTTGCAGGGAGGAATGTTCTTCGGTCAAACGCTCGATCGACCCGCCCGCATCGCGTTGCAGGGTTTCTTCGCGTTCGAGGTCAATTGAGAGTTGCCGCGACCGGTTGCCCAGCATCTCGATCTCGCCCAGCGCGCGCTCTTCGCGTTCGTCCAGTTGGTCGCGCTCGATGATCAGACGCTGACAGACCGCGGCGGCAATGGTTTCTTCTTCGCGCTTGGCGGGCAGGGCGGTGTCGGCAGCTTCGCGGGATTTTGCGGCGGTGCGGGCGGCACCTTCTGCTTCCGCAGCAGCTTTGGTGCCCTCGGTCAGTTTGGTGTCCGCCGCTGCACGTTCGTCTTCGGCAGCCCGCCAGCGCAGGTAAAGCAAAACGGCCTCTGCCCGGCGCAGTTCCTCGGCTATCTTGCGATAGCGCCGGGCCTGTCCAGCCTGACGTTCCAGCGCGTTCAGGCGGTTACGCAGCTGATCCAGAACATCTTCGATCCGGGCAAGGTTAGTTTCCGCACCGCGGAGTTTCAATTCGGCTTCATGTCGGCGCTGATAGAGCCCCGAGATCCCAGCAGCTTCCTCCAGAATTCTCCTGCGTGCCTTTGGCTTTGCGTTGATCAATTCGGCAATCTGGCCTTGCCGAACCAAAGCCGGAGAGTGCGCGCCGGTCGAGGCGTCAGCGAACAGCATCTGGACATCGCGTTGGCGTACGTCCTTGCCGTTGATCTTATAGGCGGAGCCGACCTCTCGCGTGATGCGGCGGCTGACCTCTAACTTATCAGTATCGTTGAAGGCGGCGGGCGCCAAACGGTCCGAGTTGTCGACAACCAGTTCGACCGAGGCGGAATTGCGGGTTGGGCGCTGATCAGTTCCAGCGAAGATGACATCATCCATGCCATCGCCGCGCATCTGCTTGGCGCGGTTTTCGCCCATTATCCAGCGCAGTGCCTCAAGCAGATTGGACTTGCCGCACCCGTTCGGTCCAACCACGCCCGTAAGGCCCGTCGAGATCACAAGATCCGTCGGGTCCACAAAGCTTTTGAACCCATTTAGCCGAAGCCTGGTAAACTGCACGCCCGTGCCCTTATCGCTGCTCTGCCGTTCTCTTGTTTTGAGGTATCAGAACCGGCCAACCGATTCCTGTCAAGCAAGTCCACGGTCGATCTGGTGGTTATCCACAGGAAAGACGCAATATATTGTGTCTGTTGGCAATTTCTGGTTGTGGACTGTGCTGGATGATATCCCGATTCCTTCCGGGAGCGCGCCAAGAAACGCGTCAACTCGGTTGCATTCTGTCCCGAAATGAGACACTGCCGCTGCGCTGGGCCCGCGTTGCGCGTTTTCCAGATCACATTGACGAAATGTGCTTGTTTGATTTCGTCAAATGCGCAACATTATCAATGCGTTACCAAACCAAGCGACATGAGGTGCATGGTGACTGCCATCGACAGGTTCTGGATCGCCCAAAAGATCGAAGGACGGCCAAGTGTCTTAGCCGAGCTTGCCCAGCATTTGCGTTTGCCGATCGAGGATATGGGGCAGCTTTTGCGTGGAGAACGCGACGTCACTGTGGAAGAGGCGCAGGCTCTACAAAGCTTTTTCGATGGTGAGGGATTTTTGTCCTGCGATCTTTCAAATGATCAGAAAAAGATGCTTGAACTAACGTTCCAGCTAACTGACCAGGAAATTCGCTATTTGCTAGAATCCGCAAGAGCACAAGGCGACGGACAGGGTCCGCATCGCGAATGATTTTGGCCAAAATATTTATGTTCTGCGGAGCGATTTTCATCGACACATTGTCCAGCGGTTTCCGGGACTTTCTCCCGTCCTAAAGTTGTACTTTGGGACCCCCTCGCTGAGAAATTGTGTGATGTAGATCTTGACAACGGTCAATGAGAACGCCTCTTTGTTCCGTATATGGAACAGAAGGGCTTTGATGTCTTCGACGCAATCAATCCTGCGAACCGGGGTAACGGCGCTGAAAAAGCGCACCGGACTGAGCATGGCGAAGATGATGACCGGTGCGAAGATGGGCGTGGAAGCGATAGATACGCGTTATCTCGCAAAACTGTCCAGCGGCGCGGCGCGGTCGCGGACGTTGGAGACATTGCGGCATCTGATTTCCCAGCATGGGGCGCGACCACGGGAACTGCTGCAACCGATGTTTGTTCTGCGAGGTGCCGCGACCGACGCGACAGTCTCGATCCCTGAGACGCCTTATCACGGACGCATGACCCAGGCTGAATTCGAAGCCGGCCTGCAGGAGCGTGATTACAAAATCAACGACATCAACGATCCGCTCTGCGATGTATTGACCGTCTTTGCCCGACCCGAACCCGGGATGAACCAGTTTAAGGTTTTAGGTGTAGGGCGCGGCACATTGCTGGCCATCGAAGCCGGGCTGAACACGCCAGAGGCCTTAGAGGTGGCTTTGGCCAACAGCCCGCAGGACACGATCAGTCCGTTGATGCAGGCTATTGGCGAAGTATCAGGGGACCAGTCGATGACGTCGTCCAAGACGATGTCTGTCTACGTGCCCCCTGATATACTGGTGACCTGTGCACTGATCACATATGCACGGCAGATTGAATTTCTGGGTGAACCGGCGATCGGACACTATGCTGCGGCGCCTGCGGTGTCGCGGGCACGCCGACCGGAAAATCCGGATTTCTCAGGTCAAACAGCAAAAATTCTGACCGCAACCGAGTTTCCTCTTCCGCTATAAGCTGGGCGAAACGCTCTTTCGTGGCACAGGTGAACCAGTGCCCACGGAACGGCGAACCCGGCGGATAGCTGAAGTCGACCGTGTCCTTGAAGATCATCCAGTGAGCATTGGTCCACGAAAACTTTTTACCGTGCTCTTCGCGGACATAGTTCACTGCCCAATCCATGTCAGTCCACTTGGTCGCCACAAGCCAATAGTCCAGCTTGATCAGATCCGGGACCAGACCCATATGCCGCCAATCATGGTGGATATAGAGGTCACCGGTGTAAGCAAGGTTCCCAGAGATTTCGTGGGCCACATTTGGGAATCTTTCGATCGGCGGTGCCGTTTCATCCTCCGGATGGATCACACGTAAGGCCCGCGACGCATACTGATAGAAACTGTCGCGACCGAGACGGTCGAAACGATTACCGATCTTACCTACGATCTGGTCGTTTTCATCCAGCAGAAATATCCAAAAACTCGACTCGCTGGATAGGACGTTTTTCCTGGGGTCCAACCACCTTGTGACATAAGGCCCCCCAGCCTCGATGTCATTGGTCAGCGCGCCCATACGTCCGAGCGCATCGATTACCTGGTACAAGTTGGTAATCTGAATGGCCCTTACGCCTTTCGCTTCGAGACGCCGCTGATACGATACAATTGCCTGTGCTGATGACAGCTCGTCAAACGTACGCATATCTCACCTTTCTTTCGGGTTAGCAGGTCCCCGTTCTCAATCCGAACCACTGGGGGCGTGCGAGATATGCCGACCGTGCCGAGGCCGCGGCCAAACGCAGAATGAGGAACGCTTCATCAGGAGAAACGCACTCTCGTAACATCTCTACGCGCAACAACAGTGTTAAATTTACCTAAAACCTCCGCACCAGGCCTGGCGCGAAACTCAGAAGTGTTATCACTTCCTTAAACACTGCCGCCGATTTACGATCCGCGTCAACGAATGTCAGCGATCTGGCCGATTTTTGTGAAATTCGTGCGACTTAAACCACAAATTCGAGCCGAAAAACACTGCAATCAATAGATGATCGTCGTGTTGTTAATACTCGTTAAGGAAGAATCGAATCAATGGCCGGCAAAAATTAAGAAAACCCGGCCTGCGCGGCGGCGCAGCCCGGGTCTCAATTGGATGGTTGTGAGCCAGAGTGCGGGGCGCCCCCCGCATACGCTCAGCTGTCGGCGAGTGCCTGTTCGATCAGGGCCGAAAACTCTTCAAACCGCATGTCACCGGTGTGTTGTTCGCCGTTGATCATGAACGTCGGCGTCGATCGCACGGCGTCAGCCTCGGCGTTTGTCTGGTAGGATTCGACAAGGGTTTTTGCGAAGTCGCGATCCGAAAGACACGCTTGCAGTTGTTCGCTGGACAGTCCTGCGCGGCGCCCAACCTGTTGGATCGCCTGGCCAATGGCATTGTCGTCACCTGCACCCTTCCACTGGCTCTGGGTTTTCAGGAAAGTGTCCATCATCGGGTAGTATCCGGCTTCGCCGCCGCAGCGGGCTGTCATGCCGGCCCAAAGGCCGAACTTGTCGAAATAGACTTCGCGCATGATGAACTTCACCTTGCCGGTGTCGATGTATTCTTCCTTGAATTGCGGCCAGGTGTTCACGTGGAACGAGCCGCAGTGCGGGCAGGTCACCGAGGCATATTCGATCACGGTGACCTTGGCGTTCTCATCCCCCATCAGGATATCCCCCAGTGCATAGGGTTTTTCCTGCGCAGCATCTTCGGTCGCATCGTCATCCGCGGCGAACGCAGCCTGGGCGCCAAGCGGCAAGGCGGTTAGCCCGGCCAGAAGTGTGCGGCGATCAAGGGTCATGTTTCTGGTCCTTTCAATGATCCCGGGGATTTGTCCGGCTTTGCGCCAGGACATGCGCCCCCATGCGGGATAAGGCATCTTTCAGCCCTGGGGTTTCGATCTCTTGCGCCATCTGGGCGGCGCGTTTTTCTTCCTCTGGTGTAGGGTTAGAGGCCGGTCCGTCAAATGCGGCCTGTTCTTCGGCAAATCCTTGAGCCTTTCCGGCAGACGATCCCAAACCAGTGCTTTGGGTCACCTTCAGGCGCCGGATAGCACGGTAGCCGTAGAACTGATTCACCCGCTCGACCAGGGCCGGGCCCTGGTGTTCTACCTCGGGTGCGCGGCCACTGTCGGTTTGAACGATCAGGGTTGCCCCCATCGCCCGCGAGGCGCCGTAATGCACCTTTACCGGACGGCAAACCGCGGCAAGGGCGGATCCGGCGATTTCCGGCCAGCGCAGCAGAACTTCTGTTTCTGCAAAGCCCTTTCGCCCGGCCAACTGGTCCACAGCCGCCCTGACTGTCGCACCAGCGCTTTGAAACCCGCGACCGCGTTTTTTCGCGGTATGGGGCTGGTTGCGTTGCTCAGATTTCGCGGCCATTGTCCTGTTCTCGGCTTTCGACTTTTGGGCTCAACGGTTTTCGGATGAAAAACCGGCTCTACCTGTCTTGGAATGTAATCTGCCCTGCAGGATAATGTGTGCCTGAAATGATAACAACTGCGCGAGCCGATTCAGCAGAATTGCTGCACTGGTACGACCGGCACCACCGGGCGATGCCGTGGCGCGTGGGCCCGGCGGACCGCCAGGCGGGCATTCGCCCCGACCCTTATCGCGTCTGGCTGTCCGAGGTGATGCTGCAGCAGACCACAGTCGCGACCGTGACGGCGTACTTCCTGAAGTTCACTAAGGCATGGCCGGATGTGCACGCGTTGGCGGCCGCTCCTTCCGAGGATATTTTGGCGGCTTGGGCGGGGCTTGGCTATTATGCCAGAGCACGCAATTTGATCAAATGCGCCGGTGTGGTCAGCCGGGATTTGGGCGGCGTCTTCCCAACCACTGAAGCGGGTCTACGGGAATTGCCGGGCATCGGTCCCTATACGGCCGCAGCAATTGCCGCAATTGCGTTCAACCGGCCGGCCGCCGTCGTTGATGGAAATGTCGAGCGGGTCATGGCGCGGATCTATGCGGAAGACGCGCCTTTACCGGGGGTGAAGGACAAGCTGAAAGCCCATGCGGCGGGACTGACGCCCGATTGCCGCCCGGGTGACTATGCCCAGGCGGTAATGGATCTGGGTGCGACGATCTGCACCCCGCGGCGCCCGGCCTGCGGAATTTGCCCCTGGACTGATGGTTGCCTGGGCCGGGCCACCGGGATTGCAGACACCTTGCCGCGCAAGATCCCGAAAGCCGCCAAGCCGATCCGGCAGGGCATTGCCTGGGCCGCGGTGACCGAGGCAGGTGATATCCTTACGGTCCGGAGGCCAGAGCAAGGCTTGCTTGGGGGAATGCTTGCAGTTCCGTCCACCGACTGGGCGGAAGCGCCGCCGATCGGGGCCCCGCCAATCGCCGCCGATTGGCGCGAGGTCGGCGAGATCCGCCATACCTTCACGCATTTTCACCTGCGCCTGGCGGTCCGCTTGGCAGTGGTGGAGAAAGCGGAAACCGGCTTTGAGCCATTGCGAGAGGCCGCATCGGCGATGCCGACGGTTTTCGCCAAGGTATGCCGCCTGGTTACTGGCCAGATCGGCGTTTGACTCGGCGTCCGCGCCAGTTATCTCAACAGATGCCGGGACTTAACGTTTCGTAAACTTTAGTTGGTTAACACTGGATTCACTCCCAACCCCGAGTGTAATTTGTGTCGGGGAATGGTTTGCCCATTGCCCCGGCGAACCCAAGGGAACAGAAATGCTGTTGAAAGCCCTGCCTTTTGCGATCTCTTACGGTTTGATCCCGCTGGTGGCCGTCGCGGCCTACTATGGCGGATGGTTGATCGCCTTGCCCTTTCTTTATGGCTGGATTCTGACCAGCGTACTGGACAAGGTCATGAGCATCGATACGGACAATATGGATCCGACGACCCAGAACAGTCTTTTGTTCTGGCACAAGTTCGTGACCTGGGCCTGGGTGCCGTCCCAGATGGTGCTGATCCTTTATGTGCTTTGGCAGATCACCCAGCCCGGCCATCTGGGCACGTGGGAGGCCGTGGCGACAGCCGGGGCCCTTGGTATTGCCACTGGCGGAATTGGAATCACTTTCGCCCATGAAATGGTGCACCAGCGGAACAAATGGGAACGCTGGGCCGGAGAGCTTTTGCTGATCTCGACCGCCTATGGTCATTTCGCGACCGAGCATGTCTTTGGCCATCATATCAATGTCGGTACCCCGAAGGATCCGGTTTCAGCGCGCAAGGGCGAAAACTTCTTCAGCTTCTTCCTACGTGCCGTTTTCGGAACACTAGTGTCCGCCTGGCATATCGACCGGAACCGTCTGGCCAAACGCAAGCGGCCGGTTTGGCATCGCACAAATCCGTTCTGGCGCTATGGCCTGGGCCTGGCAGCGTTCCTGGCGATCGCCTATTTCCTGGGCGGGCTCTGGGGCATGGCGCTGTTCGGCATACAGGCCTTTGTGGCGATCCTACAGCTAGAGGCCGTGAACTATGTCGAACATTACGGCCTGCAACGGCGCTATCTCAGCACCGGTAAGTTCGAGCGGGTGCAACCGCATCATTCCTGGAATGCTTCGCAACGGGTGACAAACTGGATGCTGATCAATCTTCAGCGCCATTCCGATCACCACTTCCGCCCGGACCGCCGTTTCCCATTGCTGCAGCATTATTCATGGAAGGACGCGCCGCAACTGCCGTTCGGCTATGCCGTGATGGTGTCCGTCGCCCTGAACCCGCCGCTTTGGTTCTGGATGATGAACCGTCGGGTCGATCGCTGGCGCGAGACGTTCTATCCGGGTGTCACCGATTGGGATGCCTACGATAACGGCACGATCGGTCAGGAACCTCATCACGGCGACCCGGTGCCAGCTTAGACCGTCGCTACCCGAAGAATCCGCCGAATATCACCAGAGCGCTGCTGCTAAGCATCCTAAAAAGACCAGGGCAGAGATATAAGCCGCCCTGGTTTGCCGGTTTTAACCCAAGGCAAAAAAATTGCCGGGCACAAGGCCCGGCAGTTGGTTGAGGCACAAAAAGCAGGCACTCATAATTTCATACGCAGACCCTGATCAGAGTGATTAGGATTGCCCTCCCATCTCGGCGCGGATCTGTTGGCGCAGCACATCGATCGGGACGGGCTTGCCGTCCTGGCGAAAGCACCAATAGGTCCAGCCATTGCAGGATGGTGCACCCTGCAGATCGGCGCCGACCTTGTGGATGGAACCGGTCACGCCTTCGGCCACCAGCGTTCCGTCGGCGCGCACCTTTGCCTGATGGCGACCGTTCATGGATTCGAGCACATCGCCCGGCTCCAGCAAGCGGCGCTCGACCAGTTGCCCGAAGGGGATACGAGGTTCGGCGCGCTTTGACCGTGTAACCTCCAAAACTGTTCTGTCGTGGCGCTTCGTTTTCGACAGTCGCTTCTGCGCCGCGTCGATATAGTCGCGTTCGCGCTCGATGCCGACATAGTGGCGACCCAAACGTTTGGCGACAGCGCCGGTCGTTCCGGTGCCGAAGAACGGATCCACAACGACATCGCCCTGGTTCGTCGTGCCGATCAGGACGCGATGCAGTAACGCCTCGGGCTTTTGCGTCGGATGGGCTTTTGCGCCATCTCTGCCCTTCAGCCGCTCGCCGCCCGAGCAGATCGGCAGAACCCAGTCTGAGCGCATCTGAAGCCCATCATTCAGCTCTTTCAATGCGTCGTAGTTAAAAGTCGGCTTGGCGGCATCGGACGGGGCCGCCCAGATCAATGTCTCGTGTGCATTTGTCAGCCGCTTACCGCGGAAATTCGGCATCGGATTGGTCTTGCGCCAGACGACGTCGTTCAGGATCCAAAAGCCCAGATCCTGCAACGCTGTGCCAAGCCGGAAGACGTTGTGGTAGCTGCCGATCACCCAGATCGCGCCATCCGGTTTCAGGATACGCCGCGCTTCGCCCAGCCATGCCCTGGTGAAGGCGTCATAAGCGGCGAAGCTGTCGAACTGGTCCCAGGCATCATCCACCGCATCGACGCGGGAATTGTTCGGCCGGTGCAGATCGCCCTTCAGTTGCAAATTATAAGGCGGGTCGGCGAAGACGAGGTCGACCGAGCCATCCGGCATCGCTTGCATCGCCTGGATGCAGTCCCCCTCGATGATTGTATCCAGCTTCAGCTCGGTCATGCACTGTCCCTCGTTCCGAGTGTGCGGCGAGCTTACCAGCATTTTTGACTCCGTCAATAGTGTTATGAATCAATATGTTATTTTATTTTCTTCACCCAATATCTTGTGTATTGGTTTGAACGATCGGCGATGATGTTGGGTCACTCCTAGGGTATCCAGCGCGTCGCGGTGGCCTGTCGTTCCATATCCCTTGTTGGTTTCCCAACCGTAACCGGGGTACAGAAGCGCCAGATCCTTCATGATCCGGTCCCTGGTGACCTTTGCAATGATCGAGGCCGCCGCGATCGACAGGGATCGTCCGTCGCCCTTAGGGATCGCCCGGGCCGGGATCGTCAGAGCACGCGGCACCCAGTTCCCGTCGATCAACACGAATGCCGGCAGCGCCGGCAGCGCCTTGATCGCACGCTCCATGGCCAAGTCATTGGCGCGTGCGATGTTAATCTGATCAATCTCGGCAACGCTGCCCGTCCCGATGCCGACCTGGGCCGATGCCTGGATCTGATCGAACAACGCTAGCCGCTTCTTTTCGGTCAGTTTCTTCGAGTCATTCAAGCCGTCCGGAACATTGGCGCGGTCAAGAACCACGACGGCGGCAACGACCGGCCCTGCCCAGGGGCCGCGTCCTGCCTCGTCCATTCCAGCAACAGGATCGGGATACTGATCTTCAAAGGAGAAATCTGGGCCCATGTCAGGATGGTGACCGGTCACAGCCGAGGGGTCAATCTTTGCCTATGAGGCATCGCGCCAGGAGCGGAGACTTATTGGCTGCGCTGCCCAGTCAACGCGCAGTCTCTGTGACTGCAAAAAAACCCCTCAGATTCCCAGGATCAGCTGGTCACCGGCACGAGGCGGCACTCGGAAAAGATCACAGCGCAGGCTGCCGCGTTCCTTGTCCAAGCCAAAGCGTTTTCGCATGACAGTGAAGCGTCGTTTCAGCAGACTGGCATGCACGCCTTCCCCGCTAAGGCGTTTGTGCCAGGTTGAATCATAGTCCTTGCCACCATGAAGTTCCCGCACGCGGCCCATCACCTTGGCGGCACGCTCGGGATATTCGCGGGCCAGCCAGTCACGGAACAGCGGTGCAACTTCAAGCGGCAGCCTCAAAGCAATATAGCTGGCATAGTCGGCACCCGCTTCGGCCCCTGCAGCGATCAGGCGCTCCAATTCGTGGTCCGTGAGCCCTGGCACCACTGGTGCGATACCGATGGTCGTTGGAATTCCTGCCTTTGACAGCTCTTTCACCATGGCGATGCGCCGGCCCGGCGCGGCCGCCCTTGGTTCCATGGCGCGGCTGAGCCGTCCGTTCAAAGTGGTCAGAGAAATCGTCACGCGGATCAGCTTTTCGCAGGCAAGTTTCGACAGAATGTCGATGTCGCGGGTTATTAACGAGCCCTTGGTCGTGATCGTCACGGGATGGCGATGATCCCACAGCACGTCCAGGATCCCGCGCATGATCCGCCATTGTTTTTCCACGGGCTGATAAGGGTCCGTGTTGGTTCCTATAGCAATCGGCGCAACCGAATAGCCCGGCTTTCGCAAGGTCTGGGCCAGCAATTCCGGCGCGTTCGGTTTTGCCAGCAGCCGGGTTTCGAAATCCAGGCCTGGCGAAAAACCAAGCTGGGCATGGGTGGGCCGCGCGAAGCAGTAAATGCAGCCGTGCTCGCACCCTCGATAGGGATTGATCGATCGGTCGAATGGGACATCTGGTGAATTGTTGCGCGCGAGAACAGTACGGCTAGAATCGATGTCGACCCGGGTCTTTATCTTTTCAGGCTCTTCAATATGCCATCCATCTGCAACTCGGTGCTTGCTTTGCCGGTCAAATCGCGAGGCCATATTCAGCCCCGCAGCGCGGCCATGGCGTTCCGTCTGCGCGACGTCGTCGAGGCGCATATCGTTGAATATGTCGGTCTCATCCATGATGAGAACATTAAGAGAACATTTACGGATTCGGCAAGACCAGAATTGCCGGGTGAAAAGGTTCGCTCAGTACTGGGAACACGAGCAGCGTGATCGCCATGGACGTGTCGCCCAGTACTTCGTTAACTTGCAGAAAATCGACCTGAAACTGCGCCAGGAAGGGCAAGCCCGCATGACCCAAGCGCTGGCCGACAGCTTTGACCTGACCAGGCCCGATCCCGGCTTTGCGGAAGATCCGTTTCCGACTTACCGCGCCTTGCTGGCGTATTCGCCAGTGAAACGCTTCTCCGATGGGTCGGTAATGGCTGCGCGCCATGCTGATCTGGAGCGGATTTATCGGGACACGACAACATTTTCATC
Source organism: Pseudomonadota bacterium (assembly GCA_039028795.1). Lineage (GTDB taxonomy): Bacteria > Pseudomonadota > Alphaproteobacteria > Rhodobacterales > Rhodobacteraceae > Thermohalobaculum. The sequence continues at coordinate 11,515 of JBCCHJ010000038.1, forward strand.
CGACAAGAAGCAGGAGTTCCTGCCGAAATACGGCAAGACCCCGCTCTTCGAGCATCACACAACATCGCTGGTGTTCAACGACCCGCCGCTGCACACGCGGGTGCGCAAGATCATGGTCGGCGCGTTGACCCCCCGGGCCATTGCGGCGATGGAGCCGGGCTTGATCCGTCTGGTCGATCATCTGCTGGACCGCATGGGACCTCAGGCAGATCTGATCTCGGAATTTGCGGCGGCGATTCCGATCGAGGTGATCGGTAACCTTTTCGACATGCCGCACGCGGAACGGGGTCCGTTGCGGGATTGGTCGCTTGCCATCCTGGGCGCCTTGGAACCGGTTTTGTCGGCCGAACAGGAGGATCGGGGCAATCGGGCTGTCGACGAATTTTGCGGTTATTTGCGGGATCTGATTGCCCGGCGCCGAGCCAAGCCGGGCGATCCGGCCACGGATGTTTTGACGCGGTTGATGCAAGGAACGCGCAGTGGTGAACATCTGACGGAGGTCGAGCTGCTGCAGAACTGCATCTTTATCCTAAATGCAGGGCACGAGACGACGACGAACTTGATTGGCAACGGGCTGGATCTGTTCCTGGACCACCCCGATCAGCGGGATCTGCTAATCAACAACCCCGGCTTAATCGACAGCGCGATCGAGGAATTCCTGCGGCACCAGTCTTCGAACCAATTGGGCAACCGTATCACGACGGCTGCAACCGAAATCGGAGAGATCGCTGTCGCGGCCGGCACCCGTGTCCATCTTCTGATCGGGGCTGCAAACCGGGACCCGGCCAAATTCCCAGACCCCGATCGGTTCGACATCACACGGAGCCCGAACAAACATCTGGCCTTCGCGGGTGGGCCGCATATCTGCTTGGGTCTGACCCTGGCACGGTTGGAGGGTAAAATCGCAATTCAGCGCTTTCTGGCGCGCTATCCTGGATTTCATCGAGCTGGCCCCGCCACGCGGACGGGGCGTGTTCGGTTCCGCGGGTTTTCTCATCTCCCGGTGCAGTTGACATAATCGCTTTCAACCGTCGGAATGGGCGTGCTGACCGAATGGGGGAATCGGCAGATCGAACGATATCGCGACGAGGGGATTTTGATGAAGCTCGCCAGTTTGCCCGATGGAACCCGCGATGGCCGCCTTGTGGTTGTCTCGCGTGATCTGACCAGTTGTGCCGATGCGGAAATGGTTGCGCCGACGCTGCAACATGCCTTGGATCACTGGGATGATGTTGCCCCAGAGCTTGAGGCGATTTCGCGGGGGCTGGAGACGGGCTCGGTCTGGACCGGCCGTTTCCGCGAGCGCGCGGCGCTATCGCCGCTGCCACGGGCCTTTCAGTGGCTGGATGGCTCGGCCTACGTGAACCATGTCGCGCTGGTACGTCAGGCGCGAGGCGCGGACGTGCCCGAGAGTTTTTGGACCGATCCGCTGATGTATCAGGGCAGCTCGGACGCCTTTCTTGCCCCACGCCAGGACATTTGCATGTCCGATGCTGATCTGGGCATCGATCTGGAGGCTGAGGTTGCCATCATCACCGGCGACGTGCCGATGGGTGCAGATCAAGCGACGGCCGCCACTGCGATCAGGCTTGTTATGATGGCCAATGATGTCTCTTTGCGCGCAATCACGGGACCGGAACTGGCCAAGGGCTTTGGCTTCGTGCAGTCGAAACCGCCAGGGTCTTTTTCGCCTGTCGCGGTGACGCCTGAATCCTTGGGCGAGGCCTGGTCCGACGGCAAGCTGCACGGGACAGTTTCGATTGACCTCAATGAAAAACCATTGGGCCGGGTTGAGGCATCCGAGGATATGACGTTCGATTTCCCGCGCTTGATCTCGCATGCAGCGCGGACGCGGCCCTTGCGGGCTGGTACGATCATCGGGGCAGGCACGGTGTCAAACCGCGACGTCGACGGCGGACCCGGCAAGCCTGTGGCAGACGGCGGACGTGGATATGCCTGCCTGGCCGAACAGCGTATGGTCGAGACGATCCGGAATGGCCAGGCGGTCACCCAGTTCCTGGCCGATGGCGACCTCGTCCGCATAGATTTTCAGGACAAGGATGGCCGGTCCGTCTTTGGTGCAATTGAACACCGGGTTGTTATCGGATGAAGACCGCCTCGATCGACGCCGGCGTTCTGAATGTCACCTACCGTGCATACGGACCAACTGATGGATGGCCCTGTATCATGGCGCACGGCTTTCCCTATGACGTGCATGCCTATGCAGAAGCGGCACCGATACTGGCCGAGGCCGGTGCACGGGTGATCCTGCCCTATCTGCGCGGCTATGGCCCGACCCGGTTTTTGTCTGACGACACGCCCAGGTCTGGGGAACAGGCCGCATTGGGCGCGGATCTTTTGGCCCTGATGGACGCGCTAGAGATCGAGCAGGCCACGTTGGGCGGCTATGACTGGGGTGGCCGGGCCTGTTGCGTCGTCTCGGCGCTCTGGCCGGAGAGAGTAACGGCACTGGTCAGCGGCAACGGCTATAATCTTTTCAATCATGCGCGGTCCTGGGAGCCTGCGTCCCCTGAGGAAGAGGCCGCCTTCTGGTACCAGTACTACTTCCATTCTGAACGAGGCCGCCGCGGCCTGGCGAAGAACCGGCATGGGATTGCAAAGCTTCTCTGGAAGATGTGGTCACCGTCTTGGGGTTTTGACGATACGACGTTCGGGCGGACGGTATCAGCGTTGGACAATCCAGATTTTGTCGACGTTGTGATCCATTCCTATAGGCATCGCTATGGGCTGGTACCTGGGGATCCGGCCTTTGCGCATATCGACACGCAACTGACGGCGCAGCCGGTAATCAGCGTCCCGACAATCTCGATCGACGGCGATGACAATGGCGTGCACAGGCCGGGTGAGGCGCGGCCGGACAGGTTTACAGGTGCCTACAGTTACAGGCATTGGCCGAATGCCGGGCATAATCTGCCCCAAGAAAAGCCGCAGGACTGGGCGGCGGCGATCTTAGAAGCGCGAGACATGGCGCGGAGTCGTTAGAGAGCTAAGATCCTTCGAATTTTCTGAGCCGCACTTGGCCAAATTGCTCTGAATAGGCGTGAATAGCAGGGGATCCACCGAGATGCATCAGCATCACGTTGTCTTTCGGTTTGAATCGACCTGATGCGTTCAGGTCCAACAGCCCCCGGATGGCACGCCCTTCATAAACAGGATCAGCAACGAGACCCTCTTTCTTGGCCATCAAGCCGATCGCTTCTTTGATCTCATCATCGGGATATCCGTAGTCAGCCGAACTTGACGCTATCACCTCAACATCGTCCGCCTTGACAAGATCTGGAAGCCCAAGCGACGTGAGCGCCTGATTTGCCAAGGAGCGGACACGATGTCGCTTGATCGTGGTCTCACCATCGTCAGCCACACCAATAACATGTGTATCAACTCCAAGTGCTTTGAAACCAGCCACCAGACCGGCCTGTGTGCTGCCGGAGCCCGTGGTGAACCAGATAGTTAAAATGCATGCCAAGTTTATCGATCTGCTGGGAAAGTTCGACTGCGCAATTGATGTATCCCATGCTGCCAAGCGGGTGTTCCGAGGCACCGCCTGGGATCAGGTAAGGTTCGTGCCCCTTTGATCTGAGATGCGTCATGAATTCTGCCAGCGGCCCCTGATCCTCAATCGGGCGTTCGGTTTCATCAAGATAGAGGTCCGCGCCCATAATATTGCTCAGCAGAATGTTTCCGACGCTGCGATAATTGGCACCAGCATCTTTTGTCCAGGCGCAGTGCAACAGCGCACACTTCAAATTCGCTTTTGTCGCCGCCGCAGCGGTTTGCCGCGTGTGGTTCGACTGGATCGCCCCAACTGTCACAAGCATGTCACAGCCGCGCTGGATTGCATCGCCAACTAGAAATTCCAGTTTTCGGGTCTTATTACCCCCTCCTTCAAGGCCGGTTAAATCGTCCCGTTTCATCCAAAGCTGAGATGCATTCAATAACGCGCCAAAGTTTTCGAGCGGTTGAAATGGGGTCGGAAGCTGCGCCAAGTAATATCGCGGAAGGCGGCACAAGCGCGCTGCGAGATCATTCGCCGTGATGTTGCGGCTCATAAATCTACAACTCAGTCGATCCAAACATCTGTTTGCGCTGCGGCCCCGGTCGCATCGATTACCGAGACAGCGACAAAGCCGCTGCCGCTGGGGCGCCAGGCGGATTCTCTGGCCAGTGCCATGGTTTCAATCGGCTGCCCATCGATCAGCCAGGTGAACGGAGGGCGTCCGTTGCGCACTTTCAAGGCAAGATCCCGACCGTCGGTGGCGATCTTTGCGCCGTTTGGTGGAAAGGCGATCTCAGGCCCTTTGTCGCGCGTGCGGCCGTGGGGGCTGCGCACGCGTTTCAACGGTGCGGGCAAGTCGGCATGGCTGAGGGCGATCACGCCGCCCGGCGGCACCGGCAAAGGATCCACCCGGTGTTTAAGCCGGGCGAAAGCTTCGAACAGTATTGGCGCGGCCGTCTTGATGCCGGTGATCCCCGGAACTGGGGCAGCATCGGGACGTCCAGCCCAGACACCGATTACATGCCGCCCGTCAAAGCCGATGGCCCAGGCATCGCGATAGCCATAAGAGGTCCCGGTCTTGAACGCCAACTGGCCGTTCGAGGCGGTCAATGGCGCGGGTACTCCGGCCAGGATGTCCGCGACCTGCCACGCCGCTTGTGCGCCCAGCAGCCGGGCGCCGCCCGTCGACACGGTCGTTGGATCGGTGGTCAATTGGATCGTACCGCCACCCCGGGCCATCACGGCGTAAACCTGGGTCAGGTCCGTCAATGACATCCCGACGCCGCCCAGCCCGATTGCCAAACCGGGCGCGAGGCCCGCCGGCAACACGGGCTGGGCGCCGGCCTGCCGCATGCGGGCCATCAGCTTGGCTGGACCGACAGCATCCAGCAGCAGCACTGCCGGGACGTTCAGCGACCGTTGCAACGCGTCGCGCAGGCTCACCGTGCCGTGATAGCCATCATCGAAATTGGTCGGCACATATCCGGCGAATGAGGTCGGGCGATCTTCGACCAAGCTTTCCGGATGGGCCAGACCTTCATCGAAGGCCAGGCCGTAGATCACTGGCTTCAGTGTCGATCCCGGCGACCGGATAGCCCGGGTCATGTCCAAAAACCCCTGGCGGGCATCATCAACACGTCCGGGTGAGCCGACCGAGGCAAGGATCTCTCCGGTCTGATGATCCGCGACGATCACCGCCGCCGACATAGCGCTTGGAAAGCTATGGGCCGTATCCTGGACCAAAGCCTCAATGGATTTCTGTAGCGACCGGTCAATTGTTACCCGGAGCGTGCGTGCGCCAGGTGAGGTAAGGCGCATCCGGTCTGCCAGATGCGGGCTGTGGGACGGGAAGGCACGGCGTGAGGTCGGGATACCTTCCGACCTTGCGGCATCGGCATCTGTCGGGTGCAACGCGCCTTTGATGACGGCGCGCGTCAGAACCCGGTCCCGCGCGGCTTTGGCGCGGTCTGCGAAACGGTCTGGGCGGCGGCCTTCTGGCGACTGCGGCAGGGCCACCAACATCGCGGCCTCTGCCGGGGTCAGGCGATTTGGTTCCTTGCCGAACCATGTCAGCGCTGCCGCACGTACCCCTTCGATATTGCCACCGAAGGGGGCCAGGGTCAGATAAAGCTGCAGGATCTGGTCCTTTGTCAGGCGTCGCTCTAACGCGAAAGCCAAGCGGATCTGATCAATTTTGGCCCCCATCGTCCGGGTCGTTTGACCGCGTAGTAGGCGGGCAACCTGCATGGTCAGGGTCGAGGCACCGGATACCGGTCGACCATATTGAACGGTTTGCACCAAAGCCCGTGCCATCGCCAAAAAGTCCACGCCGTTATGGCGGTGGAAGCGACCGTCCTCATAGGCCAGCAATTGAGCGAGATAGTCGGCATCCACTTGATCCACCTGGATCGGTAATCGCCACCGTCCATCAGCGACCTGATAGGCCATCAAAAGGTCGCCGTTCCGGTCCAGCACGGTTGTTGAGACCTGCGGGGTCAGCGAGGGGACATCTGCCGTCGACACCCAGTAATCGAAACCGGCCCAGGAGATCCCAGCAAGGCCGAAGACCAGAGCCCCGGCACACAAAGCGCGCCAGCCCCGGCGTCGGGCTTTGCCCGTACTGGTGGATTTGTCCGGTGCCGTCATTACTGGGCGCCGGCAACCACTTCGACGCTGGCCGTGTTGGTCCACGCCCGGTATTCGGGGCGGTACATATCCTCGACCACGGCGGCCGGGTGGTGGAACTGCCCCGGCGACACGGCCCGGATGATATAGGCCAGTTTAAAGCTGCCCTTACCGGAATGATCCACGGCGGCCAGGAAGCGTTCGGTCAGGAACTGGGCGTTCTGCACCTCTTCCAGCGTGTTCAGCCAGTCCAGCGCGCCGACGGAGCCCGATTTAAGAATGTTCGGGTTGTCGATCTCGAAACCGGCGGGCAGGGGATCGTCCACCATAAGGCGGCCCTGACGTTTCTCATCGGAGTGTACGGTGAGGACCACGGCCAGCCGATCATTCTGGATCACCGACTCGGTCGAGACAGGCACCCCGTCCATCGAATAGTATTCCCGCTCGATCCGATAGCCCCGGCCCCCGGCGGGTTCCGGCTTGATCGGGACGCCATATGTCGTCAGCACTGCCTCCGTCGCAACCTCAGATGTATTCTCGATTACGATCTGACCGTTGGCCACGGCAGCCTCGTCAAACATCCGGATCAGCGCGCCTTCCGCAGGGACCCCGTTGATGGTCAGTCCTTCGGTCTTTTGCTCGATCAGCGCATTGGTTGCCATCAGCATCCAGACTTTTTCCTGCGTCGAGGTCCAGCGCCTTTCCTTGGCGGTCAGGGCGTTGATGATCAATTGCGGATTGATGGCATTTGAGCGAGCTTCGGCGGCCAGGGCCAGGACTGCTGCGCCGTCGCGCAAGTCCGAGCCGTAGTCATTTCTCCAGCCCCGGTATTCCTGATCTGCGGCGAGAACCTGGCTTGCGGCCAGCCGGAACATTGCGTCAGACCTTGCGGTTTCGCCATACATCGCCAAGGCAGCACCGATTTGAGCCTTCGCCATGGGTGTCGAGAAGTCATCGCCTTTGGCATCGGCGTAATATCTGAGATCGCCGATCGAGGCCGCGCCTTCGCGGGCCAAAACCAGGATGGCATAGGCGATGTCTTCGCCCGCATTCTTGAAGTCACCGGCATAGGAGAGTTGCGAGCGCAGGTTGTCGATGGCCGCGTCGAACGCGGTGTCCGGCACCGTGTAGCCCTGAACCCGTGCCCGGCTTAGGAAGTCGGACACGTATGCGTCCAGCCAGAGATCATCCCGGCCAGGACGCCAGAGACCGAACGAGCCGCCGGAGGATTGGTTTTCCAGCACCCGGGCAATGGCGTCATCGATGCGGTCCTTGACGCCTTGGCGTTTTGTCAGACCAAGGGCTGTGGCGACCTGGTCAAGATAAAGTAGGGGCAAGGCCCGCGACGTCGTCTGTTCGGTGCAGCCATAGGGATAGCGATCGAGTTCCTGCAGCAGACCCGGTGCATCGAACTGTGCCACCGGACCGACACCCAGCGTGGAGCGGGCGGTGCCCAGCTCAAGCCCGTCAAAGGTAGCCTGATTGATCACCAATCGTCCGCCCGGGGGCAGAGGGACCTTGGATTGCCTCGCGATTTCCGCATCGTTCATGCGCACAGGAAGTGTCAGATCCTTGGTCAGGTTCTGACCGCCTGGCGTGCGGGTTTGGATGGTGATCTTTGGATTACCGATCTCCACCGCAGCCAGAGGAAGGCTGATCTGTTGTATCTGGCCTTCCGCAACCTCGAACGATTGCAGCGGGTTGGCGATGGACAGGCCGCCATCGCCTTGAACCGTGATCTCAACCGGTCCGGCGGGGCCGGAGGCATGGGCGACATCCAGCAACAGACGGCTTTGATCACGGGGCGCCATAAAGCGCGGCATTGCGGCGGAGACCACGATCGGGTCGCGCACCAGGATGTCCTTGAACGCATTGCCGACGGCAGTGCCAGTCCAGGCCACCGCCATCACCCGTACAGTTCCGTTGAAGTCCGGCACTTCGAAAGGCGCGGTTGCCGTTCCGTCCGGGCCGACTTTTAAGACGCCCGAGAAATAGGCGACCAGGTCATCGGTAGGCGGTGCAGCCGTCATGCGTTTTTGCTCCGCGTCGCCACCAGAGCGCAGCTTGCCGCGCACGCCCGTCATGCCGTCGATCAGCTTGCCGTAGAGATCGCGCATCTCCATACCCAGTGCACGTTGGCCGAAATAGTGCTTGGCCGGATCGGGCGCGTCAAAGCTGGTGAGGTTCAGGATACCCAGATCAACCGCGGCAATGGTCACATAGGCTTCGGTGTTTGGGTCCAGACCTGCAATTTGCACGCCTGCTGGGAAAGGCCCGCGCGGGGCGACCTGGTCCGGCGTCGTAATGGCAACATCAAGCTTGCGATCGCCCGGATCCACCGTGGCCCAAGTCAGACCCATGGCGCGGGACGGGTTGCGTTTGGCCACCGTGTCGATGGGCCTTATCAGCGTTGCCGTCACATATGCCCCCGGCCCCCAGGCGGCAGTGATCGGCATGTCAATGCTGGTCTCTCCGGCTTCTACATCAATGGCCTTCATTTCAATCAGACGATTGTCGACGACGGACAGCAGCACCTTTCCGGCATGCCGCGGCTTCAGGCGAACCTTAGCAACCTCGCCTATCCGGTAGGCGGGTTTGTCTAGCCCGATCTCGAGAATGTCTGGCGTGTCCGTGGCACTGCCTCCGCTGTACCAGCCTGCATAGAACTTCATTGATGACGCGGTTTCGCCAGAGCTCAGATCAGTGATCATCAACTCGTATTCGCCCCACTCGACTTGGGCCTCTACCGTCGCGCGGCCCTGGCCGGGGATCGACGTCGCGCCATTGGCGACGCGTTGGCGGCTGGTGGTGGATTCCCAATTCCAGCGACCATTCAACTCATACCATTGCCAGTTGTAGTCGATACGGCTGAGCGTCCAGCCGACATTTTCCACAGGTTTCTGCGCGCCATCGGCGCCGATTGCGACAAGTTCGAATTGGACCGTGCTTCCTTCCTCGGCGCTGCCTTCGAATAGCGGCCGAATGCCAAGACGGGTGCCGCTGGGCGCCAGAGGTCGGGTGAACGTTCGTTCTACCGGGCGGCCGGAACTGTCCGTCACGTTCACAATTGCAGTGACATTTGCGGGCTTTGTCACTGGTTCCATTTCTGGGACCGGCAAGACGAATGTCAGGTTGCCGCTTTCGTCGGTCGTCCAGCCAGGCAGGCTGTCGGAAATGGTCGTGGCCTCTTCATCGGTCAGGCCGAACTTAAACCCTGGGAAGCCCGGCAAGGAGTCGGTTGTTTTGATCTGAACGCGGCCATCGACCGGCAAGCCAGCACCCGGCGCCCCATAAAGATACCGGGCGGACAGGTTCACAGAAACGGGGTTTTCACGACTGATCATGCCCTCTGGCGCAGTCAGGTCAAAATCGATGCGTTCCGGCACGAAGTCTTCAACCAGGAAGGGAAGCTGCGTCACCGGAGCCGATTTCGGATCGGTGTAGATCTTGGCCTTCCACGGCCCGCGTTGCACGCCTGTGCCGAGACGCATGGAATGCGACCGGCCACCGGCGCCTTGATCGACCAGAAGTGCCCGTTGGTATTCAACGCCATCGGGCCGCGTGACCACCAGGGTCAGCGGCAAGTTATCGATTGCAGCCGAGGTGCCGTCGCGGGCCAGCATGGTCATGTGCACGACCTCACCCGGGCGGTAAATGCCGCGTTCGGTCGTTGCAAAGACATCGACCGGGCCCGGGGCGGGGCGGCCTTCCACCCCGCGATCCGAGAGGTCGAAACCTGGTTTCGACAGATCCAGGAACGCGTAATCGCCGGCAGCCTCGACGCTGAGCAGCGCCGGTTTGGATCCGCCTTTGCCTTTGGTCAGGCCGGGGTCAAATCGGACGTAGCCTTGCGCATCAGTGGTGCCTTCGCCCAGAACGTCATTATTGCGGGCCAGAAGCTGGACCTTGGCGTTCGCGACCGGGTCTGCCGAAGACAGTGATCTGACAAAGCTGTGCAACCCGTCGGCGCCGGTCATCGAGGCCAGCCCCAGATCGGTGACGACGAACCACTGCGTCGCCTGACGGGACCATTCATCATCATTGCCCGGGTCGGTCGCCGTCATTGCATAGACGCCGGGTTCGAATTCGGCGATCGCCTGGCCAACTGGTAGGGCAGTCATCGTGTCGGCGTTCACCTTGCCGTCGATATCGACGGAGCCAGTCCAGATCGCTTCGCCCACACGGTCGGATAGACGCTGCTCCATGCGAGGGCTGAGAGACCGGTCAAAGAGATCGTCCTGAATCGCCGGTAACAGATTTCGCGATCCGACACGGTGGATCGACAGCGCAACCTCGGACATGTTCACCGTGACAATTGGGATCGCAGCATCGGCGGTTTTCGGCAGCACATAGGCCCGGCCTGCAAAGCGCACGGACGGCGAGCGATCGCGGATATAGGCCTCGATCTTCGAGGAACGGCCGGTGGTCTTGCCGTCCGCCGCCGGCAGGCCTTCGCGGATCTGCAAGGTGTAGCGCTGCCCATGCAAGAGACCATCGACGCAAAGTTCCGCATCTTTGATCTCGACAGGCAGATTGTCTTGGCCGGTTACGCGCACGAACGGCGCATAGTCCACCCCGCTGGCGGCCAGATCGTCGGAAAACTGCACACAAATCCGGGCGGTCACCGGATCGGCATCGACGGTGTGGCCGGTCACTCGGAACCCGTAATTGGAAATCGCGTAGGCCAGCTTTTCCTGAGTTTCGCGGCGATCAGCGATGGATTGGCTGAGTTCCAGAACGCTGATCATGTCACGGCCCAGATTCTGTGCCTCTAACCGGTCGGCCAACAGGTTCAGGCTTGTGGCCCGGGCGGGATCATCTTTTGACCGCAGGTAAGCGTTTACCGCAGCAGACAGAGCGTCGCGGTTGAAGCGCCGGCGCTCCGTTGAGTTCTCGCCTTTGCTTTGTCCCCAAATCCGCGCAAGATCACGCCAATCGTTGACATTATCAGACAATGTTGTCGCCGCCGCGTAGTTTTGCGCGGCCATGATCAGATCACCAGTCGATTCCGCATTCTGGGCTTTCTGCCGGACCTGGGCGAGGTCACTGTTGTTGACCGCGACACGCGCGCCGAGGTTCGCGGCTAGTTCGCGCGCCCGCTCGAAAACGCTGTCCGGTAAACTGCCGATTTCGCGCTGGCGCTGTAGCCCGAGATTTTTCACCTCTTTCGGGACTTCGATCATTCTGCTGGAAACCGCGCCTTCGAAGCCTTCTTCCCGCTCGACACCCGATTTCAGGAAGCAGGCGCCTTGGCGGGTATTAAACGTTAGTGCTTTGCAGTTCGGGTCGCCCTGGCAGGCCTCGCGGCAAATGCGGAAGGTCGTGTCGAAGATCGATCCGATATCCGCTCCATAAAAGTCGGTTCCGAGTTTGGTCACCATTCGGCGGTCAGGGATCGCGCTGTCCTGGGCCAGAGCCGGTATCGGAGCGGCGAGAATGGAAATCAGGGTGGCGGCGGCAGCGGCGAAGCGCATGGCGGAACCTCGAATTTTGTGATCTCGTCAGATTGTCTCATGCGAGATGCCGGGCGTCGACGTTTGGTTTTCGGTTTTTTTCTGCAGAAATGAGGCTGGAAAATGGGTGTGGCCCAAGATGTTGAGGGTGATCGAAGCCGTGGGTAGATCGGCGTGAGGTACCGCCTGCGATTTTTCGGATGAGTTTTTAGAATGATTCTTGATTTCGGGAACATTTGGGTCCAAATAAGGGATCGGATACGGAGGCCTGCATGTTCATTCAAACCGAAGCAACGCCAAACCCTGCAACGCTGAAATTTCTTCCTGGCCAGACTGTGATGCACGCCGGATCGGCAGATTTTCCCAGTGCCGAAGGCGCGGCGGCCTCTCCGTTGGCATCCAGGGTCTTTGCCGTCCAAGGGGTGGTTGGTGTCTTTCTGGGGCCGGATTTCGTATCCGTGTCGAAGAATGACACGGTGGATTGGGCCCATATCAAGCCTGCAATCCTGGGCGCGATCATGGAGCATTATCAGTCCGGCGATCCCGTTATGGCGGGCGATGACGCAGGCGAAAGCGCGGGCCACGCAGCGCATGATGGCCCGGATGCCGAAATCGTCGGCCAGATTACCGAACTGCTGGACACGCGTGTCAGACCTGCGGTGGCCCAAGATGGTGGCGACATCACCTTCCATGGTTTCGACAAAGGTGTGGTTTATCTTACCATGCGCGGTGCGTGCGCGGGGTGCCCGTCCTCGACCATGACGTTGAAGCACGGCATCGAGAACCTGCTGCGCCACTATATCCCCGAGGTTACGGAAGTCCGCCCGGTCGGTCTGGAATTCTGAGCCTTTCTTGATCCTAGGTCTGGACACCTCAGCCGATCAGTGCATGGTTGCACTGGTTGGACAAGATCACGTGTTGTCCCGGTCTGAGGCCATGTCCCTTGGTCATGCTGAACGTCTGTTCCCTATGATCGAAGACGTATTGGAAGAGGCTGGAGTTGGCTTTGCCAACCTCGCCCGGGTTGCTGTCTGTGTTGGCCCTGGGTCTTTCACCGGATTGCGGGTCGGCGTGGCGGCCGCACGAGGATTGGCTTTGGGATGTGGCATCCCGGCAATTGGTGTGACTCGGTTCGAAGCGGTTTGGGACGGTGCCTGCGATATGGTGGCTTTGCCCGGACGGCCCGGTCAGATCTATGTGCAGCGCTTTGGTGCTGATGGGCCGTTGGGAAAACCAGAGATCCGCAACGGTGAGGCGGCGTCCTTGTTGGCGGATGTGGAGCGGATTGCCAGATTGGCAGCGGGGCGTGATCCCGGACCAATGCCTGCGCCACTTTACCTGCGTCCAGCAGATGCAGCCCCGTCGAAGGATCAGCCGCCACCCCGCATAGTCTGATGGTTCGGATTGTTCTGCCAACACAAGAGATCGCGGAAAAGCTGTGCGGTATCGAACGGAAGGCCTTTGCAGGCCGGGAATATCCCTGGACCATAGCTGACTATGTTGATTTTGGTGGGCCGCCGAACCGGGCATTGATCACGGACGACGAGATCAGCCACGGACTTGTCGCCGTCCAGTTCGCTGCAGACGAGGCCGAGATCATCAACCTTTGCGTGGTGCCTGAAATGCGCCGAAACGGCTTGGCCCGAGAATTACTGATGGCTGCGGAGATTTGTGCGGCCGAACTGGGTGCAGCCACACTGTTCTTGGAAGTCGCCGCGGACAATATGGCGGCGCGGGCGCTTTATGAGGCTGCGGACTACACCGAAGTTGGGCGGCGGAAGGATTACTATTTACGGCCAGATGGCAACCGGATGGATGCCTTAGTGCTGAGAAAGAAGCTGCCTTGGGAGAAGAGAGCTTAGACTTTGATCCCAAAGGCGTCTTGGAATGCTGACGCGCCCTTTTTCGTGAAGTGTATGGCTCTGCTGTCTTTACCGCGGCGCGCCCAGCCCAGGCTTTCAACGCGTTGCCAGATCGCCGAGCCGACCGAGCCTGCCAAATGATTGCGGCGCATCGACCAATCCAGGCATCCGCGACACATCTTACGACGGTTCGATCTCAACGCACCGACATCGACACCAAGCTTGGTCAGCAGGTCGTCGCCTATCGGCGTTAGCGCCACGTCCGCATCAGAGATGTCGATCGCTTTCTGAGACGCCAGCGCATCGTAGAGCGCCACGCCCATCTCGCCAGCGAGGTGATCATAGCAGATCCGGGCGTGGCGCAGGTCGGCATCCCGGGGACCCGTCCGCACCCGGGTTGCCCCGGTTTTTTGCGCCAGCCCCATCAAGGCTTCCAGCACCTCGGCGATTTCCGTGCCGGTGAGGGCATAGTACCGATGACGGCCCTGCTTCGCTGGCGTCACCAAACCACCCTGTTCCAGCTCGCCGAGGTGGATCGAGGTCGTCGACTTTCCAACGCCGGCCGCCATGGAAAGCTCGGTCGCTGTCAGCGCCCGCCCATCCATCAGGGCGGCCAGAATGTTCGCACGGGCAGGGTCGCCGATCAGCGACGCAACACGTGAGATATCGGGTCCGTCCTTCATAGTTTGATCCTAACCAAACCATTCAGCATAGGCAACCGCTATAGTGCGGTCATGGTCAAACAATGGAGGCACTTATGCCAATAACCTGTTTCATTCGATACGAAATCGACCCCTTCGCGCGGGATTTGTTCGCGCAATACGCCCGAACCTGGGGAGACGCTATCCCAGCCGCAGGAGCGGATCTGATTGGATACTTCGGCCCGCACGAGGGTTCGGCCAATACCGCCTATGGCGTCTACAATGTCAAAGATCTGGCGGCATACGAAGCCTATCGCCAGAGGCTAGCGGCGTCGGAACTGGGCAAAGCCAATTACACATTCGCGTCAAAGGAACGTTTCATATTGCGCGAGGACCGTATTTTCCTGAAATGCTTGTCTGAGCCACACGCCAAAAGAGATCCGACATGATTGCCGTCATATTCGAGGTCATTCCAAACCACGGAATGTTAGACCCTTATCTGGAAATAGCTGCAGGGCTGAAACCCGAACTGGAACAGATCGACGGCTTCATTTCTGTGGAAAGGTTTCAGAGCCTGACCACACACGGAAAGTACCTTTCCGTGAGCTTTTGGCGGGATGAAGCCGCCTTGACGGAATGGCGCAATCGTCCACATCACAGGTCCGCTCAAAATGCCGGGCGGACCGAGATGTTTGAAGGCTATCGACTGCGGGTCGCTGAGGTGTTGCGCGACTATTCCGACACGGAACGAGAACAAGCCCCGGCGGACGCGATCGACCTCTGATCGCTTTCGCGGGCCGTTTAGGAATCGCTGGCGTTTTCTGCCGGCATATAGGCGGCCTGATGATTGATCATCCGCCATTCACCATCCTCGATGGCAAATCCGTTGGACGCCATCAATTCGGATCCTGCAATCCTCTCGACATTCAGGACAAAGGCGGTCGATCCGGTGATAACTGCGCGGGGATGGTCCGGCCAGACCGCTGGGGGATTGGCGCCCAAAATCATGCGCCAGCTTTCTAGGACCGCATCCAGCCCTACTAACATTGCCCGACCGGGATGGGTGCAACTGACCGTTCGCTGACGCGCCCAAAGATCGGCCATCCCTGGATAGTCGCCCGAGCGCATGTACTTATAGAAAGTGTTGTTCGTCTCCATCAGAAGTTCTTCAAGCGTCATACCAGTGCACCATCACAAAAGGGGGGTCAGGCGGGCCAAGCCGACCGGGCGGTCTCCCGAAAGGCTCCACAGCCAGACCTCGTTATAACCTTCGATCCCCAGGCGTCCCGGAACGCTATAGGCCTGACGGCCCGTAGGTCGCAAAAGCGCACCCAAGATCGTCTCGGACCGATAACCATTCCGACCCAGCGCGACGACCGTAACACTTTTTGGTGGATCCGGCAGATCAAAATTCGGCTCGAAAACGATCACGGGATCTTGTTCCGATTGGTACAGGCTTATCGTACCGACTGTGGAATGGTTGCTTTCGCCGATGAAGACCGCTCGGTGCGTCACCGTCGCCCCGTCTGGCACAACAGCTTGTCCGGGCTTAGGCGGCGGCGGTGCGCACCCAGCCAGAATGGCAATTGCCAGAACCCCGAAGATACGTGCAAAACCCAGACCAGACATCGGCCCCTCCGCATCCGCGGCGCTGAAGTTAGGCACATGGCGCAGGGAGGCAAGCGAATTTAGGTCAAATCCGGTGCCGATTCGCAGATCGGAAATTTTTAGGGGACAATTGGCAACAATGATTTCAACTATTCGGTGAAAGCCGCCTACGCAGAACACCTGGCGCCACCCAAAACGCAAAATTTGGCGCAGTGGCGATGGTTCAATGGAACCGGCACGGAAGCATCGACCAGAGTTCTTCCAAGCTCGAACTGCGGATCATAGGCCAGCAAGGTACAGGCCAATACAGCCGGTGCGTCGGTGCCGCGGCGCTTCACGACCATCCGTGAATTCGAACACATGACCATGTCGGGCGTTTTTCCCAGGATATCCCAGCAGGCAGTGGTGATCTCTGGCACCTCAACGCGTTCATCCATTTCAGGAAACAGCACCAGCTCGGCCGGGTTTTGGGAATCGATCGCAAAATTTTCACGATCGAACAGCGCCTGAAACGCAGCACGGCTGCTGTCTTCATCCTCGTTCGTCAGTGTGCGTCCCGCGACAGCCATCCGGATGCCTTCATCACGCAGCCACCGCATGCCCTGTAGCGTCCGGTCGAACGTGCCCTGACCCCGTTCACGGTCATGGACATCCGCCGAATGATGATCCAGCGAGATCCGAAGCGTCAGCTTATCACCATACGTCGTCGCCAGTCCTGCCAGCGGTTGTTGAACGCGGGGCCGCATCATCGGCCGCATTGCGTTTGTTAGGATCAGGACATTGAAGCCCCGTTGCAACGCCAGTTCTGCCATGGCGCACATCTTCGGGTTCATAAACGGCTCCCCGCCGGTGAACCCGATCTCGCCAGTGCCGAGCCGGTGATCGCGAATTTCGTCCAGATATGGTTGGATGTCGTCGACACCCAAATAGACCAAGGCGTCGTTCTTCGGGCTGGATAGGATATAACAGTTCGCGCATTCGATATTGCAAAGCGTCCCGGTGTTGAACCACAGCGTTTCCAGCTGTTTTAGGTTCACCCAGGCCCGCTGCTGCCCATCGGCGGTCAGCACGGGATCCGTGAATTTCTCTGTGCCCGGTCTGCTGCCGTCCGCCATAAGCCCTGCCTTTGCTGCCCTGCACTTGATCTTTGGTTAAACCGATTCACAGTCAACGGTTAACGGGACAAAACGCCCTGTTATTGATGAAGATGTGAAGTGATGTTGGAGCGGGTAGCGGGAATCGAACCCGCGCGTTCAGCTTGGGAAGCTGACAGGCTACCATTACATCATACCCGCCGCTGACCCGCAGATACGCCGCAGCCGCATGTCAGTCAACCTGGGCTTGCGTTGCTGGGCGGGGCCGATATCCCCCATCTGGCAGGCAATTCGTCTGAATAGGCGATAGGGTTCCGGCATGTCCCAACCCTCGCATTCTTCGACCACAAGCCCCATCGCTGGTATGCTGTGGATGCTGCTGTCTTGCGTCTTGTTATCGGGTGTTGCGGTTCTGGGCCGCTGGGCCGCGCTGGAAGAGGCACCGACCTTTCAAATTGTTTTTCTTCGGCTGGCCTTCGCGATCATTGCCTTCCTGCCGCTTATCGCATGGCGTGGGGCCGAGATTCTGAAAACCCGGCACCTGAAGCTTTATCTGGTGCGTGTTGTGATCGGCCTTTCCGGCATGACGATGTGGTTTGCGGCGCTGGCCTATATTACCGTTGGCGAGGTCACGGCGATCGGATTTCTGGCGCCTTTGGTGGGCACCATCGGGGCCGCCCTGATTCTGCGAGAAACCGTCCGGTGGCGGCGCTGGACAGCGATCTTGGTGGGGTTGTTGGGCGCGTTGATTATTCTGCGCCCGGGCGTCGCAGAAACGGGCGTGGGCGCCTGGCTGGCACTTGGCGCCGCCATCGGCATGGGGGCCGCGGGCGTTCTGATCAAAGCGCTGACCGGTAAGGATGATCCCGACAAGGTGGTGTTGATCACGCTTTGCTTGCAAGCCCCGATCGCTGGCATCGCGGCGGCTTTCGTGTGGGAGCCGGTATCCTGGAAACTCTGGAGTATCTTCGCGGGCATGGGGCTGGTCGGTATGCTGGGCCATATCACATTGACGCGCGCTTTCAGGGCCGCGGATGCGTCATTGGTCATGAGCTTGGAATTCGCGCGACTGCCCTTCGCCGTGGCATTGGGATGGGCTCTCTTCGGGGAATTCATCGACCTCTGGACATGGATCGGCGCTGGTGTGATTTTCGCTGCGGCCCTTTACACGGCGCGCCGCGAACGGCAACTTCGCAAACCTGCACGGGGCGGCGCCGAAGCAAAGGCGACGGCAGGTCCTCATTGATGCGTTTTGCCCCCGGGGGTTTCATGGCCGACCAACAGCCGCTGCTGGAGGCGCAAAACATCACCAAGCTGTTCGGCGAATTTGCCGCCAACAGGGATGTCTCGATAAAGATCATACCGGGTGAGCGCCACGCCTTGCTTGGCGAAAACGGGGCAGGCAAGTCCACGCTGGTTAAAATGATGTATGGCGTGATGCAGCCGACAGAGGGTTTGATTTATTGGCAAGCATCAAAGACCCGCATCCCATCACCTGCCGCAGCGCGTTCCATGGGCATCGGCATGGTTTTTCAGCATTTTTCGGTGTTCGAGGCGTTGACTGTTGCCGAGAATATCGCACTGGCATTACCCCCTGAACGGATGTCGGCGCTGTCCAAGCGCATTGCCGAAGTGTCCGAACGTTATGGGCTGGCGATCGAGCCAGGACGGGCCATGCACACTTTGTCGGTCGGCGAAAAGCAACGTGTGGAGATCATTCGCTGTTTGCTGCAGAACCCCCGGCTTTTGATTATGGACGAGCCGACATCGGTTCTGACACCGCAGGAGACTTTGGCGCTGTTCAAGACGCTGCGCCAACTGTCCGAGGATGGCTGTGCGATCCTATACATTAGCCACAAGCTGGCCGAGGTGATCGCACTGTGTGACACCGCGACCATCCTGCGGCACGGTGAAAACGTCACGACCTGTGATCCGAAGACCGAAACGCCCAAATCGATGGCTGAAATGATGGTGGGCGATCAAATCGATCGGGTCGAGAAAGCCGGAACGCCGATGACCGGTCGCGCGCGCTTGGCGGTAAAAAATCTCTCTTTGCCTGCATCATCAGATCTTGGGGTTGCCTTGAAGGATATCTCGCTGGAGGCCCGTGCTGGTGAGGTCACTGCAATTGCGGGTATTGCGGGCGAAGGCCAAAGCGAACTGATGGCGGCATTGACGGGTGAAGTGTTGGCCCCGGCAGAGACGGTCCTGATCGATGACGAACCTATGGGCTGTAAAGGACCGACAGCGCGGCGGCTTGCCGGTGCAGCCTTTGTTCCGGAAGAACGCCAGGGCCATGCTGCCATAGGTGCAATGTCGCTCAGCGAAAACATCGTGCTCTCGCACCATCAGGCTGAAGGCTTGGCGCGGGGCGGCTTTGTGGATCAGGTCAAAACCCGATCCTGGGTCGACAAAACGCGTCAGGATTTCGATGTTCGCGCCGCAGGTGAGGATCCGCCCGCCGGATCACTGTCAGGCGGCAATCTTCAGAAATTCGTGGTCGGACGGGAAATTTTACGAAATCCCGGTGTTTTGATCGTCAACCAACCGACCTGGGGTGTCGATGCGGGGGCCGCGGCGCTGATACGGCAGCGGTTGATCGATCTTGCTTGGGATCATGCGGCTGTACTGGTGATCAGCCAGGATCTGGAAGAGATTTTCGCCATCGCGAACCGAATTGCCGTGATCTATCAAGGGCGCCTGTCGCCGATTTACCCGATCGAAGAGATCACCCCCGAACAGGTTGGCCTGTTGATGGCCGGAGAAGAAATCCCTGGCAAGGCCGCATGATCCAACTGGAACCAAGATCCCAGCCATCCCGCGCATTGAGCCTGCTTTCGCCTGTGATTGCGGTCGTGCTGATGCTGGTCGCTTCGGCGATCATGCTGGCCATAATGGGCAAGCCCATTGGTCAGGCTCTGTATGTCTATTTCTTCCAGCCCATCCATGAGTTTTGGCTCTATTTAACCAGTCCGGGCCAGCGGGCGGCGTGGATCTACACACCGTCCGAGGTCCTGGTTAAGGCCATCCCTCTGGCACTGATCGGCGCGGGCTTGACGATCTGTTTTCGGGCCAATGTCTGGAACATCGGCGCGGCGGGACAGTATACGCTAGGGGCGATCTTTGCCGGTGCGGTGTCCCTTTACGTTCCAGAATTTGTGCCTGAGATTTTGCTTCCTGACTCGCGCTGGATTTGGTTGCCGATCTACATCGTCGCCGGCGCGGTTGGCGGGATGGTCTGGGCGGCGATCCCAGCGCTGCTGCGCACTCGCTTCAATGCGAATGAGATCCTGGTCAGCCTGATGCTGACCTATGTTGCCGCCTTGCTGTTGGATTGGCTGGTTCGGGGGCCGTGGAAAGACCCGGCAGGGCTGGGCTTTCCGGAATCCCGCAATTTCACCGAGGCCTTTCTGATGCCGGTGCTGGTCCCGACCACCCGATTGCACCTGGGCTTGGTGATCGCCGTCGTACTGGCGGCGGCGCTAACGGTAATGATGGCCCGGACGATGCGCGGGTTCGAGGTTCGCGTGATCGGTGCCGCGCCAAGGGCAGGTGCCTTCGCGGGCTTTTCCCAGAATCGAACGATTTGGTTCGTGCTGCTTGTGTCGGGCGGGATGGCGGGGCTGGCTGGCGCCATCGAGGTCAGCGCCACTGTCCAGCAATTGCAGCCGGATATCTCGGCCAACTATGGCTTCGTTGCGATCATCGCCGCCTTCCTCGGGCGTCTGAATCCCGCAGGAGCATTGTTCGGAGCCTTGATCTTGGCGATCACCTTCATCGGGGGGGAAAACGCGCAGATCTTCCTGAAGCTGCCGAAGAACGTGACAGGAATCTTCCAGGGCATGCTGCTGTTCTTCTTATTGGCCTGCGATACGCTGATCCACTATCGGATCCGGCTGGGGGGACGCTGATGGAACCCTTCCTTTATTCCATGATCATCGCGGCGACGCCTTTCCTGTTCGCGGGGATGGGCGAATTGGTGGCGGAACGGTCCGGTGTCCTGAACCTAGGCGTCGAAGGCATGATGCTGATGGGCGCGGTGGTTGCATTTGCGACGGCTTATTCCACCGGCTCGACGCCGCT
The DNA here is from genome assembly GCA_039028795.1 of Pseudomonadota bacterium. Classification (GTDB taxonomy): domain Bacteria; phylum Pseudomonadota; class Alphaproteobacteria; order Rhodobacterales; family Rhodobacteraceae; genus Thermohalobaculum. Next base: position 32,398 of record JBCCHJ010000038.1, read on the forward strand.
GGCAATTCTTGCCGGGGCTGGGGCAGGGGCAGCGGTGGCACTAATCTTCTGCATTGTATCGCTTAGCCTGCTGGCCAATCAGGCCGCGACGGGCCTGGCGCTGACGATTTTCGGCATCGGAGCCTCTGGTTTGATCGGGCAGGGCTTCGTAGGTGAGGCGCTGACGCCCCTTCAGCCGCTATCGGTCCCATATCTCTCGGACCAGACGGCGGTTGGCCGCGTGCTTCTAAACCATGACCCGTTGGTCTACATGGCATTGATCATCGCCGGCGGTGTTGCTTGGTTTTTGTCCCGCACGCGCGCGGGCTTGTCCTTGCGGGCTGTCGGGGACAACCACGAAAGCGCCCACGCCTTGGGTTTGCACGTCATCCGGATCCGGTACCTGGCGACCCTATTTGGCGGGGCCATGGCGGGCCTGGGCGGCGCTTATCTCTCGCTGGTATATACCCCTATGTGGGGGGAGAATATGACCGCGGGCCGTGGCTGGATCGCTCTGGCCCTGGTCGTCTTCGCGACTTGGCGGCCCTTCCGATTGGTCGCCGGGGCGTATCTGTTCGCCCTGGTCACGCAGTTGCAGTTCTATGGACAAGACTGGGGCGTCCCGGTGGCCTCACAATTTCTGGCCATGGCGCCCTATATCGCGACCATCGTAGCTTTGGTGATTATCAGCCGTGATGTGCGTCTTACCAAAGCCAATGCGCCTGCCTGCATTGGCCAGGCGTTCAGGGCAGAAAGATAACGCCGTGCCGGTCATAGGGACGATCGCCCTCAAGCAGGGTAGGCATCTTCAGCCGGCTTGAACCTTTCCATATCATAATCGACCGTTCCAGTCCCGGTCGCTATAAGGACATTAGAGAAGCGGCGGGCCTCCAGATCCTGCTGGCGAATCCAAAAGGTCAGGCTTTTCAAATCCCAGATCTTTAGATCGATTCCGTAGTCATAGTTGAATTCGGCCAAAAGAACGTAACCATCCGACGCAGGGTCGCTGTATTTTATCGTTGTCGATGCGCCCATCAGCCGATGGAAGGTCGTGCGATATTCAAAGCTGTCTGGCGGCCCATCCAAGTTGTCACGGCTATAGTGGTGAATCCGCGTGAAAGGTCGGTGCTTCCAGCTTTCACAATCAATGACAATCGGGTCGAACCCGGCAGCGCCGCAGTCATCATGCCAAATCTGTTTCGACAAAACGGCATGGATCGCATCGTTCAACTCCATACCCATCGAAATCTGCCGCAGCGAGCTGACCTGGTCCCCAGGGTTTTCCATCGACTTCAAGGCTTCTAAGAAAGCATCGCGCTGAACCGGATGCATCACCCCATATGTCGGGTGTTTGTCAGCTTCGGTTAACCAGGCTTCCAAGATTTTGACCCCCTGCTGGGCCAATTCTGATTTTTCAGGCGATATATCCGGTTGGTCCATTTCTGACCTCAGACGCCGCGTTGTCTCGACACAGTACTTTCTAAGTGCAAGCCAGGTCAGCGGTGTCTCATCACGACGATGCCACGGCCGCGAACGATGCCAAGGGTCCGACCGGCATTCGTTAAGCCCAAAGGCATCGTACCAGGCACCGCGCAGCAATTCGGCATGGACCAAACCCAGACCATCCCATTCTCCCGACGTGAACGTGATGCGTTTCAGACGTGGTTGGTCCGAGGCTTCCGACAAATCGGGTTTCTCTGTCTCACCATCATCGTAGATTGAAACTTCTTGGTTCCAATCTTTCCGATAGCTTTTCATCAACTTGAACTCGAGGGGCCATTTCGCCAGTACGGTTGGTAAGACATCGTCCCTGCCATCCAAGGATTTTGGGCCAAAGTTGGGATAGCGATTGGTTTCGCCCCATTCGCTGTCCCACCATGGTGGCCCATCTGGCGGCTCGCGCTCTGGCAAGGCGCTGGCATCAATGTCACGGTAAATGACATGATTTTCCTGGGCGTCTTCGACGTGCCCTCCAAAATATCCGTCCAGCGAGGGGTCAGTGAAAAACCAAAGCGTTCCCGTTTCCGGAAGCCAGGGGACATCCGCGGCCCGCGGCAACGCCCCGCAATCAATCTGAGCGGTTTGTCCGTGCCCGGCAAGACTGGCCACGGCACATCTTCGGGCAGCCGGGGCAAACCGCCCATAGAAGAGGTAGAGCTTCTGGCAGGGTCCGGTGGATAGATCCGCGCCATTGCAATCGCGGGCGTCTCGGTTTCCAGAATAATCTCGCGCAGATCGTCTTGGCTGTATCGCGGTTCAGGCGGGGGTGGCATGGACTTGATCGCCTGATCCACGACCTTATGCATCGGTGTATTTGGATCCACGTCAACGGGTATTGAGGTCAGTCGCGATGCTGGTTTCTTGCGGCCAAGAAGCAAATCAAGCAATCTTCGAAACAATCGGAGCCACCGGTCTGGACAATTTTAGCCCAAGCATACAGAGATCCTTAAGATTTCATCCAATTTTGTGATGTCGGACTTCTGCTGTTACATTCCCCGCAGCCGATCAATCACGCGGCTGGGCAGATGCAGGTCCTGCAGCGCCTCGTGCAGGTCCCGCTCGACGGTGTCGGTTAACGGACGGAATAGCGACCCGAGCCCCAGGAAATCCCCCGATCGCGGCAGCGCCAGATACAACCCGTCCCCCTCCATGGCGCACGAGATGTATTTTTTTGACGCCTCTGTCTGCGCGATTTCTATCAACCCGCTGGTCAGGCGATCGTCGATGTATCCTTGCGCTGCCACCGGATTGTCGGTGTACGTCTCGTAAATCGCTTCGAAATCAGGGTTTGGGATTTCGATTTTCTCCAACCCCCGGCGGCTGGAAGACATTTTCTCTGACAACCAGTTGAGCGTCCCGCCGCGGTCTCTGCCAAAGAAAATTCTAGGTGCCGGGCCAAAAATCTGGATCTTGAACAACAAGCCACGGAACACTGTGTTGGTCTGGGTTCGGCCTTTGCTGTCGCGGGACCTGGTTTTCAGATGCGCCTCGGTCATTGCCCAAGACAACCCGTCATGATCACCGCTTACTGGGTCTTCCAGCTTCGAGGTGTCAAAATGGGGGATCACACCCAAGTGCGTAAACTCGCCCAAGTTTATCTGCTGGTTGCCATACTGCATTTCGCCTAGGAACTCGCAGAGGATCGGTAAGACTTCGCCTCCTAAACCCGCACGCCATTTGTTTTCAAAATAGGCCTTGACGCCGAACGCGCCGACTGCGCCGACCCCGCCACCGACAAAGCCCCAGACGCTTTCGGCGGCATATCCGGCACCGCCGGTCCCGACGCCAAATACACCCGCGCCGCCCATGCCCATCATGGCCTTCTTCTTCATCTCTAACCGGGCGTCCTCATGACGCTTCAAAATCGGCACAACGCGGTTATGAAATATGCGTGCAAAGCCTGACTCATGCGGGCCGGCTTCTGTGAAAGTATAGTCGCTCATAGGTCCCCACCTTTTTCCGTTGCCGGAAGCGGGGCTATACTAGCACATCTCTTTCCGTCTGTGCGCCAATGCTGAAGACACGGCGGTAGCGATCGACCTCATGGATCGGTCCAGTTGCCTTATTCGGATTGTCCGACAGTTTGACTGCCGGGCGACCGTTGGCGGACTGGACTTTGCAGACCAGGCTGAACGGATCCAGGCTGCCATCGGGCGTCAGCCCTCGGAAATCATTAGTTAGAAGCGTGCCCCAGCCAAAGCCAAGGCCAACTCGGCCAAAGAAGTGCTTATGCAGGCGCTCAATCTCCAGCGTGTCCAAGCCGTCAGAGAAAATTACAAGCTTTTCGGACGGATCCTGACCGCGCCTTGACCACCAGTCGATGACCATTTCGCCGATTTCGACCGGATCGCCACTGTCAATCCGCACCCCTGTCCAATCGTCCAGCCATGCCGGCGCGTTCTGTAGGAACCCGGGCGTGCCATAGGTGTCTGGAAGCATAATCAGCAGATTGCCGGCATAGTCATCCTGCCACTTTTCCAGCACCCTGTAGGTACTGTCTGCCAGGGCTGTGTCATCCTCGGCCAGTGCCGCCTCAACCATCGGCAATTCATGGGCATTGGTGCCAATGGCCTCGACCTCCTGACGCATGGCGATCAGGCAATTCGAGGTGCCGATGAACTTATCTCGCAGCCCTTCCAGCATCGCCTGGACGCACCATTCTTGCCACAGGAAACCGTGCCGCCGGCGGGTGCCGAAGTCGGCGATGCGCAGTCCACCCAAAGCACGCAATCGTTCGACCTTTTCCCAGACCCGGGTCATCGCCCGGGCATAAAGCACCTGCAGCTCGAATTTTCCCATGTGTTTCAGAACGGCTTTGGCGCGCAGCTCCATCAGGATGCTCAGTGCCGGGATCTCCCACATCATGGTTTCGACCCAGCGGCCCTCGAAGGTCAACTCGAACTGATCGCCCCGTCGTTCGAGGTGGTAGTCCGGGAACCGGAACCCTTCGATCCAGTCCATGAAATCCGGCTGGAACATGAAGCGTTTGCCGTAGAAGGTATTGCCCCGCAGCCAGGTGCTTTCACCCCGGGTCAGCGACAGCGATCTGATGTGATCCAATTGTTCGCGCAGTTCGCCTTCGTCGATCAGCCTTGCCAAGGGCAGATCCTTTGACCGGTTGATCAGGCTGAAACGAACATGGGTGTCGGGATTGTGGTGCAGGATGCTCTGCGCCATCAGCAGCTTGTAGAAGTCCGTGTCGATCACTGACCTGACAATCGGATCAATCTTGAAATTATGATTGTAGACGCGGGTGGCGATGTCGGTCATCGGGTCTTCTCTGTCAGTCTAGATGCCCGTGGGCGCGCCACCTTTCTGGATAAATAGCGCCTCTGCAACGCCCTTTTATCGCTTGAAAAGCAGGTTTGATCCTTTTGCATGATGCAAAGACACAAGAATTTAACCTGATTTTGCCGCAATTGAAGTGTTCTTAGCAGGGAATGTGGAGTGATGCGTCAGTGTTGGCGCATGCAAAAATGGGGATCACACACATGAAATGGTCTAAGTTTTGCGTCTTTGTTTGCGCGCTTATGTTGTTGGGCCTTTCGGGCCCTGCATTTGCACAATCCGCCGAGCCTGTTTCTACGGCAGAGATAGGCTATGTGCTGAACACACTTCTGGTTCTGGTGTCCGGACTGCTGGTCGCATTCATGGCGACCGGATTTTCGATGCTGGAAGCGGGCTTTGTCCGCGTCCGCAACGTGGCGATGCAGTTGACCAAGAACATCGGTCTGCTGGCGATCGCCACGATCCTCTACTTCGCCGTGGGTTACGGATTTATGTTCCCGGGTGGTGCCTGGATCGTCGATGGTATTCTGGGCGCGTTCTCTACAGCCAGTCACCAACCGCTTGATCTGGAAGGCGTCTCGGTCGACGTCACTCGTCCTGCGCTGGGGGCGGACTTTTTCTTCCAGTTGATGTTCTGTGCCGCGACGGCATCGATTGTATCCGGTGCGGTGGCTGAGCGGATCCGGCTTTTACCGTTCCTGGTCTTCATAGCTCTACTCACGGCTGTGATCTATCCGATCCAGGCGTCCTGGACCTGGGGCGAAGGTTTCCTGCACAGCAACTTTGGCTTCGTCGACTTTGCGGGTGGCACGGTTGTCCATGCCGCTGGCGGCTGGGCAGCCTTGGCCGGGATCATCGTTCTGGGTGCGCGACACGGGAAGTTTTCGGAAACGCACATCAATCCGATGCCGGCTTCAAACCTGACTTTGGCCACACTGGGCGCGTTCCTGCTGTGGATCGGATGGTTCGGTTTTAACGGCGGCTCGCTTTACATGCTGCACAATGAAGGTTCCGCCGCCAATCTCAGCCGGATCTTTATTAACACCAATCTCTCTGCAATGGCCGGCGCATTGGCGGCTATGGTCGTCAGCCGGGTCATGTTCCGCAGTATCGATCTGACGCTGGTGCTTAACGGTCTGCTGGGGGGCCTGGTCGCGATCACAGCAAATCCCCTTAACCCTAGCATGGAGGTCGCGCTGCTGATTGGTGCGATTGCCGGAGTGCTGGTGGTTCAATCCATCGCTTGGTTGGAACAACGCGGCCTGGACGACGTTGTCGGCGCGGTTTCGGTCCATCTGGTCTGCGGTGTTTGGGGCACGGTCGCCGTGGTCTTTTCGGACGATAAGGCCAATCTGATCGGCCAAGCCGTTGGCATCGGCGTTGTCGGCGCCTTTGTCTTCTCTCTATCGTTTATTGCGTGGATCGTCCTCAAGTACACGATTGCGCTACGCGTAACGGAAGAAGACGAAGAAGTCGGCCTGGATCTGAGCGAGCTTGGCCAAGAGGCCTATCCTGAATTCGGCACGCCACGCGAAGCCTGAAGAAAGGGGCGCCTTTGCCCCGCTCCATATGACAAAAGCCATTCTCTCAACAGGGGGAAGGGCGGCGCATTTTGCCTGCATAAATTTTAATCAACTTGAATTTTTGCACTCAAATTAGGCATATATCTTTTGAAACGCCAGCCTATAGATTTTCTGTGTCCACATAAACATATGAAAATTATATTAAAATTTTAATGCCTAAGTTCTGGCACGCTTCTTGAAACCCATCTGGCGTCAACTGCTTATGCAGGAAGAATGGGGAGCCGAATGAAGCTTATCATATCAGTCATCAAACCCTTCAAGCTGGAAGAGGTCCGCACGGCCCTCTCAGGGCTTGGCGTCCAGGGACTTATGGTCTCGGAGGTAAAGGGGTTTGGCCGTCAGTCCGGACATACCGAGATTTATCGAGGTGCAGAATACACCGTGAACTTCGTGCCGAAGCTGAAACTGGAAATCGTCGTGAGCGACGATCAGGTCGAGAGCGTCGTCGATACGATCGCGAAGACAGCTCAAACCGGCAAGATCGGAGACGGGAAAATCTTTGTTCTCAATGTGGAACAGGCGCTGCGTGTCCGGACGGGCGAGCGTGACAACGAAGCGCTGTGACGCGCTTAAAGATCGAACGAGGGAAGACAATGAAGCACCTTACTAAAGTTTTGACGGCCCTGGCGGTCGCAACGCTTTTCGCGTTGCCTGCGACGCAGGGCTGGGCCGATGATCCATCGCCCGAAGCGGTGTCTGCCGCGGAAGCTGCCTACATGACGCCTGATCAGATCATCAAGGAGAAGGCGATTGGCGCAGCGACTGAAGCCGCGCAAGAAGCAATTGATGACGAAGATCCAGAAACGACGCCGGAAGACGCCGCAGCCGCGGCCGTCGCGAAGACCTATGCGCCCTTCATAAATGGCGATTACATCTACACAACGATCCTGTTCTTGATCGGTGGTTTCCTGGTCATGTGGATGGCCGCAGGCTTTTGTATGCTTGAAGCCGGGCTGGTCCGTTCGAAGAACGTCACCATGCAGTTGACCAAAAACGTGTCGCTGTTCGCGATCGCAGCCGTTGGCTACTACATCGTCGGCTACAACCTGATGTACCCGTTGGGCTCATGGTCAATCGGCTCGGACGAAACCGGTGGTTACCTCGGTATTCTGTTTGCGCCTGCTGTGCTGGAAGCCGTGGGCATCGGAGCAGATGGCGCTGACGATATCGGCTATGCCTCGACGGGTTCGGATTACTTCTTCCAGTTGATGTTCTGTGCCGCCACGGCTTCCATTGTATCGGGTGCTCTGGCAGAACGTATCAAGCTGTGGCCGTTCCTGATCTTCACCTTCATCCTGACCGCTGTGATCTACCCGATCCAAGCGTCCTGGAAATGGGGTGGCGGCTTCCTGGACACCCAAATGGGTTTCCTCGACTTCGCAGGATCGACAGTTGTGCACTCGGTCGGCGGTTGGGCCGCTTTGGCAGGCGCCATCATCCTCGGCGCCCGTAAGGGAAAATACGGTCCCGATGGCCGCGTGACGCCGATGCTGGGCTCGAACCTGCCGCTGGCAACGCTGGGTACGTTCATCCTGTGGCTGGGCTGGTTCGGCTTTAACGGCGGATCGCAACTTGCCCTGGGATCTGTTGGCGACGCAGCCGATGTGAGCCGGATCTTCTCGAACACCAATGCAGCCGCTGCTGGCGGTGTGGTGGCCGCGCTGATCCTGACGCAGGTAGTGTTCGGAAAGGTTGATCTGACCATGTGTCTGAACGGTGCTTTGGCAGGTCTGGTGTCGATCACGGCAGAGCCGCTGACACCGACCTTGGGCCAGGCAACGCTGATTGGCGCGGTCGGCGGTGTAATCGTGGTCTTCACGGTTCCGCTGTTGGACAAGTTCAAAATCGACGACGTGGTCGGTGCAATCCCGGTTCACCTGTTTGCGGGGATCTGGGGCACCATGGCTGTGCTGCTGACGAACGGCGACGCGACCCTCATGGGTCAGTTGATTCCAATCATCATCGTCGGTGTCTTCGTCTTCGTCGCATCACTGGTGATCTGGGTCATCCTGAATGTGGTGATGGGTATCCGCGTCAGCGAGGAAGACGAAGTGAACGGTTTGGACACCTCAGAACTTGGGATGGAAGCCTATCCGGACTTCGGAAAGGGATCCCAGACGATCTGAGTACGTAATCCCCAGTGAGGGCGGTCCTGTGGACTGCCCTCCTCGACTAGCCCGGCGCTTTGGCGCCGGGCCTTTTTTTTAGAATTTGGAAGACGCGAGGTCTCTTGCGCCAGTACGCCTCAGGCCGCTCCCGCCCCGCATTCTGCGCATGGACCGAATGAAGATCGCGCCAATGAGTCCGCTGAGAGTCAGATGACCTCCAGCATGAAGGTGGCTTGACATGCAAGAAACGTCCGGGGCACCACCCTGTAAGAACGTTGCCTTTCAGTTGAGATGATCACTCGTCCCAGAGCAACTTACACGTCGATCCAGCGCCGTTCCTGGTGACTGCGATAGACGGCGTCCTCAATCTCCAAATTGCGCAGATAGGCCTCGGCCTCGGTTTCCGCGGGGCTGCCTGATTTCAGGGCTTCGAGAGCCGCCTTGTTGGTCAGATAGACGCAGTCCCCGCCAAAGAGGTGGTCGTTCCAATCATAGGCGTGGCCCTGCCAGCCATTGCTGCCGTGATCGCGCAGCAGAATCTTGGCTTCCCCCGTCAGATGCAAACACGCCTGGGACCCGTCAATTGTTAACTCGCCAAGAGTCAAACGCCGGTTTTCCGCTGCATGATCGGCAAGGCGGTTGCCGTCAAAGATCGCCCGTGTCGCGCTGGCGAATGCAAATTGCACGACGCCTGCGTCCTCTCCGGCGATGGCGGGATTTAATTGGCGCAGATCGGCCGAGACTGAGATGACCTCGCCTAACAGAAACCGGAATGTGTCGATCCAGTGAATGCCGGTCTCGTGAACCAGGAACCGCTCCATCTTCTGGAAATATGGCTGGCGGTCCATGTAAGCATTCGGTCCCTGGCCGTCGCCAGGACGCAGGCGGAAAGTGACTTGGTAAACATCACCGAGGCGGTCTTCATTCAGCAGGCCTTTGATAGCACGGTACCAAGGCTGGAAGCGGATGTTTTCATGAATCACGATCCGGGCATCATGAGACATCGCAAAGGCGATAGCCTCGGCGGCCTCGTCAGGTGTCCGGCAAAACGGCTTTTGGCAGATCAACCATTTGACCGAGGGGGCAAGTGTGCGGATCGTTTCAAGATGCGTCTCGGGTGGTGCGGTGATGTCCACAAGGTCAGGCTTGGCATCTGCTGCCATCTCGGCCAGATCTGTGTATGTCGCTTCAACACCGTATTTCGCGGCGGTTTCCGCGGCGCCGGTGCCGGACCTGGTCATCAGTCCGACCAGTTCGCATCCGTCCATCCGCGACCAGGCATCGTAGTGAAATTGGCCAAAGTATCCGGCCCCGACAACGGCGACCCGGGTCATGGATCGATCCTATCCATCGCTGCGTTCACGGTCGCGTAGACATCGGCTGTGCCCGCCTGGCCGCCCAGTTCGCACGTGATAAGAGACCCGTCGGCGAAAGTCGCCTCTACCGCGCGGCGGATAAGCGTGGCGGTTTGTAATGTTTCGGCCGAGTTCTCGCGGGCGCCGAGCCATTCCAGCATCATCGCCGCCGAAAGGATCATCGCCGTGGGATTGGCCAGACCTTGGCCTGCGATATCCGGGGCCGAGCCATGGCACGGCTGGAACACTGCATGTTCCGCACCGATATCCGCCGAGGGTGCATAGCCCAGCCCGCCCATCAGAGCCGCGCCCAGATCCGAGAGAATGTCGCCGAACATATTTTCCGTAACCGCAACATCGATGGTCCAAGGCTTTTGCACCATGTGCATCGCAAATGCGTCGACATAGACCGCATCGGCTACGATGTCCGGTTGCTTTGCGGACATCTCTTGGAAGATGCCGCGTTGCCAGTGGAAGGCGCGGAAGACATTGGCCTTGTCCACTTGGGTGACTTTCTTTGCCTTGTCCCGTTGCCGGGCCAGGTCGAAGCAAAATTCATACAGCTTCTCCGACGTGTCGCGCGTCAAGGCCAGGGTTTCGCGGGCCTCGCGATCCGCGATGATCTCACCCTCGGTCCAAGGGGCGAACAGACCCTCTGTAGATTCTCGGACGATCACATAATCAACGTCATGAGTTCGGGCATCGGCCAGGACCGGTTTCACGCCAGGGATCGGTCGGACCGGGCGGACGCCGGCAAAAAGCCCAAAGTCAAAGCGCAGTTCCAATTGCGGTGCGATCTCGCGACCATCGGGATAACGCACCTCTGGCAGGCCCATGGCAGCCAGCAGAATGGCATCGGCCTCGCCTGCAATTTTACGCGTCGCTTCGGGCATCGATATGCCCTGGTCGCGGTAATAGGCGGCACCGCAATCAAGCGTATCGAAGTTGAATGATACGCCGCCAACGCGGGCGGCAGCTTTGTTTACCAGCGCCAAGCACGGCATCATGATTTCCGTGCCGATCCCGTCCCCGGGCAGGACCGCGATGTGGTAGTCAGAAATGTTGGACATTTGGCCTCCCTCTTCGACCTAGGGTGCAATAGACCCTGCGGCCCGCGTGCGCGCAAGGGCGCAGCGTCCCGACCCGCGCAAACCGGCCTTGCGTTGGGCCCGACATCTCAGGATGCAAAGGCGACATCGCGCTGGAGGTCTGTTCTATTCGCAAACCGCAGCAACCCCGTCGCCCCGTGAGCCTTATTTCGCGTCAAAAGCTGGCGAATGGCGTAATCCGTGGTTGGCGTGGTGTTGGGAAAGTTTCTAAACCTTAGAACAAGTTTGACCGGAGTCGTCCTAAGAGCAGGAGCAGACCGATGTACCTTGTCGCCGTGACCTTTCAGATTGTCCCCGACCGCGCCGCCAGTTTTGCCGCCCGCGTGGCTCAACAGGCGACGGACAGCCTGACCGAGGAAGGCTGCCAGCGCTTCGATGTCTGGCAAGCACCGGATAATCCGGCCAAGGTTTTCCTTTACGAGATCTATGATGATCGCGCTGCCTTCGAAGTTCACCTGGCCACCGACCACTTCAAGGCGTTTGATGCGGAAGTCGGACCATGGATCGAGGAAAAGGCTGTGGAAACGGGATGGCTCTCGGCTGCATAGACTCAATCGAAGCTTCGGTACTTTTCGCGCAGATCGGCAACCTGGGCGGCGTGCTTGCCATGAACGAAGACGCGATACCTCGGATCATTCGGACCGCCATAGGGAATCTCATCCTGGAAATAGGCGATGCGGCGGGCATCTAGGGTAGATATGATCTCGGTAAGAACCCTTGGATTCTTAGCGATGCCAATCGAGTGACTGCAGGCCCATGCATCCTCGCAGATCCTTTGAACCGCAAATGCGACTGCCGAGGCTTCGTCGTCAAATGTCTCCAGCCGGGTGATCTTGCCCCGCTCGGAATAGCTCCAGGTGAATTCACCTCTTTCCTGGCGCAGGATATACCCTTCATCAATCGATGCGTGGCCGATCTGATAACCGATAAAGTTGCAACCGGACTGATGCATCCATGTCTTCACCTGATCCAACGTGGTCAGCGTTCGGTCTGGCGGAGCCGGGCGAAAATCGAATTTCCGCGTCATTTCATGCATTGCTCGGCAAGAACGTTTCCGGCACAGGCAGTTTTGGCGTCTTTCCCTGGATCATGTCGACTAGGGCGTCACCCACAGCATGGGCAATGCCGAAGCCGATTTTGAAGCCCCCACCCGCAACCCAGATCCGTTCCATTCCCGGGACCGGGCCGACCAGTGGTTCACGGCCCGGCGGTTTCGGGCGCAATCCGGCCCAGCGTTGGATGATCTTTGCATCCTGCAGCGCAGGGCAGATTTTTTGAGCCTTGGCGACGATGTCATCCAATTTTGCATCCGTTCTGAAGGGCTCGTTCCAGGCTTTCTCAGATGTCGAGCCCACCGCGATATCCCCAGACGCGTGGGGGATGATGTAGAGCCCGTCCTGATAGATCAGGCCAGTTGGATGCTGGATCTGGCTCGGACGCAGCAGCGCCGCCTGACCCTTTACCGCGCTACCGGCCAATGCGGGCACAAGCGGGGCGATCAGGTCCCAACCCTGCCAGCCCGCCGCTAAAACCAACGCCCCGGAAGAACGCATCCCGTCAGAGGTTGCGACTCTCCCGTCACGAAGCACCTCAGTCACCTCCGTCTTGAACTGAACGGCATCACCCAATCCTAATGCCAGCGCATCGAGGTATGTCAACGGGTCGATCCGCGCAGAAATAGTATCGTGCAGCACGCCGAACGGCGCGGCCTCTGGCGAAATCCAGCCTGCGGTTTCTGGCGGAAGCTCTGCATGCAGCGTCATCGAGGCGGCATCACCCCAGACTTTTGGGGCAGCCTCCACATCCGCCTCGGCTTTTGCCAAGGCTTTAGCGGACACCAAAGGCGTCCACCGCCCGGTCCGCCCATACCCGCAGGAGAGATCTGTGGCCGCCTCAATCTCCGCCACCCGCCCTGGCAGATCCAACAAGGCCTGGAATTGAAAGGCCATCATCGGGCGCCACCGCGTCGGCGCGTGGGCAGTCAAGGCACCGACAACACCCCCGGAAGATCCGGCGCCCAATTGCGGTGCGGCCTCTAGCACCTTCACCGATAATCCCGCACGGTGCGCTGCCCACGCCACCGAAAGGCCGAATATTCCCGCGCCGATGACCAGAATGTCGGGTGCCATGCTTGCTCCTATGCCGATGATCGGGCACATCCCCTGCATGCCACCCGAGACGCCAGAGGCCAAGATCAGATGGGAAGATACCGATGTGCCGGTCTCGATCTGGTTCGATGATCCGTATTACTCGCGGCAGGACGGGCTCGCCGAATCCCGGCATGTCTTTTTGGGCGGGAACCGCCTGGCTGACAGGTTTTCGGGGCAGAAGACGTTCACGATAGCCGAGCTTGGTTTTGGCACCGGGCTGAACTTTCTTGCGGCATTGCAGCTTTGGCGCCGCGTCAGCGCCCCGGGCGGCAAGCTGCAGTACGTAGCGTTTGAGAAATATCCGATGACGGCATCCGAAATGCGCCGCGCCCTGGCCCAGTGGGACGAGTTCGATGCACTGACCGAAGAGACGTTGTCAGCCTGGACTGGACAGGGTGCAGATTTGGACGATGCAGAGCTGATGTTGATGGTCGGCGACGCCCGCGATCAAGTTGCAGCTTGGGCGGGCCAGGCAGATGCCTGGTTCCTGGACGGTTTTGCACCGGCCCGTAATCCCGAAATGTGGGAGCCGGAGCTGTTGGCAGATGTCTATCGGCGAACCCGAACCGGCGGGACCTTTGCGACCTATTCTGCGGCCGGTGCGGTGCGCCGGGGCCTCGAGGCTGCAGGGTTTACCGTAACCCGGGCTAAGGGTTTTGGTGATAAACGCGAGATGCTCACCGGGCAGCGCGCGTCTGCTGCAGACATCGGCTAAAGTGCAACCGAAAGGGAGGCCGTTGTGGCAGAGCATCGTTTTGGAACCGCCCAGGCTGGGCAACGCCCCCCCGCCGTGCCGGTGGAGACGAAAGAGCCGTTCGCATTTGTGCATATCAACAAATGCGGGGGCACAGCGGTGGAACTGGCTTTGGGGCTGCCGAAAAATCACCTGACTGCTGTCTCTTTGCGCGACGAGATGGGCGCAGACGAATGGGCCCGGCGGTTCACGTTCGCAGTTGTGCGAAACCCATTCGACCGCGTCGTCTCGATCTACTTTTATCGCGTGCGCACCGGTCAATCCAATCTGGGCGGCCGCCACTTGAACATCAACCAGTGGGTCGAGCGTGTTTGGGCCGAGGAAGACCCAGCCTATCTCGGCAATGCGGTCTTGGTGGCACCGGCCTTTGCCTGGGTGTCCGATGGCGATGATCTGATTGTGGATGAGGTTCTGAAGCTGGAAGATTTGGACCAGGAATGGAAACGGGTTGCCGAGCGCCTAGGCGTCACTGTCAGACCGGGCGTCGTGAATGCTAACAGCCATCCACCTTATCAGGATCTGCTAAGCCCGGTAGCACGCAAGACTCTGCAGAAGGCCTTCGCTCAGGATATGGACCGGTTCGGCTATCGTTATTAGGCTGTGCGCCGAACCTGGAATGTAGGAGCGCGCCATGGCCACCACCCGTCTTATGTCCGATGATGACCTGTCCCCCGAGGCCGCTGAAGTTTTTGCTGAAATCCGTGCCGCACGGGGGTCTGATTTCGTCAACAATGTCTGGCGGGCGCTTGCATTCGATCCGCCCTTGCTGCGCCGGACCTGGGATCAGGCGAAAGCGGTCATGGGCACGCCAGGTGCCTTGGATCCGCTGACGCGAGAGATGATCTATATGGCCGTATCGATCGCCAATGGGTGCGAATACTGCGTGCATTCGCACACCGCATTTGCGCGGGCAAAGGGAATGACCGAGGAACAATATGGCGAACTGGTTTCGATCGTGATGCTGGCGTCGTCCACCAATGCCCTTGCAACAGCCCTGCAAATGCCGGTGGATCCGGAGTTCCAGGCGGACTGAGCCGTCCCAAACGGAGCGCGCGCCGCGCGCACGACATACGCGCACGCCGCCACTTCGCTTTGGCGCACGCAGTGGCGCATGTGGCTGATTGTGCACGAAGCCTCCTCCGTCAGGAAAGCGTTTACCATGATGTGGCACCCATGCGGCGAAGGAGTTCGGCGATGCGTGTGCTTTTACTTGTGGTTTTGGCCGTTACGGTGTCCGGATGCAGGGTGCCCTATGGGTCAGACTTGGCGGATTTGACTGTTTGGCCCGACGGCATGCCCGAGGCGGGCACCAGCGGCGCCGATTTGGATACTTGGTTCCGGGCGGAAGGCTATGTGCCTGGCCCGGATGTGCACCAGTCTGTCGCCAGTCTTGCGCGCCGCCCGGGCGATCCCCTGCCCTATTCGCTTGCCAGCGAAAAACTGTGGTGGCAGACGCAAAGCCGGTCGATCCGGAATTTCTGCGTAACAACGCGAACGGTATATTACCGGATGACCGATGACGGCGCGCTGGATCAGGCAATCCAGAGCCACAGGTCCCAGTGCTGAGTGGGTGACAGGCATGTTCGGCCTGGACTGGGGGGCAGATCCGCAACGGGCGATGATGCGGTTCGAGGGGATTGCGCCGGTCGTCCGAACCGCGGACGATCTGGAATGGCTTTTGTTCGATATCGCCGCGCGGCTGATGCTGGAAAAGGCTTTCCTGCCCACTGCGATGGTCAGCGCCGCGGACCGCGATATGGACAGAGTGACGCTGTCATTCGTGGCCGGTGCGCTGGTGACAGTGCGCATCTCTTTCGGCTACGGTTTCTACACCATAGGTCAGGACCCGGATACGCTGAGCGATTTGGCCATGGCCGCTTTTGCACGGGCGGAGTGGGCAGATCTGCTGACTGAGATGGCCTGCCACCATGGGGCGCCGGCGCATAGCATGGAAGCCCCAGCGCGGGCCGGCGCCTGGCATCTGGTCGGCTCGGCGCTTTTTGTCCGGTCGGACGGCGCACCATTGGGCTTGCGATTTGGTCATGATGCAACCGGCTTGGTGGGCGATCTGAAGTGTATCGCACCATCGGCCTCCGAAACGGGTATCTAACCCGGCGGTGCTCAGGCCGGTTCGTAGGTGAACAACGCGCAACCGCCGTCGGCCGTCCAGGTATTCGCATCAGGCCGCTTGGGCGGGTCCAGCCAGTCACCGACATTCATGACCCAAAGCCCTTCGGCATGCTTATGCCAGGTGAAATACGAGACGGGCGTCGAGAAGCAGAAGTCTTCGCCATTTGTCAGTTTCGACGGAGACAGAGGGAACAAATAGACACCCTCCTCGACCTTTTTGAAGGGGATCTGCTGGCCATCGTTTGTTTGAAGCGTGTTGTCACCGATGATGATATCTCCGATCCCAATGAGCGAGGCCATCTTATACGCCTTGCCTCCTGCTGGGGCCGCCGCGGCGTTCGATGTCGCCGTCGGACTTTTGGCCTGCGGTGCACATGCCGCCAGGGTTGCTGCCACAAGAATCGCGACCACTCCGCGCATGAGATCTTCCTCCGTTCATCACTCAAAAATCCTTTGGCTGCGGATTGTGACGCATTTCTGGGAAATTTTCATCGAATTTAAGCTATCAGCGCTCACCATCCTACCAACCCGTCGAAAACGGATCATCGTCTCCTTTGGGTTGTGCCTGGGGGCATTCGATGTAAGTTGATGCGGACTCCGGCAAGGTTGTCCCCAGCCGTGTGTTATTCATCAAAAAATCGAAGGGAGACCCTTGCCATGACCGCCCGTCCCACGCTCAGAAACCTGACTGGAGCCCGCGCCGAACCGAACCCGTTGTCGGACACTGCTTTGATCATGATCGATTGCCAGAACACGTATCGCGAGGGCGTCATGGCGCTGGATGGTGTGGATGCGGCCCTGGCCGAGGCCGAGGCCTTGCTGGCCCGCGCGCGGAACCTTGGCAGCCCAATCATCCACATCCGCCACGATGCAGGCGTCGGCAGCCCGTATGACATCAGCGCTGAAAACGGCCAGATAATGAGTTCGGTCGCACCCGTGGACGGCGAGCCTGTGGTGGACAAAAACTATCCCAGTTCCTTCGAGAAAACCAATTTGGACGAGCTGCTGAAAGATCGCCGTGTGACCAAGCTGACGCTTGCCGGTTTCATGACGCATATGTGCGTGAACTCGACGGCGCGGGCCGGATTTAACAACGGATACGACGTGACCGTTGTTGGTTCGGCCACCGCGACGCGGTCCCTTCCGGATCCGCGCGGCGGAGACATCGCGTCAGAGGCCGTGCATGCCAACGCCCTGGCCGCGATGGGAGATCTTTTCGCCCACGTTACGGCAAAGGCCGGCGACGTTCCGGACTAAGGGCCTGCCGGGCGCCGGCTGCAATCAACGCTCGCCAAACCGCGGGGGGTGGCTTAACGTCCCCGCGGGGAGAGTGACGATGACAGCCGACGCCATCAAGTCCATGAAGCTCTATAGCGGCGTCGACCGTGTCCATCAGGCACTTGCAGCCGAAGGATACGATCCTGACGACCCATTACCGCTATCGGCGCTGACCCAGCACGACCAGCTCCATTACTTTGGCACAGACGCCGTGGATGAGGCGGTTGAGCTGTTGAACCCCCCGACGAACGGGCGCGTCTTGGATATCGGGTCCGGCTATGGTGGCCCGGCGCGGTATTTCGCCGACCGGACCGGTGCCAGTGTCACAGCGGTCGAACTGCAGCAGGACCTGGATCAGGCGGCTGCCGACCTGACAGCCAGGGCACAGATTACAGGCAGTGTACAGCACGTCTGTGGGGACATCCTGCAGGTGAACCTGGACGATGCGTGCTATGATGGCGCGATCAGCTATCTTGCGCTTTATCATATTCCCGCGCGCGAGCCGCTGTTTCCCCGGCTTTTTCAGGCACTTAAGCCTGGTGCGGCGATTTATGTCGAGGATCTCTATGCCCCGGCGCCGCTGTCCGGGGACGAACAGGAGATCATGCAAACGGCGCTGTTCGGCAATACGTTGCCAAGCCGTGAGGCCTATGTGGACGAAATCGCTGGCGCTGGTTTCCAGGAGATCGAGCTGACCGACATGGCCGAACCCTGGGGCGGGTTCTGCGCCGAGCGGCTGGCGGCATTCCGCACCGTCCGCGACGATAAACTGGCCATCCATGGGCCCGAAACCGTTGCCGCACTGGACGCGTTTTACGAGACCATGTGCCGCCTTTTCGACGGTGGCCGCATGAGCGGCGCACGGATCACAGCCAGGAAACCCGTTTGATGATTTGAAGGGTTATAGAGAGCTTCAGCGACGACTTTCCTATGACGACTTCTCTGACGACTTTTTTCCGCTAATTTCTCGTTAATCAGACAATCGACGCGGTTTTGGGGTGTGTTGGATTTCACCTTGGTTGTTGGGGAGTAGGACCATCACCGGGCTGAAACTTGGCCTACGCTTTCTGAACTGTTTTGCGCCCGGGACGCCGCATGTCGGAGTAGACCCGGCCCAAGGCGACCGGCGCAAGCGTGTTTTTGATCATTGCGTTGGCGGATCGAAAGAGCATCTTTTGGTGCGCGAGATCTTGTCGTGCAATCCCAAGCTCGCCTTCTCGTTATCAAGAGTCTTTCTGCCTTGACCGTTGAATTGCGATGATGACCTTCGGGGCGACATGAAGAACATACCCAACGAACGATCCTGAAGACCAGCCGGTGGCCGAGCTCTTGCCAACAATGACCAGCAATGGATCAGGCCGTGCGTCAGCGATAGTCAAAGACCGGTCTGAACATCGTGCATGGCGCCATGTGTGTGGCCGCCGGCCGGATTTAGCCGGCGGCCAGTTTTGTTTTCGTCAATCTGAAATTTCAGTTGTCGGCAATCCCATCGCCCGCCAGGCGGCGATCCCACCTTCAAGGGACCGCGTGTCGAACCCTTTCCCCCGAAGCTCTTCAGCGACCTTCTGACTGACCCAGAAGCCATACATACAGTAGACGACAATCAACTTGTCTTTCGGACAGGTGCCGGCCCAGCTAGCAACATCAAAAGAATCCCGCCACTCGGTTTCCATAATGCGCGACGTGTAACGTACGCGGTCGTCATCATGGCGCACATCTAAAACAACGAGTGAAGTGTCATTGTCCTCGATCCGGGCTTTAAGCTCTTTCACGCTGATTTGGTCTGGCTCGTCCCGTGGTTCCCCTTGGAAGCTCTTTTGGAACTGCGCTGCAATGCGGCCCCAATGGAGCGATTTCAGGACCGCGTCCGCGTAGGAGACTCTGTCATCGCCAAAGTCTGCGGAATAGGCATCGTCACTCATATTCAGAGCAAAAACAGGATTTGCTCCGTTGAGCCCCTCATCATCAGCCAGCATCGCGCTGACGAGCCGCCCGAGGCTTTCGCTCCAGGCCAGAACAATCCATCCAGCGCCACCTGGCCACGCCCGAACCAGCTGCATGAAATCGTTTTTCCACGCCTCCTCACCGCCGAACGCGGCATCCAGCGCAGATGCAAGCGCCGGGTTGCTTAGGTCCTCACCACCATCTTCGCCCAAGCCGTTAAAGTAGATTTCATGAAGCGCAATAGCGTTGGTCAGCCTTTGCTCTTCTTTCTTCAGGTCTGCGAATGCGCTGGTCCTTTGATCGGTGGCAGATAGAGACGCCAGCCGTCTTTCGACATCGTTTAGACGACGAACTTCGCCCCCATAGATTTCCTCGTAGTGATGTTCAACCGTTTCAGGCGAAAAGCCGTCGATCCGATGGGCCTTGAACGGAATCGGCCGCACAAAATGTGCCGCGTCTTCGAAGCTAAATTGTGAAGAAGAAATTGCCACAGCAGCATCCTCCCTTTCTTCGGGTTACAGGATGCGATGCTTGGGCTGATGCCTCATGGGGCGCTCGCAAGCCCCAGATGCTCTATATCCGGCCGCACGGCGGCCGTGTCAACATGCGCAGGCTCTTTTGCTACCGGAGTTCATAGGCGCGCGATCAGAAGCGCAATTCGCCACTTGGAAAACTTCCAAGTAGTTTGGTTTTTTGGTGGGTGTACTAGGGCTCGAACCTAGGACCCGCTGATTAAGAGTCAGCTGCTCTACCAACTGAGCTATACACCCCCAAAGGGACCG
>JBCCHJ010000039.1:0-52346 GCA_039028795.1 Pseudomonadota bacterium
AATGCTGACTTGTGGCATTGCAGAAGCGATCGGAGCAAGACGGCAAGCGAAAAGAAGATACTGGCCAAAAATGCTCCCGCAATCTTGAAGCCATCCGAGGTCTCTCCGCTTTCGTCCATCCTGTTTGCCGAGATCCTGCACGAGGCCGGCACTCCACCCGGCGTCTTCAATTTGGTCAACGGCGACGGCCCAGGGGTCGGCACACAGCTCTCGGGACACCGGGACGTGCAGATGATATCCTTCACCGGCTCGACCCGCGCCGGGATCGCTATTTCCAAAAACGCCGCCGATACGCTGAAACGCGTGACGCTGGAACTGGGTGGAAAAGGCGCGAACATCATCTTCGACGATGCCGATGACCAGGCCGTGGAACGCGGCGTCTTGCACTGCTTCAACAATGCCGGTCAGTCCTGTTCCGCGCCGACGCGGATGCTGGTGCAGCGCAGCCGTTACGACCAGGCCGTGGATCAGGCGGTGCGCACAGCCGATGCCATGACCTATGGCCAATCCGGCGACGTCGACTGGAACATGGGCCCTGTCGTCAACGCAACGCAGTTCGGCAAAATCCAGGACTTGATCGAGGCCGGCATCGCGGGCGGCGCACGTCTGGCCGCCGGAGGGCCCGGCCGCCCCGAAGGCTTCAACCGCGGCTACTATTGCCGGGCAACGGTCTTCGCCGATGTCGATAACGACATGCGCATCGCGCGCGAGGAAATCTTTGGCCCCGTGCTATCGATCCTGCCCTTCGACACGGAAGAGGAAGCCATCGCTATCGCCAATGACACGGATTATGGCCTGTCCAACTATGTGCAGTCGCAAGATGGTGAAAAGCGCAATAGGGTGGCCACGCAACTGCGTTCGGGCACGGTCGAGATGAATGGAGTAGGCCGCGGCGCAGGCTGTCCGTTCGGCGGCATGAAAGCCTCGGGTGTCGGACGCGAAGGCGGCGCCTGGGGACTTGAAGACTTCATGGAGATCAAGGCCGTCAGTGGCTGGGCGTAGAACCGGACTGCACCTGCCGGTCGGCGCTTAAGTGATGGCCTGATCCGGCAGACGCGCTATATCTTGGGGCATACAGAGTCGAAGACAGGTAGCCACATGCTGACAGTAATCTCTCCAGCCAAGAAGTTGGACATGACACCGGTCGATATGACATCGGCGACCGATCCGGCTTTTCAAAACGACGCGATCACCTTGGCCAAGGCTGCCCGCAGGCTATCCCGCGCCGATCTTCAGAAACTGATGAGCATCAGCGATTCGCTTGCGGATCTGAATGCCAAGCGCTTCAAGGCGTTTTCCGAAACTCCCTCGGAAGAGTTGGTGAAACCCGCGGCCCTGGCCTTCGATGGCGACACCTATCAGGGGTTGGAGGCACGCACGCTGGAAGACGCGGACATGACCTTCGCCCAGCGCCGCCTGCGCATTCTGTCAGGGCTCTATGGATTGCTCCGCCCGCTCGACCGCATCCAACCCTACCGGTTGGAGATGGGAAGCCGCCTGGCCACCCGCCGCGGCAAATCCCTCTATGACTTCTGGGGCAGCAAGATCGCCGAGACGCTGAACGCCGAAGCAGAAACCGAAGGCGCGAAATACCTTCTTAACTGCGCCAGCCAGGAGTATTTCGGCTCCGTCGACCGGAAGGTGCTGAAGCTGGACGTGATCGAGCCGATCTTCCGCGAACGGAAAGACGGCAAGGAAAAGATGGTCAGCTTCTTCGCCAAGAAAGCCAGGGGTGCCATGGCCCGCTTCGCCATCGAAAGCCGGGCCGAAACACCGAAGGATCTGCGGAATTTTTCGACTAGCGGGTACAAGTACCAACGCGATCAGTCTGACGAAAGTCGGATGGTCTTTGTCCGGGACTATCCTGAATAGTCACGAAGTTCCATTGCCTCGCTGCGGCGTCGGCGAATGTCGGCGGCTGAGATAAGGGGGTTGGGCGTGGTTCTGGGAATATTCAAAAGACGCAAACCAAAGGCCTTGAGGCGTCCAACTGGCCTTGGGCCCGATGGGGCGCTGCTCTATGATTTTATAGAAGATGAAATAGAAGCCTACCGAAACCAGGACCAGGGCAAGTTCTGGCCGCGGAACCATCACAAGATCAGACCCGTCGCGCCACAGGCAACGAAGATCCTGGATCCAGCTCATTTGGAGGAATTCTACGTCCACTGGATGCGCGTCAATGGGGACGGTCCGCCAGGGGTCGGTCCCGAGGGCTGGCCTGCCGCATCCGCCGCCGCACGCCGGATCGCAAAGGACGTCGACGACTACGGACGCGGCAGGATGATGGTCCGGTTCGTTCTCTTGATCCTGTTCGGCTGTGACGACGAAGGCGATCTACCCGCAGGTGCTGTTTTGGACCCGACCGAGTTGTCCGAAAACATGGCGCTGCTGCAACAGCTTCGCGCCTATACTTCGATGCCCAACCAATGGGACAAGGCAGCACAGTTTGCCAAGTTCGCCCATCACGCGCCGCGATTGCTGCAAATCCTCCGCTATCTGGGATACCGCCATGACACGCGCAGCATCAAAGAAGAATACTACGACAAGACAGACCTGACCTTCTGGGGCGCATTGCTGGTTTGCATTCTCGACCCGGAAACCCGTGACAAGGTGCTGGCGGATCTGCTTTCCGACGATACGGTGCTTCCCCAAAAGGAAGGTCAGCTCGACAATCTGGCAAGGTTATTGGAAGCCGTCGATACACACATCACCCACCGAAGTCCCGCCTTTGTCGCCAGTTTGCAGGCACTGACAGCGCGCCACCAACAAAGACTGGATGGCACCGAGGCCGCGCAGTTCGCCCAGACCCTGGGTCTGGATTTCGGGCAAGACAAAGAATGGACAATCAGAATTCAACTTGCCGAACAGGGCAGCGGAAACAAACCGCTTTTGGTCCTGGAAATCTATGCGTTGGCAACTATCGGATGGAGTGTTCTGATCAAGACAGACGAAGGACGATATTCCCAGCGACAAGACCATGTGACGCAAAACGATCTGGGATTGGACAAAGCGGACAGTTTGTTGTGCTTGCCGGATTGGCTTCGTGGACTTTCCGACCCGCACGGATTGCGCTTTGACTTTGACTCAGCCGACATCCGCGCCGGTCGAAAACGAAGCAACATAAAGTCACTGAAAGCCTGGCTTCAAAACTGACAGACGTTGCCTGCAGGCTAAATCACTCTGGGTGCCAAGCCCCCCACCCTATTTCGCGTATTCCCGCACAAGATCGGACATGTGCTGGGCTTGGATGTCAGTTTCCCCCTGCAAACCGACGACAACCCCTTCGCGATCCTGGGCCTGCCGATTTTGGCTGACCTTCCATTTGCCGTCCAGACTGCGGATCTCAATCTCGAACCCGATCAATCCCTTTAACTGCCCGGCCATGAAGTCCTGGGGTGCATCGGTCACCGCCCAGGGTTCAGACCGCTCAGCTTCATGCCGCCCAGTCAGTTCAGCCAGATGTGTCATCAACCAGTCCGGATCGTTCTGGAACCTCAGTTTTCCGTGGGCATGGACCACCGCGTAATTCCAAGTCGGTACGACCTTGCCGTGTTGTTGTTTCGACGGATACCAGGATGGCGTGATGTAGGTCTGCGGTCCTTGAAACGCTGCCAAAACCTCAATCTCACCCTCCGCCTTGCGGTAGAGCGGATTACCGATCGACAGATGGCCCTGCAGCATTCCGAATTCCGACCCGTCCGTCCGCAGCACCAGCGGCACATGATCGGCAGACAATGCCCCCGCAGCGGCCGAAACCAGCATGGCAAACGGATGGCGGACCATCAGATCATGCATCACCTCAACGCGGTCTTCGCGAAATACGGGTGGCTGAAACATCGCTTACTCCATGCGTTCAAGCGGTGAAATCGCCCGCTTCTCGATCCTTCCATCACTGAGAATATACTTCAGAAATGAAATGCCCGGTAATTCCAAATGGTGATCTCCCGCCTGTCCAACGCTGATCACGTCACCGGGCCGAACGCTGGTGGAAGATGGCACATGGCGCCTAAACGCCAAAAAAGATGTAGGGCGCGTGGGATCCCGCACCCTACCGGCTGATTAAACATCAGGCGCCCTAAAGCACGCCCTGCCAGCTATGGCCCCTAATCAAACAGCTGTCGAATGCTCGGGCGAAGTCCATCCGCTTCGCCGTATCGAACGTCGAAGCGACCAAAATCCTCTAAGCGGCTATTCAGAAGGTCTGGGTTCTTGAACGGATCTTCAAGCTCAAAACCATTCTGAAAAAGCTCTGGCGGATATTTGTTGTAGGTGGGCCAATGGTCTTCCTCTGGCAGATGGATGTAAATAACCATCATAGCGACCGGCATGCCGAAGAGGATTAACATCTTGATTTCAAAGGGTGACATCACGATTCCTCCACCTATTCCACAATAACATACTGTAAATATGGGGACGAGATACCGGCCTTTCAATCCTGAACAATGATCCAAAGCGCGCTGGTCAAAAAAATAGGGCGGGGTTTGACCCCCGCCCTACAGGCTCCCCCCTCGGGAGGTCTGATGGCCCGCGGGTCTAGCCCGCTGCCATATCGTCCTTCGAAATACCCGCCACCGAGACCGGCTTCTTCATTGCGTCGCGGCGGAATGGCTCACCCAGTTCCTGGTTGATCATTGCCTCGATCAGCGTTGTCTTGCCGTTCTTCATCTGATCGTCGATCGCTTTGTCCAGCGCCGCGGTCAACTCGTCCATGGTGCGGGCAACCACGCCTTGCAGGCCGCAGGCCTTTGCAATCCCGGCATAAGAGACTTGCTCGTCCAATTCGGTGCCGACGAAATTATCGTCGAACCACAAGGTCGAGTTCCGCTTCTCCGCGCCCCACTGATAGTTGCGGAAGACAATCTGCGTGATCGCGGGCCATTCGCCCCGGCCGATGGCCGTCAGCTCGTTCACCGCGATGCCAAACGCGCCGTCCCCGGCAAAACCGACAACCGGCACATCGGGTCGACCGATCTTTGCGCCGACAATGGCGGGCAGACCATAGCCGCAGGGGCCGAACAGGCCTGGCGCCAGGTACTTCCGGCCTTCCTCGAACGACGGATAGGCGTTGCCGATGGCGCAGTTGTTGCCGATGTCGGACGAGATGATCGCCTCTTTCGGCAATGCTGCCTGAATGGCGCGCCAGGCCATGCGGGGCGACATCCAATCTGGCTTGGCATCACGCGCACGCTGGTTCCACGTGGTTCCGGGATCGTCATCCTCGTGATCCATCGAAGAAAGCTGCTGCGCCCAGGTGGACTTCTGCTGCGCGATCTCGTTCTTCCGCGCCGTGCGGCTTTCGTCGCCAGCCGTACCCGAAAGACCCGCCAGAATACCGTTCGCCACCTTCGCTGCATCGCCAATGATGCCCACCGTGACTTTCTTGGTCAGCCCGATCCGGTCTGGATTGATGTCGACCTGGATGATCTTGGCGTCCGCGGGCCAGTATTCCATGCCATAGCCCGGCAGGGTCGAAAACGGGTTCAGCCGCGTGCCGAGACACAGCACGACATCGGCCTGCTTGATCAACTCCATCCCGGCCTTTGACCCGTTATAGCCCAGCGGCCCGGCAAACAGCGGGTGCGAGCCCGGGAAGGCATCGTTGTGCTGATATCCGACGCAGACCGGCGCATCCAACCGTTCTGCCAGCGCCTGTGACGCGGCAATCCCGCCTTCGGACAACACCACGCCTGCACCATTCAGGATCACAGGGAACCGAGCGTCGGACAGCAGAGCCGCTGCCTCGGCCACGGAATTCTGGCCACCTTGGGACACTTCGAATTCAATCGGCTCGGGAATCTCCAGATCGACGACCTGCGTCCAGTAATCGCGGGGAATGTTCAACTGCGCCGGTGCCGACAAGCGCTTGGCTTGTGCAATCACACGGGTCAGCACCTCGCAAACCCGGGTCGGGTCGCGGACCTCTTCTTGGTAGGCGACCATGTCCTCGAACAGCTTCATCTGTTCGACTTCCTGGAAACCGCCCTGCCCGATGGTCTTGTTGGCGGCCTGCGGAGTAACCAGCAACAGCGGTGTGTGGTTCCAATAGGCGGTCTTCACGGCGGTGACAAAGTTGGTGATGCCGGGACCGTTCTGCGCGATCATCATCGACATCTCGCCCGTCACCCGCGTGTAGCCATCGGCCATCATGCCTGCCGAGCCTTCATGGGCGCAGTCCCAAAAATGGATGCCGGCAGTTGGGAAGAGGTCCGAGATCGGCATCATCGCCGAGCCGATGATTCCAAAGGCATGACGAATTCCATGCTTTTGCAGAACCTTCACAAAGGCTTCTTCCGTCGTCATCTTCATCGGGTCTCTCCTAAATTCAAAGGGCGGGCTTCAACCCGCCCGGCGCACCCGCCGGTACTGATGCGCCTTCGTGCAAACTTCCCATTAGTCCTAATCATTGATCTGGACCGATCATAGGTCCAGTTGATCGCCGAAACGGGACCACCGGTCCCAAATTCTGCGAATTACTATAGTGTTCAACGCAAAAATTGCCATCGAGGCCAATCGCATCCGCTTTGGATTGGCCATTCATCACTGCGCTGGCAGTGAACAGCAGATCTTTATGTGGGATCGTGTGCGCCCGTAAAGGGCACTGAGAGTCTCGTCTGACCCGGTGGTGCGTCTAGCGCTTTGGCGCCTCGGCAACCATGCTGTTGGTCGTTTCCGTGACGGCAGCAGCAGTCATTTGTTCGCTGTAAAAAACCTCGGGCGCGTAAAGCATGGTTGCAGTTCCGAGGATGATGATCGCCGCGCCGGTGTACGCTAGAACATTCTGAGACATCTTAACCCGTCCTTAGTTTTACTGCCCACCCAAGATGGCACTGAGTGCTTACAACCGACTTAATATGACGAAATCTAGACCGGCTTGCTCTTGCCAAAGAAATACCTCTGAACCGGCCAGAAGTTCCGCGCACTGCATTGCAGTTTGCAAAAATTGTTGCGTTTGGGGCAGCTGTCACAGGCCTTGAAGGAACTGACGCTGCGTCACCTTGCGTGGGCCGAATGCATGCTTTTCGCCTTCTTCCATCGGCCCGGCATTGCTGAAAGGGGTCGTGAAAACCTGGCCGCTGGCCCGTCTGGACGGCGAGGCTGACAGCATCTTTAACCGCATGCCCGCCAACATGTTCATGTCCCTTTGGGTCGCGGTCTCTGTCACCGCACCGGTCGCGGTGGTATCAGGTCTCATCCATCTGATCTGGAACGAACCCAGCGGCTGGTCCGGCGCACTGATCGATTTTTTGAAGGCTTTTATCCGATTTTGCCGGGTGCCGAATAAACCAGAAACATCACCGAAATTATCTAATTAACGAATAATTAGACGACAATTTTCGTCATACATGTCGTCATTCGCGCAGTCTTCGAACCAGGGCTTTTTCTAGGGCGCCGCGTGGGCGTATTCCCAATACAATGCCCGGGCGCGTTTGGTGACCGGTCCATAGGCAAATTCGCGGTCATCAAAGCGCGTCACCGGCATCACTTTTTGCGCATTTCCAGTCGAAAAAATCTCATCCGCGCCCCGGAAGTCATCCAGGGTCAGAGTGGTTTCCACAGCCTCGATGCCATCGTCGCGCAGTAATTGCAGAACCCGGGATCTTGTGATGCCGGCCAGGAAGGTCCCATTCGCAATGGGTGTGAAGGCCACCCTGTCCTTGACCATCCAGATGTTGGATGTCGCAGTTTCCGCAACGTTTCCAAGGGGGTCCAGCGATATCGCGTTGTCAAAACCGCGAGAGATGGCCTCGCGCAGCATCCGCGCATTGTTGGGATAAAGGCACCCTGCTTTGGCGTCCGTTGGCGCCATGGTGTGCATCGGGCGCGAAAACCGGGTTGTGGTCACCGTGAACCCGTTCGGATCTGGCATATCTCGATGTTCCAGGCACAACGCGAAGGTCGCGCTGTCACCGTCCGGGATCACCATCGAAACTCCGCCCTCGCGCGCCCAGATCATCGGACGGATATAAAGGCCTGTTTTATCGGGAAATTTTGAAATCCCTTCGCGCGATAACTCGATGATCTCACCCGTTTCCACAGGTGGTGTAAGGCCCATTTTAATGGCAGAATCCAGTGTCCGCGCACAATGCAGATCCAGATCCGGAGCGGTGCCTTCGAACGCCCGGGCGCCATCAAAGACCATCGAACCCAGCCAGGTCCCATGATCTGCTGCCCCCATGATCGGGAAGTTTCCCTGATGCCAGGTTCCTTCGAACCAGGTCCAGATAGCGCGGCCGACGGTCATAGTATTATCCTTTGATTTCAGAGGTTTGCCCGGTCAGCCCGCAGCAGCATTCCGATACGTGTCGCAGATATCCTTCAGACGGGCAATCCCCTCTGGAATGCGTTCGGCTGGGATTGAGGAAAAGCCCAACCGCAAGTGCCGCGCGCCATCCGCAGGATCGGCAAAAAAGGCCGCTCCCGGCTCGATCACCACGCCTTGCTGCAGCGCCGCCGCGGCCAGAGACTGCGTCTCCAACGTTTCGGGACCTGTCAGCCAATAGGACGAGCCGCCAAACCCCGGCTGTTCCGACCAGCCGGGTTTGTGCTCTGCCAGCGCTTCGCCCATCACCTGCCAGCGTTCGCGGTAGACGCGATGAATCCGGCGGACCAGCACATCAAAGTGCCCATTGGCCAAGAACAGCGCCGCGGCGCGCTGGTTATTGCCAGGGGGGTGGCGCAGCATCAACCGGCGCAGCGCACGCAGTTCCTCGATCAGTTCGCGGTCAGCGACGATGAACCCTAGCCGCAAGCCCGGCATAAGGGATTTTGATAACGATCCCACATAGATAACCCGGCCATCTTGATCCAAGGACTTAAGGGCTGGACGCGGGGTGCCGCCGTAGTTCGTCTCGAACTCATAATCATCCTCGATGATTATGATGTCGCGGGCCCTTGCCTCTTCCAGCAGCGCTTTGCGCCGCGCCAATGGCATTGTCACCGTCGTCGGAAACTGATGCGACGGAGTGGTGAACAATATGTTCGCGCCATCCAAGAGCCCCTCGAAGGCCATGCCTTGCGATCCCACGGGAATGGTTCGGATCCTCTCGGTCCGCAGGGCAAAGATATTGCGCATGTCCGGATATCCGGGATCTTCCAGGGCGACCTCGATCCCTTCATCGACCAGCATTGCCGCTATCAGATAGAGCGCATTCTGGGCGCCCATCGTCACCAGGATCTCATCCGGGTCCGCCGTGATCCCACGCAGCGGCAGGATACGCCGGGCGATCTCTTCCACCAGCAATGGATCGTCTGCGGCAAAACGGTCTTCGGTCCAGGCGTCAAACCAGCGTTTGCCCATGGCTTGGCGCACACAGTCGCGCCATTCCGTGATTGGAAAAATCTCGGTGTCCACCTGGCCGTAAACAAAAGGAAATTTGTGCCTGTGCCAATCCAGCGGCTTTGTCAGATTCCGCTGCGCGCCTGGGTTTTTGGTCAGGCGCGGCCCCCAATCGATCGCGCCGTCCGACCTGGCGGCCGGAACAGGTCTGGCGGACATGCCGTCAATCGCACTTTCGTCGACATAAAAGCCGGACCGTTCCCGCGATGCCAGAAACCCTTCTGCGACCAAGGCCTGATAGGCCAAGGTCACTGTGTTCCGGCTGACGGACAACCGTCCTGCCATGGCCCGGGTCGATGGTACGGGATCGCCCGGCTTCAATTGGCCGTGGCGGATTGCTTCGATCAGGATCTCGCGGATCTGCGCCTGCAGACTGGCAGGTTTGGCCCGCTCCAGATGATATAGCGCGTCTCGCATCCCGACCCCAGCTGGCCCCATTATGGTATAAGGGTCTACGATTGGTCAGATCAAGCCCAACGGCAAAGTCTTGCGAAACAATTGAAACCCATCGGACATCGTCCGGAAATGGCTGCCGTCCATCATCAGGATCTGCATCACCCAGGATCAAGAAGGGCGATGCAAATCAGAACCTTATGACGATCTTAGGAGGCAGACCACATGACCAAAGCCAAGTATCGCGCTCATCTTCCTCAAATGGGCGATACCTATATGTTGACCGATGGTGGACTAGAAACGACGCTGATTTTTCACAATGGTATCGATCTGCCGTACTTTGCGGCGTTTGATCTGTTGCGATCCGATCAGAGCCGCCAAACGCTGAAGGACTACTATACCCAGTACATTCAGATTGCCGGTCGCCAGGACACGGGCTTTATCCTGGAAAGTGCGACCTGGCGGGCCAGCTCTGATTGGGGCGACCTGATGGGGTATGATGCAGCCGCGCTGGACCGGGCAAATCGTGCCGCGATCGAAATCCTTTTCGAATTGCGGGACGCCCATGAAGAAACCCATCCATTTGTCATAAGTGGCAATATCGGACCGCGCGGTGACGGGTACAGTCCAGAGGCGTTGATGACGCCGGCGGAAGCTCAGGATTATCACACCGCTCAAATCGCCACCTTTAGGGGCGCCGGGGTCGATATGCTGGGCGCCGTCACCATGACCCATAGCGGAGAAGCGCGTGGCATTGCCCGGGCTGCAGCAGCCGAAGGAGTGCCCTTGGCCCTGGCATTCACGCTGGAGACCGATGGACGCTTGCCGACGGGACAAACCCTTGGTGACGCAATCGTCGAGGTCGATGCCGACACGGCCCCCGCCTACTACATGATCAACTGTGCGCATCCCGACCATTTTCGCGAGGCGATCGCAGGCGGTCAGCATTGGACAAGCAGGATCCGCGGCGTTCGCGCCAATGCGTCCCGGATGAGTCATGCCGAATTGGACGAGGCCGAGGAGTTGGACGACGGCAACCCGGTTGAATTGGGCATCCTGCACGCCGAATTGAAGGGACTATTGCCCAGTTTGCGCGTCTTCGGCGGATGCTGCGGCACGGATCATCGGCATGTCGACCAGATCGCTCAGTGCTGCGTGCCCGTCACGAAGGCGGCCTGATGCTTGCCGGGGCGGACGATTTCCCGCCCCGGCAAAGAAGAATTCTGAGAAAATGTGACAACTAATCTTCACTGTTAGCAGACGATTTTAATTTTTTATGCACCCTGACTATTCGATGTGCCCGCTCTATCTCTCGCAAAACCAAGACACCAACTCTGGGAGCCCGAGATGTTAACGTTGGCGCTTTTGTCGACCGCACTGCTATTCGGCGGCATGGTGCTTTACGCGTTTGGTTTCGCTGCGTTTTTGTTCACCGCTCTGCCGGCGGAGACGGCTGGTCCCACCATTCGCAAAGCTTTTCCGCATTTCTACTTGTTCGTAATCGGCGTCGCCCTGATCGCGTCAGTCCTTGTTTGGGCCCATGACCACCTGGCGGGTGCCTTACTGGCGGGCATCGTCGTCACGACCATTCCAACACGGCAGATCCTGATGCCAGCGATCAACCACGCCACGGACACAGGACAGAAACGCCGTTTTGCCTGGCTGCATGGTCTGTCCGTGCTGATCACCCTAGCGCACATCGGATTGGCAGCTTGGGTGCTTGCGCGGTTCCTCTGAACCAAGTTGTTTCAGGAGCGCGCGGTCTCACGACGGTGGTCCCCGTCCTTTCTCGCTCTGGACCTATTGCCATACCCGCATCCCGCGATAGTCTCAAAAATGAACCGTTGCGATAGGGTACGGTGATTCAGAGGATTCCGACATGCATGATCTGAATATCGGCGACGCTGGCCGCGCAAACAGCTTGGAAGAGCACTGGATGCCGTTTTCCGGCAACCGGGACTTCAAGGAAAATCCCCGCCTATTGGTGAAGGGCGAAGGGATCTATTACACGGACCACAAAGGCGGCACGGTGATCGATGGCTCATCCGCGCTGTTTTGTTCGCCCGCGGGCCATGCCAGGCCCGAGATTGCCGAAGCCGTCTATAAGCAGCTGCAAACCAACAGCTATACGGCGCCGTTTCAGCTGGGCCATCCCGGTTCGTTCGAGCTTGCCCGGAAGGTCACCAAACTGTTGCCCGAGGAAATGAACCATGTGTTCTTTGTGAACTCTGGCTCGGAATCCATTGATACGGCTTTGAAAATGGTCATGGCCTATCACCGGGCCAACGGCCAGGCGCAGCGTCTGCGTTTTGTCAGCCGCGAACGCGCCTATCATGGTGTGAACATGGGCGGCGTGTCGCTTTCAGGCATGGTCAAGAACCGCGAAACCTTCCCGGTCACGATGCCAAACATCGTCACCATCCGGCATACCTGGACCGGCAAGGATCTGTTCCACGACGGTCAGCCGGAACAGGACGGCGTCGAATTGGCCAATGATCTGGAACGCCACTGCCAGACCTATGGCGGCGCCACTATCGCCGCGGTCTTCGTCGAACCGGTTGCGGGCTCGACCGGTTGTCTGGTTCCGCCGCAGGGTTACCTGCAACGCCTGCGCGAGATTTGCGACGAACACGGCATCCTGCTGGTGATGGACGAGGTCATCACAGGCTTTGGCCGTCTGGGCTCGCCCTTCGCACAGCAGCACTATGGGGTCGAGGCCGATATCTGCACCATGGCCAAGGCACTGACCAATGGGTCAATCCCTATGGGTGCGGTGGCCTGCAAAGACCATATCTATGAAACCGTGACCAACGCCTCGCCGGAAAACGCCATCGAGTTTTTCCACGGCTATACCTATTCGGCCCACCCCGCGGCCTGTGCTGCGGGCATTGCAGCCTTGGACATCTATGAAAAGGAAGGCCTGTTCCAGCGCGCCGCGGAAATGTCCCCCTATTTCAAGGACGCGATGATGTCTTTGCGCGACCACGAGTTGGTCAAAGATATCCGCACAGTTGGCATGATGAGCGGTCTGGAGGTTCACCCCGAACCTGGCAAGCCCGGTCTGCGCGGCCAGGAAATGCAAAAGGCCCTGTTCTGGAACGGCTGCCATGTGAAATTCACCGGCGATACGGCCATCGTGGCACCTCCGTTTATCGCAGAAAATGCCCATGTCGACGAAATCGTCGACAAGCTGCGCAAAACGCTCGATCAGTTCGCCTGAACCACTGTCTGGTGCGCGCCCGGCGCGCACCAGTTGCTGCCTTTCGGCGGGAAATCCCAAGACATCAATAGAACCTGGTTTTCGGGTGCGACGATGACCGATCGCAGGGCGCGTTGACGCGGCAGCATCGTCAGTGATTAACTGTCTACTATGGACGGCGGGTTGGCTGAGGGTTCTTCCATGTCATGCATCCGCGAAGCCTTTCATATCCCTGATGGAGTGATCTATCTGGACGGCAATTCATTGGGTCCACTGCCTCATGTCGTTCGTGATCGCATCTCTCAGACGATCAATGCACACTGGGGGGAAATGCTGATCCGCGGCTGGAACGATGCCGATTGGATCAACCTGCCAGAACGGGTCGGCGCTAAGATCGCCCAGCTGATCGGCGCCCCGCAAGAAAGCGTTGTGGCATGCGACTCGACATCGGTGAATGTCCACAAATGCGTATCCGCTGCGTTGGCGATGCGGCCGGATCGCAATGTCGTTCTGTCTGACACCGGAAACTTCCCAACGGACCTCTATGTGGCAGAGGGACTGCTGCGCCAATTGAATAAGGGACCTGAGCTGCTATTGGCAGACCCCGAATCCGTGCTTGCAGCGATAGATGACACCGTGGCCCTTGTAATGCTGACCCAGGTCGATTACCGCACCGGGCGCTTGCATGACATGGCTGCGATTACCGCGGCGGCGCATCACCATGGCGCACTTGTTATGTGGGATCTCGCGCATTCAGCGGGTGCTCTGCCGGTGGATCTTTCGGGGTGCAGGGCGGACTTCGCGGTGGGCTGCGGATATAAGTATCTGAACGGTGGTCCCGGTGCGCCGGCCTTCATCTTTGTACGGCCAGATCATGCAGAACACCTAGATCCTGCTCTTTCAGGCTGGCTGGGGCATGCGGCCCCGTTTGACTTTGATCTGGGTTATGCCCCTGCGCCGGGTGTTGGCCGTATGCGGGTCGGCACACCGCCAATTCTGTCGATGGCTGCGCTGGATGCAGCACTGGATCTATGGGATGACATCGACATCCATCAGGTAAGGGCACGCTCGATCGCCCTGTGCGACCAGTTCATCGATCAGGTTGAGACCATCGCCCCCGACGGCGCCTTACGTCTTGCCAGCCCGAGAGACGGAAGCCAGCGCGGATCTCAGATCTCGTTCCATTGCGAAGAAGGATACGCGGTCATGCAGGCACTGATCGCCCGCGGCGTCATCGGTGACTTTCGCGCACCTGATATAATCCGCTTCGGTATCGCGCCGCTCTACACAACCGAACAGGATATTAAGGAGGCCGCTGAAACGCTTGGCGACGTGCTTTGCAACCGTCTTTGGGACACCCAGGAATACAAGACCCGCGCGGCCGTTACATGACCGAGCCCTTCGATCCCGATCATCAGGGTGCGCATATGCAGCCCGCCGAGATGTCTTATGGCGATTATCTGAGGCTGGACAAAATCCTCAGCGCACAGTTCCCGCTGACCGATGCCCATGACGAGATGCTGTTCATTGTCCAGCACCAAGCGTCCGAGATTTGGATGCGGCTGGCCATTCATGAACTGGCCGCCGCCCGTGAAAACATTCAGACCGGGCAGATGCGGCCAGCCTTCAAGATGCTGACCCGCGTTGCGCGGATCTTTGACCAGTTGAACGGCGCCTGGGATGTTTTACGAACGATGACGCCCAGCGAATACACGCAGTTCCGCGAAGACCTAGCCAGTTCATCCGGGTTTCAATCGGCGCAGTACAGGGAAATTGAGTTCCTGCTGGGCAATCGGAATGCAGAGTTGTTGAAGCCGCATGCAAACAATCCCGAAGAGCACGCGCGGCTGCATGCTGCGCTGCAGCAGCCCAGCCTCTATGATGCTGCGCTTCATCAACTTTCAAAGGCCGGTTTCGACCTACCAGAGGAAATCTTGGGCCGGGATGTCAGTCAGCGCCATGTCGAAGCGCCTAAAATCCTGGATGCTTGGCGGGTCGTTTATGGCAACCCTCAGCAGTATTGGGCGTTGTACGAGCTGGGGGAAAAACTGATGGATCTAGAGGATTATTTCCGCCGGTGGCGTTTCAACCATGTGACAACTGTCGAGCGGATCATCGGCGCCAAGCGCGGAAGCGGCGGTACTGCCGGTATCCCATATCTTAGGCGCATGCTGGACGTCGTTTTGTTCCCTGAACTCTGGTCGGTGCGAACACTGATCTAAAGCTGCCGCTACCCGAAGATGATCTTTAGGTGTTCTCGCAGCCCGCCGACAATTGTCACCGCTCTGATGGTTAGGCGAAGTTCAAAACCTCATCGCGCACATGTCAGCGGCACCCGGCCGTTTTCTGTGAGGCGAAGTTTGCGATGCCCTTCCAGGACGAGACAACTCATTTCACCGCCAAAGACAGCCCCAGTGTCGATCCCGACGCGGTTCGGCCTGACGTCGATTTTACGCGAAGGCGTGTGTCCGTGGACGATCACAGCATCGAACTCGCGGCCGCTGTGGATGAAACGGTCCCTTATCCACAGCATGTCGTCTGGTTCTTGATCCTCAAGTCGCCGCTTTGGGTTAATGCCGGCATGGACAAACAGGTAGTCGCCCAAGCGCAGCTTATGATCCAGCCCTTCGATGAAGCTCAGATGGCTGTTCGGAACAGTGCCCTCGAAACCTCTGCCGTCCCTATGGCGCTTGATGAAATCATCCACCGACAAATCGTAACTGGCCAAGGTCGCATCTGCGCCGTTTCTCAGCCAAATCTCCGTCAGTCGTTCATCACCACCAATTCCTGCGCGGAACATCAGGTCGTGATTTCCTTTCAGGCAGATGACCCGATCGTCTTCGGCACAGCAATGCACCAGATAATCCAGCACACCGCGCGAATCTTCGCCGCGGTCGACATAGTCGCCCACGTGAATGATCTTCCACTCGGCAGTCGGTTGACTGGAAATGTCTTCGACAATCCATCGGTGCACGGATTGGAGCTGGGTTAAACACCCGTGAACATCGCCAATCGCATAAATTCTAAGATCATCGGGTGTGCTCGATTCAGTTAACCAAACCACTTACGCAACCCTCCGAAACGAAACACCCCCGCGGCCAGGGCCTTGGGGGTGGATGCATGTGCTACGAGCCCGGATAACCGGTCTAAGGGAAAAGGTTCAAAGAAGACCTTCGCGCTGAGCTTTTTTTCGTGCCAGCTTACGGGCACGACGGATCGCTTCCGCTTTTTCGCGGGCGCGTTTTTCCGAAGGCTTTTCATAATGCTGCCGAAGCTTCATCTCGCGGAAAATACCTTCCCGCTGCATCTTCTTTTTCAAAGCGCGAAGCGCTTGATCGACATTGTTGTCACGAACCATTACCTGCACGTGCGTCACCACCTTTCCGTGATTTCAGGTTTCTGGAAGCGCGCTATATATACATGCGATACGCATCTGTCCAGCACCCCCAGCGAAAGGTCATAAGATATGTCCAACGCAGATTTTCCCGAAGAAACCAATCTGTCAGCAGTGCGTGAGGAAATTGTTAATGCGGCCCTGCCCCATGTTGCGTTTGATGGCTGGTCTTCGGCGACTTTGATCGCCGCAGCGCAAGATAAAGACATCCCGCCCGAAACCGCGCGCCTGGCTTTCCCGCGGGGCGGCGTCGATATGGCGCTGGAGTTTCATCGCATGATGGACCGGCGCCTCGAGACTGAATTGAACCTCGATGGTCTGTCCCAAATGCGGATACGGGACCGGGTGACCCATTGTGTCCGCCGCAGAATCGAATTGGTCACGCCTGAGCGCGAAGCGGTCCGGCGCGGTGCCTCTTTGCTGGCGCTGCCGCTCTATGCACCGGAAGGCGCCAAAGCGGTTTGGGGCACGGCTGATGTGATCTGGAACGCCTGCGGAGACGCTGCTACCGACTTTAACTATTACTCGAAGCGCATCATCCTCAGTTCGGTCTACTCGGCCACAGTATTGTACTGGCTTGGCGATCAGGATCCGAAGGCGGTTGCAACCTGGGAGTTTCTGGACCGCCGGATCGAAGGTGTCATGCGGTTCGAAAAAACCAAGGCAGACATCCAGAAGAATCCGATAACTCGAGCGGCCTTCGCGCTGCCGATGGGGATCTTGAATTTGATCAAAGCGCCCGCGTCACGCCGCACGCCTTAGGGTTCAGAGATCTCAGAAGAACTGCATACCCGGAAACAGACCCACTGTTTTCGGGTTGCAGTGAAATTCACCTAGGCGCGTTTCTTCCGCTCTGGAAGAACCCGCTTCCGCTGGGTTTTTGCGATCCATTCGGGGATTTCTTCGGCGGACAACGCACCTGCCACGCCGAAACCCTGGATGTGATCACAACCCAGAGCGTTCAGCACAAGGCGTTCTTCGGGTGTTTCAACGCCCTCGGCCAGGGCATCGACCCGCAGCGAATGCGCCAAACCGATCATCGCAGACGTTATTTTGCTGAGCTCTGAATAAAGATGCACATCCTTCACAAAGGACTTGTCGATCTTAATGCGGTCGACCTTGAAGTTTCGTAAGTTCGAGATCGATGCGTGGCCGGTTCCAAAATCATCCAATTCAACATTGAATCCGGCCTCTCCCAGCCGCACGACATTCTCGATCATCGTGCTGCTGTTCGCTTCGATCATCGCGCTTTCCAGAATCTCGACCCCAATGCAGGACGGATGCAGGTTATGCCGCTCGACGGAGAACGCCAGTTGATCGACCAGATCCGTCTCACGCAGGCGATTGGCCGATAGATTGATCGAAACCTGAGGGATCGGCAAACCCTGGGCCAACCAATCCGCCATTTTCTTGAAGGTTAGATCATTCGTCTGCAGGTCCAATCGATCCAGCAGCTCCGCCTCTTCTGCTACGGCCAGAAAATGAAATGGTGACAATACTCCGCGTTGTGGGTGCATCCAGCGCACTAACGATTCCAAGCCCACCAACTTACCGCTGCGTCCTTCGACCTGGGGTTGGAAAAATGGTTTGAATTCGTTCGCATCCAAACCCTGCTTGATCTGAAGGACAAGTTCGTCGAACTCGTCTCGCTTGCTGCGCAGGCTTTCGGTAAAGATCTGATGATTGCCACGGCCGGCATCCTTTGCTGAGTAAAGCGCCAAATCTGCGCTGTTCAGCAGTTTATCCAGGCTGTCCGCGCCGCGGCCACAAGAAGCAATGCCGATGCTGGCGCCGATCTGACAGGCCTTGCCTTCAAAATCAAAAGGCGTGCTCAGATCGGCGATCAGATTGTCCGCCCGTTCAGCCAATACGGCGTCCGACATTTCGCCAAAGAAGATCAGGACGAACTCGTCCCCTCCAACCCGTGCAACGAAGTCCTCGTTGCGCACATATTTCCGCAGTGTCATTGACGCAAAGCGCAGGGCCTCGTCGCCCGCGGCGTGCCCCATCGTATCATTCAGCTGTTTGAACTTGTCCAAATCCACATGCAGCAGATGAACATGCCTGCGCGCTGCCGCATCGCTTTCGACCTTGTTTGCGATCTCTTTCAGGGCACGGCGGTTCGGAAGGCCGGTCAGATCATCCGTCAGTGCAAGATTTAAGTCTGCCGACGCCCCCATCATCTGCATAGTGCGTGTGGTCGAAATCAGGCTGTCATGGGCGGCGTCCAACTCATTGACGCTCAACCGCACCAGTTCAACGATGACCATCGGCTCCAGCGATTGACGTCGCCGCAGGTCCGCGCATATTGCACGTGCCATGACACCGAATGTCTCAAAAGCATCGACGGTGCTTCGCGAGAACGCTGTATCCATGGTTGCAGGCAGTGCAGGGTCGCAATCTGCTAGCAGATCCTTGCCGCAATTACGCAACTGCCGAAGCGTTGTGCGGAAGGCCTGCAGGGAAAGCCGGACTTCCCTTAGGTTCACCTGGGTGTCTTCAGAGAGCGGACTGGCGCTGACGGCTGCTGCCAGAATGACGAATTTCTGCGACTGAGAGCGTAAATCCCCTGCCAACTCGTGCAAAAGCTCGAGCCGTTTGGAAACGGGTTGCTCAGTCGGCACCATGCCCGAATTTCCTAAGCGGCGCGCCTGGACGCACCCGAAAGCATGGTTTCGACAACGATATCCATCGCCTTGGTCCAGGTGTCCTGATGTGCCTTGGTCCAGTCGTCCGCCATCAGCGAAGCGATTGTTTCAATCAAAACCCGCGAGACGATGATGTAATGGTCTGGCTCTGCGCCATACCCGACATGGCGGGCGCCCAGTTCTTTGAGTGCAGGAACAATGTCTGTCAGGTCATCGACGCTTTCGACGACCATGACGATCGAGGCCCACAGTTTTTCGCTTTGCTCAAACATTTCATCCGGGAAGAGTACCCTTATTTCAGGCACTTCCTTGAACAGGTTCGCATAGAACATGTTCGTTGCAATCACGTTCAGTTCGGCCATCTTCTCGGCCGAGGACCGGATGATATCAATCTCACTCTCAGTCAGCATTGGGCACCTACTCAACTTTTGGTTGGTGATTTATGCTGAGAAACACCTAAAGAAGCGTTTTGTCGGAGGCCTCAAACTTGGTGAAATCTATTTCAAAGAACTTCGCAATTGCATTTCCTTTGCTGATAATTGCTGCGTTTTTCGTGGCTGGCTTGATCGTTTCAGAGATGGCAGTTGGCGCAAAAGGGTTAATCTGGACCGGTGCCATGACCCTTGCAGCGCTTTGGTCGGGTATCTCCTTCGCGCGGCACAACTCATTGCGACCCAAGATGACCGATATTGCATTGCTGAAAGGCCGAACTGAAAAGTAGTTTCCGGCCGATCCAACTGAGTTTTAGCCGGCCCATGCGCCGGGCACGCCAGGCCCTTGCGGCCCGTCCCGTCTAACTTTAAGACCCGGGCGCGGAGGGTCGAATGTTCCAGCATCAACATCTTTTGGGCATCGAGGCGCTGACGCCGGCAGAAATCACTACAATCCTAGATCTCTCTGACCGTTATGCCGATCTGAACCGATCTGATCACAAGCATGACGACGTGCTGAACGGTCTGACGCAGATCAACCTGTTCTTCGAGAATTCCACACGGACCATGGCCTCGTTCGAACTGGCTGGAAAGCGGCTCGGCGCGGACGTCATGAACATGGCCGTGCAGGCGTCATCGATGAACAAGGGCGAGACGCTGATCGACACGGCGGTGACGCTGAATGCCATGCGCCCGGATCTGCTGGTGGTCCGGCACCAGAGCTCGGGCGCTGTAGCGCTGTTGGCAGAGAAGGTGAACTGCTCGGTCCTTAACGCGGGCGACGGGCGGCACGAACATCCAACCCAGGCATTACTGGATGCTCTGACAATCCGCCGGACCAAGGGCAAGCTGCAGCGCCTGACCATTGCGATCTGCGGCGACATCGCGAACTCCCGCGTCGCCCGGTCTAATATCATGTGCCTCAACAAGATGGAGAACCGGGTCCGCGTGATCGCCCCGCCAACGTTGCTGCCCAGCGGGATTGACCGGTTCGGGGTCGAGGTCTTCACCGATATGGAGGAAGGTCTGGCCGGCTGCGACGTCGTCATGATGCTGCGCATTCAGAATGAGCGTTTGACCGGGGCGGCCATCCCCTCGGTTCGCGAATATTACCATTCTTACGGCCTGACCCGTGAAAAGCTGGCCCTGGCCAAAGAGGACGCCATCGTCATGCATCCCGGCCCAATGAACCGGGGTGTCGAGATCGACGCCGATGTCGCCGACGACGTGCAGCGATCCGTTATCCGCGATCAGGTGGAAATGGGCGTCGCCGTCCGCATGGCCTGCATGGATCTGCTGGCCCAACAGCGGAGGACCAACTGATGGCCCCGCCGCCTCGTACCAGCCATTTGATAAATGCCCGTCTGATCGATCCGGAAACCGGCTATGACGGTCCTGGATCGCTAAAGATCGTCGGCGACAAGATCGAAGAGATCGCCAGAGGCGAGGGGGCTCTACCCGCAGCCCTTGCCAAGGAAAAAGACGACAATCCATTCTATGATGATGCCCCGCCAAAGCCCAGCAGCAACGTCTTCGACTGTCAAGGCAAGGTCCTGGCACCCGGTATCGTCGATATGCGCGTTTTCGTGGGTGAGCCTGGCGCGCGTCACCGCGAAAGTTTCCGATCAGCCGGAGAAGCCGCGGCAGCAGGCGGAGTGACCACGATCGTCGCACAGCCTGACACAAATCCGGCGATGGATGACCCAGCGGTTATCAGTTTCGCGCTCTCCCGCGCTCGACAGGTGGCTGCCGTCAATGTCGTCGCCATGGGAGCGCTGACCAAAGGGCTCGCAGGCCGAGAGATGACCGAGCAGCGGTTCCTGCTGGATGCGGGTGCCGTAGCCTTGACTGATGGTGACCATGCGATCGCCGACACCAAGCTGATGAGTGCGATCATGACCTATGCCACTGGCACAGGCGCCCTGATCGTGCATCACCCACAAGATCCCAGCCTTTCGAAAGGCACCTGCGCCACATCCGGCGAATTCGCGTCACGCCGTGGGCTGCCATCGGTGCCAGCAATTGCCGAGCGTATCATGCTGGAGCGTGACCTCGCCTTGGCGGAAAGCACAGGCGCCCGATACCACGCCGATCAGATCACCACGGAAGCGGCGTTAGAGCCGCTCCGCCGGGTCAAACGACCCGGTCTACAGATATCCGCCGGGGTCTCGATCCATCATCTGACGCTCAACGAGTTCGACGTTGCGGACTATCGCACGTTCTTTAAACTGACTCCGCCGTTGCGGGCTGAGGACGACCGCCGCGCAGTTGTCGATGCTGCGGCCAGCGGCCTTATCGACGTGATCCATTCCGGCCACCTGCCGCAGGACGAAGAAACCAAACGCCTACCCTTTGAGGAAGCGGCCACTGGCGCGGTCGGCCTGGAAACTCTGCTGCCCGCAGCACTGCGCCTGGTCCATGATGGGTCTCTGGATCTGGTGACATTGTTCGATCGGCTCGCGAAGCGGCCTGCGGATCTATTGCGATTGCCCACAGGGCGCTTGGCCACCGGCTCGCAGGCTGATCTGATACTGATGGATCCGGATGCACCTTTTGTACTGGACCGCGACCAACTTAAATCACGTTCCAAGAACACGCCCTTCGACCGCACAAGGATGCAGGGCAAGGTTCTGCAGACCTGGGTGCGGGGCAGATCTGTCTTCCAGGGTGACGGCTGATGCTTCACGATATGCAATTGATCGAGGCGTCCTGGCCTTGGCTGCTGCGTGCCCTGGCCATCGGTTATGTCATCGGCTCGATCCCCATGGGGGTCATTGTTGCGCGCCTTTTTGGCTTGGGGGACCTGCGCAAGATTGGCTCAGGGAACATCGGCGCAACGAATGTGTTGCGCACCGGCAGCAAAGTCGCGGCGGCATGTACGCTGGTTGTGGACATGGCCAAAGGCTGGATCGCCGTCGCGCTGTTTCTGCAATGGGGGGACCTGGCGGGCCAGTCAGCCGGGATCGGTGCTGTTCTGGGTCATTGCCTGCCGGTCTGGCTTTTGTTCAGAGGTGGCAAAGGCGTGGCCACTTTTCTGGGGGTGATCCTCGGGCTCGACATATTCGCGGGCCTTTTAACCTGCGCCACATGGCTGGCCGGGGCGGCGGTAACCCGGATATCGTCTGCAGCCGCCATGGCCTCGGCACTGTCCGCACCATTATGGTTGATGGTGTTGGGACGCCCAGAGGCGGTGCTGGCTGCGGCCTTCCTGGCGGCTTGGGTGATTCTGCGTCACCACGCCAACATTCGGCGGCTTTTGTCGGGAACCGAGCCTCGGATTGGAAATAAAGGCGCTTGAACCGCGGTTTAACCACGACTTAACCTTACCGGGTCTTGATCCTCGAATGCTCAGGAGGGTCGAGATGTCCGTCATCACCAAGTTGCCATTTGTCGAAACCGCGCCGGCCAGAACGAAGACCGCAACGGCCAAGGGCAAACCGTCACACGACCCAGAACGACTGGCAAAGTTAAGGCTGGCCCGCAGTCAAAACGTAGGACCCCGCACATATACGCAGCTACTGCGCCGGTTCTCCACGGCACAGCGGGCATTAGAATCTCTGCCTGTCCTGGCCGCCCGAGGCGGACGCAGGGACTACACAGCTTGCCCCGAAGATCAGGCTTTGTCTGAAATTGAGGCCGGTGAGAACCTAGGCGCAGAATTGCTCTTGGCAGGTGACAAGGCGTATCCACCCTTGTTGGCACAGATCGACCCCTGCCCACCGGTGCTTTGGGTAATCGGTGACACCCGGCTATTCCGCCGATCAGCGGTCGGCATCGTCGGCGCCCGCAATGCCTCGGCGCTCGGCATGCGCACGGCGCGACGCTTGGCCCGGGAACTTGGCACAGCGGACTATGCGATCGTCTCTGGTATGGCGCGGGGCATCGATGCCGCAGCGCACGAGGCTGCCCTGTCGACCGGTACGATCGCCGTATTGGCGGGCGGCCTGGATTGTCCCTACCCCCGGGAAAATCAGGCTCTCGCCGCAGAGATTTCGAAGCAGGGCCTGCTGGTATCGGAAGTCCCTTTTGGTATTGAACCGCAGGCCAAACACTTCCCGCGCCGCAACCGGCTGATTTCAGGTTTGTCGCAGGGCGTTGTCCTGGTCGAAGCCGCAGCCCGCTCCGGCAGCCTGATCACAGCACGCTTTGCCCTGGAACAGGGGCGAGAAGCCATGGCCTGCCCCGGCCCAGCGGAAGATCCCCGGGCTGCGGGGTGCAATGCCCTGATCCGCGATGGCGCGGCGCTGATCCGCCACTCCGGCGACGTCGAGGACGCACTTGCTGCACCCAGGACACTGGCGCTGGCAGAGGACGGCCATGACTTCGAGTTCGATGCCGAGATTTTCTCGGACGGTAATCTGCGTGATGACTATGACGCCCTGGCCGATTTTGATGAGGAAGGCGGTATCGGCGACGAAGCCCTGGCTGACCAGATCATGGCGCTGTTGGGGCCGCACCCAGTCGAAATTGATGACATCGCCCGGCAATGCGGCGTTGATACTGCCGATCTTTCCCTGGCGATTCTTGAACTGGACCTCGCGGGCCGAATTGAACTTCGCCCCGGCGGGACCATCGCAAGGCTCTATGACGACGGTTGAGCACTGCCGGCAATTTGCCAATGCGCAACCGCGTCCTGACGCCGCTTCCCCGGCTGACCCGTTGACAGCAGGGACCGGGTGACCCATCTTCCAGCGCCGAAGGCGTGCTTCAGATGCGCCGTTTGGGGGCAAACGCTGGACGACCAGCACCCAGTGATGCCGTATCGGCAGCAGCCGATCTCAACAGGCTAGGAGAGCAGTATGGCAGTTGTCGTCGTCGAATCGCCCGCAAAAGCGAAGACGATAAACTCCTATCTCGGCTCCGATTTCACGGTTCTCGCATCTTATGGCCACGTGCGAGACCTGCCCGCAAAAGACGGATCCGTCGATACGGATGCTGATTTCGAGATGACCTGGGAGGTCGATCCGAAGTCTCAAAAACATGTCCGGGCCATCGCAGATGCCCTGGCCGATGACCCCAAACTGATCCTGGCGACGGACCCTGACCGGGAAGGCGAAGCAATCTCGTGGCATCTGTTAGAAGCCCTGCGCAAACGCCGCGCAGTGAAGTCAGACACCGATGTCCGCCGGGTTGTCTTTAACGCGATCACCAAATCCGCGGTCACCCAGGCAATGGCCGAACCCCGCGACATCGACATGGAATTGGTCGAAGCCTATCTGGCGCGGCGGGCATTAGATTACCTGGTGGGGTTCAATCTGTCGCCCGTACTTTGGCGGAAATTGCCGGGGTCACGCTCTGCGGGCCGCGTCCAGTCTGTGGCGCTAAGGCTCATCGTTCAGCGGGAAATGGAAATCGAAGCCTTCCGGCCAAAGGAATACTGGTCGGTCAAGGCCATCCTGACCACGCCGGCAGGCGATCAGTTCGAAGCGCGCCTGACCACGTTGGATGGAAAGAAACTGGAGCGGTTCGATCT
Organism: Pseudomonadota bacterium; assembly: GCA_039028795.1. Taxonomy (GTDB): domain Bacteria; phylum Pseudomonadota; class Alphaproteobacteria; order Rhodobacterales; family Rhodobacteraceae; genus Thermohalobaculum. Next base: position 24,876 of record JBCCHJ010000039.1, read on the forward strand.
GGCAGACGAGGCTGCGGCAAAGGCCGCGGTCGCCGCCATCCAGGCAGCCGCGCTTTCAGTCAGGTCGGTCGAGGCAAAACCTCAAAGCCGGAACCCTGCGCCGCCGTTCATGACCTCGACGCTGCAACAGGAAGCCAGCCGCAAGCTGTCCATGGGCCCGCGCGACACCATGCGCACGGCACAGCGGCTCTACGAGGCCGGGCACATCACTTATATGCGCACCGATGGCATTGACATGGCCCCTGAAGCCGTGACCGCCGCGCGTGACGCTATCAAGTCCCGCTATGGCGAAAATTACCTGCCGGGCAGCCCGCGGATGTACAAGAACAAGGCCAAGAACGCCCAGGAAGCCCACGAGTGCATTCGCCCAACGCGGATGAACGTGGCCCCAGATGACCTGAGCCTGGAGCTTGATCAAAAGAAGCTTTACGAGCTGATCTGGAAGAGGTCGATCGCCAGCCAGATGGAAGCGGCGCGCTTCCGAAGAACGACCGTCGAAATCGGTGAAGCAACCGGCAAGACTGGTCTGCGCGCAAGCGGCCAGGTCGTAACCTTTGACGGGTTCCTTCGGGTCTATGAAGAGGGCCGGGACGACAGCCAGAATCCGATCGATGATGAAGACAAACGCCTGCCGGACATTCCCGAAGGCGCGCCTTTGGGCCAGCAATCTGTCACGCCCGAAGAGCATTTCACCCAACCGCCGCCCCGTTTTTCCGAAGCATCCCTGGTCAAGCGGATGGAGGAACTGGGCATCGGCAGACCGTCGACCTATGCCTCGATCATAACAACGATCCAAGACCGCGAATATGTCGCGAAGGACAAAGGTCGGCTGGTGCCCGAAGACAAGGGCCGCTTGGTGACGGCCTTCCTGGAAAACTATTTCCACAGATACGTGGCCTATGAATTCACCGCGGGCCTTGAAGAAGAATTGGATGATGTCTCGGGCGGCCGCGAGAACTGGAAGGATGTCCTGACCCGGTTTTGGCAGGACTTCCGCGGCGCGTTGGATGAGACCTCGGATTTACGCATCGGCGAGGTCTTGGAAAAGATCAACGAGGTTCTCGCCCCACATCTATTCCCGGATCCGGGCGACGGCACTGATCCGCGGCTCTGCCGGAAATGCGAGGGCGGAAGATTGTCTATGCGCACCGCACGATCCGGCGGCGCGTTCATCGGCTGTTCGAACTATCCGGAATGCCGCTACACGCGGCCGTTAGGCGGCGAAGCTGCTGACAGCGAATACTCCGGCGACGGCAAACTTCTGGGACACGATGCGGCTGGCCTGGCCGTTTCGCTGCGGTCTGGCCGATTCGGACCATATGTCCAACTGGGCGAAGAAGAAAAAGAGATCAGCGAAGACGGCAAAGAGACGTCCAAAAAACCCAAAAGGTCCTCGCTGCCGAAGGGCACGGATCCAGACTCGGTCACATTGGAAGTGGCGCTGGGCTTGCTGGCGCTTCCGCGGCTGGTGGGCAACCACCCGGACGACGGCGAAAAGATCGAAGCGGCCATAGGCCGATATGGACCTTATGTAAAGTGGGGCAAGATCTTCGCCAGTCTCGAGGCCGGCGATGATGTTCTGACCGTGGGCATGAACCGCGCGGTCGATCTCATCGCCAAAAAGGCGGCCAAAACCGGACGGGGTCCGGCGCAAAAACCGATGCGCGAATTGGGCGAACATCCCGATGGCGGCCCTATGAACATCATGGACGGCCGGTACGGGCCCTATATCAAGTGGGAAAAGATCAACGCGACGATCCCAAAGGAACAGGACCCGATGGAAATCTCGTTCGATGATGCTTTGGCGCTGGTCGCTGCCAAAGCCGCAACAAAGAAAAAGCCCCGCAAAAAGGCCGCGAAGAAAAAAGCATAAGGTCGACGCGTTGTCTGCGTATCAGCTTGTCGGAGGTTGATATGCGCTTTTTCTTAATCTTGCTGTTTCTACTGACCACAGCCCCGGCCCAGGCAGAGTCGTTGATCCACAACGGGATCAGACGCGACTTCATCGTCGAAGGATCCGGGCGGAACACCCCTGCTCTTTTGGTGCTTCATGGCGGCACCAGCAATGCAAAGACGATACGGCGCTACGCCCGGCTGTCGCTGTCCCAGCGTGGTTGGACCGTGATCTTTCCAAATGGCGTGGACGGAATTTGGAACGATGGGAGGGTTGGCCGGGATGGTGCGCCCTTGCGGACGACCGACGATGTCGGCTTTCTGCGCGCGCTGATCGACAAACTGGCTTTAGAAGGTCGCATCGATCGCCGCCGCGTCTTTGCGACCGGCATCTCAAACGGCGGGGCGATGTCTCAACGTCTGATCTGTCAGGCACCGGACCTGATCGCCGGCGCGGTTATCTTTGTGATGCAGTTTCCGGTTGGCCTGTATTGCCCGTCAGGTCCATCGGTCCCCATGACCTTCGTATTGGGCACCCAGGATCCTCTGGTCCCGATCGATGGTGGCGCGATCCAAACGCGGCGCCGTGATCGCGGCGCTGTGTTGTCTGCGGATGAAACACTTAATTTCTATGCTGATCGAAACCGGTGCCAGGGTGTTTCAGAGACCACGATCAATGCGGCCGATGACGGCGTGCGCGTGCGGCGACTGGTCTATGAGGGCTGCGCAGCCGGGTTCCAAACGTTTATCATGGATGGCGGAGGCCATGTCTGGCCCGGCCGCCGGGTCCCTCGACTTCTGAAGCGCTGGTTGGGCACGGCTGTCTATGACATCGATGGAACCGAGATCGTTGAAAGCTTTGTGACCACGCTCGCCGAACGTTAGTCTAAGCACGTCAGATCGCGCATGACGGCGGGCGGGGGGCGTGCTAGACGGCGCCGATGACTGCATTGCCTTCGAAAGATGACATCCTGGACTGGATCCGGGATAATCCCGATGCTGCCGGAAAACGGGAAATCGCGCGCGCCTTTGGCATCAAGGGCAGCGACCGCGTCGAACTGAAGCGCATCCTGCGAGAATTGCAGGACGAGGGGCACATCGCAAAGCACCGTCGCAGCCTGCATCCGTCAGGCGCCCTGCCGCCGGTCACAATGCTGCGCATCACGGGAACGGATGCCGATGGCGAATTGCTGGCCCGGCCCGAGGTTTGGGAAAGCGACGACCCGGTTCCCGTAGTCCTGGTCCTGCCCAAGAAATCTGACCCGGCCATGGGACCCGGCGACAAAGTGCTGGCGAAGACCCGGGCTGTGAAGACTGAAAGTCACGCCTATGAGGCGCGGCCGATCAAGAAGATCGCGGCGGGCGGTCAGCGTATTATCGGCATCTATCGCAGGGGCAGTCACACTGGTCGAATTCTACCCATCGATAAGCGTGCGCAAAAGGAATGGATCGTCCCGCCAGGCGAGGATCACGGCGCAAAAGAAGGCGAACTGGTCGAGGCTGAGAGCCTGCCCGCCCCAAGATCCGGCCTGCCGCGCGGGCGCATCGTCGAGCGCCATGGCGATCCTGGTGCGCCGCGCCAGGTTTCACTGATCGCGATGGTACAGCATCAGATCCCGTATGAGTTCCCCGAGGCCGTGCTGGCCGAGGCCAATGCTGCGAAGCCCTTCAAATCCCTGGGCAAACGTGAAGACCTTCGGGATCTGCCGCTGATCACCATAGACCCCGCCGATGCCAGGGACCATGATGACGCCATTGCCGCAATGCCGGACGATGATCCTAAAAACCAGGACGGGCATGTTGTTTGGGTCGCAATTGCCGACGTGTCGCATTATGTGAAACCAGGGTCTGCCCTGGACCGCGAAGCCCGCCTGCGCGGGAATTCCAGCTATTTCCCGAACCGGGTCAGCCCAATGTTGCCTGAGGACTTGAGCGCGGATCTTTGCTCCCTGAAGGAAGGCGCCATTCGCCCCTGCATTGCGGTCCGGATGGTCCTGGATGCAGACGGCAATAAGATCAGCCACCGTTTCACGCGGGGGCTGATGCGCTCATCCGCCGCGCTGGCATATGAAAGCGTACAAGCGGCAGTGGACGGTCGTGGAGGTCTGCCCGATGATCTGGTCGCCGACGTCCTGACACCGCTTTATGCCGCCTACCGCGCTGTTGCCAATGCGCGGGACCGGCGCCAGCCACTAGACCTGGATCTGCCGGAACGGCGCATCCAATTGTCAGAGACAGGCGAGGTTACGGCGATCGCCTATCGGGACCGCCTAGATGCGCACCGGTTGGTCGAAGAATTCATGATCCTGGCCAATGTGTGCGCCGCCGAAACCTTGGAAGACCGCAAGACCCCGCTGATCTATCGCACGCACGAAGAACCAAGCCCGGAAAAGCTGGACGCCTTGCGGGACAGCGTGGAAACGGTGGGGCTGACTCTTGCCAAAGGCCAGGTTCTGAAAACCCAGCACCTGAACCAGTTATTGCGGTCGGCACGCGGCACAGAACATGCGGAGGCCGTTTCGATGTCCGTGCTGCGGTCCCAGATGCAGGCTTATTACGCACCGCAGAATTTCGGACATTTTGGGCTGAACCTGAAACGTTACGCGCACTTTACCTCGCCGATCCGGCGCTATGCTGACCTGATTGTCCACCGTGCCCTAATCAGCGCGTTGAACCTTGGCAAGGACGGCTTGGAAGGCGATGAAATCGGCCGATTGCCAGAAACATCGGAACATATATCTCAGACCGAACGGCGATCGATGGACGCCGAGCGCGATACAGTGGACCGGTACGTTGCCGCCTATCTGTCGGACAAGGAAGGCGCCGAGTTCTCGGGCACGATATCGGGCACATCGCGTGCCGGAGCGTTCATAAGACTGGACGAAACCGGCGCCGATGGATTGGTCCCGATCTCTTCCCTTGGCAGCGACTATTTCCATCATGATCGCGACAGCAACACCCTGACAGGTGAGCGAACGGGCCGCGTCCTGGGCTTAGGCATGCCTGTGACTGTTCGTCTGATCGAAGCAACGCCAGTCACCGGCGGTCTGATTTTAGAGCTTCTGTCCATCGACGGCAGCGCCATGACAGCGAAATCCCGGGGCCGCGGCAAAGGCGGCGGTCGACGGCAACTAAACCGCGCGGCATTAAAACGAAAATCCGCCAAAAGGAAATCCCAGCGTCGGCGGTAACAAAGCCGCCCCACTAAATCTCAAATCGCTTTTTTTGACGCGACGTCGCGCGCTTTTCGCCATTATTGATAAGATTGCGGCAACCTCGTTCGTTGAACTTGGCCAAGATCAGAGCGAATGCAGCCAGCATAATCTGACGTTACGTCATATATCTCAAGGGCTTAGGCCATTGGGCGCTGGTTCAGATAGTATCGACCGCACGGATCAGTTTGCGGTCCAAAACCTTCAGAACCTGCGCCAGATCCCGGCCACGCTTCAGCGTGCCACCATGTTCGCTGATTACGGACCACGCACCCTGCCGGTTGGCATCCTTAGGGCGTTTTTCCACACGAAAAAGCGGCCTTTCGGACGTCCTGCGGAAGATCGAGAACACCGCGCGGTCCTTCAGGTGGTCAATCGCATAGTCCCGCGCCAGGCCCGCAGACAGCATTTTGCCATACAAACCCAAGATCAGGGACAATTCGCGCCGGTGGAAACTGGTTATGATCTGCTGGCCCCGGCGCTGCCCAGTAGCAGGCGCCAAGGCCACGATAGAGGTCGGATCGCTCGGTTGATCGAGGCTCATAGCAAAACCATCGCACCTGCCAGTCCTGATTTGCAACCCCGAAATCGCCACAAATCACCACGGCGTTTTTCACGAAACTGCCGCTTTGAGGTCAGATGAACGCCCTCTGTGACGGCGAAAACACTACTGCCTTCGGGCAGCCCGGCGTCATGTCATTCAGCCCCCACCCCGAATCATGGCGTCGGGTTTACCCGAACGGGCGATCACCACCTAAATCCACCAATCCGACATGCCCGACCGAATAACGGTCGCGGTCAGATTTACGATCCTATAAGCAGGTGCGGAGTGGAAACGCTCAGTTCAGTGACACTGGGTCGGATCGAACGAATATCCGTTTCCGTCGTAGTCGTCGAAATAATCACCAATGTTCGGATGATCGACAGGCTGGCCAGTTTCATCCGGCAGCAGGTTCTGCTCGGACACATAGGCCACGTAATAGCTGGTCTCATTCTCAGCAAACAGATGATAGAAAGGCTGGTCCTTGCGGGGACGCATCTCTTCTGGAATCGACTCCCACCATTCCTCGGTATTGGCAAATTCCGGATCGACATCGAAAATAACGCCCCGGAAGGGGTGGACGCGATGCTTAACCACGTCTCCGATCCTGAATTTAGCCTTACCACGCAACACGGTGGAATCGCTCCTAATGCTCATCTGACGCTCCTATCCCGATGGAGCAGTGTTGTCCATACGAACGCAGGTGCATTTTCCGCCTGATGCCCTTGGGACACCATCTAAAATCTGGCCAGCGCATCTTAAATGCGAACGCCAATGGAACATCTCAAGGACTGCACCATACCGAGGCATTTTAGCATGCATTTTGGTGTGCCGCCCTCGTTTTGCGAACCAAATCAAAAACTGCTATAGTTTGAAAAAATCAAATGGAGGCAGAGCAGTGCCCCGGACTTATCCTGTAAGGCCCGCCCTTGTGGCGGTTGTTTGTGCTGTATTGACGTCCTGTGGCGGCGGCTCAAACTATTCAAATGCACCTTCGTCCCAGCACAATGTCTGCGCGATTTTCGACCAGCGCCCGGGATGGAAGGAGGCGGTCGAAGCCTCTGCCGCCAAATGGGGTGCGCCGGTTCCGGTTCAAATGGCGATCATCTGGCGTGAATCGAGCTTCCGCGCAGATGTGCGGCCTCCAGAACGATACACATTGGGGATCATTCCGAAGGGGCCGGTCTCCTCCGCCTATGGATATGCGCAAGCCATCGACGGCACTTGGGACTGGTATCGTGAAGCGACGGGAAATTCTGGCGCCGATCGCACAGACTGGGACGACGCCACGGATTTTGTCGGTTGGTACATGTCCCGTTCACAAAAGACGAACGGCATTGGCATGAACGACGCCTACAACCAGTATCTGGCCTATCACGAAGGCCATGCCGGGCATCGGCGCGGATCGTACAGGGCCAAGACCTGGCTGGTTGCAGTGGCCGAGAAGGTATCGGCTCAAGCTGCGCGGTATCGCGGGCAGCTGCGCGATTGCTGATCCAGGGGCGCGCTGCGGCGCGTCCGAGGCCTATCGCCCGAACAGCTTACGCCATTGCCGGCGCCACCAGCCCGCTGTTTCGTCGAGTTCTTCGTCGATTGCCGCGACCACCGGATCAACGTGGCGCCGCCGCAGGATGATCAGGATCCGCCGGATCACCAGTACAGTGATGACCAGCAATGTAAGGAAGATCACGTTGAACCAGGGAAACAGGTTCTCATCCGGCCCGCTCGCGGGCCGCAGGGAAACTGCATTTGGAAACATCGAAAACCAGGTGAGCCGCCAGCCATAGTGTTTCACGACAACCCAGTCGGGGGCATCCTTTGACGACACAGCATCCTCAGCCGCCGCCGCCAGATTGGCAGTGTCAAATTTGAAATACCAGGGAAAGCCCCAGCCGGTATCCTCGTTCCGATAGACGCGTTCCGCGTCATCGGGACGGAAGGCATAAATCCGGTTCTGATCCCGGGTTCGCTGGACTTCGTTTCCGGCAGCATCAGTCGCGTCCACATCCACCCGCACCGTTTCCGTCCGGACTATCCGAACGACGTCTTGTGACGGCAGATAGAAATGGAAAAAGGCCACAACCAGTCCCAATAGGACAAGTCCTGCCACCCATTTGATGTATCTCATTATGCGCCTCCGTTCCTCGGGGCATATAACGACCCTGGGGCCGGAACGAAAGCTATTGCGGCGACATTCCCCTCATGCGCTCAGAGCGCCTTCGGAGCATCTCGACGGTGGTTAAAAGCCCGATTGAGATAATCACCAAGATCGTCGCCACCGCAAGGATGGTCGGACTGATCTGCTCGCGAATGCCACTAAACATCTGACGCGGGATCGTGCGTTGTTCGACATCGGCCATTTGCAGGACGATCACCACCTCATCGAACGAGGTGATGAAGGCGAACAGGGCGCCCGAGATTACCCCCGGCAGGATCAACGGCATCTGCACCTTGAAGAACGTGGTGACCGGGTTCGCCCCCATGGATTGCGCTGCGCGGACCAGGGATTTGTCAAAGCCCACCAGTGTCGCCGTCACGGTGATGATCACGAAGGGCGTGCCCAGCACCGCATGCGCGAGGATAAGGCCGACATAGGTTTTGCCCAGGCCAACCTGGCTGAACGAATAGAACAGACCAGATGCCGTGATGACCAGTGGCACGATCATCGGAGAGATCAGCGTCGCCATGATCGGGCCTTTATAAGGCATTTCCGATCGGCTCAGCCCCACTGCCGCCAGCGTGCCCAAGGCCGTGGCTAGAATGGTCGCGAAAAAGCCGATGATGAAGCTGTTCTTGATCGACCGCACCCACTGCGCGTTCTGCCACATGTCAGACCACCAACCCACAATGGCATCCGGCGCCGCCATGCCGTTCCTAAGGATATCGGCGTACCAGCGGGTGGAGAACGCGTCAGAATCAAAGGCAAGCATGCCCTCGGTGAAGCTGAAATAAGGCTCCACATTGAAGGACAGTGGTACCACGATCAGGATCGGCGCGATCAAAAAGAAAAAGATCAGGCCGCAGATCACACGGAAGGTGTAGTACCAAATCCGCTCACCGGTGCTGGCATAGGTCGGTAGCGACATGGATCAGCCCAACTTCATGTTGTCGATCCCAACCACGCGGTCGTAGATCCAATAAAGGAACAGGACGAACACCAGCAGCACCAGTCCCAGTGCCGCCGCCAGCGAATAGTTCAGCGAACTGCGCATATGTGTGTCTATGATGTTCGAAATCATGACACCATCCTGGCCGCCCAGCAGCGCGGGCGTGATGTAGTAGCCGATCGCCAGGATGAAGACCAAGATCCCACCCGCGCCGATGCCCGGTATCGTTTGCGGGAAATAGATCCGCCAAAACGCCGTCCAATTGGTGGCACCCAAAGACTTCGCCGCACGAACGTAGGATGGCGGGATCGCCTTCATCACCGAATAGAGCGGCAGGACCATGAACGGCAGCAGAATATGGGTCATCGCGATCAGCGTGCCCAATTTGTTATAGATCATCGAAAACCGCTGATCGTTCGTCGTTATACCCAGCCAGACGAAGATATCATTCAAGGCCCCCTGCCCCTGCAGGATCGCGATCCAAGACGTCGTCCGCACCAGGATCGAGGTCCAAAACGGCAGCAACACCAGAATAAGTAAAAGGTTCGAGGTTCTGACAGGCAGCGTCGACAGCAGGTACGCCACCGGATACCCCAGCACTAAAGTGGCCAAGGTCACGACGACGGAAATCTCAAGCGTCCTAAGGAACAGCTTCAGGTGAATTTGAACCTTCTCGGGCTGCCAGCCGATGCTGCCATCATCCAGAATTCGCAGGTCCAACGCCTTCAAAACAAAGGACATGGTATAAGAACTGGAGACACGCTTGATCGCGTGCCAGTAGTCAATCTCTCCCCATTTCTTATCGGCCTTGATGAGGTTCTCCTTAAACGGAGCCTCCATCTTTCGGACCTTGCGGGTGGTTTTCTTGAAAAGCGACAGTGCGCCCGAGATTTCACGGTTCAGCCGGGCACCCACCTTTGTCGGCAGGGCGCGATCAATTTCCCGCGCGGCGACGATATCTGTCGCCAACGCCGCATAGATCTCTTCGCCCGGCAGATCCTGTCCGTCCCAATCAGCGATCAGTTCGGACGTCTTCGGCATGCCCGCAGCGAACTGGTTATTGTAGATGCCCTGCCATAGCAGGACGACAATCGGCAGAAAGAAAAACGCTGTGATGAAACACAAAAGCGGGGCAACCAGCCCAAAGGCACGCATCCTGCTTAAGCGCATCGCCTTGGCCAAACGGCTCTTTAGCGGCGTGCCGTCTGCGGCCATCAAAGGACCAGATTGCGTAGTGTCCGTCATCTGATTTTAATCTTTGCAAACAGCAGGTTAACAGACGTTGAGGGTTCCCCGCGGGGAACCCTCAGAGGTCAGATTACTGAGCCAGCCAAGCGTTGAAACGCTCGTTCATTTCGTCCTGATTGTCTGCCCAGAACTCGAAGTTCGAGACCAGAGCAGTCTTCAGGTTGGCTTCAGCCGTCGGCATGTTCGGACCCATTTCGGTCTTGCCGTCATTGTAAAGGCCGACCAGGGGACCTGAGGACTTACGTGCCGGGCCATAAGCGATCCACTTGGCCTGATCCGCCAGACGCTGCGTGTCTGTGGAATACTTCACGAAGTCCAGCGTGGCTTCCATGTTCGGCGCGCCCTTGGGGATCACCCAGAGGTCGAAGTCCAGGATCTGAGCGTCCCAGTTCACGACGAACGGTTTACCTTCGCCAGCGGCAGCATTGAAGATCCGGCCGTTATAGGCAGTGGTCATAACAACTTCGCCATCGGCCAGCAGTTGCGGCGGCTGTGCGCCAGCTTCCCACCAGACGACGCTGTCTTTGATGGTGTCCAGCTTGGCGAAAGCCCGGTCGACGCCTTCCGGCGTGCCCAGAACTTCATAGACATCCGCGGCTGCAACACCGTCAGCCATCAGGGCCATTTCCAGCTGAGCCTTCGGGTTCTTGCGCAGGCCACGCTTGCCTGGGAACTTCTCCAGGTCAAAGAAGTCTGCGATGCCTTCGACGCCACTAGTTTTGGAGGAGTCGTAAGCGAAGATTGTCGACCACACGATGTTGGCGACTGCACATTCCGGCAGTGCGCCTTCGATGAAGTCGTCCACGGCAGGCGTGCCGTCTGGCGCTGCTGGCAGAATCGAGTGATCGATCGGCTCCAGCAGGCCTTCGTCGCAACCGCGAACAGCATCCGACAGCTCAACGTCAATCACGTTCCAGGTGACGTTGCCGGCTTCAACCTGGGCTTTCACCTCGGCCAGACCGCCATTGTAGTCTTCGGACACGATCGTGTTGCCGGTCGCTGCCATCCACGGCTTGTGGTAGGCCTCGACTTGCGACTTCGTATAGGCGCCGCCCCAAGAGACGACGGTGATCGATTCACCGGCCAGAGCCATGCCACCAAAGGCGGCGGCGCTGACGGCACCGATCAGGGCAGTTTTGAGTTTCATGTGTACTCTCCCTAGTGTCTAACCCGTAAGTCTGTTGCAGCCACGCCCCCCGGGCCAGGGGCACACTGCGTCCCTCGTATTCGTCAGGCCGCGTCTAGCGCGCGGCAATCTTCCGTGACCCAACCGATTGGGCTGGTTTCACCGACCTTTAAGGCAGCATGTTCGTGTGAATTCGGTACCTTGACGATGAAATCATCATGTCCGGCGACTTCCAGGCGGCATCGTATATGGTCGCCCAGGTAGATCAGTTCGACGACCCGCGCTTCCATCGCATTGGGTGCAGAGTTGTCCCCAATCACGACCCGTTCCGGGCGGATAGACAACATGGTTGGCTTGCCAACGCCTTCGCAATTGACCGCCAGCGCGCCGACCTCGCCACCGCCCTCGATAGCAACCCGCACTTCGCGGCCATCATATTCCTTAACCTGGCCTGCCAACTTGTTGTTTTCACCGATGAACTGAGCAACGAACGCATTCTCTGGGCGTTCATACAAATCCGCCGGAGGCGCCAGTTGCTGGATCACGCCATCATTAAAGACTGCGATCCGGTCAGACATGGTCAGCGCTTCGGACTGATCGTGGGTCACATAAACGACTGTCACACCAAGGCGTTCATGAAGATGCTTAATCTCGTACTGCATGTGCTCACGCAGCTGTTTGTCCAGCGCGCCCAAGGGCTCGTCCATCAGCACCAATTCAGGCTCGAACACCAAGGCCCGGGCCAGCGCTACGCGCTGTTGCTGACCGCCTGACAATTGCGCCGGACGGCGGCCTGCGAACTCTCCGGTGCCCATCTGCACCATATCAAGGGCGCGCATGACCTTTTCTTGGACCTCGGCCTTGCCGAGCTTCCGCACCTGCAGCGGGAAAGCCAGATTCTCGGCAATCGTCATATGCGGGAACAGAGCGTAATTCTGAAACACCATACCTATGCCGCGTTTATGCGGTGGAATGTTGTTTATAGGCTTACCGCCAAGCGTGATCGTTCCGTGTGTCGCGGTCTCAAATCCCGCCAACATCATCAGACATGTCGTCTTGCCCGATCCCGATGGTCCCAGCATTGTCAGGAATTCACCTTTGCCGATGGCAAGGTTCAGATCCTTCACGACCAGCGTTTCACCATCGTAGCTTTTTTGGACCCTCTCGAAGGCCACAAAAGCACTGTCCGGCGTCGATGCTGCCATGATATCTCCCGTTCAGTCACATACGCGGCTTTGTGCCCACGGGAGATGAAGTAATCACAAGGTTGATGCACTGCACAAGTGCTGATTTCAGCACCTGGGGTCGATATATGTCGGTTTTATTGTTTCATGCCCGTGCAGGGTTTTGTCTTGGTGGCGCCAGGTTCGCTGCGGCATGCAAATCTCGGGCGTCCAAAGCCTGGGCCAGGGGGGCGGAATGGTCGCATCTGGCTCTGGATCTGCGAGCACCATCTGAGCTTGATCGAGGACGGCCCAGGCGTCGCCGAAGTCCGGCTCGCGCCAATCACCTTTCGCAGTGGCCGTGATCAAAAGCCACGCATCGCGTTCCCGGCGAAATGCCTTGAGTTCGTAGTAATCTCCGAGCTCAGGCGTGCGCCGCCGTCTGACAACATAGGTCGCGCGGCCCGAGAGCCAGGATAACGGCCGTTCCAGCGCCCGATAGGCTCCGGGTTTCTCATCCAGCACTTGCACCCGGATTTCCATCGGGACTTCGTCATCTGAAAGATGGGCTAAGACGAACCCATCAGACATCTCCGCTTCGATGTAGCCTGCCGGGCGTTCAAGACGCAGACCGTTCGAGTGGGACAGCGCCAAATCAAACGCAACATGACGCTGCGGATCGACCGTCCACACCGCAGAATCCCTGAGGGCCAACGCCATGACGGCGCAGACCACAAGTGGCCAAACATATCTCACACCCACGCACCAGTCGTGGTTTCACCCGGCAGCTACCATGAGCGCTAGGGCTTAAAACTGCGTAAAGGACTTAGCCGGGTGCGAGGCACGGTGAGCTTGGCTGCGGTACAGCAAGTTTAAAAAGACCGGGCCGGTTATTGGCCCGGCCCGGTTTCAGTTGCTTTCGGGATGCCTCGGCAAGTCCGGAAGAACCCGGAAATGCAGCCTGGGCGAGGTATCGATCTGAAGATGCGACACGCAATCTTGCGTCGCTTGCATTAGGAACTGAGCGCGCCCCACGGCCATCCTGGGATGAACCCTCACGTCAAACGCCAGATCCTGCTCGCCGCTTATCTGCGGCGGATTCAACAGATCAGTCTCGACCGAAAACCACCGGCCCTGCGCATCGATCATGAACGCGACCAGTCCCATCGTCCGGCAGTCTTGCCTTACCCGCTTCGCGGGTTGCAGGCGAACCGTAACAAATGTTCCTGGCCGGCCATCGCCAATGCTGTGGCCCGTGCCTGGAAAGACCAGCGCGGGTTTTCTATCCGGTGCAGCCCTCGCCAGACGCGTGTCCAACTGCGTGATATCCCGCCGCAATTCTTCGATCTTGGTATCAAGCTCTGCCACATGGACAGGAAGATCTGTGAACTGCTCGTAAACATCGCGCATCCAGAACAGCGCCGTGGCCAGAAACACCAACAACACCCACTGGTCCCGCAGCCGCCTAAGGGTCCTCCAGAACCCCATAGTGGCCAGCATCCCTGCTTTATTGGCTGTCATTATTGCCCCCTTTCTTTGCGTCCGGGGGACCGATCGCGCCGGCCTGCCGCCGGACGGTGCGTGTGTCGTTGCACACATTACGGGTTAGGAAGTTTCGGACACAGCCATTAGATCCAAAACGTTCCACCGACACGGGGAAATTCCGGAAAACCGGCCCGCCCCGCGCAAAAACTTGTACGGTGATTTAGGTAACGAACGATGAATTTATCGAGAATTGTCTCTATTTTTCAGCATTGCCCTGGTTTTTCCGAACCCATCGTGTGACCTATTTCCTCGCTGCCGAATTAAATCGGCGATTGAGGTTCTGAGACAGCTGGGACGGTGGCAAAACCGTTTTCACCTGCCCCTTAGGCCCTTCGAGGGTGCCCAAGCCGTCTACCAGAAGCGGTGCACGTAACTCTGTTGCCCGGACTGCCGGTTCGGCGGGACGTTCAGCGGCAGGTGCGGGCTTAGGCTCTGGTCTAAATTGGTTCGCCTGAATCGATGGAACCGGGTCTGACGGATCCTCCCATCTGAAATTTCGATCCTTGGGTTGCGCTGCCTTCACCGGCGTATCTGCCGGACGAACATCTGCCGTTTCGATTGCAACATCTTCTGGTGGCGTCGCCCAATTGAACTTCCGATCCTTGGGTTGCTGCGGCGGCTTTGTTACCTGCGTCGCCGTGATGGCAAGCGGTTCAATCCGTTCAAGTGCTATCGGTGCAGATTGTTCCCACTTGAAAACACGCTCCGCGCTTGTCGCAGAATCAGCTGTCCCGATTGCCTGCCCAGCGACAGGTGCCTGAATTGGGGTCACTGTCGGTGAAGTCAGCGCGGCCAATTGCTCTGCCGAGGTCGCCTGTTGCGTCGCCGCTTTGGCAACAGCATCCGCTCCCCGATCGTCGTAGGCAATATCAGCGGTTTCAGGCGCGGGTGTGACCGGAGGCTGCGGGTCTGCTGCAGCAGGCGACAAAACAACCTGTGTATCTTCGGCGATCTCTGCCTCGGCAGTTTTCCGCGGTGAGCCTGCGCTGTCTGCCATGCGCGCCAAAAGATCCAGATTGGCGACGGCCGCCTTATGATAGACAGCGCTGAGATCGATCGCCCGGCGCAGATACCGGTCTGCGACGTCGAAGTCCTTGTTCAGGATCGCAATGTAGCCGACATTGTTCAGTACATCAGGCATTTGGGTGGAAGGCGCCCCAGAGATCGCTTCCTCGTACTGGCCATTCATCGCCTTCGCGATACGAATATTCCCGCGCGCGATTTCGTAGCCAGGATCCATAGCCAGGGCGCGTTCGAAGAATTCCAGCGCACGTTCAGGCTGCTTCTGACTTACATAGGACATACCCAAATCGTTTAGGACAGGTGCCCGCGCCGGTGCCACACGCTCGGCGGCGGCAAAGGCACGCCGGGCGGCACTGGATTGTTTTAGCCGGTCGTGGGCCTGGCCCAGTCCAAGCCATGCACGCCAAAGACTGTCGTCCTGCTGAACGCTTTTGCCGAGCAGGCCGACTGCCTGGTCTGCACGGCCAGACCGTAGTGCGATCAGCCCCAGCCCTTGGTTCACACGTGCCGAAAGTTCAGGGGCTTTATCGGCCACGGCTTGAAAGATCTGACGTGCCGCCTGCATCTCTTGCAAGGCCAGATGGGCTTCTGCCAGCCCAAGTGCGGCCTGAGCATCCGATGGGTCTTTGCGCAGTGCTGCACCGAAGGCGGTCTTTGCGACGGTGAGGTCCCCCGAGGCCAGAGCCTGACGGCCGAGCGCCGTATCGCCACTGTTTTCAGGCAAGGCCGTGCCGAGCGGTTTGGTTTGAACCGCACCCGTCGCCCCGCCGGGGGGTTGCTGACAAGCCGCCAAGAACGGAAGTGCCAAGATTGCAAAGGGGAAAGTTCGGTTGCGCCGGCCCATTCTGAAGCCTCCGACAAATGGTGAAAATCCGGGCGGCCCGAGAACGGCGGCGCCGCTGTTCTCGTGCTAGGCGGCAAACCTAACGATTTCATTAACCTTGAAGGCGAGTAACCATGGTCTTTCACCTCATCTTAGAGCGTCGTCTCTATTGTCATCGATCAAGGTCAGATCTGACGAAGCCATGGCTTGGGTCCCAGGAAGTCGAACGGGGGTGACGGCGCCGGATGTTTGGAAGACGCAAAGACGACATGGCGCAGGTCAGCGCGCCGCCGCAGGCCAGGCCGGCTGCCGATCAAGCCGCGGCAGCACCGGCTGCGGCGCCATCACCGGCTCAGCAACCGGTCGCGCAACCCGAGGCAACAGCACCTGCACCGCAGGCGCCTCCACCGCGCGCCCGTCGGGAAAAGCCTGAAAATGACAGCCTAGACAGCGACCGCCAGGCAAAGATCAAGCTGTTCTATGAGACTAAGGACTCGATCTATGCCGCGCTGATCGAGACGATCGATATCACGCAGCTATCTTCGATGACTCGAGAAAAGGCCCAGGAAGAAGTTACCGATATCGTCAAAGAAATCATGAAGGTACGGCGGATTTCTCTGCCGATTGTCGAACAGGATATCCTGCTGCGTCAGATATGCGAAGATCTGCTGGGCTATGGTCCGTTGGACCCTCTGATCGCCCGCGACGACATTGCGGACATCATGGTCAACGGAACCGAGTACATCTTTATCGAGGTCAACGGCCAGATCGAACAGACCGGGATCCGGTTCCGCAAACGCGACCAGTTGCTGAATGTCTGCCAAAAAATCGTTGGTCAGGTCGGGCGCCGGGTCGATGAAAGCTCCCCAATTTGTGACGCGCGCCTTCTGGACGGGTCGCGCGTCAACGTCATCGCGCCGCCCTTGGCCATCGACGGCACCGCCCTGACCATCCGGAAGTTTAAGCGCGACAAGCTGACATTGCCGAAGCTGGTCGAGTTCGGATCGATCACCAAGGAAGGCGCTGAACTGCTGCGTATCGTAGGGCGCACGAGATGCAATGTGCTGGTGTCTGGCGGAACCGGTTCGGGCAAGACAACGCTGTTGAACTGCCTCTCGAACTATATCGACGCGGAAGAGCGGGTGATCACCTGCGAAGATTCGGCAGAGCTGCAATTGCAGCAGCCCCACGTGGTGCGGCTGGAGACGCGTCCTCCGAACATCGAGGGGAATGGCGAAATCTCCATGCGCATGCTGGTGAAGAACTGCCTGCGTATGCGCCCGGAACGGATCATCGTCGGCGAGGTGCGCGGGCCAGAGGCCTTCGATTTGCTGCAGGCCATGAACACCGGTCATGACGGGTCAATGGGCACATTGCACGCAAACTCTCCGCGCGAGGCGCTTTCCCGGATGGAGGCGATGATCACCATGGGTGGCTTTTCCCTGCCCGCGACGACGATTAGGCAAATGATTGTCTCTTCGATCGACGTGATCGTGCAGGCCGCTCGGCTGCGCGATGGGTCGCGCCGTATCACCCATATCACCGAGGTGATCGGCATGGAGGGTGACGTGCCGATTCTGCAGGATCTCTTCGTCTATGAAATGCAGGGCGAGGATATCGACGGAAACATCCAGGGCGTCCACAAATCCACCGGCATCACACGGCCGAAAATGTGGGATCGTGCGCGGTACTATCGCGAGGATACCGCCCTGGGTGCGACATTGGAAGCCGCAGCGGTTCCGGGGGGCTGAACCATGGAAGACCTTATAACTTCGATGCCACCTGTCGTCCTGTCAGGAACGACTTTTATCCTGGTGCTGTTGTCCGTCGGCGGTTTGTTGGTGGCGTTGTTCTATGGGCAATTGTCCGGTCGCTCGGCAGCGATTCACCGGTTGGAACTTATCGCGGGTATCGAGACCAAAGTTACCGGCGCCGGCAATGTCATTTCTGAACAACGGCGCAAGCAATCCATCGAAAAAGCGCTGAACGAAATGGCTCAGCGCGAACGGGCGAAACAGCGCGCGAAGATGACTTTGAAAATGCGCCTCAGCCAAGCCGGATTGGATTGGTCCGTGACCAGTTTCTACATCCGCTCGGTTTCGGCCGGATTTGTATTGTTCATCGGCACATGGTTGCTGGCCGGATGGCATCCTTTGCTGGCGCTGTTGGTCGGCATGCTGATCGGCTTTATCGCGCTGAACTTCTATGTGAAGTCTCAATGCAATGGCCGCATGAAGCGCTTCATCGAGGAATTTCCGAACGCCATCGATATTGTCACCCGGGGCGTGAAAACCGGTCTGCCCTTGGGGGATTGCCTGAAGGCGATTGCTGCAGAGGGTCAAGAACCCGTGCGGACCGAGTTCCAGCACGTAGTCGACGATATCTCGGTTGGTCTTCCATTGGCCCAGGCCTTGATGCGGTTCACTCAGCGGGTGCCGATTATGGAGGCGAACTTTTTCGCCGTTGTCGTCGCCATTCAAGGGCAGCTAGGTGGTAATTTGTCGGAGGCATTGGGCAACCTTTCCCGCGTCCTGCGCGAGCGCAAGATGATGAAGGAAAAGATTAAGGCGTTTTCGTCCGAGGCGACGGCGTCCGGTGCCATCATTGCGTCGATGCCCGTGGTTGTGGCCGGGATCTTGTCGCTGACCAGCCCAGATTACATCGGCCTGCTGTTCTCTGAATTCACCGGCAACATCGTACTGGCCGGGTGCTGTGTGTGGATGATTACCGGCGTCATCGTCATGCGCAATATGATCCGCTTCGATTTCTAAGGGGCCCCCATGGACCAGATGACTTTCATCTCACCTATGCAGTTGTTCACGATCGTGCTGATCGCCATGTCGGTCTTTGGCGCCGTCATCGCGGTCGGATGGCCGTACCTGATCCCCAATGAGTTGGGCAAGCGGCTGCGCGAACAATATACGGGCGGCGACAATGAACGCCGTCGCCGGAAGAAGGCGATGAACCCGGTTGCGCAAGCGAGCCCCGAACAAGCCGGATTGCGATCCAAACAATCTGAGTCTCTGAACCGCTTGCTGGCAGCCTTCCGCGTCTCGGAACGCGCCAATGACAGCAAGATCCAGGCACTGCTGCAACAGGCCGGGTTCCGCGGTCGTGCCGCAGCGGTCAAGTATCTTGCCTTCCGGATCATCAGCCCAATTCTGTTCTTCGGCGTTTCCGCGGCCTATGTTGTCCTTGCCATGGGCCACTACGCTGTGATCCTGCAACTTGGGATCATCCTGGGCGCGACGCTGCTGGGATTCTTCATGCCACCGCTGCTGTTGAAGAACCGGATCGACAAGCGCAAGATCGAGATTGGCCGGGCCTGGCCTGATGCGGTCGACCTGATGCTGATCTGCGTCGAAACCGGGATGTCCATCGAGCATGCGTTCAAGAAGGTCGCCGAGGAAATGGGCGCGACCTCGATCGAACTGGCCAAAGAAATGAGCTTGACCAATGCCGAGCTCAGTTATCTGCAGGAACGTCGGCAGGCCTATGAAAACATGTCCAAGCGCATCGATCTGGAAGCCGTCCAGGCCGTCACTGGCTGTTTGATCCAATCGGAAAAATACGGTACGTCACTGGGGGTGTCTTTGCGGGTGCTGGCCCAGGAAAGCCGCGAAATGCGCATGGCAGCTGCAGAGAAAAAAGCAGCAGCGTTGCCGCCGAAACTGACGGTGCCTATGATCATTTTCTTCCTGCCGGTTTTGTTTGCGGTGATCATTACCCCGGCAGCGCTGCAGATCATGGCAACCTAAAGCGTGAAGGAACCCGGTGCTAGATCGAAGCTGATTAGGCCAACGTTTTCTCAGTTAGCACAGCATCAGAAAGCGTTAACGACGCTAACCTCTGAAATCGCTTGACGCCAGGTGCGGGCTTGCCCAAGACGTCGCCCGACGAACGGGCGCAGGGAACACGATGTGGCGGTAATGCTGGGTATCGACACAGGCGGCACCTATACGGATGCCGTCCTTTATGACGACGCAGCACCTGCGCCCGGGATCATTGCCAAGGCCAAGGCGCTGACCACCCGGCATGATCTATCAATCGGCATTGGCGGTGCACTGGATGCGATCTTGCCAAAGGCATCGGGTACGATCGGGTTGGTCTCGATCTCGACAACTCTGGCGACAAATGCGCTGGTTGAAGGCCAAGGCGGACGGGTCTGCCTGATCCTGATCGGATTTGACGACGCCGCTTTAACGCGCGCCGGGCTAGGCCAGGCCCTGGGGTCCGATCCAGTCGAGTTCCTGGCAGGGGGGCACACCCCAACTGGCGATCGTCAGGCCCCACTCGATCAAACTGGGCTGGCCGCCGCGATCGACCGCCATGCGGCCGACATCGATGGCTTCGCGGTCATCGCCTATTTCGGAACGCGTGACCCGGCAGATGAAATTACGGCGCGGGACATGATCACTCAGCGCAGCAGCAAACCCGTAACTTGCGGGCACGAACTGGCAGCCAGTCTCAATGGTCCAAAACGGGCGCTGACGGCGCTTTTGAATGCCCGACTGATCGGGATGATTGCTCGGCTGATCGAGGCGACCGAGCAAATCATCAGGTCCCGGCAAATCGATGCTCCGCTTATGCTGGTCCGCGGCGACGGATCGCTGGTCTCGGCGGCGTTCGCCCGGAACCGGCCAATTGAAACCATCCTTTCAGGCCCCGCGGCAAGTCTGATCGGCGCGGCGCATCTGACCGGCGGCCAGGATGCTGTCGTCTCGGATATAGGCGGGACCACCACGGATATTGCAATCCTGCGAAGCGGCCGCCCTGCCCTTTCCCCAGACGGCGCCATCGTTGGTGGTCATCACACGATGATCGAGGCTGTAGCCATGACCACCCATGGGCTGGGTGGTGACAGCGAAGTCGGCTTGGACGAAACCAGCCTGACACCGCGTCTGATCTTAGGTCCTAGAAGGGTGGTACCGATCAGCTTGTTGGCGCAAGGCAATTCCAGGCTGATTCACCAAATCCTCGACGAGCAATTGAACCGCATAACGCCGTCCCCGCTGGATGCCTGCTTTGCTTTGCGCAGCCCGTTGGCGGATGGCGCCGCTGGACTGTCCAGTTCGGATCAAGCCCTGCTGGATACGATTCCAACTGAGGCCACACCCCTATCCGCCATTTTACGCACGAGGTTGCAGCATAGCGCCCTACGCCGTCTTGTCGGACGCGGATTGGTGATCCAATCCGGCCTGACACCGACGGACGCGGCTGAAATTCTGAAACTTCATTCTGGATGGGACCGGGATGCGGCGGAAAAGGCTGCAATTCTGATGGCCCGCCGAAGGGATGCCACGGGGAGCACCATTGCCGGGACTGCTTCAGAAATCGCCGGGCTGATCCATGCGACCCTGCACCGCCGCTCTGCCGAGGTTTTGCTGGACGCAGCACTGGCAAAGGATGGCGTCGAAGTTCCGGGGGGCAGCCTTTCACCCTTGTCCAGGTCAGCTTTGGACGGACATAAGGGCGCAACGCGCATCAATATCGGACTGGATCTACCTTTAATTGGGCTGGGAGCATCGGCGCCCACCTACTATCCCGCGATCGCCGGAATACTTGGGACCGAGTCGATCATCCCCGAACACGCGGATGTTGCCAACGCGATTGGGGCAGTGGTCGGCCAGGTGCGCATCCAACGGCAGTGTATGATTGCCCAACCGACTGATGGCCTTTTCCGGGTCCACTCTACGCCCGAAGCCCGGGACTTTACCGATCTCGATTCTGCGCAAAAATTCGCGAAAGAGACGCTGGCTGTTCAAGCCCGCGACGCGGCCCATATTGCCGGTGCCATTGAAATCGAATTGGCTGAGGATTGGGTACCGGTAACTGCAACGATCGAGGGGCAACCCGTGTTCATCGAGGGTACGTTGTGCATCACCGCCACCGGACGCCCCCGCCTGGGTGAAGCTTAGACTGGTCTCTCACGCGTCTGCATCACTAATAGAGACTTTAATAATCCGGCTGGGTGATGCCTTAGCTGCTCAGCCGAAAAGCTCTCGGCAAAGCTCTAGTGCGTCGACCAAGGCATCGACCTCTTCGGTTGTGTTGTAGAGCCCGAAGGAGGCCCGCACCGTAGCCGTCACGCCAAGGTGGGTCATCAAAGGCTGAGCGCAATGGTGGCCCGCGCGCACTGCCACGCCCTTTTTGTCGACAATGGTCGAGATATCATGGGGGTGAGCCCCGCCTTCCATATTGAAAGAAAAGATCGCGCCTTTTCCCGCTGATTTGCCATAGACCTGCAGCCAGTTGAGCCCATCCAGCCTGTCCCGCGCATAATCCCGCAGTTCCCGCTCGTGCGCGGCGACCCGGTCCATTCCCAACCCATTCAGATAGTCGATCGCGGCCCCCAGGCCGATGACCTGTACGATATTGGGAGTGCCGGCCTCGAACTTCATCGGCGGGTCGTTATAGGTAATCTCATCCTTGGCGACCGTTCGGATCATATCGCCGCCGCCCTTGAATGGGCGCATCTCGGCCAATCGTTCGGCGCGCGCGTACAACGCGCCGGATCCCGACGGCCCATAGAGCTTATGCCCCGTGATGGCAAAGAAATCGCAGCCTAGCTCGGCCATATTCACCGGCATGTGCACCGCGCTTTGGTTGCCGTCGATAACAGTGACGATTCCGCGATCCCGGGCAGCAGCACAGATATTGGTGATGTCAACCACAGTGCCCAGTACGTTGGACATATGCGTAACTGCGACGATCTTGGTTTTTGGCCCCATTGCGTCGATGACCGCCTGAGGATCCAAGTCACCGTTCACGTCGACATCAATCCATTTCAGGACGGCGCCCAGTCGTTCGCGCAGAAAATGCCAGGGCACGATATTGGCATGGTGCTCCATGACCGAAAGAACGATCTCATCACCGGGCTCGATACGCGGCATCGCCCAGGAATAGGCGACCAGATTCAGCGCCTCGGTCCCATTCGATGTGAAAACGATCTCGTCCTCTGACGCCGCACCCAGGAACCCGGCAACCTTTGCCCGCACGGCTTCGTACTTGTCTGTGGCCAGATTAGACAGCGTGTGCAGGCCCCGATGCACATTGGCGTATTCGTTTGCATAGGCGTTGGCCACTGCATCGATCACCGCCTTTGGCTTTTGCGCACTGGCCCCGTTGTCCAGATAGACCAAAGGCACATCATTGACATGGCGCGACAGGATCGGGAAATCGGCCCGAATGGCGTCTACATCGTAGTCTTGCATCGCTTCTTCACCCATCATCGCGCTTCTGATCATGTCAGACCTGGCAAAAGGATCACTGCCAACAATCCAAAACAGAACTGCGTGACAACGACCCCAACCACCACCATCCATATGCTTTTGAAGCCATGTAGTTCTGCTACGTATTTCGCCATCAACCACAGCCATAGGCCGACGAACAACAAGACCAGCAACAGCTTAACGCCGTCAGCTTGGGGAACCTGGGTCGGATCGGCGCCTTCGGCGGGAAGTGTGATTGCGTCTTGCCCCATCAAAAACAGTGGCGACAGAAAGCTGGTGACCAACGTGTGCCACGCAACCACCGCAAAGGTTTCTGGCCGTCCGCCCGTTCCGCCAAACATTCGACCAACCGCAAAGACGGCAATGCCGATAACGAAGACTTCGACACACTTCAGAAAGAAACTTCTGAGGTGAAAGCTGAATGCATCCTGTTCGCGGACCTGAAAGGTATCCGTTAAAAGGCCCGTAAAGATCATGACGACCAAGTAAGAGAAAACGATCATCAGCACGATCGTGCCAAAGCTATCGCCAGCCTCGATTCTACGGCGTGCCGAAACCGACGGTGCGGTGACCCCTTCGGCAACCTGGGCGATCAAGATGTTCATTTCAGCAGTGCCCACATTCCGAATATCATTGCCAGCACAACGCCTAGCATGAACGCCAAAACCAGCAGTACCCTTTTGAAACCAAATGTCTCGGCAAAGCAAACAGCCAATGCCCAGGCCAGGAAAACCGATCCAATCTGTCCGACGACCTGATGCGCCAATCCGTCAGTGCCGAGCACCACCTGAAACAGCGCCGCGCCCGTTGTGACCGGGCTTGAAACCAGCGTTGCCCAGAAAAAGGCGGCGCGGCCATTGGACCAGTTCCCCACACCGCCGAACTTTCGCGAGACCCAAGTGCCCAGCGCCGCGAGGCCGTAACAGGCCAATGGCATGAAGAACAACAGGCTGACGGTTTGGGCCAAGGAACTAGCCAGGACTTGTTCGCCGCCTGCGAAAGACAGCTGGACCAGGCGCCCAGCAAGCAAGACCATCGCCGCGATCATAATATAGGCCAGCAAGCGCGGCTCTGACGGTTGACTGTCCAGCACACCGCGCATCGCACCGCGCGGGTCATAATAGAAACGCGCAATGCCCAGAATCAGGCCGGGATGCGTCCGAGCGGATACTTGTCGATCGCCGGTATTCGCAGAAACAGCGTCCCCGGACATGGCTTCTTCCGGCGTCGCTTCTTCAGCCACGCTTGGCCATCCAGGCCGCGACTTCATCGCGGATCAAATCCGCCAGCGCCTCGTCCTCGATTTCCTCGATCGCTTCATCGGCAAAGGCTGCGATCAACATTGCCTCGGCCTCGGCCCGGGTGACCCCGCGTGATTGCAGGTAGAACATTGCCGTGGGGTCTAAAGCTCCGGTAGTGGAGCCGTGCGAGCATGCCACATCATCGGCATAGATCTCTAATTCCGGCTTGGCTGAGAACTCGGCCCCGTCATTCAGCAGCACAGCCTGGCTGATCTGATAGCCATCGGTTTTCTGGGCCCCTTCCCGTACGTAGATCTTGCCCTGGAAAATACCCTTGGCCGTGCCACCCAGCACGTTTTTGAAAACCTGACGGCTTTCGCAGTCGACACCAGTATGTGTGACGAAAACAGTGTTATCCGTGTGAGTCTGCCCTTCGGCGAGAATCGCGCCTGCGACATGGCCCGAGGCATTGTCGCCGACCAAGTCCATGACCACCTCGTTCCGGGTCAGCGATCCATCGGCGGTCAGAGTGAAGCTTTTAAGTGCGGATTCTTCCGCCAATCTTGCAAAAAGGTGGGTGGCATGGGCATCCCGGTCACCGGTCTGGGTGCGGATATGATTAAAGGCTCCGCCCTCGGCGATGTCGACCTCCAAAACCGTGTTGGTTGCGACCCCGGTCTCGATTAAAGTGAAACTCCCACCTGCCTCGACCCGGATCAGGTGATGCACCATCGCTGATCCTTCACCGATCTGCTGGTAGTGGGCATGCATGGGCGTCGCTTCGCCGGTGACCTGGATGACCAGCCCCTCCGTCGCGGTAGCGGTGTTCAACGCAGCCAATGGCCGGTCGACCTTTTCCTGGCCCGCCGCCTCCAGCGCCCCAAAGATCTCCCGGGCGATTGAAATGTCCTGCGAAAGTGCCTGCGACAGTGTCGTCACGGCCTTCGCTGGGCCACCCAGCGAGTCTGACAGATCCTCGCGCAATGTGCCGTTGACAAATCGCACAAGCGCACCCTGCCCCGCCAATGCACCGGCATGCAGGGCCGGGGGATCATCCGATATCGCAACCGCTGCCAATGGTTGGGTCAACGCATCAGGGTTCGTGTACTTCCAGTATTCGTCGCGGCGCACAGGCGCACCAGCCTCCAGCAGCCGGGTCCGTGCAGCCGCCCGAGCCTCCCGCGCCCAGCTTGCTTCGGCTTCGGGCAACGGCATCGCGGACAACTGCGCCTCGGCGGCGCGGCGTTTCACATCTTGGTTCATGGTTCAGGCTACCGATTTCAGGATATCGGAATATCCCTCGTTCTCGACTTTCAACGCCAGCTCTGGACCGCCCGACGCGACAACGCGGCCATCGGCCAGAATGTGGACGACATCCGGTTTGATGTGATCTAACAGGCGCTGATAGTGGGTGATAACCAGGAACCCGCGACCTTCGTTGCGCAGCGCGTTGACGCCGTCGCTGACCAGCTTCATGGCATCGACATCCAATCCACTATCGGTTTCGTCCAAAACACACATCCGCGGTTCCAGCAGTGCCATCTGCAGGATCTCGTTGCGCTTCTTTTCCCCGCCAGAGAAGCCAACGTTCACAGGGCGCTTGAGCATCTCCATATCGATGTTCAGGCTCTTGGCTTTTTCGCGGATAAGCTTCAGGAAATTCGGGGCCGAGATCTCGTCGTCCCCGCGAGCCTTGCGCTGGGCGTTCAGCGCCGTGCGCAGGAAGGTCATATTGCCCACCCCGGGGATCTCGACCGGGTATTGGAAGGCAAGGAAGAGCCCGGCAGCCGCGCGCTCTTCCGGTTCAAGTTCTAGCAGATCCTCACCGTCCAGATCGGCGGACCCACTCGTGACTTCATACCCGTCACGCCCCGCCAACACGTAGGACAGCGTGCTCTTTCCGGACCCGTTCGGACCCATAATGGCGTGTACTTTTCCGGCTGGGACTTCCAGGCTGACCCCCTTCAGGATCTGCTTGTCCTCTTCCTCCAGCTTCACCGACAGATTGTCGATCTTCAGCATTCGTCGTCTCTCCTTTGCTATCGGCCGATTTGGCCGATGCTTCCTCTGCCGTCAGCGCGCGCTTTATCTCTGCGGGAAGCACATCGCTGCCTTTAATCATCTCTGCCGTTCTTGCGAATTCCTTGGCCAGGTCCTGGGTAAAATCCGGATATGTGGCGATCATATCACTTGCGAAGGTGCGAACAGAAACCCTGGCCATCGCCAGTCGCATGATCGGGTCCGTGTCGATCCGGTCGATCCGCTCGTTCGCCTGGCGCAGTGCTGATGCTATCTCACCCGAGATCGTAGTTCGATGCACATCGCCGCCGACGATTGTGGTCTTCTGTTCGGTCATGTCTGGATCCTTTCTGGGTCGTGGGGCGAACTGGTCGACAGCCCCGAGAACTGACAGGATCAAGACTTCGCTTAGAACTCCTTCCAAAAGGTTTATTGTAAGCGTCTCGCTTAACGTTTGCGTTTTCCAGCGACACGCGCTGCGATCGTTACCGCTAAAATTGCGAAGAATCCCATCGCGATAGCAAACACCAGATCAACCAATAGCGATCCGGCGCCCAAAACGATGTGCCCAACGAAGAAGACAGCCAACGCGACCACGGCGCCATAGATGATTCGCTCGCGCAGGGTCACCAGTTTGCCTCACATGTACGGAAAAGCATTGGCTGGAAACATGGCTCCATCAGATCGATGGCATTCCAGTACGCTGGAGACAAACCGGGAAGATGAGCAACCCGATCTAAAGCATGGAATTCACCTGGAACAAGGCTCTCCTGCGTCGGAGGCCCAAATTGCACCGTGGCGAAAATCGCAAGAACGACGATGAGTAAGGCCCGTCGCATCACCCAACGGAGCCCTCGAGACTGATAGCAACAAGGCTTTGTGCCTCCATGGCGAACTCCATGGGTAGTTCCTGCAGCACCTCTTTGCAGAAGCCGTTGACGATCAGGGCGACGGCGTCTTCCTCATCGATGCCCCGCTGGCGGCAATAGAACAACTGGTCGTCATCGACCTTCGACGTCGTGGCCTCGTGCTCAGACCGCGAGGTCATATTCTTCACTTCGATATAGGGCACGGTATGCGCCCCGCATTTGTCACCGATCAGCAGGCTATCGCACTGAGTGAAGTTCCGGCTGTGCGACGCATCCCCATGCATCGACACCAGCCCGCGATAGGTGTTCTGGGCCCGACCGGCGGAAATGCCCTTGGACACGATCCGCGATTTCGTGCGTTTGCCCAGATGGATCATCTTGGTGCCGGTGTCGGCCTGCTGGGCATTATTGGTGATCGCGATCGAATAG
>JBCCHJ010000040.1:0-51912 GCA_039028795.1 Pseudomonadota bacterium
CGGAGCGCTGTCGTGGGCAGATCTGCGATCGCCTGGCGGGTGCGGCCTGGCGGGGCGATCTGTTGGCGTCCGTGATGGGCCAGCGCCCAGGCCGCCCCCTTGGTATCCGCCATGGCGGCGCGGGCGGTCAGGCCGTGCTCGGCCAGGGCCTGGGTTAAGGCTTCCAGCATGGGCGCTTCGCCGCCAAAGAGATGAGTGCAGCCTGTGGCATCCAGGACCAGCGCATTGGATTGGTCCGTGCTGGTGAGGGGAGAGAACCGCTCGGCCCAGCGCGTCAATGCGGTCTGAAAGGTGGCGAGCCGTTCGGAACTGGCCGGGCGGGTGACGATGCCGGGACAGATGGCGCGCGCATCGGTCAGCGCCTGACCCGCCGACAAGCCCGCCTTGGTGGCGGCGCGGTTGACGCCTGCCAGACGCGCCGTGCCCTGGGCATGCTCGACCACCGCAAAGGGTTGGTCGAGACCGGATTGACCCTCGCCCCTCAGCCGGTGTTCGGCTTGAAGCCAGGGAAGGGCAACAGAGATGATCCGGCGGGGCATGGCGCGTCAGTCAGGGTTTGCTCAAGAATGTTCCTATTTTGTTCTTTAGAGGTCTTGAGTCAATGAGGGAGTGGTTGTCTTCTGCTAGTGCAATCAAGTTGGTTATCCGACGCCCAAGGCGTCACGGAAGCTGACCATCTTGCCGTTCTCGGAATAGATCGTCGCCCGCGCCCGTCCCGTCAGCACGAAGTAGATGTCATCCGTCTCTTCCTTGTGCGAGATGATCAGATTGTCGCGATCGTAATTTTGAATGGTCATCGCCTTACGCAGCCTATTCCGCGCTGGCTTCGTAATGGTGCCGAGGAATCCCTCATTCGACATATCGTCAAACCCTCTTACGTGCGTCTGAGTGAGGTCACTGAAAGCTGCTAGCGGAGTTTCTGGTCAATTTTCAAATCGAGTGGTGAAACGCACAGTGGGCGCGGACGGAAGGGGCTATGGTCTGATCCATGGAAAACGCAAACCGAGGACCCAGCGATGAAGCCCCGCAGAAAGAACTTCCTGCCCGCGATGCCGATCGATCTGAACACGTCCCTGTCGGGGACGGTGGTGGCGCTGTTCCTGGTGTCGATGCCGTTGATGGTGATCTGAACAATTGATTGTTCGTACCAAAAAATCAGATCTGATCCATGAGCGGGACTTGGCCGTGCGCCCAATCGGCAAACCAGGCTAGTAAGATAACCGTCACACTGGAGATCTGTGAAGCGCGCCAATCGGCCTATGTCGACCTCGAAAACGATGCCGATCGCAACAAGCTCTCAGAGCCGGCTGAGTTCTTGAAAAAGGGATCTGGCGGTTCCCGCCGCTCAGCTCAGCATCCGCAAAACAGATCCCTGGACCGATCGGTTTGCGGCGCTCGTATCTGGTCGTGCCGCAGCATTTTATGGCCGGTCTGCAGGGATCTAAGCTGCTACTTTCAACCCGATAACCTTCGCCACGGTCTCGCCCATAGCAGACGGATTAGGAGCGACCGTGATGCCGGCTTGTTCGAGTATTTCTACCTTTTCCTGAGCACTTTCACCGAAGGCGGAAATAATCGCGCCCGCATGACCCATCTGCCGACCTTTTGGAGCGGACAGGCCCGCAACATATGCGACCACCGGTTTTGACATATGGTCGCGCACAAACTCGGCGGCCTCGGCTTCTTGCGGGCCGCCGATTTCGCCGATCATAATGACTGCTTCGGTGCGCATATCCGTTTCAAACAAACGCAGGATGTCCTTGAAGGATGACCCGTTGATCGGATCACCGCCAATGCCGACGCTGGTGGACACGCCAATGTCCAATGCCTTCATCTGGCTGGCCGCTTCGTACCCTAAAGTCCCAGAGCGTCCAACGATGCCGACCGATCCAGGCATGTAGATCGAGGGCGGCATAATCCCCATGAACGCCTTGCCGGGCGATATGACGCCTGCGCAGTTTGGCCCGATCAATCGCATTTTTCGTTCGATCGGATAGCGGCGGAGGAAGCGTTTAACCCGCATCATATCCTGGGCGGGGATGCCATCGGTGACACAGACAGCCAGCTTGATCCCAGCGTCCGCGGCTTCCATGATTGCATCGGCTGCAAACGGGGGTGGCACGAAGACCAGCGTGGCTTCGGCGCCGGTTGCTTCCACGGCCTCGCGGCACGTGTTGAAGACCGGTCGGTTCAAGACGGTCTCTCCGCCACGCCCGGGCGTGACGCCGCCGACGACGTTCGTGCCGGTTTCGATCATCTCCATTGCGTGAAACTGACCGATACGGCCGGTCATGCCCTGAACGATGACTTTGGTATTTTCGTCAATCAGAATTGCCATGATATCCTCCGTTATGCGGCGAGCGCTGGGCGCGCTGCGACGGCTTTGCTGGCTGCGTCTTCCAACGTGTCGGCGGTGATCAGAGGCAGGCCCGAACTTTCGATGATCCGCCGGCCTTCTTCGACATTTGTGCCCGACAGACGGACGACAACGGGAATCGTGAGATTTTCCATCTTATAGGCTTGGACCACGCCTTCTGCGATCCAATCGCACCGATTGATGCCAGCAAAGATATTCACCAGGATCACGCCGACATTACCGTCGGTCAGAACCGTCCGGAAGGCCTGGCACACACGGTCCGGGCTGGCGCCGCCGCCGATATCCAGGAAGTTTGCCGGGTCTCCTCCGGCTAGTTTGATCATGTCCATAGTCGCCATGGCCAATCCGGCGCCATTGATGATGCAGCCGATATCGCCGTCCAGGCCGACATAGGCCAGGCCATTGTCCGCCGCGTTGGATTCGCGCGGATCTTCTTGGCTGCGGTCCCGAAGTTCGGTGATCTGTGAACGGCGGAACAGGGCGTTCGTGTCGAAGGACATTTTGGCGTCAAGCGCCACCAGGTCGCCCGCACCGGTTATGACCAGAGGGTTGATCTCGACCATCATTGCGTCCAGGTCGCGGTAGGCGCGATAACACGCTCGCAGCGTGGTCACCATTTGCGGGATCTGCGCCCCGGTCAGGCCCAGTTGAAAGGCAAGCTCACGGGCCTGAAATTCCGCCAAGCCCACGGCGGGATCCACGACCATGCGGCGTAAACTTTCGGGGCCTTTCTCGGCCAGTTCCTCGATCTCCATACCGCCTTGCGCGGAGGCGACGATCATGATCCGCTCGGTTTTCCGGTCCAGGACAAAACCCAGGTAAAGTTCCTGCGCAATGTCCGAAGCTTGTTCGACATAAACCCGAAAAACGCCCTTGCCGGCATCACCGGTCTGCTTGGTGACCAGCTGGCGCCCGAACAGCGAACCTGCAAATTCGCGAACTTCCTCTTCGGATCTGCAGAGCTTCACGCCGCCTGCCTCACCGCGACCACCAGAGTGAATTTGGGCCTTCACGACCCAGGCATCCCCACCCAATTCGCGGGCGCGATAACTGGCCTGTTCAGGGGAATAGGCTAACCCGCCGCGTGGCACTGGCACACCGAAACCCGACAGGATTTCCTTCGCTTGGTACTCGTGGATATCCATGACGTCTCTCCCTTTTGGGTTTTAGGTCAAGCCCGCGCTGCGATCGCATCGGCCACATCGATGACGTTCATCGCCATTCGTTCTGACGCAGCATCGATCATCTTGCCGTCCAGCGAAGCCGCGCCCTTGCCGTCGGCTTCTGCCTTGCGCAATTCGACGACGATCTGACGTGCACGTGCGACTTCTTTTTCAGGGGGCGAGAACACCTCGTTCGCCAACTCGATCTGGCTTGGGTGGATGGCCCACTTTCCCTCGCAGCCGAGGGCTGCAGCGCGGCGGGCGCCGTCCTTATAGCCCTCAGGGTCCGAGAAGTCGCCAAACGGCCCGTCGATGGCCCGCAGCCCGAACGCCCGGCATGCGATCACCATCCGGCTGATCGCGGCATGCCATTGATCCCCCGGATAGTCCGGATTCAGACCACCGATGTTGACGGTCCGGGCCCGCAGCGATGCGGCATAGTCGGCCACACCGAAGTGCAGCGCTTCTAACCGTCCACCGAATTGTGCGATCGCCTCAACATTGGCCATTCCAAGGGCAGTTTCGATCAGCGCTTCCAGGCCAACGCGGCTCTCAAAGCCTTTGGCTTGTTCGATCTGATTGACCATGGCTTCGACCATATAAAGATCAGATGTGACGCCAACTTTTGGCACCAGCAAAGTGTGCACCTTGTCGCCAGCCTGCTCCATCACGTCGACCACATCGCGGTACATGTAGTGGGTGTCGAGGCCGTTGATCCGAACCGAAACCGTCTTGCCGTTCGCAGCCCAATCGATATCGTTCAAGGCTTGGATTGCATTTTTGCGGGCCTGTTCTTTTTCCGGCGGCGCAACAGCATCTTCCAAATCAAGGAAGACGTAATCGGCAGCGCTGTGGGCGGCCTTTTCCACCATGGTCGCATTGGACGCAGGTACAGCGAGTTCCGATCGCTGCAGGCGTTGCCGCCGCAGCGGGTGTAGTGTGTGGCTCATTTTACTTTGTCCTTTTCGGGCCTGTGCCCGATTTTTCACTCAGCGGCGATTTTCAGAGCGGGTAGCTTATTGGCCTCGGCATACCAGGCCTGCGCTGCGGCAACGCCGGATCCAAATTCGATGTCGGCCCCTGCCTCGACGAGAGATAACTCCGCCAGGGACAACGCGGTCAGGCACATGCCTTCGTTCAGATCACCCAAGTGACCGATGCGGAAGGCTTTGCCGGCCAGCTTGGCCAGGCCGGTCCCGAAAGATGTGTTGTATTTTTCGTACCCGATGCTGATCACGTCGCGTGCATCGACACCTTCCGGAGTGCGAATAGCGGACACAGTGTCTGAGTACCAAGACGGATGTTCAGCGACCAGTTCAAGCCCCCAGGCATGGACTGCCCGGCGCACACCTTCGGCCAGTCGGCGATGGCGCGCGATCACATTGTCCAGCCCTTCGGCCATGATCCGATCCAGTGATTGGCGCAGGCCGTGGAACAATTGCGTTGGTGGAGTATACGGGAAGTGCCCGGTTGCGTTGGTCTTCACCATGTCCTCGAACTCGAAGTAAGCGCGGCGCATGGTCGACGTCTTTGAGGCCTCCATCGCTTTTTCGCTGAGCGCCAGAATGCCCAAGCCTGCCGGCAACATCAGTCCCTTTTGGCTGCCGGTGACGGCTACATCGACGCCCCAGTCATCCATCCGAAAGTCGATTGATGCGATCGACGACACACCGTCGACGAACAACAGGGCATCGTGGAAGCTTTCATCCAAGACCCGGCGCACACCGGCGATGTCCGATGTTACGCCGGTGGCTGTTTCATTGTGCGTGACGAAAACGGCTTTGATCTCGTCCTTCGTGTCGGCGCCCAGCCGACGACCATATTCTTCTACCGGCACGCCTGCGCCCCACGGAACGTCGATGCACTCGACCTGAAGGCCCAACCGTTCTGCCATCTCGACCCACAATGCAGAAAACTGACCAAAGCGGGACATCAGCACCTTATCGCCCGGGTTTAGTATGTTGGTGATCGCAGCTTCCCAGGCAGCGGTGCCGGATCCGGGATACATCATGATCTGACCGGATTCGGTGCGGCAAACCTTCTTCAGATCTTCAAACAGGTTCAGAGTCAGGTCGCCGAAGTCTGGTGCGCGCATATCCTGCATTGGAACGTTCATGGCCTGGCGTACGGCCTCGGGCACGTTGGTCGGGCCTGGGATGTAGAGATGGTTAAGTCCGGTGCGCATGACGAATCTCCGAATGACTATGGGTCAGCTTTCCGCCACGTCATGAGGGCGATGCGCGAAATCTCAAAGCAAAACCGAGTCATGTTGTGAATGCGAGATTTTACAGAACGGCATTTTTGTGTAATTGTAAAATTTACAAGATTGGATGCAGCTATGCGCAAGACATTCATCGGACCACACCTGCGTCGATTGCGGCTGGAGCGTCAGCAAACCCAGGCCGAAATGGGCAAAGCGTTGGGCATCAGCACGTCATATGTGAACTTGCTGGAGAAGAATGAGCGCAGCGTTTCTGTCCCGGTTATTCTGAAGCTGTTTGAAACTTATGGCGTCGACTGGCGAGAGATTGCAGATGACGACAATGCCACGTTATTGTCTGACCTGCGCGCGGTTATCCAAGATCCCTTGTTCGAGGATTGCCGGCCAGATCTGACCCAATTGCGCGCCGCATTGGTGCACAGTCCGGATCTGGCGCAATGCGTCTTACGGCTGCATCGGTCGTTCCAATCCGCGACCGACCAACTATTGGCCACCGCGGAGACCAATACGACGCAGTCTTCGCCTCTTTTTGAGGCCTCGCCGGAAGCCACCGTTCACAACTTTTTTCGGGCCCAACGGAACTATTTCGCCGACTTAGAGAAGGCCGCCGAGAGCTTTTGGGGCAAGGAGCAGATCGCGACGGACGAGATTTACATCCGTTTAAAGCGCCGTTTGCATGAAGCCCATGGGTTGACCGTTCAGGTCGTACCGGTTGGTGACCTTCCCTACACGCTACGCGAATATGACGAGGACAAAGGCCAGGTATCTTTGTCCGAAGCAATGGACCACCCAAACCGGGTCTTTCAATTAGCCCATGTCGCCTCTTTGATCGAACAGCGAGAAGTTATGGACGCACTGCTGTCGAAATCCGGCATCAGCGATGAGCGTGGGTTGGCGCGCTGCAGGGTCGAGTTGGCCAATTACGCAGCCGCGGCAATTCTGATGCCGTACAAGTCCTTCCTGTCAGAGGCGCAAGCCTGCAAATACGATATGGACCACCTGTCGACGCGGTTCGGCGTTAGTTTTGAACAAGCCTGCCACCGTGCGACGACTTTGCAACGCCGCGGTACGCAGGGCGTGCCCCTGTTCTTCATGCGCATCGACAAGGCAGGCAATGTCTCGAAGCGGTTCAATGCCACCGATTTTCACCTTGCCGAACATGGCGGTGCGTGTCCGCGCCTGGATGTGCATACCTCGTTTCGGACGCCGGGGCGTATCGTGCCCCAGTTCGTCGAGACGCCCGATTCCAGCCAGTTCTTTGTCTTCTCTCGCACTGTGGACCGGCCCCGGTTTACGCGGCACAGTCAGGACGTACGGCTTGCCATCGCCATCGGATGCAGCATCGAGCACGCCAACAGCATCGGGTACGCTGAAAATTTCAGCATCACTGGCCTTCAGCCAACGCAGATAGGGATCAACTGCCGTGTCTGCCCTCGGTCGAACTGCGATCAGCGCGCACACCATGCGGTGCTGATGTCGCAACCGGTCGATGCAAATCGTCGTGGCGCAACCAGGTATGAGAGTTGATGGTAACTTTTAGGCCTGTGCTTGAATTTATTCGAAGATCGCAGGGGCAGATCGACGCCATGATCTCAGGACTTTAGCACCGGTGGGCCGTTCGGGCAGTCGATCAGATAGCCCCAGCCACCGTTCAGAAGTTTCACGGCCACCTCTGTCGACTGACCTTCGGCCATTACGGTGCCGTCTTGAGTGACGACGCTCCAACGAGCGCGGGTCAGGGCGATATCGCCGGCGACCACCTCGCTGATGATCTCGCTTCTGATTTCAGGCAGGATCCCCAGAAAACCTTGGAACGCCTTGCGGGCGCCTTCCTGGCCGAGGCTGGGCGGTTGATCCGGTGGGAAGAAGATCAGGCAGTCGGGGTGGAACATAGAGACGATACCCTCCAAGTCACCCTCTTGCAAATAGGCACTGACACAATCGGCGATCTCTCGCGGGTGTTGGGCGATCCGTTTCGGGCTGGTCATGCTGGTCTCCTCTGCAGCTTGGGCAATGGGATTTTGAAGAAATGTCGACTTTGGGCAACGGATCGCCGCCACAATGATGCGCTGTGATTGTCGGTACCGAACGTCTTCCAGCCGTAATCTTGCTTGCGGTAGACCAGCTGCAAGCGGCCTTTGCCGCCGTTGTCTGGACTTTCCATCCACTCGTTCAGGGCGTGTTTGGTATCGCGAAGCTCGGGCACCGTGACATTCCTTTTCAATGCTGAAGCTCTCTGTTGCGTTTGAACATACGCGCAGTGTATTGTTTGTATAAGTGATCATATATCTATCAAAATGATCGGAAATTAGAACAATGCAACGTAACCAACTAAGCGACATGACCGTGTTCGTCGAGGTCGCCCGGCAGAACGGGTTCCGGGCCGCTGCAGAGACCCTGAAACTTCAAGCTGGATCGGTCAGCGAGGCGGTGCAGCGCTTCGAGGACCGTTTAGGTGTTCGACTTTTCGAGCGCTCGACGCGATCTGTCGCTCTTACGCCTATCGGCGAGCGGCTCTATGCGCGCACGATGCCGGCCATCAACGAGCTGGACGCGGCAATCCGCGATCTCGACGATCAGCGCGACGCGGTTTCGGGTACGCTGCGCCTTTCGGCGCCTTACAGCGCCGGACCGTTCTTTCTGGACAATCTGGTGGCCCAGTTCGCGGCCCGATTCCCTGAGGTCGCGGTCGAACTGATCTATGACGACCGCAAGATCGACCTAATCGCCACGCAGATTGATGCCGCCATCCGGTCTCAAACACTACTTGATGCCGAGACACATGCAGTCCCAGTCGGACCTGAGCTTCGAATGGCGCTGGTTGCGTCCCCAGCCTATCTGGATCGGGCAGGTACGCCGCAGACGCCTAAGGACATTCTTGGCCATGACGGCATTTGCTTCGCCTTCGGCGGTGCAGACCGGCTCGCACCTTGGATGTTCGAAGGGACCGACGGCGTTTTCCAGGCAATGCCCAAGCCGCGCATGGTGGTCAATGATCTGCGCGCGCTTGTGACCTATGCTGCGCAAGGCCTCGGGTTCGCTTACGTCTACGCAGAAGTCGCTGCGCCACATCTGGCCGATGGCGGCCTCGTCGAGGTGTTGCGGGGCCAGGTTCCGTCCATGCCGCGTTATTCGCTCAATTATCGCAGCAAAAAGCACATGACCCGGCGGCTTCGGGCGTTCATTGATTTGGCGAAGCAGCAGGTGGTTGTGAAGTGACAATGAATGTTTGATCGATCACCGTGACTCTGAAGCTTGCTGCTGAAGAGATTCGCAGAGACCTAGTCGGTTGCGAAAGGCCGCGTGATCGCACCAAGTCTGCAGGTGGCCTACGTCCAATGTAAGTTCAACTGTTGGGCCGAACGCGCGCTGCGGTTTTGTTTGCGAAAGCTTCCAAACGCTCACGTGCGGCGGGCTGCGTGTTGATCACACCAGCAACCACCGCCTCAGCATATGCGGCATCCATACCAGACATGTTGTTTATGTGACTAACGGCTGAGCAGATGGCGAAGTTGGTGAGGGGCAGATTCTGTGCGACTTTTTCGGCCAACTCCATAGCCTTGTCCATGCTGGGCCCTTCGGTGATGTACTGCGCTAGACCCAGATCGACAGCCTCTTTTCCCTGATAGACGCGGCCCGTCAGGATCATGTCAATCATTCGGTATTTGCCGATCATTTCAGAGACA
Source organism: Pseudomonadota bacterium (assembly GCA_039028795.1). Classification (GTDB taxonomy): domain Bacteria; phylum Pseudomonadota; class Alphaproteobacteria; order Rhodobacterales; family Rhodobacteraceae; genus Thermohalobaculum. The sequence continues at coordinate 9,448 of JBCCHJ010000040.1, forward strand.
CGGATGGTCGCGCCGCCGCCGGTGAAGATGCCACGCTGACCTTCGGGCAGGGCAAAGTACGTACTGTGGTCCATTACGCGGACATGCGCCGCGCTTGCCAGTTCCAGACCGCCACCCACCACCGCACCTTTCAGCGCCGCGATGATTGGTACGCCCCCATATTCCATTTTGTTAAAGGCCTCATGCCACCGCATGCAGACATGCATGAACTCGTCCGGGCTTCGGTCTTCCTTCCAGTGCTCCACAAGATCGAGCCCTGCGCAGAAGTGATCGCCCGCCCCGGCCAAAACCACTGCCTTGACGCCGGCCATGCGCGCCCCGCTGAAAAAACGGATCAGTTCTTCAATCGTCGCTGCATCCAGTGCATTGCGCTTTTTTGGTCGGTTTACCGTGACGACATAAAGGCCGTTATCCCGTTCTGAAATGGCGAGGTTTTCATAGCTCTCAGGGCTTACGACATCTTTCATTTTCAAATCCTCTCTGGGATCGTCATTCGGCGAAGGTGGTGTTGAGCAAGCCGCCAGCGCCAGAGCGGCTCTGGCTATGCTGTCGCGCCACATACACATTGATTTTAAGCCCAAAAAGCTCTTCTAATGCCAAATGACTATCATATATTGCCAAACTTAGAGCTTAGGGTGGAACAGCACGACCCCATCTACCTGAGTACCGTGTCAGCGGCTTTCATTCAGGATTGGTTAGAGGCGCTTAGCGTTCGGTATGATCTGGAAGCCTCTTCAGCTCTTTTGAAAAGTGCCGGATTTGGAAGCGAGCAGATCAATCCCGACCATCGTGTCACGCTGAGCCAGATCGCGCGCCTGTATCAGCTTGCCGCGATCGAGACAGGCGATGAGATGATGGGCCTGTGGAGCCGACCAATCCGTCCGCGTGCCCTGCAGCATCTCGTGACGGTTATGCGCGAGGCCGGATCACCAACGTCGGCCCTGTTCCGATTTTCGACCTTCTGGAATCTTTTGCTGGATGACTTTCGGGTGGAATTGCAGACGCCTTCCGGCCAGGCCGCCCTAAAATTGATCCCATATACAACGTCCACGCAGCCGCAGCGGTTTGGTCATATGCTGCTCCTCAAGCTTGCGCATGGGCTTTTGTCTTGGCTGACAGGCGCAGAAACCCAGGTCAAAGACGTGCAGTTTGCCTTCGGTCGACCTGACTTTGCCCGTGACTACGCCGTCGTTTTCCCATGCCAGGTCTATTTTGACGCCGAGCACACAGGGATCACTTTCGAAACGGATACGTTTGGCCCGTTGATCAAGCGAACCGGAACAGAGGCATCAGAGTTCCTTCAACGCGCTCCGTTGGATTGGATATTCACAGGCTCGCGGGCCCACCTCTATGGGCTGCGTGTTAGAGCATTTATGTTCGGAGCGACGTGGGAGGCGTGTCGCCTACCCGACGCGGCAGCATCCCTGGGAGTTACCCCACGCACGTTGATTAGAAGGCTGAGCGACGAAGGCACTTCGTTTCAGGACATCAAAGACGCGCTACGCCGCGACATGGCCATTCGATCATTGCAACATGGTGATGCAAGTATTGATAGCATCGCCCTCGAAACAGGGTTCTCTGCCCCCGCAAACTTCCATCGAGCATTTCGGAAATGGACGGGTCAGACGCCTGGGTCCTTTCGTTCGATGCCAAAACATCAAACTGAATTCTGAAAGCTGAGAGTAATGTTCCATTCCTAACGCCGATCCTCCGTCGGTAGATCAGCCATTCTAGTATGCTTTCTCAGACCGCAATCTCGCACCTGGTGAGGATCCAATGGGCGAGTGCGAACAGCTCTCTGTCACGACCCGGATAGCCGATAATCTGAACACCAAGCGGCATGTGGTCTGCTTCAAGCAGCGGCAGATTGATCGCTGGAGCGCCCAGGATCGATGAATTGACAGCGAATACAGGGTCGCCGGTAGTTTCAAGGCCGACCGGCGCAATGCCGGGCGCAGACAGCGTGATCAGTGCGGTTAAGACGCCGCTCAATGCCTGGTGTGCTGCACGCATTTCGCGCCGCTGATTCAGCATCACCCCATATTCATCGACAGTGATTTTGTTCCAGTCATCAAGGCGCGCAGCGATGTTGGCGCTGACCGAATCTGGATCTCGACGATGATAATACGAAATTGGCCAACGGGCCTCGTATCCGCACAAACCGTTGGTGACGTCCAGCGCAGGTGTCATCAACTGTTCGAAGTGTTCCAGCCGGGCATCGTCGTGGCGTGAAGCCAACGGTGTGCCGGCTTCGACCAATCTTGCCAGAAGTGCATTGAACTTGCCCTGTATCGCGGGCGGTGTCTGATCCCATCCCGCGCTGTCAAACTGGGCCAGTCGTGCCGGTGGCATGGCAGATGGAAGAGCGGCGTCACCGGTTAGTCCGACATAGCCGGGATCGCCCCCAGCAAATCTGGTGGCCACGCGGGCCGTTGTCCAGGCATCGGTCAAAGAAGCCGCCTGGGTCCCCAGCGCGGTCTGGCTTAGGTTGAAATACGCGCCTTCGCGGTTGATTGCGCCAAAGGAGGGCTTGAACCCAAAATTGGCGTTAAAGCTGCTGGGCCGGATCAGAGAACCAACGACCTGGCTGCCCACCGCCACCGGCAGGAACCCTGCACCAACGGCTGCACCGGACCCACTTGAAGATCCCCCCGGCGTGCGGGCCAGATCGAATGGGTTGCGTGTTGGGCCGGGATTGTAGAACGCGAATTCGGTGCTGACCGTCTTCCCCAGAATGACAGCACCTGCTTGGCGCAAACCTGCGATCAGTGCGGAGTCCCGTCCGGTTTCATTGCCCGCGAAAATCGGACTGCCGCATTGGGTTGGCATATCTTCGGATTCGAACAGATCCTTGATGCCCATCGGCTGGCCATCGATCTCGGAAAGCGGCGTGCCCCGCGCGTAGCGCTCGGTCGCTGCATCTGCTGCGGCCCGCGCCCCCTCGACATTCATCGTTACGAAGGCGCGGACGTCGTTTTCACGTCGGTCGATTTCGGTAAGACAACGTTCCAGATAGGCCCGTGGCGTGTCCGTACGATCCCTGAATGCGGGAACTTGGTCATGGAAACTGCGCAGCCGGGTCGTTTGCGGATCGTACGGTTCAGCTGTCATATGTGACGTTCCTTGAAGCTTCGGAGATGTTTCGACCAATCTGTTCTTAAACCGTCATTGCCATACCGTCTCTGCCCGGGTCGGCAGCACCCACAGATTTGCCTTTTTCGATCTTGATGGCGTGAACTCCGGCAAAGGTATAGCTTTGAAAACTTCGTAAGGTGTCGTAGCCGCGTTTCTGAAGATCTGCCTCGACGAAACGTGGGATGCGATTTGAAAGATCGATCCGTTGGCTTTGCGTGACTGCGATACGGGGGGCGGCGATCGCGTCGCTGATCGACAGGCCGAAGTCGATGCAATGGACAATGACCTGCCCGATCGCCTGTGGGATATAGGTCGCGCCGGGCGCGCCGATGACCAAAAACGGAGCATCATCCCGATAGATCAGGGTTGGCGACATCGAGCTGGTATAGGACTTCCCCGGCGCAATGGATGTGGGTGTGCCTGGGCGTGGGTCGAAGATGCTCATACACCCGTTCAGGATGAAGCCCGAGCCCGGTGGAATGACGCCAGAAGGTGCGCCGAGCGTATGGGTCATCGAAAAGGCATTGCCCGCTTTGTCGAATGCCGAGACATGTGTCGTCTCAGTCGACTCTATCGGCTGCGCCATTCGGTTCAGCACCGCCTTTTCACCGTTTCTAATCCTGGTGGATAGCTCAGTGGCGTAGTCTTTCGACCGCAATGCATCCAGCGGCACATCTTCAAAGGCCGGATCCCCAACACGGGTGCGCTTGTCGTTATAGGAATAGGCTATGGCCTCGGCCATCAACGCGATGAAATCCGAAGTGCCAAGAACGTACTCTCTGGCCAGATCGAACTGCTCGAGGATGTTCAGCGTCTGCAGGATCTGAATGCCAGACCCGGCCGGTTGGTTGGTCGCAATTTTGTATCCGCGATAAGTTCCCTGCAGGGCAGGTGCACGAGAGACTTGGTAGTCCTCGAGATCCGCCATGGTGATCAGTCCGCTATTGGCTTTCATGTCGGAGACAAGCATCTGGCCCAGTTTGCCGCCATAAAGCGTTGCTGCACCCTCTGCCGCGATCAGCCGAAGGCTTGCAGCCAGTCCTGGGTTCCTGATGATCTTGCCGGGCCGGTGCATCGCCCCGGTCTCGGCGATGTAAAGATCCCGCCCTTCTTCAGTGAAGCCGAGAATGTCCGAATTGTGCACGCGCCCCAGCGCACCTTCGTCCTGGGTCGCATAGCTGTAGACATGGGGGCGTACCATCCAACCGTTTTCGGCTGCTTGGATTGCATGATCACAGAGCGCTGCCCAATCCAACTGACCATAGGCCTGATGCATCGCCCAATATCCGGCCAGGTTTCCCGGAACCATCGCTGCCTGATGGCCCAGCGCGTTGAGGTTGTCCTCCAACATGAAGCCAAAACCATCGCCGGTTTCACCTAAGACTTTGTCGGCCCAGATCTCGCCGTGCGCTGCACGGGGTGCCGCGCCCAGGAAGTTGAAATTCTCAGGCGCGCCCTTTGCAGGAACATGCACCATCGCAGTTCCAACGCCGCCCAGGCCGCACATCAGCGGGTCAACCACGCCTTGCACCAAGGCTGCAGCAATACCGGCATCGATCGCATTGCCACCCGCCAACAGGGTCAGCGCGCCTGCCTCGGTCGCCTCTGGTTGCGCGGTCGAGATGACGCCATGTTCCATATTTACTGTCCTTAAGTGTCCAACCGAGGTGCTTGGTTCAGAAATGTAGAAGCCGTTTTGCGGCGTTCATCAAGGTGCCTTTTAGCGTCAATGGGGTAGCTGGTTTCCGATGATCCATAAACTGCGGGCCCGACTGTTTACGATAGCAGGCTTGCTGGCAAAGCGATCACCGTCCTTGTTTTTTTGGATGGGAGCGGGCTTCCTTGTTTGGCGAGGGGTGCCGGAATTGCATCATGTAGATCGAAACAAAGAGATCGCGGAGGAACCATGGCCGACTCGAAGTACCGACCAGTCGACGCGACGCAGGTGCCGCGGTTTTCAGATATTGCGACCTTCATGCGGACGCGGCGGGTCGACCCAACCGCGGAACTTGATATCGGGCTGGTTGGTGTACCCTTCGACATCGGTTTGAACTACCGGTCCGGACCGCGCGAGGCGCCTGGCGCGGTTCGCCATGCAAGCCGTTTGATCCGCATGGCGCACCCGTCAACGGGTGTTGAACCCTACAAGCTCTGCAACATTGCGGATATTGGAGATGCTCCGGTCAATCCAATGAAGCTCGACGCCTCGATCCAGATGATCGAGGACTTCTTTACCAACCTTAAAGCGTTGGAAATTCGGCCGGTCACAGTCGGCGGTGACCACACAATCCCAACGCCCATCCTTCGCGCCCTGGCAAAAGATGGCCCTGTAGGGCTGCTGCAAATCGACAGTCACGCGGATGTGCTGGATGAGATGTGCGATACCAAAATCAACCATGCGACCTTTATGCGCCGCGCCCATGAAGAGCGCCTGATCGACCCAGCCCGAACCGTACAGCTTGGTCTGCGCGGGTCGCGATTTGTGCCTGAGGATATCCAATACGGTTATGACGCGGGGTTCACAATTCTGACGATGGACGATTACGACGATATCGGCCGCGCTGCCACGATCGAGAAGATCCGCCAGACAATCGGCGAAGGACCAATGTACATCACCATCGACATCGATGGCCTTGATCCTTCCTATTGTCCCGGCACTGCGGTGCCCGAAATTGGCGGAATTATCCCGCGTGATGTGCAGAAGATTCTGCAGGGTCTGATGGGCTTTGATGTGATTGGCGCAGATATCTGCGAAGTTGCGCCATGCTATGATCCGACCGGCATAACTTCGGTGACGGCTGCAAATCTGATGTTCGAACTTACCTGCCTGATCGCCCACAGCCTGAAAGGTTAGCAAACTTCAAAGCCGATCCAGATACTGCTGGACGAAATCGCAATCGACGAGGTCGACATACGCATCGATCAGCTTCTGTGTGACGGGCCCAAATGCGCCTTCCGGCATCTGCACGCCGTTGATCGACGCGACCGGACAAATGCAGAGCGACGTCGAGGTAATAAACGCCTCGTCAGCATTGTAGGCGTCGTAGAGATCAAGATCGTCTTCGGTGCATTCGATGCCCAGCTTCGCGGCAAGTTCCATCGCAGTTTCACGACTGACACCTGGCAGAACAAATTTTTCGCGCGGGGTTCGTATTTTGCCATCCTTCACCAGGAAGATGTTTGAGCCCAATCCCTCGTTCAGGTTTCCGAACATGTCCAACAAAATGGCCCAACCATTTGGGTTCTGTGCCTTTACCTCGATATCTCCCATTATCAGGTTCAAGTAGTTATGTGTCTTCGCCCGCGGCGTCAGGCATTCCGGTGGGATTCGTCGGATGGAAGGTGTCACGACCTGTATGCCATCGCGATACAAGTGGGCGCGTTCGGCGATCGGCATGGGTGAGCATTCAACGATGACCGTCGGACCATAGTGGTCCCAATTGTCGCCCTCGACTTTCATCACGCCGCGGCTGAGACGCTGCCCAACCCAGTAGTCGTCACTTTCGCCCAAAAGGTGTCGGTTGCGATCGACGACCTCTTGCGTGATCTCAGTCATGCGCGCGGGTTCCATCGTCGCGTCCAAGTGCAATGCCTTGAGTGAACGGTAGAGCCTGTCGATATGTTCATCCAGCTTGAATATGCGCCCGTGGAACGTCCGCGTAAGATCGAACGCGCCGTCACCAAACAAGAAGCTCCGATCACGATAGGGCACTAGGGCTTGGCTTTCGGGTATGAACTCTCCGTTCATCCAGACCGTACGTTCGTTGGCGCGTGCGTCCATGGGGCCGTCCTTTTCAAATCAGGATCGCAAGCGATTAGATATCTTCGGCTCATCCATCGCAAGACTTCGTGGTTGGATCACGCGGGCGAGTTCTTTTTCAGATGCGCACGAAGCAATTCATTGAATGCATCGACATGTTCAAGGGATGACAGATGACGTGCGGGATGCAACCAATGGATCGACGCGTTTGGAATGCGCGCGGCTAGTAATTCGCTCATCTCACGCGGGACGCCCGGATCATCGGGTGCCGCGACGACCAGTGTTGGCGTAAGAATCCCCGGAAGACTGTCAATGGTGTCCAGGTCACACATCGCGGCGGTGACCGAGGCAAAGCTGCGCCGATCGAAGCTGAGAAGGACCTCGGCGATGTAAGTTGCGCCAGGCAGCCCACTATCTAGCGCATGGTCGGTGAACCACCGGCGCATGAGGTCCTCATGAATTGGCTCGATGCCATTTTTCGTGACACCTTCGGCGCGTTCGCGCCAAAGATCGCGCTGCACGTCGGAATACTTTGGCGTCGTATTCACCAGGGTAAGCGAATGCAGTCTTTGCGGGTGTTCGATCGCCAGCGTCTGACCAATCATCCCACCCATAGAGACGCCGACATAGTGCGCTTGCTGCAGTCCCAGGTGATCCATAAGCCCGACGACGTCCGCTGCTAGCTGTGAAAGCGAATAGGGGCCATCACTTCGTCCGGATTTCCCATGTCCTCTGGTGTCAAACCGGATCGTCCGGAACCCTTCGCAGGCCAGCAGATGCGGATCCCAGAACCTATGATCGGCACAGAAGCAATGCCCCATAAAGACAGCAGGTGCTTTGACAGGGCCTTCGTCCACATATGCGATTTTGATGTCGCCAACAGGGGCAAAGTGAATCGTCATGTGCGACTACCTGTGCAACCGGTGAGACATGGGATACTCGAAGACATGGAGCCAGAGATCAATCGCCGATTCACTTTGAAGACGCGTCCCGAAACGTTGCCGGACGCAGGGCATTTCACGCTGGACGAAGCCGTGCATCCTGATCTTGCGTCGGGCGAGGTGCGAGTAAAAGCGCTTTATCATGCTTTGTCACCCTGGCAGGGCCAGCGTCTGAAAGACTTCGCAAACTATACGAGCCCGTTCCAGGTCGGCGATTTGATCGATGGTGATGTCCTGGGCGAGGTCTTCGAGGCCGCGCCGAACGCTGATTTGGATGTGGGACAATTGGTGACCGGACGCCTTGGCTGGCAGGACTATGCGGTCGCGCACCCGGAAAATCTGATGGTGGTCACGGATGAGTTCGACCCGACCTTGTGGCTTACGGCACTCAGTTCCCCCGGCCTTACTGCCTACACTGCGCTTGATTTATTCGGGCGATGCATGCCGGGACAAAGCATGGTCGTCACCTCTGCCGCGGGTTCGGTCGGGGGTTATGCCGTTCAGCTGGGGAAACTGGCGGGAATGCACGTAGTCGGCGTCGCTGGTGGCCCGGAAAAGTGCCGGCATGTGGTCGAGGTCCTGGGCGCAGATGCCTGCATGGATCACCGGTCTGACAGTTTTCCCGATGCCTTGTCAGCCGCGCTGCCGGATGGGGCTCATCAGGTTTTCGATACGACCGGGGGACCGGTCGCGGATGCAGTGTTCGCCAATGTTTCCAAATTCGCCCGCGTTCTGATCGTAGGGCGGACTGCATCGAACAACTCGGACAGGCCAGACCTTGACCCCGTCAACATGCGCCTTCTTTGGGCGCGTGAAGCGACCTTGCATGGGTTCTCTCGCTACTCTTACCCCGAACGATGGGCCTTTGCCCTGGGCCGCATGATGAAGCTGTGCCGCGAAGGAAAGATCAGAGCGAACCACAACACAACACACGGCTTCGAGAACCTTCCTCACGCGCTGCACGATATGCTGGCTGGCAAGTACATCGGAAAAGTCCTGGTCAAATCCGCGGAACGCCAGGGATGACGCTTCAAAAGGCACAGGTCGGTGACATTCAAATGGCCTATCGGTGGGACGGAAACCCCGCAGGTCCCCTGATAATGATGGCGCACGCAATGGGCACAAGCCATCGGATCTGGGACCAGCAGGTTCCCGCCATGTCGGATCGCTATCGGATACTGCGTTATGATTGGAGGGGCCACGGCGATACGGATGCACCTGCCGGGCCATATACCTTGGCCATGTTCGAAGCTGATGCTGTTGGGCTTATGGATGTGCTGGGTCTTGAGGCGGTCAATTGGGTCGGCATCTCCACCGGCGGGATGATCGGCCAAGGGCTGGCGATCAACCATCCCACAAGGATCTCCACGCTGACACTTTGCAACACGACATCTCAGTCAAGCCCGTGGTACCGCGATTGGGTTGCCGAGCGTCAAACGGTGGTACGCCGCGACGGCATGGTGCCTGTCTGGGATATGACGAAAAACCTTTGGTTCACTGATGAATTCGTGGATGCGGCCTCGCCCGACTACCATGCGGTACGCAACGTGTTTATTGCGACCCAAGTGCCGGGATATCTGGGTGGAACCTCTGCCGTCGCCGGCCTGGCTTATCGAGATCATCTGCATCTGATTGGCTGTCCGACCCGGATCATTGCAGCGGGCGCAGATCCTGTGACGCCGGTTGATCATTCCGAAATCATTCGCGATCGTATCCAGGGCGCCGAATTGACCGTGATCGAAGGTCAGCACCACTTCTCGAACGTCGAGGTGCCAGCAGAGTTTAACTCCGCGCTGCTCACGGGGCTTGATCAGATGATCCCTGAGCATTCAATCTTGACTTAACGAAGCTCCAAACTCTCGGGCCCCTGGCTTCAGGAAGGAAAGACGCACGCGCGTTAGTCAGAAGTCTGGTCGATCACCTGAATTACAAACCTGAGATGGTGGTCTTTGGCATTGCCGAACCGTTCAAGAATGCTTCCGCAAATCACTTTCCAGAAACCACCCCTTCCCCGGAACCGCAGACAGCAGTTCGCGGGTGTAAGGATGCTGCTGTTGTTTGAAAATCGCTCCGGTTGGGCCGGATTCGACGACCTCGCCACTGCGCATGACAGCAATACGGTCGCAGACTTGGGCAGCGACGCGCAGGTCGTGTGTGATGAAGATCATCGACAGGTTCATGCGGTCCCGGATTTCATCCAAGAGCTGCAGGATTTGGGCTTGGATTGACACGTCCAAGGCCGAAACAGGTTCGTCCGCGACCAAAATTTCAGGATTTAGTGCCAAAGCCCGGGCAACACCGATCCGTTGGCGTTGTCCTCCTGAGAACTCGTGCGGAAAGCGGTCGTAGGCGCCAGAATCCAGCCCAACGGTCTCCAGCAGTTCCAGGGTCTTTTGCCTGGCTTCGTCTGGCGTCGCCCCCTGTAATACCGGTCCCTGTGAGATAATGCGCCCTACCTTGGTACGTGGGTTCAGCGAGGCGAATGGGTCCTGAAACACCATCTGGATCTTGGATCTGTGCGGGCGCATCTCTGCGCGACCGAGAGGGCGCAGATCGGTGCCGTGCAACAAGATCTCTCCGGCCTCGGCATCATTCAGGCGTACGATGCAGCGGGCGACCGTGGACTTGCCCGAGCCGCTTTCGCCAACAATGCCCAAGGTCTCGCCGCGGGCGAGGTCGAGGGAGACTTTTTTTGCCGCGTGGACGATCCGGGCCTTTCCGCCGAAGAGACCGCCGCCGCTGCGGTAGGTTTTATCGAGGACGTTGACCTTCAGGACCGTTTCCTCTGCCCGGGGACGCGCCGGGCGTGGGGTCAGGCTGGGTACAGCAGCGATCAGTGACTGTGTGTAGGGGTGATTGGGGTGGTTCAGCACCTCTTCAGTGGTGCCGCTTTCAACCACCAGTCCGTTCTGCATCACTGCGACCCGATCCGCGATGTCGGCGACAACCCCGAAATCATGGGTGATGAACAGGACGCCTGTGCTGTGCTCGTCCTGCATCTTTTTGATGAGATTTAGAATTTGGGCCTGGGTAGTGACATCCAAAGCGGTTGTCGGCTCGTCAGCGATCAGGATCTTGGGGTCTAGTGCCAGCGCCATTGCGATCATCGCGCGTTGGCGTTGGCCGCCGGAAAGCTCGTGCGGATATGCCTTTAGCGCCTGATCAGGGTCAGGCAACTGGACATCTCGTAAAAGTTCCAATGAACGTTCCTGACGTTCGCGGGCGGGCATTCTGCCGTGAAAGCGAAAGACCTCGTCGATTTGAGTGCCGATGGTCATCACTGGGTTCAGCGCCGTCATCGGTTCCTGGAAGATCATCGAGATCTCTGAACCTCGGATCTCCCGCATCCGAGCATCTGGCGCCTTTGCCAGATCCTCGCCCTGAAACAGGACCGAGCCTTTGGCGATGTTCACGTGTGGACGGGGCAGCAATCCCATCACTGCGCGCGCCGTCAGTGATTTGCCTGACCCGCTTTCGCCGACGACGCATAGGATTTCATTCGGGTCCAGGTGCAGGTCGGCATCTTGCACTGCGTAGGGCCTCTGAGCGCTGGCGGGCAAGCCGACGTGCAGGCCCTGGATGTCTAGCAACCGTGTCACGATGCACGTTCCCGGAGGCGTGGGTTCAGGGCGTCGTTCAACCCCTCGCCCACCAGGTTGATGGCCAGCACTGTCAATAGGATGGCAATGCCTGGGAAGGTACACACCCACCAAGCGGAACGAAGTAGCGTACGCCCCGCGCCAATCTGGAACCCCCAACTCATGATGTTCGGGTCGCCCAGGCCCAGAAATGCAAGGCCGGATTCGATCAGGATCGCGGTCGCGACCATCAGCGAGCCGATGACGATGATCGGCGACAGGCAGTTTGGCAGAATCTCGCCCAGCATGATGCGGACATCGCTCATACCTATGGTGTGGCAGGCCTGCACGAATTCGCGGTTGCGGAACGAGAGAAACTCGCCGCGCACCAGCCGTGCAACTGCGGGCCATGATACCACCGCAATGGCGATCACGATGCTCTCAATCGAGGGTTTCATGATCGCCACCAGCAGGATCGCGAAGACGAAGGAAGGGATCGTCTGAAACATTTCGGTCGTGCGCATCAGCAGATCGTCGATGATCCCGCCATAGTACCCGGCCAACGCGCCCATGATCACGCCAATCAGTACGGCAACGATCGTTGCGATCAGCCCGATCAGCAAAGAGGTCTTCGCCCCATGCGCAATCCCCGCTGCCACATCACGACCCAAGCTGTCGCTGCCCAGAAGGAACCCGCTCTCGCCCGGCGGTGACATCGACTTGCCGGCCAGCCCGAACGGATCGCCTGGGAAAAACAGCGGCGCCGACAACGCCATCACAATAATCAGAAAGATGATGCCCAGCCCCAGCACGGCGGAGCGGTTGCGGGAAAAGCGCTGCCAGAAGTCACGCATCAGCCGACCTCGATCCTTGGGTCAAGCGACGAATAGATGATGTCGACCACCAGGTTCACCGCCACCACCAGAAGCGCCGACAAGAGAAAGATCCCGAGCAATAGGTTGAGGTCGCGGGCGAACAGCGCCTCGAAGGCCAACATGCCGAGGCCCGGCCATGCAAAGACCGACTCGACGATTACCGAGCCGCCGATCAGCGCCCCGACCTGCACGCCCGCCATGGTCACCACGGGCAGAAGAGCGTTGCGCAGCACATGGACAAAGACAATCCGCTGCTCGGTCACGCCCTTGGCGCGGGCGGTCGTGACATAGTCCTGTCCGTATTGTTCCAACATCGAGGCGCGCATCAGCCGTGTGTAAAGCGCCAGATAGAACAGCGAGAGCGTGATCGTCGGCAGCACCAGATGGTGCGCGATATCCCATGCCCGGTCCCAGAAGTTATCGTGGAAGGCCATCAGGTCCTCCATCCCGCTCGTCGGGAACCAGCCTAGATTCAGCGAGAATACGACAATCAGCATCAGACCCACCCAGAACAGCGGTGTCGCATAGGTGATCAGCGCGAAGATCGAAATCGCGGTGTCACGCCAGGTGTTCAGACCCGTTGCAGCAACAAGGCCCAGCAGAATGCCAAAACCCACAGCCAGCAGGATGGTCGACACCATCAGCAGGCCCGTCGGGATCAAACGGTCGATGATCAGTTGGCTGACCGGCATTTCGTGGCGGAAAGAATATCCCAAATCGAAAGTTATAACGTTCTTCAAATAGACTGCCAGTTGGACCGGTAACGGTTGGTCCAGCCCGAACTTTGCACGCAGCTCTGCCATGTATTCAGGGGTGGCGGATCCGGCCTCGCCCGCCAGCACATCGACCGCATCGCCTTCGGCCATGTGTAAAAGAAAGAAATTCATCACGACGATCGCAAAGACGATCGGCACGGCCTGCAGCAACCGTTTCAGCACATAGCGAATGCGCCGGGTGGAATGGTTCATGACCCGCCCCCTGGCATGGCCCCGGCCGTTGGGGCCGGGGCCATATTTCTGTTGCCGGGATTACTCGTCGATCCAGGCGCGCTCGAACGAGCCGTAGGCACCAAGCGCCGAGACGTCGTGATCCTTGAACTTGTCATTGTAGACCGTCAGGAACTGCATCTCGAACAGGTTCACAACGGGCATATCGTCCGCGAGGATCTTCTGAATGTCGGCATAGATGGCCGATCGTTGGGTGGCATCCGCCTCTTGCGCACCGGCAGCCAGCAGAGCGTCCAGCTTTTCGTTCGAGTACCGGCTGGAGTTCACGAAGTGGGTGCCTTTGCGGATCTGGTCGGTGCCATAGTGGCGGTGAACGCCCAGCACTGGATCCGGCAGCTGGTAGAAATAGTTCACGTTCATGGCGAAATCATAGTTGTGGTAGATTCGCTTCAGCCAGGTCGGAACGTCTTCGTAGCGCAGCTCGACCTGGATGCCGATTTCGCCGAGGGCCTGCTTCATATACTCGCCAGCCCGGCGCCAGTCTTCACCGTACGGGATAAGATCTAATACCGCTTTGGCACGCACACCGTCCGCATCTGCCGTGATACCGGCATCATCCAGGATCTTCTTCGCCGCTTCGACATCAGCGTTCGCGACGTAGTTTGGCATTGGCTCTTTATAAAGACCGGTCGCAGCGAAGTTTGACGACAACGCGGATGTGGCAGGCTTGCCATATCCGAACCAGATGTTTTCGATCAGGAACTTGCGGTCCAGCGCCAGCGATATCGCTTTGCGGATTGCCGGGTTGTCGAACGGTGCAGTGGTTGTGTTGAACTCAACCAATGAGACCGGGTTGATCATGGCATAGCCATCTGTCGTGACCGAGAATCCATCGGTGTCCCGCAGACGTACGGCATCGATGTTCGAGATCGCACCATAAGCGCCATACATCACCTCGCCGTTCTCCATCGCGGCGGCGCGGGTCGAGGCATCGGGAATGAACCGCCCAACGATACGGTCAAGATAGGGCAGACCTTCCTTCCAGTAGTTCTCGTTCTTCTCCATACGAATGTATTGGCCCTTCTTCCATTCCACGAATTTGAAGGGGCCTGTGCCGACCGGATTGTTCGCCAGATCCGCGCTGCGCACGTCCTGGCCTTCCAGCAAGTGCTTTGGCACCATCGGGCTTTCATAGGCCGACAGAGCTCGCAGCATATAGGGTGCGGCGTTCGCCAGATTGAAAATTGCCGTGTGTTCATCCGGGGTATCGATCGATGTTACTTCGCGGAACGAGTTGGGGCCGCGTGGATGCACTTTGCTCAGCACCTCCATCACCGTGAACTGGACATCAGCCGAGGTGAACGGCTTGCCATCATGCCAGGTGACGCCCTTACGAAGGTTGAATGTAACCGTCTTGCCATCTGCGCTGACCTCGTAGCTTTCGGCCAGATTGGGGACGATGTTCAGGTCTTTGTCGTACTGGAACAGGCCTTCATAAATTTTTGGGGCCACAAGGCCGATTGGGCCAGAGGTCGAAAGATAAGATGCCATCGAGGGTGGTTCCGGCTGCACCAGGAACACTAGGTTTCCACCGGATTTCTGGGCCATGGCCGCCCCGCTGGCGAGCCCCAGGGCCATCCCGCAAACAACAGCGGCAAGAACAGTTTTCAAGCGCATAGTACCTCTCCTGTTTGATTGATTATGAAAGTTAATCCTTCGAACGTGGCTGATTTTTTTGCGTTGCACAATACTTGCGTTTCTCAATCACAAACAGCGGCTGACGGCCATTCGGGCAAACCGCAAGACCGTTTTCTGCCAGCTTCGGTCGGAAGGCGCGAAGCTTCGGGGGTTCATTTGATTGCATAAAATGCGGCGGTCGCATCGACGGTCTGTTTGCCCAAACGTCATGGCTTTCGTGACCTGCCATCTATCGTAGCAGTCGCCCGAAGGACCGGATGTCTTCCAGCAAAAGCTCCGGTTCTTCCATCGCAGCGAAATGTCCGCCGCGCGGCATTTCGGTCCAATGCTGGACGTTATAGAGCCGTTCGACATAGGATCTTGGTGCCCAGTTGAGCATCTCTGCTGGGAAAACAGCGCACCCGGTAGGCACTTCGACGCGGTGCCCTTCGGGTGACAAAACGCGTCCGCCTTCCTCGCGCCGGCCATAGTAAATCCATGACGCCGTGTTGAAGCATCGCGTTGCGATGTAGACCATGATGTTGGATAGAAGTGCATCCTTGGTGTGGGCGGATTCCACATCTCCGATCGGTACGTCTGACCAGTCGTGGAACTTCTCTATCAGCCAAGCAGCAATTCCGACGGGGCTATCCATCATTGCGTAGCTCAGCGTCTGGGGGCGTGTCGCTTGCTGGGTACGATAGCCGTCCTGCATGATCTGGTCACGGTTGAACTCTGCCTCCCAGGCCTGTTCTTCAGGTGTCTGTGGTCCGTCCGGATGACGCATCGTCAGGACGTTGATGTGAATGGCAGCACAGGAGGGAGAGTGATCGAAGCCCAACCACGAACAGATTGCGCCGCCCCAGTCTCCGCCTTGGGCGATATAGCGGTCATATCCAAGAGTTTCCGTCATGAGCGAATTGATCATGCCAGCCATCTTTCGCGGTCCATAGGGACGCGGTGGCCGGTCGGAAAATGTAAATCCCGGCAGCGACGGAGCAATCACCGTAAATGCATCATCGACGTTTCCGCCAAACCTTTCAGGGTGGGCCAAGGGTTCTATGATTTCGAAGAATTCCAGGACCGAGCCCGGCCAGCCATGGCTGATCATCAGCGGTATCGGGGCAGGGCCGCTGCCCTGTTCATGAATGAAGTGCACATCGATGCCGTCGACAGGTGCTTTGAAGTGCGAAAAGCTGTTGATGCGCTCTTCCTGTGCCCGCCAATCAAAGCCATCTACCCAATAGGCGCAGAGCTCTTTCAGGTAGTCTATGTTCGTGCCGTAACCCCAGCCGCCGTCATCAGGCATCTCGTGCCACGGGTAATTGGCCACACGGGCTAGAATCTCGGAAAGCGTCTGATCGGAAATGTGGAACTGAGAAGGCGTAACTTTCGGATTGCTTTCTATGCGATCTTTCAAGGGGCCGGCTCCTCATTCCTGACTTTGCAAAAGACCGAGAGTGTCCCATGTGTTGTTGAGTTAATGGATGAGTTGATCAATGGTGAGAGACAGGTCGTCCATTTCGAAGGGACAGTTTCCAGCGACCTCAGGAACTACAACACCGCCTTAACTTCTTCAGCGATGATCTTTACCCCGGCCTCAAGCTTCGACACGGGCACATAAGCAAACCCAAGGCGGAAGCTGCGGTTATCTTCGTAATTCAGATAATAATCCTGACCGCGGTCGACTAAGACACCCCGATCGCGCAGCCGCAGCGCCAGCGCGGATGCGTCGAAACCGTCCGGCCCTGTTAGCCAGAAAGAGGTCCCACCCTCAGATTTTGTATGCTCCAACATACTGAGGTGCTTGGTCATCGCTGCATTCATCGCGTGCCAGCGTCGCTTGTAGCGACGTTCGATGTTGCGCAGATGGGAGTCATAGTGCCCCAAGCGGAAGAACAGCGCCGTGATCTCTTGCACGATCGTCGGGGGGTGACGCATCATGACGCCCCGGGCGACGCGCGCTTCCCGGATGATATCCCGGTGGGCCACGATAAAGCCCATCCGGATTCCAGGTGAAAGTGTCTTCGACAGGCTGCCGACATAGATCACCCGCCCGGCGTCATCCATTGATCGCATGGATGGCGAGGCATTCGCGACATAATTCATTTCAGCTTCGTAGTCGTCCTCAATGATCACGAAGTCCTGCCGCGCGGCTGTCGCCAGTAATTCCTCGCGCCGTTGAGGCGGCATGGTAACCATTGTTGGAAACTGGTGGCTGGGCGTTGTGAAGACCAATTTACACTCGGGAGGGATCGCTGAAGGGATCAGCCCGTGTCCGTCAATCGGCACGCCGATCAACTGGTTACCCGACAGTCGAAAGGCATTGCGGGCGCCGAAGAAGCCTGGGTTTTCCAGCGCAATCGGTGCGTCAAAACCCGCGAAAATCATACCGATGATGAACAGCGCGTTCTGTGATCCCAAGGTGATCAGGATCTCATCATTCTCGGCATAGATCCCGCGCGTGTTCAACAGTCGCTGCCGCAACTGTTGAACCAGTTGAGGACTGTCGCTTTCCACGGAATCGCTGGCCCAAACGGGCATCTGTTTGCGTCCCAGCGCTTGCCTGGTGCATTCGCGCCAGCCATCAACCGGGAACAAGTCCGGATCAATCTGGTTATAGATGAAGGGATAGGGATATGTGTGCCAGTCCAGCGGATTGACGACCGGCATCAAGTCTTTGTCTTTAAATCGCACGGGGCAGCTGGCCTGTTCGCCGTTAGTTGCGCTGTCCTGTTTCGTTTTCTGCAGCGAAATCATTTGCGGATTGACGAAATAGCCCGATCGGTCGCGCGAGACGATCAGTTCCAGATCGACCAACCGGTTATAGGCCGCAAAGACGGTATTGCGCGAAACGCCCAATTGCTCGGCCAACTCCCGGCAAGACGGCAAAGGCCGGTCAAAGGCCAGAGACTCAGACGTGATAGCTGCACTGACCGCCTCGCAAATCTGGTCGCGCAAGCTGAGACTGGTGTTCTCTGGCAGTTTCAAAAACCGCGGCGTCGTTAAGCTCACCTGAAACCTCCTTTGGCCCCGGGGCGTCGATCGGTCGTGACGCTATTCAAAAGGTTCTGTCCTCTTCATTCAATCCATCTGTCACTTTCACGGGACAGCCGCGGGGGGAATGATCAAGCCAAGGAAAAGAGATTAATCAACAGGAGAGAAGGTCGATGAAGCTTCATTCGATGTGCAAGACGCTCTGCGTTGCGTCGATTGCCGCGCTATTCGCGCAGGCCGCCGTTGCCGAGACGAAGGTCCTGAAACTGGGCACTGTTGGATTTATCGGAATGCCGATTGGAGACGCCATTGATCAGGCGCTGATCCCAACGCTGGAAGAGGTTTCTGGGGGCAAGATGTCCATCGAGCCGCACTATCGCAAGTCGCTCTGCTCCGAGCAGACCTGCGGCGAACAGGCGAACCAAGGGTTGATCGCGCTTTGGACGAGTTCGACGGCGAATTTTGGTAACTTCGGAACGGCATTGGCGATCTTCGATCTGCCCTACATCTTCAAGGATATGGATGAAGCTGGCCGGATCTCCTCGGAATGGCTGGCCAAGAAGCAGTGCGATATCGCGGCCGAGGAAGCAGGCCACGTTTGTCTGACCGTCTACTCCAGCGGTGGGTTCCGCCAACTCGGCAATGCGAATGGTCCCGTGCACGTGCCCGGCGATATGAAGGGCATTAAGTGGCGTGTTACCAAAAGCCCGATCGAGTACACGCTGATCAAGAACTGGGGCGCAGTGCCGGTCCCATATGATTGGGCGCAGCTATACCAGGGCCTGCAAACCGGTGTAGTTTCCGGCCAGTACGTTGCGACGCCTTGGCAGCATGTCGCCAAACTGCACGAGGTCGCAAAGTATTTCACCGAGATCGGCGGAGCCTGGTCAGGCAATCAGTTGTCTATCGACAAACGCCAATACGATGAATTGACCGATCAGGAAAAAGAATGGCTGCATGCCGCGGCAACTGCATTTGGTGAGAAGGTTCAAGAGCTTGATCGCGCCTGGGTCGAAGCCGGTGAAAACGCCATCAAGGCCGAGATCACCGAATGGTATGTCCCGACGGAAGAAGAAATGGTGCAGTGGCGCGCTGGTGCGATCGATGCATGGCTGAACGCAAAGGGCACCTTTGATCCTGCAACCGCCGAGCGCGTTTTGAAGGAACAGGGCATGGACAACTTCATTGCCCAGCTCAAAGAGGCTGGCGCGCTTTAGTCTATGCAGCCATAGCCAACCTTTGTGTGGCGCGGGGCTTGCCTCGTGCCACTCTTTGCTTCTGAAATAGCGGTCTCGGACTGCAATGGGATCGGGATTTCATGGAAAGCATCGCGCTTCTGCTGATTCTGGTGCTGCTGATCTTGCTGGGCGCCCCTGTGGGTTTCACCCTGATCCTGATTCCGGTGGTCTACATACTCATCACCGATGCGGCACCGATGATCCTGATCCCCAGTCAGATGTTCAGTGCCATTGACTCGGTGCCGCTGACGGCGATCCCATTTTTCATGCTGACCGGTGAACTGATGACCAGCGCGACCATCACGGATCGCTTGGTCACACTGAGCCAGCGCATCATCGGGCGCATGCGAGGCAGCCTTGCGCAGGCGAACGTCCTGGTCAGCATGTTCTTTGCGGGTATGAACGGATCAGTCGTGGCCGACACGGCGACAGTCGGATCTTTGCTGGTTCCGGCCATGAAGAAGGCCGGCTATCCGCCCGCCTTCGCCGCGGCGATCACCGCTGTTAGTTCAACCATCGGAGGAATTATCCCGCCATCAATCATGATGATCGTGCTTGCGAACGCCGGGGGTATTTCTGTTGGCGCTCTTTTCGCGGGCGGCATCATCCCCGGCATCATGATCGGACTGTTGCTGATGGTGATCAATTACGTCATCGCCCGGCGCAACAACTTCGAGCGCAGTGAAGAACCGTTCAGCCTGATTGCGGTCATGGTCCAGAGTTACAAATCTTCATTCGCGTTGCTCATACCGATTGTCCTGGTAGGTTCAGTCGTCTTCGGCATTGCCGGCGTTGTCGAGGCAGGCGCCCTGACCGCAACCATTGCCCTAATCGTCGGTCTGTTCATCTATCGTACGATCAACTGGTCCAACTGCACCGGCGCCTTTGTGCGGGCTTTCCGCAACTCAGCGATGGTCTTCATCATCATCGCTGCCTCAGGCCCTTTCAGTTGGTTGCTGACCTCACTTGGCGCCATCAATGAACTGGAACAATGGCTGCTCAGCTACTCCGCCAATCCGCTGATGTTCGCGCTTGTGCTTGTGTTGTTCATCTTCCTGCTGGGCATGGTCATGGATTCTGCCGCCAACATCATCGTCGTTGGCCCGGTCCTGGTGGATGTTATGGTCAAGGCAGGCTATCCGGACGTCCAAGCTGCGTTGGTCGTCGTCGTTGGGTTCCTGATCGGTTCTGTCACGCCGCCAGTTGGTGTTGCGTTCTTCACTGCAGGCGCCATCGCGAATGTGAGGTTGGAAAAGGTAGCAGTATCGATGCTGCCCTACCTCGTGGCCTTGTTTGCACTTCTGTTCCTGCTGATCATCCTGCCGGACATCACCATGTTCCTGCCGCGGGTTTTTGGGTTTGCATGATGACTGGCACAGCTGCAGATCGGCGCCGCTTCCTTCGCAACGCCGCCGCGCATAGGAGAACGCTCTGATGTTTGCACTCGCCGCGTTCATCGACCGCGCCGTAAAGAATGTGCTTACCTTTTTTTGCGCCGTCCTGCTGCTGGCGATGGTTTCCTTCACCGTCTATACGGTGATTATGCGGTATGTCTTCCTGGACCCACCGGTTTGGGGCGATCTACTGACGGTGCTCAGCAATATCTGGTTGGTTTTCTTTGCGCTCGCCCTGACGGTGCGAGACAAGGATCACATTGCGCTGGATCTCATTTACTCTTGGCTGCCGCTGAAACTCGTTTTCCTCATTCGGCAGTTTTGGACCATCGTGATTTTTGCGCTTGGTATCGTGATGATCATCTATGGTCTGGAGGTCGTCGCAACGATGGGCGGAAAGTACTGGGAGATGTGGTACTTCGCCTGGGAGGATGGCGGGCTGGTTTTCAAGCCAAACTACATGCCAAAAAAATACGCCGTAGCCATCGTCCCAATTTCTGGATTTCTTGTATGCGTTGGGGCACTTGCATCGATCCTTGAGGACAGCCTTCAATTCAAAGCAGGCACCTACAGACTCACCAACGCTCTTAAGGGTCCCGCTGATGAAACATAAAACATGGGATGCAGAGGTGATCGGAAGAGAACTGGAATCTGTACAAATCTGTGAAGTTCGTCCGTGGCGGTTTTAAACACCCGTTCGTTCCTGGTGTCCGATAACCGTTGCGCACTTCTCCACACTGCTCTCCAAGACTGTGATATGACGAATTGATGACAGAACAGGTCAGGCAGGAACAACGCGCCCTTAGAATTAGCTGCGCCGCGCATATTGTGCAGGATGGCCTGACGGCCACCATCTACGTTTTGTTGCCCGTGTTGGCGCAGACCTATGGGTTCACCTATGCGCAGGTCGGCTTGTTCAAGGCCCTCAAATCAATCGCACAGGGCCTGCCCGAGATTGCGTCCGGATTTCTGACCGAGCGTATGGGTGAGATCCGGGTTCTGGTCTTTGGGCTGCTGCTTGGCGCGGTCGGATATGCTGCACTATCCGTCGCCCCCGGTGCCGGTGCCGTCTTGGCGGCTCTGCTTCTGATTGGGGTTGGGACCGCTTTGCACCATGCGCCATCATCTTCGCTGATCCTGACCACTTATCCCGTGGACCGGCGGCGCGGACCGCTTGGGCTTTACAACTCTTCCGGCGATATCGGGAAGTTGCTGTTTTCTGGCGGGTTCAGCTTTACCGTCGGCGCAGGCCTGGCCTGGGAGGCGATTAGTTTTTCCTACGGCTTAATCGCGCTTGGCGGTGCAGTGTTTATCGCGTTGGCGTCGCGATCGCTTACGGCGTTTAGGAATACTGAGGCTGCGGCTGCCGACCTGCAACCGAATGACCTCGGCTGGGGTATCCTGAATTGGCGATCCTTCAATTCGCTGTTGGCTGTCGTATTCGTCGATACGCTTGTGCAGGCCGGTGTTTTGGTTTTTGCAGCATTCCTGCTGTTGGACAAAGGTCTGCCGCTGACTGTTGCGACGGCCGGAACGGTTATGCTGCTGCTGGGTGGAATATTCGGAAAGGCCGGGTGTGGATACCTCGCTGACCGCATTGGTGTGCGTCCTGCCTTTGCGGTGATCCAGATTTTGACAGGGGCCGCGCTGGTGGGGCTGGTGCTTCTACCCGGCTGGTGGGCCATGGCGCTGCTGGTCCCGTTGGGGGTCGTCGTCCAAGGGTCTAGTTCGATCACCTACGGCTTCGCTGCCGACCTGATCCACCCCAAGCGCATGGCGCGCGGCTATGCCTTGCTTTATTCGTCCTCCAGCTTCTCCGCAGCGGCGGGCCCGCTGATGGTCGGATACTTCGCGGATGGTGCGGGGATCGGCATTGCATTCTATGTGATGGCTGCAGCATCGATTGTTGCGATTCCACCGATCTATATGTTGTCCGCTGGACGCCCTGATGCAGCGCCAGCATAGGCGTCGATCGCGTTACGCTCCAATTCATTGAAAAGCAGGTCGCGTGCCGCCGGCAGCATCAGATCTATCGATACGCCGAATCTCGCCCAAAGCAGTCACACTCGGCGCCGTGACAGTTGTGCACGTCAGAACGCCACAATCTGCGTTGCATCTTCGAGTAATAGAACACTGTCGGGATTGGGCATACAACTAGTGCCCGCCCTTCTCAAACGTGCAAAACTGCTCGTACTGAACTGTCACCGACATGTTCGTGATCGTAATGACGCCCAGATTAGGGGCCTCTTCGCTTGGTTTGAACGAGTGCCAATCCCATTCAGGCCTTGGAGCCGGGGCTTGGTAAAGTGCCGATCTCATCGTCGAAAATGGAAGACCTCTTATCGTTCCAGAGATCGGACGGTGGACATGCCCGATAAAGAGGTACTTCACGTTCTCAAAACTCGAAACCAGATCGAGAAAGGCGTCGCCATTCTCCATCTTGTCGGAATCCTGCATCGGCAAACCCAAACGATGAGGCGGATGGTGCATGAAGAGGTAGACTGGCATTTCCGCCGCGGTCTCGAGGACATCTCGCAGCCAAGTAGTGCGTTCTTTGCAGAACTCTCCAGCGTCTGATCCGTGTTTTTGGGAGTCCAGACAAACGACTAATCCTTCCGAGGTCAGCACGCTGTATTGGACAAACTCTGACATGCACGGGGTCGGCAATGGGAACGTTTGTCGGAGCAAGGCACGGTCGTCATGATTGCCAACCATTGGCAGAACTGGAATAGCAAGCTCGTCCAAGTAGCTGCGCAATCCTTCGTAATCCGCCTTCGCTCCGCGATTGACCATGTCGCCTGAAACAACGCAAAAGCTAGCGTCGGCATGGCGCCTATTAATGTGATCGATAGCCGCTTGAATTCTGATCCTGGGATCATGCCCTAGAACATCGCCGTTGTGCGCAAAATGCGGGTCAGATATCCAAATCGCCCTCAGCATGTTCAACTCCCCAATGAACCGCATTGCCCATGTGAAGCATTGCGCGAATGAAGGCGAGGTTTGCAGAGCTGCTGAGATCGATGCAAGACTTTGCCTGTCAAACAGCGGTGCCCAGGGTTTTCAAAATCTCATAGATGCGGTCGATCACTTTGCGGACTTCCGGCAAAAACCTGTCTTCATGGTGGGTTACCAGCCATTGGTCGTGCTCTAGCTCTTCGATCGGTGGACTGATGCGCAACAAAGTCTTGATTTGATCGCCTATAAACGTGGGTAGAACGACGCGGGACTGCCCTGCCTGCGCGATATCTAAGGCGTTTCGCGCATTGGTTACTTCGATAACCGGCTCGACTGTCGCCTGCGCCTGCAACCACTTGGCCGATGGCGTCGCGCTGATGACGCGCGCCCAAGCTGATATGTCGTGTGAGACTGCGTAAACGGCGAAACGGACTCGCGCTATCCGTCGCCCCGCAAGGCCAAGGCTATCTGGCCGTCGGTTGCGGATACCGATGATCGTTTCGCGTCTGGCAATATCCAAGACTTCGTCCGCTGCGATGAAACGCAGCCGAATACGATCCGCTCCAACGATGTCTGCGATCCTGCCGCAAAGAATGTGCGTCACCCAGGTTCCGGCAGAGACTTTCACAAGTGGCGGTGTTTCCTCGAAGTTCGTCGGAATCATCGCGAAAACGCGGCTTTCTAATTTCAGAGTCTGGTCCAGCAGTTCTTCGCCCGCTTCGGTCAGCGCATAACCTCGCGGCATCCTGACAAAGAGCTCGCGACCCAGTCGCCGCTCAAGCGCCAGCATGCGCCGGCCTAATGTCGGTGCACTCTTTCCTGTGGATGCGACCGCCGGTGCCAGGCCACCGCCGCGCGCAACCTCAAGAAACAAGCGCAGGTCGTCCCAATCGAATTTCATTTCATTCATGAAAGCATCATTGCAAAAGCATTCATTTATGTGAAGCCAATCCGCAGCTTAAGTCGATCAGGACCAGCGGAGTGATCGCGCCATGCAATTTCTAGACAACGAAATAGCGCCCCTTGGGATGGGATGTTGGCCGATTGGCGGACCTATGTTCAGGGGCGGGGAACCCTTGGGATATGCGAACTCTGATGATGCCGAGTCGATCCGGACGATCCACGCCGCGCTTGCGTCGGGCATCACGCTGTTCGACACCGCAGCGGCCTATGGGGCCGGACATGCCGAACGCTTGCTGGCGCGCGCCTTGAAACATCGACCGGAGGCGTTGATCGCGACAAAGATCGGAGTCGCAATCGACGAAAGCACCAAAGAACTGATCGGAGATGAGACCGAGCCAGAGACCGTTCTGCCAGCCATTGAAGCCGCTTTAACACGGCTGGGCCGGGACCGGATTGATTTGGTGCTGCTGCACCAAAATGATTTTCCTGTGGAAAAGGCCGAGCCGATCTTTGACGAATTGGAACGGGCGCTACGCGCTGGGAAAATCCGCGCTTATGGTTGGAGCACTGATATCTCAAGACTCGCGGCAGCAATTGCGCCGCGTCCGGCTTTTGTCGCCGTCGAACATGCCATGAATGTTCTGCTGGACGCACCGCGCATGCAAGCCGTGATCCGCCAGAACGGTCTGATTGCACTGATCCGCTCGCCGCTCGCCATGGGTCTTCTGACCGGAAAATACGGCGTGGATGCAGTGATGCGCGAGGACGACATCCGATCGACGTCAAACCCTGTCACAGATTACTTTCGCAATGCTGGCGTGAACCCAAAAATGCTGTCTCAGATCGAGGCTATTAAAGACCTGTTGACGGTGGGCGGACGAAGACTTGCGCAAGGCGCAATCTGCTGGCTTTGGGCAAAAGGCGACATGAACCTCCCAATTCCAGGGGCCAGAACCGTCGAACAGATCGAAAACCTGGCGGGATCACAGGCGTTTAGCCCGTTGCCAGACGAAGTTATGGCTGAGATAGAGTCGCTGATTGAGCGCGAACCGAGTGACGCGCCTGACAGGGCGCGCTGACAACCGATTAAGTGCCGAAAGCCGCCGCATGAGAGCCGGTAGAGTCGTGCTGCCGAACTCGTTTACTTTCCGGCGGGCGGGGGTCTTCGACGAAGGCCTTAGAATTGGGTTGCTAGCCAACCCGCGTTTAAGTCGAAAATTAAGCGAGTGCAGTCATCGTGCGCGTCATGTTTCGCGTACCCAGTCTGTTTCGTACACCGCCCGAGTTTCGTCCTGAATGGGGTTTAGAGTCCCCCGACACGCAAGTGGCGCTGACGATCAGCGGAAAAATCTGCTGGCCCAATCGGGGATCTGATCTGCAGTTGGATGCTCCTCTGTTGCGTCAATTCACGTCTAAGGATTTGATCACAACAACCGATTGGCCGGATCTGAAAGGACCTCAGAAATTCCGCGGCATTGCGTTGATGGATCTTCTTCTGGCTGCAGGGTGGCGCGGCAATCATGTGACGTTTTCAGGTGTGGATGGTTATACGGCCAACATGCTTCTGCCCGAGCTAAAGCAATCTGAGGCCTTGGTGGCCAACGAATGGAATGGGATGCCCATGCAGTTTACGCGGTTCGCGCCGTTGTGGCTGGTTTTTCCCTATGACGACGCCGCCGATATGATGGACCGCGGCAGGAGAAGACATCGTTCTGTATGGAAGCTGACCGATATTTATATCGACTGATTGCTCGGGTTTTACTGCCGCACCGTGACGCCCGAGGAAGCCGCGTCCGCGGCATCATCCGGAACCTTCGGCTTTGCGATGATCGCCTGCACTGCATGGTCGATCAGGCTTTGATTGTTGGCTTCAGGTGTCTTCGGTGTAGCAGTCTCTGAGGACGCAGCAGGGTCCGCCGCGCCTCCTTGTTTGTCTGGTGCGATGATTTCATCTTCATCGCCGTTCTCGCCAAGAACATTGACCGGCACCGGGCCAACAGCGATTGGACCGCGTTCCAGCGCTTGTTCCAGAAGGGATTCCAAAGAATCATCCGCGGCAACCGGGGTTTCTTCCACGGGCTGTAATGGTTCCTCTCGGGCAGTTTTCAGATCGACCACAAAGGCGTCCACAAGGCTGAGTATCGCCTCTAACTCTTGATCTGGAAACTCGTCCGTCGGCCCGCCAGATTTGTTCCAGATCATTACCGAGCGCGTGGTCTCTTTTCCAAACTCGGGGACCTCATTGATAGTCACTCTAACGGCAACTTCGAATGGGATCGGGCATCTGATGCGCAGGTTGCCAGGCGTTAGTGCAATCGACAACGTGGGGCGCTTCTGATTGGCTTTCCATTCATCCGCCGTTAGCAGCTTGAGCCCGGCATCTTTCAAGCGCGCGGCAATCCCGCTTTTCAGATCCTGTTTGAAATCCGCTTCCAGAACGCCCGGCGGCAGGTCAGGCGTGGGGATGTTTTCGGTTGTGAAGTAGATCTCCTGCAGCTCTTTCAGCGGATTCGCTGTACTTTGTTCCGCCGCCGCCTCTTCTGCCGTTGCCAGCTTCTCCTGCAGCAATTGCACGGCGGCCGCCAGCAGTTGCACCTGTTGCTGGGAGTGTTGTGCGATCAGCTCTGCCTCGGCTGCCTGCTGCCGGGCTGCCTGCACATGGCCGACCGCACGCGCCAGCATTTTTTGGGCATCCTGACGGGGGATTGTGTTTGGATCTTTTTGCTGAACAATTACCGGCGGCACGCGCCAGGGTGCGCTTTGCCCAGCGGCCCGTTCGGCTGCGGCCAATGACTCAGCGCCGAGAGATTCCGCGACAGTCAGCGCATCTTCCGTGACCATGTTCTGCACATAGAGGGAATGGAATTCGGTTTTCTGAGCGCCGGTATTGCGTTCCCACAGAACCCAAAGCCGATCCAGCGGACGGGCCTGCCCCTGAGCGGCGCTGTATTGTTGGCCCAGCGTCGCCAGAGGCCAGGCCGTGGCCAAGACCAATCCGACTAGGATGGCTGCAAAGCTGGATGCGCGCACCACGTGCCCCAATTCCGTTCTCTTCACCCGGTTGAAAACATCGCCGCTTTACCTTGCGATAACGTTAACGCCTGTGCACCACGTCGCACCTGCGTGCCGTTGCAAGGCGATGGCCCTGCGCGCTACATTAAATTTTCTTCCTGTTCAGAAAGGCCAGGGCCGGGGCAGAATGAGCATAAACGCCGCCATCACGCATGTGACCAGCTATCGCTATAACCGCCGGATCAACTTGGGTCCTCAGGTTATTCGTCTGCGCCCTGCTCCGCACTCGCGAACACGGATTCTTTCGTATTCTCAGAAGGTTGAGCCGGAAGGCCACTTTCTGAACTGGCAGCAGGATCCGTTTGGAAACTATCTGGCGCGGGCGGTGTTTCCGGACCCGGTCGATCACTTCAAGGTCACGATCGATCTCGTCGCCGATATGGCCTCGATCAACCCGTTCGACTTCTTCCTGGAGGAAAGCGCTCAATCCTATCCTTTCACCTACGAACCTGACCTTGCCAAGGATTTGGCCCCGTACATGAAGACCGACGATTTCGGGGAGGACTTCGAGGAATTTGTCGGTCTGGTAAGTCGGGAAGAGCAAAGCACCAACGACTTTCTGGTCGAGGTCAACCGGTTGGTTCAAGATGCCGTGGCATATACGGTGCGCATGGAGCCCGGGGTCCAGACCCCTGGTCAGACGCTGGAATATGGCTCTGGATCATGCCGGGATTCAGGCTGGATGCTGGTGCACGTTCTGCGGAAACTGGGCTTGGCTGCCCGGTTCGTGTCTGGCTATCTGATCCAGCTGACCCCGGATGTGAAGTCCGTGGACGGGCCCAATGGTCCAGAGGCTGACTTCACGGATCTGCACGCGTGGTGCGAGGTATATGCCCCGGGCGCTGGATGGATCGGCTTGGATCCGACATCGGGCCTGTTTGCGGGCGAGGGGCATATCCCGCTGGCCTGCACCCCTGCGCCGACCTCTGCCGCGCCGATCACTGGCGCACTTGAAAAAGCTGAGGTTAATTTCAATCACGATATGAAGGTCACCCGCGTGCGTGAAGAGCCGAGGGTCACCTTGCCCTTCACTGACCATGAGTGGGCACGCATCGACAAAACCGGACGGCAGATCGATGACATTCTGTCGGCGGGCGATGTGCGCCTGACGATGGGTGGTGAGCCGACATTCGTATCTGCGACCGACCGGGACGCGGATGAGTGGAATACCGATGCCGTCGGCCCCACCAAGCGCATGTTGGCCGATCAACTGATCCGTCGTCTGAAGGACCGTTTTGCGCCGGGCGGGTTGCTGCATTTCGGGCAGGGCAAGTGGTACCCGGGCGAACAACTGCCGCGCTGGGCGTTTGGGCTCTATTGGCGCGGTGATGGTGCGCCGCTTTGGGATGCGCCAGACCTGATCGCGGTTGAGGAGGATTCGGGCGCGACGATAGACCAGGCCAAGGCTTTCGCTGCAGGCATCGCGGAAGCCTTGGATCTGTCGACGGAGTTTATCGAACCGGCCTTTGAAGACCCAGCCACTTACATGGTGCAGGAAGGTAAACTGCCGATCAATCTGGATCCGGCGTCGAACCAGTTGGATGACCCCTTGGAACGGCGGCAACTTGCCCAAGCCTTCGATCGTGGTCTGACCGAGCCGACATGCATGGTTCTGCCCGTCCAACTGGCAATGAGGAAGGACGAGCGCTCGGGCCCCCGGCGGAAATACAAGTGGGCCACTGAACGCTGGAAAACACGGCGCGGACGGCTTTTCCTGGCGCCGGGCGACTCGGCGGCCGGCTATCGACTGCCGTTGACCTCGCTACCTTTTCTGGAGGAGGCCGATTATCCATTCGTGGTCCAACGGGATCCCTTTGCGGGACGGCCTCCATTGCCGGAACGTTCTATCCGTCTGCAGCGGCCCAGTGAGACGATGATCACGATCGTTGATGATCAAACCGAAGAGCAGATGGAGTGGCCCTGGAATGAGGCTGTGCCAGCCGGGTTCATCTGGCGGCCTGGCGGCGGGTCCTATGATCCGGCGCGGGCGATCCACACGGACCACGTGCGCACGGCGATCACCGTCGAGCCCAGGGATGGAAAATTGACGATCTTCCTTCCCCCAGTCCCGGACGCCGAGGCCTATGTCGACATGATCACAGCGGTCGAGGAAGTCGCCCGGGACCTGAAGCAGTCTGTGCATTTGGATGGGTATACGCCGCCGCAAGACCCGCGGCTGAATGTCATCAAGGTCACCCCGGATCCCGGCGTGATCGAGGTTAACATCCATCCAACGGCGGATTGGCCCAATCAGGTCGCGGTGACAGAGGCGCTCTATGACGCGGCAGCGCACTGCAAGTTGGACACGGTGAAGTACCTGCACGATGGGCGGCAGGTCGGCTCAGGCGGTGGGAACCATATCGTCGTCGGCGGTGCTACACCTGACGATAGCCCTTTCTTGCGCCGTCCCGATCTGCTGGCCAGCCTGGTGCGGTACTGGCAGAACCATCCCAGCCTGTCCTACCTATTCTCGGGTGTTTTCATCGGCCCGACAAGTCAGGCCCCGCGTGTCGATGAGGCCCGGCAGGAAAGCCTTTATGAGCTGGAAATCGCGCTGTCGCAGGTCGATCAGCTTGGTCCCACGCCAGCACCATGGATCGTTGACCGGATCTTCCGCGACCTGTTGACCGATTTGACCGGCAATACCCATCGGGCGGAGATCTGCATCGATAAGATGTTCGATCCGCAAAGCCCCACGGGGCGTCTTGGTCTGGTCGAGTTCCGCGCATTCGAGATGCCGCCGCATCCACGCATGGCGATGGCACAGGCCTTGGTCCTGCGTGCCCTGATCGCACGCTTCTGGGCAGAGCCTTACCAGCGCCCGCTGACTCATCATGGAACGGCGCTGCACGATCGGTGGATGTTGCCGCATTATGTCTGGGCCGATTTCTGTGACGTGCTACAGGAAACGTCCGAGGCCCTTAACGTGGCGCTGGATCCCGAATGGTTCCGCGCGCAGTTCGAATTCCGTTTCCCGTTGCAGGGCGATATCTCTCACCGGGATATGACGCTTGAGGTCCGCGCCGCGATCGAGCCTTGGCACGTTCTGGGGGAAACCGGAGCCATCGGCGGTACCGCGCGCTTTGTAGACAGCTCGTTAGAGCGTTTGCAGCTAAAGGTTAGCGGCCCATTGGACGACCGATATGCGGTTACCTGCAATGGTTTCGAGGTTCCGCTGACGCGAACGGAACAGACGGATATCCGAGTCGCGGGCGTTCGTTTCCGGGCTTGGCAACCCCCGCAATGCCTGCATCCGACAATCGGTGTCCACGCTCCGTTAACCATCGCGCTCTACGATCGCTGGTCAGAGCGCGCCATCGGTGGATGTGTCTATCACGTTGCTCATCCCGGCGGGCGCAGTTTTGATGATCAACCCGTCAACGATCTTGAGGCCGAGGGGCGTCGGATGGCCAGGTTCCAACCTTTTGGACACGAGCCTGGATCTTACCAGCCCATCAAGCCGCGGCTGAGCGCCGAGTTCCCGATGACATTGGATATGCGCCGGCACGGCGGTGCATAGGTGCTGAACCTGCAGAACATAACTGGCGGTCAAACACAGGATCAGTTCACGGCCCAGTTCCAATCGTCTGATGTGAACTGGTATGACGAGGCTATAGGTCCCGACGGTAAAGCCCGTGCTCATTGGCAAGGCTTGCTGGCATGGTTGCGCGATGCAGGGCCAGAGGGATATCTGGACGCCGCGCTGGACCTGGGTCGGCTTCGAACGGAAAGCGGTCTGGCCTTTGTGGCGACCGGTCGGCCAGAGGCTGAACTGGAAGATGCGCTTCCGGTGATGCTGGCGGCCGATGATTGGGCCGAACTGGCAGACGGCATTGTTCAACGCGCCGAATTGGCGGATGCTGCGCTGGCCGATGTTTATTCGGAACGCCGCGCGATCTCGGCCGGGCTGATACCGCCGGGTCTGATCTATGGCGGTTCCAGCTTTGCCGCCCATTGCGCAGGCTGGCAACGCCCGCCGCGTCATTGGTTGCACATCTATGAAGCCGACGTCGCCCGCATGTCGGATGGTTCGTGGGTTCTGCTGGCTGATCGGCTGGATGCGCCGTTGGGCGATGGCTGGTTATTGGCCAATCGGATTGCGGCGACTCAAGCCTTTGCCGATCCGTTTGTTGACCTTGGCGTTCGGCGTTTGGCCAGCCACTATGCGGCGTTTCAGGACCATTTGGATCAGATGATGGGTTGGGACGGTCGGCTTGCATTGCTGACCGGTGGCGAAAAGGACCCACGGTTCTTTAGCCATGCCTATTTCGCCCGCTACATGAACGCAGCCCTAGTAGAGCCTGCGGATCTGACCGTGCGGGACGGCGCGGCCTTTGTGAAAACGCTCGATGGATTGAAACGCGTTGACGTAATGCTGCGGGGCGTGCCGGATTCTGCCGTGGATGCACTGCACCAGCCGAAACGGGCGGCATTTGGTGCGCCTGCATTGTCGCTTGCTGCGCAATCGGGGTCCTTGAAGCTTGCCAACGCCATCGGGTCTGCAGCGTTTGCCTATCGTGCATTGGCACCGTTTGCCCATCGCTTGTCGCAACACCTTTTGGGTCAGGCGTTGAAACTGCCCGATGCACCGTGTCTGTGGCTGGGCAGCGCCCGGGCTCGCGATCAGGTGATTGAAGAACGCGATGACTGGCGGATCGAGCCGCTGACATCGGATCAAGGCACGCCAGCGAATTTGGAGGAGTTCGAGAAAACAGATGATATGCGGGCTGTGCTGGATCGTGCCGGAGAGCAGTTCTGCGCCGTGCGGACGCCCCGTTTGGCGCGGACCCCGGTCTGGAGTGGCGAAGGCATTCGCAGGACCGAATGGATGATGCGTGTCTTTGCCTGCCGCACTTTGGACGGTTGGTCCGTGGCGCCGGGCGGAGTTGCATCAGCCATCGAGCCCGGACGTGCGCCCCGCGCGTTGGGCTTCGGTAAAGACGTGTGGGTTCTGCCAGATGCGGCTGACAAAGGGGAACAGCAGGTTTCCGGGTTGCTGAAACAACAATTCAGCATCGGTCACTTGCGCAGGACAGGCCGCGATCTGCTGAGCCGCGTTGCCGATGAGCTGTTTTGGCTCGGCCGAAACTCGGAACGGGCCGAATCCGTGCTTCGGGTTCTGTCTGTCTGCCTGGACCGTCACCTCGGCGGCAATCGCGCGGACTCTGATCCTGAAGTTTTGGCGACCTTGATCGAAACGCATGCGTCGCCTGACGAAGACCTTGAAGGTCTTGATCGATATCGGGACGCAGTGCATCGTTTGGCGCGGGACCATGAGGAAGGCGCCAGCATTCCGGCGATTCTGTCTTTCCTGCAATCCGGGGCGATGCGAGCACGTGCATCGATTTCGGCCGAAAGCTGGCGTTACATTGATCGGCTGTGCTCGGACCGCCGCTGGCAATCGACGGGACCGGTGCGTCAGAATGCAGGTCTTGCCCGCCTGATCGAGGATTCAATCCAGTCCCTTGCCGCTTTTGCAGGATCAGCCCAAGACAATCTGACACGCAATTATGCCTGGCGCTTTCTAGAGCTTGGCCGCCGGTTGGAGCGTGGCGCCCAGATCGCAAACCTGGGTCACCGTGTTGCCGGTACTGTGCATGAAAACGAGGAAACCTATCTTCGGGCTTGGCTGACGCTGGGAGATTCTGCGTCGGCCTACCGTTCGCGTTATATGATGACGGCCCAGGCTGCTGCCGTGATCGATCTTATGGTTCTGGATGAAACTAACCCCCGTGCTCTTGGTTTCCAATTGGCGGCGTTAGAGCGCGTCTTGTCCGAAATGCCCACGGATATTCCTTATCGCCGGGGCGAGCATCGCCGGGCCCTGGCCTTGTTGACCGATCTGCGGATGCAAGATGCCAGCACTCTTGCCGAAGCTGAGGGGAGCGAGCGGCCCCATCTTAGAACCCTCATGAAAGGTTGCGAAGACGGCCTGGCCGAGGTTTCCGACCTGATCGGCCGTGCGTTCTTTGCCCACACAGACGCACCAGAGGCGCTGGTCAGCCACGCCCGGCAGGAGAACCGGCCATGATGCTGGATGTGCGTCACAGAACTCACTACCGCTATGCCAATTCGGCGGTGTTCTCGCAGCATTTGCTGCGGTTGACGCCAACCGTGACGCCTGGGCAAAGGGTGATCATGACGGATGTCAAGATCGACCCAGAACCGGACGGCATAGATACCCATAGAGACATGTTCGGCAACGTCGTGCATGTCGCGACGGTTTCACACCCGCACGAGGATCTTGAGATCATTGCCACCAGCCGGGTGGAGCGGGCAGATCGCAACGCGTTGATATTCGACACCTCTGCGGCTTGGGAAAAGACACGGGCCGCAGCCTTGGGCATCAACGGCGTAAGCCCGGTCATAGAAGTGTCTCCATACGCATTTCCATCGGCGATGACCGTCGCTGACGCGGAAATTGAGGCATATGCACGCGATAGCTTTACGGCCAACCGTCCGGTTTTAGATGCCGCGCAGAACCTGATGCGTCGGATCAACGAAGACTTCGAGTACACTCCTGGTGTTACGCAGTTCGATACCCTTCCCACCGAAAGCTTCCGTGCCAGAAAGGGCGTCTGCCAGGACTTTGCCCATGTCATGCTGGCCGCCATGCGGTCCCTGCGGATCCCAGCGCGCTATGTCTCGGGATATCTGCGGACCACACCGCCACCCGGCAGAGCAAGGCTAAAGGGCGCAGATGCCAGCCACGCCTGGGTGTCGGTTTGGGATCCCGCGTTTGAATGGATTGACTTCGACCCGACCAATAATTGCGTTCCCGGCGATGATCACGTGACGCTGGGCCAAGGCCGCGATTATACCGACATCAGCCCCGTGTCAGGCATAGTGGTCGGGGCCGGTCGACAAGTGCTATCGGTCGGTGTGGATGTGACAGACGCCGTCTGAGGGTCATTGCCCCTATCGCGAATTGACGCTATTTGGGACGTCCAGTCCCGATGGCCGGGCCCTGGTATTTTCCGTGGGGCCGTGATGTCTGCTGAAAAAATTCGAAGTAATCGAACGACAAGTCTTTGGGCTGCCCTGGCTGTTATCGGGCTCGCCTGGGGATCGACGCAGATTTTCTCGAAGATCATCGTCAATGCGGGTCATCATCCGATCGGTATTTCTTTTGTATCGACTGCTTTCGGGGCAATTGTACTGGTCATCATTCTGGCAGTCCTGCGCCGTCCCTTGCCGTTCAGCCGACCGCATCTGATTTTTTACGCGGTCTGCGGGGCGACCGGCACAGCGCTTCCCCATGCACTGGGGTACACGGCCTTGCAGGAACTGCAGGTTGGCATCGTGTCGATTGTGATCGCTATTGTGCCGCTCATGACGCTGGTCGGATCTTTGTTCTTTGGTCTCGAACGGGCTCAACCCACCCGACTGGCTGGACTTCTGTTAGGGGCTATCGCGGTGATGTTGCTGGTGATTCCGGACACCAGTCTTCCGGATCCTGATCTTGCAATCTGGATCGCCCTACCGATTCTGACCAGCTTGTCCTACACGATCGAGAATATCTACATCGCCAAGGCCCAACCCGCGGGGCTGGATCCTATGCAGATTATGTGTGGGTTGTTCATCGCAGCACTTGTCATGCTGATACCGGTCGTGGCCGTGACGGATACTTGGATGCCCGTTGGACGGTGGGATGATGTCGAACTTTCCCTCGTGGCTATGACCTTTGCCCATATAGGCGCCTATTCCGGTTTCGTATGGCTCATCGGCCGGGCCGGGCCGGTTTTCGCGGCTCAGGTTGCGTACATCGTGACATTATCCGGGGTGGGTCTGGGTATAATTGTCTTTGGCGAAACCCACTCTGCCTGGGTGTGGCTGTCGTTGGTCCTCATGTTGGCAGGTCTGGCGATGGTGCAGCCGCGCGAAAGGGCGGGCGCCTAAGCCGCCCGATCCAGCGCCACCTCTGCCGTCACATAGTTGACGCTGAGGTCTCGAGGTGACAGGCGCCATGACCATGTAAGAGGATTGAATTGAAATCCCGTCCGGTCGACCGGGTTCAAGCCCGCTTTTGACAACATCGTAAAAAGCTCGTCCGGTGTGATGAATTTCGACCATTCATGGGTGCCCGTCGGAAGCCAGCGCATCACATGTTCGGCACCGATGATCGCCATGAGATAGCTTTTGGGGTTTCGGTTGATCGTGGATGTGAGCATAATGCCGCCAGGCTGAACCAAACTTGCGCATGCGTTCATATAGGCCTGTGGGTCGGCCACATGCTCGACGACTTCCATGTTCAGGACCGCATCAAAGCCTTCACCGTCGGCCACAAGGGCTTCGGCGGTTGTGCAGCGGTAGTCGATGGAAAGACCCATCTGTTCGGCATGAACCTTAGCGACCGGAATGTTGCGCTCGGCTGCATCGGCGCCGACGACATCCGCACCCAGGCGCGCCATGGGTTCGCAGAGCAAGCCGCCGCCACAGCCGATATCCAAGATCCTGAGCCCCTCGAAGGGTTTTGCTGCGGTTCTATCGCGATTATGTTGGGCAGCCACGTGGTCGATGATATAGTCCAATCTGCATGGATTAAGCATATGCAGGGGTTTGAATTTGCCGTTCGGATCCCACCATTCGGCGGCCATCGCCTCGAACTTTGCAATTTCCGATGAGTCGACTGTCGATATCACGTTTGCGGCTGCCATGGGTGCTCCGATGTCGCTGCGGCCCTTTGGGTCTTGCAATTTGGACATAGTGCAGTAAGCGGCACATAGCCATGTTTGGCGGGCCGCAGATTTAGTCCCGCGGCGAAAGGACCGAATGACCACTCCGCGCCTTTACCCTCAGACGGAACCGTTTCGCAGGTTCACACTACCCGTGACCGATGGTCATGAGCTGTATGTTGAACAGTGCGGAAATCCCGAAGGTAAGCCGGTCGTGGTGCTGCATGGTGGACCTGGTGCGGGTTGCAGCCCGTTTATGCGCAGGTTTTTCGATCCCAAGCGCTATCGGATCATTCTGTTCGATCAGCGTGGTGCTGGCAAATCGACGCCAAGTGCCGGGTTGGAGGCAAACACGACCTGGGACCTGGTCGAGGATCTGGAACGTATCCGCACCCACCTGGAAATCGATAAGTGGCAGCTATTCGGCGGGTCTTGGGGGTCAACTCTGGCTCTACTTTATGCCCAGAAGTACCCTGAATGCGCCTCTGAGCTGGTTCTGCGCGGTATTTTCACGATGAGCCAAGCAGAACTGGACTGGTTCTATGCAGGCGGCGCGGCCCGGTTTTTCCCCGAGGCATGGGATGATTTCATCGATCTGATCCCAGAAGACGAACGCGGAAACTTGATTGCCGCCTATCATAAGCGTCTTACCGGTGACGACGAGGCCGAGCAGGTTAAGTTCGCGCGTCCTTGGGTCCGTTGGGAGAACTCAACTGCGGTTCTGCGCCCATCTCGTGGTGTACCACCAATGAATGGGGCATATGCGCGGGCGTTTGCCCGGATCGAAAGCCATTACTTTATGAATCGAGGCTGGCTGGACCGTGATGATCAGATTTTAGCTGGCATGCCGGCACTGGAAGACATCCCTGGCGTGATCGTTCAGGGCCGGTATGACATGATTTGCCCACCGATGGTCGCCATGAATGTTTCAAATGCCTGGCCGACTGCGGATCTGGTCATTGTCAACGACGCTGGGCACGCCTTGTCCGAACCTGGGATCACATCGGCCCTAATCGAAGCAACGGATAAATTCCTCAAGGAGTAGTAGGCTTAGCTTTCCTCAGCGTTTGCCTCGACATCCCGTCGCACGCGATCTTCTGACAACATCGCGCGCGTCTCGTCCATGCGATCAAAGCTTTCGTCCAAGACAAACCTGAGTTCCGGCGAAAACTTCAATGTGACGGCTTTGTTGACCGCCCGCCGCAGTTCGCCTCGGGCCCGGGTCAATGCCTCCAGAATCGCTTCCGCATTCCCGCCACCAAGTGGGAGAACAAAGACCGTCGCCACGCGCAGATCCGGCGATGTGCGGACTTCGCCCACGGTAATCGACACGCCGGATAGTTCTGGCTCGTGCAAGTCACCACGCATCAATATCTCGGACAAGGTCCGCCGGATCAGTTCCCCCACGCGCAATTGACGTTGGCTTGGGCCGGAACCATTGTCGAACCTTCGTTTTGCCATTGTCATCTCCATCACGTAAGCCACCTGGCGCACCGCAGTTTACCAGGGTATCGCCTGGCCATCATAGGCAAAAAACCCACCGCTTTGCGCAGGCGTCAAACCGTCCAACACTGCGATCATCCGGGCTGCGGACTCTTCTGGTGTCAAGGTTTTGCGTTGCCCGGCGAACGGTGCGGACAGTCCGGTCGCCACCGTCCCGGGATGCAGCGCGGCGATGATGGCCTCTGGCCTTGTGCGAGCCAGTTCCACCGACGCGGTCTTGACGATCTGGTTCAGTGCCGCCTTTGCGGCGCGATAGGAAACCCAACCGCCCAGCCCATTATCACTGATGGACCCGACCCGGGCGGAAATCGTTGCAAGTACAGCTCGGCGATCCCTGGGGATCAGTCGGTCAGAGTGTTTCAAGATCAGCGCAGGGCCGATGGTGTTCACAGCAAACTGCGCCGCCATCGCGTCCGCATCAATTGCGGAAAGCTTCTTTTCCGGGCCATGTTCACCGATCTGCAGAGCACCGGTGGCGTCAAAGATCAGGTCGAACGGGCCGTCTAGGCCGATCAGTGCTGCTTCGGTATCGACAGGTTTCGTCCAGTCTAACCCATCTTTGCGAGATAATCCGGTCACATCCATCTGCCGCGCCAGATGAGCCGCCACCGCAGCGCCGATGCCGCCGGTTATGCCAAGAACTAGCGCCTTCATGGTTTTAACGGCACGATATGCAGGCCGCCCGGCAAAGCAATCATCCAGCGGTCCTCATCAACCTGGCCGATCGTAGCCATCCGTTCGAACAATTTTGGCCGCCAGTCGGGCGCCTCAAGATCCACAGCTGTCAGATAGGCCGGGCCGGGCTTGGTGGTCAGCAACCTTTCATGAGCCTCTAGCCGGATCTTCAGCTCTGGATGGTTGCCCAGATCAACAGACAGATTCAGGCGTTCGCCCTGCAGCATAACGATTGGCAGATCTCCTGGGCCGTCGAAGGGATATGCCGTTTCGAACTGCACGCGATCGCAGATCGCCTGGACACCTATTGTGTCCGACGGGACGTCGTCAGTCCATTTCCGACGTTTGGCACCGATAGTACCTCGCCGCCTTGTGCTGTCGAAACGGACAACAGTCATCACAGTCATCGAACGTACCTCAACGGTTTCGTCCAGATGATCCCAGGGATCAGAGCCGTCTTCCAGCACCAGACAGCCTTCAGCCAAGGCAGCACCCGACAATGCCGCCAGCAAAGCGGCAATTGGCGCATGTCGTCGGAATCGTCGCAGCATCATGGCGCCGCATCGATATTGCCGCGCACTGGTTTGCTCGCGATCCAGATTGCTGATCCGCCACATAGACTGACCCAAGTCACATGTACCAGTTCAGACCAAAGTACATCGCCAAGCACGTTTTGTAGAGCCAGGTCGTTGAGCAAGCTCAAGTCCAAGATCAATTCCATTGCTGCCATGGCGAATATCACTGCCAGAAAGAACATCGTTCCAACACGGACAGAGATGTAGCTGAGCCCAACCGCATAACCAGTGTAAGCCGTCGTGGCCAACAGTGCCTGGCGCCACCAAACAGAAACACGGCTTTCTGCCGCCGCCATGGCGTTGCCGTCGTCAGCGCGAAGAGCTGCTTGAAACTCAGAAAGCAGAGGTGTGACAAGAAAAAAGTTGAAGGCCATGCCGATCAACAAAGGAATGACGATCACATAAAACAGCCACAGAAACAGGTACGGGCGTTTCCACACGGGTTTCAGCAAAAACCAATGCAAAACCGGCGCTAAGACGGCGGATATGAAGATGATTATGAAACCAGCAGTTACGCCTGCAACGGAGGAATCCGATAATCTCTCCGCTACCACATCCAGCAACAGTCCGACGGCGACAGTACCCAGAATGCTGGCGGCGCACCAAAGTGCAACAAACCTCAGGCCGCCGCCCATATAATCTGGCCTTTAGTCCAGCGTGCGTTCGATCTCTTCACGTTCGAAGATTTCGATCACATCGCCTTCGCGAATGTCTTCGTAATTCTCGAACGCCATGCCGCATTCCTGACTCACCTGGACCTCTTTCACTTCATCCTTGAAGCGCTTCAGAGTTTTCAGCGTCCCTTCGTGGATCACCACATCGTCGCGCAGCAGGCGGACGCCGGCCGACCGGCGCGCGACACCTTCGGTGACCTCGCACCCGGCGATCTTGCCAGCGCCGGTGATCTTGAAGACCTGCAAGATCTTGGCGTAGCCGATGAAGTTCTCGCGCACCTCTGCCGAAAGCAGGCCTGAGGCCGCGGCCTTCACGTCATCGACCAGATCGTAGATGATCGAGTAATAGCGGAGTTCCACGCCCTTCTGGTTAGCGGCGTTCCGCGCCGGAGCGTTCGCACGAACGTTGAAACCGATGATCGGCGCGCCCGAGGCTTCGGCCAGCGTGACGTCCGACTCCGTGATTGCGCCGACGCCAGAGTGCAGCACGCGAACCTGAACTTCCTCGTTCCCGACCTTTTCCAGCGCTTGCACGATGGCTTCGGTCGAGCCTTGCACATCAGCTTTTAACACCAGCGGCAGTTCTGAGACATCGCCGGCCTTGGCCTGCGCCAGCAACTGATCGAGCGTCGCACGAGCGCCTTGGGCGGCCTGCTTTTCCCGAGCGCTGCGTTCGCGATAATCAGCGATCTCGCGGGCCTTGGCCTCATCCTCGACCACGTTCAGCACATCACCCGCATGCGGAGTACCGTTCAGGCCCAACACCTCGACCGGCACAGATGGCCCGGCCTCTTTCACCCGTTCGCCCTGGTCGTTGACCAGTGCGCGGACCTTGCCCCATTGTTCACCAACGACAAAGATATCACCATTCCGCAACGTCCCGCGCTGCACCAAGACGGTTGCAACGGGACCGCGGCCAGTGTCCAGCTTGGCCTCGATCACCGCGCCTTCCGCGGGACGGTTCGGGTTGGCTTTCAGTTCCTGCAATTCCGACTGCAGGACGATGTTTTCGACCAACGTATCCAGACCCTGTCCGGTCATAGCCGAGACTTCGACATCCAACACGTCACCGGACATCGCCTCGACGATCACCTCGTGCTGCAGCAATTCCGTGCGCACTTTGTTCGGATCGGCACCTTCGCGGTCCATCTTGTTGATGGCGATGATCATTGGGACTTCGGCGGCCTTGGCATGGTTAATCGCCTCGATGGTCTGGGGCATCACGCTGTCATCCGCGGCCACCACCAGGATCACAATGTCGGTGACATTCGCCCCGCGGGCGCGCATCGAGGTGAATGCTGCGTGGCCGGGCGTGTCCAGGAAGGTGATCTTGTGGTCGTCTTCCGTCATGATCTGATAGGCGCCGATATGCTGCGTGATCCCACCGGCTTCGCCCGAGACGACATTGGTCTTGCGCAGCGCATCCAGGATCGACGTTTTGCCGTGATCGACATGGCCCATGATGGTAACGACCGGAGCGCGGAGCTCCATCTGTTCGTCCGTGTCGTCGGCAGTTTCGATTGCGTCTTCGACATCGGCTTCGGACACGCGGGTAACCTTGTGGCCAAACTCCTCAACCAACAGTTCTGCCGTATCCTGGTCGATCGACTGGTTCTGAGTCGCCATGATGCCGTTCTTCATCAGCGCCTTGATCACATCAGCCACACGTTCGGCCATGCGGTTGGCTAACTCCTGAACAGTGATCGCATCTGGGATGACCACGTCGCGCACGACCTTTTCGCGCTCGACCGGGCCGCCCATCATCCGCCGCTTTTCCCGTTCCTGGCGACGGCGCATGGCTGCCAGCGACCGCTGCCGCCCGCCATCGCCATCGTTGAGCGCCTGACTGATTGTCAGCTTGCCTGAACGGCGACGACCATCATCGCGACCACGTGTGGTTTCCGGCTTTTTCGGTTGCGCAGGTGCGCCCCGTCCGCCGCCGCCTCGTCCGCTGCGGCGCTGGTCTTCGGCATCGCCGCCGCGTCCCGCAGGCTGCGCTCGCGGCTCTTCTGGTTGTGCGGCAGGTTTTGGTTGTTCGGCCTTTTTGCGCGCCGCTTCCTCTTCTTCTTCTTTGCGTCTCTTGGCTTCTGTCGCTTCTTCTTCTGCCAAGCGCTTGGCTTCGGCAGCTTCCTCTTCTGCCTTTTTATTGGCCTCTTGTTCAGCGACTTTCCGTGCGCGTTCTTCTTCGCGTTTCCGCGTATCTTCCGCCTCGCGTTGCTTGCGGGCCTCTTCGTCCTTCTGAGCACGACGGATAGCTTCAAGACGCCGCGCGGCTTCGTCCTCGCTGAGCGTGTTCAGCATCCGACCCTTGCCGCCGTCATTACGCCGACGCGGTTGTTCACCACTTGCGCCGTCTTTGCCCCGTGGAGGCTTCTTGCCGCCTTGGTTATCGGCAGCAGGTTTTGACGTCGTTGGCTTTTCGGTTGTCGGCTCAGTTGGGGCAGCCGTCGCGCCGGATGCCTTCGCCGCAGCCGCTGCCGCTGCCGCCGCAGCCACGCCACCTGCACCGGATGCGCCCGCAGGTATTATGCGCTTGCGCTTCTTTTCAACCACGACGGCCTTGGACCGGCCGTGGCTAAAGCTTTGCCGCACCGATCCACTGCGTCCGCCTGGGGCGCGTCCGCGCCCGCCAGTCTTGTTGTCGCCGTCCTGGTCGCTCATCTATCGTCCTGTTCCGCGGTACCGCCAATCGGCCCCGCCTTTTCGTCCACGCCTGTCACCGCCGGAGTGCTTCCGGCCAAAAGTTCCTGGTCGTCCTTGGGTGCACTATCCGCGAGCGGACTTATCCGCAAGCCGGATAGACGTTTCGCCTCTGCACACGCGCGATCGGCAAACCCACCG
The DNA here is from genome assembly GCA_039028795.1 of Pseudomonadota bacterium. Classification (GTDB taxonomy): domain Bacteria; phylum Pseudomonadota; class Alphaproteobacteria; order Rhodobacterales; family Rhodobacteraceae; genus Thermohalobaculum. The sequence continues at coordinate 51,863 of JBCCHJ010000040.1, forward strand.
GCATCAAGCGCGGCATGTATGGCAAACTCGCGCCCAAAAGCCAAACCCAA
>JBCCHJ010000041.1:0-50826 GCA_039028795.1 Pseudomonadota bacterium
CTCTGTCGATGGTTGCGACAGCCTGATCTCAAAGACGGCCTGTTTGGTGCCGCTATCGCCTTCGACGATAATGGCATCGTTGACAAACGCCGCGCGCTTCAGACCGGTGCCGTCATCGTCCAGGATCACGCCCTGCACGGTCGTCCGGTCTTCGCCGTTCGCCAGCGTCGCGCCGTCCACGTTGAACACGTCGATCAGGACGCTTTCATCCGCCTCCGATACATTGTCGGCCAACGTCCGGACAGAGAAGTCGAACGTCGTTAAACCCGCCGGGATGGTGATGACAGAAGCCGTGACATCGAAATCCGTGTCTTCGTCAGCGGTCCCAGACCGGGCGCGGTAGGTGAACGACACCGGGTCAAGCGAGGCCTCCGACAAGGTCGCCGTGTAGATCACCAGATTGTCTAAGTTAGAAGAGCCTTCGAGAACTACGCCGCCTGAAATTGATAAAATCAAAACTACCCCCACAGAAAAATTTGATACTTCAGATAAACATTCTCAACCAAATCTTTACAACCTCGAAAGCGACTCATCAACCGAAAGACGAATCCCGTGAAAATCTCGAAGTCACAAGTCAGTGATTCACGCTTTCCAAGGGGGGACTATACCGACCTGTAAATCTGGTTCTGCCCTAGCCTTGCACAGCCTACCATCTCGCTTCTGACACTCATACCTGCCCGGCAGGCAAGCCTGCGAGATAGCCCCACGTTCGCTTTGACGCGCATAGGGTCCTCACATCGGCTTCCATTATGTGCATTGCAGCAATTTTTGTGCCCCGTGTAACCTATCGTTGTAGACAACGGCTCTCGAATCTCTCACGGTTGAAGCTTGGCCTTGGTCGCAGGGCCTTCGTTCTGCCGATAACAATGCTTGTTCCGATGACCATCGGCAGCAGAGAGGAGAACAACATGACACTTTTCCAAAAAGTAAGTGCGTGGATGGCTTTGCCGCTGACGGCGGCAATGCTGTCCCTTCCGGCACAAGCCGGACCGCCAAAAGATACCTTTGTGATGGCAAAGGACATTTCCGACCTGATCACGCTGGACCCGGCTGAAGTCTTTGAACTTTCGGGCGGTGAAATCATTGCGAACATCTACGACCGGATCATGATGTACGAGCCGGAAGATCTGACAACGTTGGTCGGCGGCGTTGCTGAGAGTTGGGAAGTCACCGACGGTGGAAAGACGATTACGTTTACCATCCGCCCCGGCATGACGTTCCATTCCGGCAATCCCGTCACTGCCGCGGATGTTGCTTTCTCGCTGCAGCGTGTCGTCAAGCTGGGCAAGACCCCGTCCTTCATCGTGACGCAATTCGGATGGACGCCTGAAAACGTCGACGAATTGGTGGTCGTCGATGGCGAGAAGGTGAAGATTACGATCACGGAGGAGTTCTCACCCGCGCTGGTGCTGAATGCTCTCTCTGCGGGTGTGGCTTCGGTGGTCGACATGAAGACCGTGTTGGAGAACGAGGTCGATGGCGACTTGGGCTATGCTTGGCTGAAGTCCAACTCAGCCGGGTCTGGCGCATTCAAGCTCCGCACATGGAAAGCCAATGAACTGGTTATGATCGAAGCTAATGTCGACTATCGCCATGGTGCGCCCGGTGTGAAGCGTGTGATCCTGCGCCATGTGGCCGAGCCATCCGCTCAGCGCCTGATGATGGAGAAAGGCGATGTCGACATCGCGCGGAACCTGACGCCCGACCAGATCAAGGGCATCGAGGGTAACGACAGCATCGTCGTCCGTGCCGATCCGAAAGGTACTTTGGTCTATCTGGCAGCCAACCAGGCACACCCGATCCTGGGTAAACCTAAGGTCGTGGAAGCAATTCGTTATCTCGTTGACTATGACGGCATGGCGAATTCATTCCTGGCCGGGCAATACGTCGTCCACCAGGCGGCTTGGCCGGGCGGTCTATGGGGTGCTCTGCAGGAAACGCCGTTCAACCTGGATGTCGACAAGGCCAAGGCACTGCTCGCAGAAGCCGGGCACCCGGACGGGTTCGAGATGCGGATCGACACGCTGAACCGCGCGCCGTTCCCGGAAATCGCCCAGGCCGTCCAGGCGACCTTGGCGCAAGCGGGCATCAAGGCAGAGATCGTGACGTCCGAGGGTAAAACTCTCTGGCCGATGTACCGCGCCCGCAAGCACGAGATGATGGTTGCGATCTGGTCGCCCGATTACACCGACCCGCACTCCAACATCGACAGCTTTGCCAACAACCCGGACAACAGCGAAGAGGCCAAGCTGACCGGTGTGCTGGCCTGGCGGAACTCGTGGCAGGATGAGGCGATGAATGCCAAGGTCGCTGCGGCCCGGAACGAGTTGGACGTGGCAAAGCGCGAAGCGATGTATTTTGATATCCAGCGCGACCTGCAAACGAACTCGCCCTATGCGGTGCTGTTTCAGCAGGCCGAGCAGACCGTGATGCAGAAAAACATCGAAGGCTTTGTGTCCGGTTCTAACTTTGATCTGGTCTTCTACCGGGGTGTGAAGAAGTAGGCCCAGGGCTTGACCGAACAGACGACGACCGAGGCAGCGCGGGGGGCAACCCTGGCGCTGCCACGATGGGTCTGGACCGTGAGCAACACGATCCTGACATTGCTTCTTACCTTTATCGGTTTGACGGCCGTCACCTTCGCGATTGGCCGCGTGATGCCCGCGGATCCGGTACTGGCCATCATAGGCGACCGCGCCTCGAACGAGGTCTATGAACGGGTCTATCAAGAGATGGGCCTGGATCGGCCGATCTATGAACAGTACTTCCGCTACCTCGGTGAATTAGTGAACGGTGACCTGGGCATGTCGATCATGACCGCCCGGCCCGTTTTGACGGACATCGCCATCTTCTTTCCTGCGACGTTAGAGCTGGCCACGATCGCCACACTGATCGGCGTGTTCATCGGCATACCCATGGGCGTGATCGCCGCTGTCAATCAGGGTCGTTGGATCGACCATATGGTCCGAGTCTTTGGGCTGATCGGTTATTCAGTACCGGTGTTTTGGTTGGGCATGGTCGGGCTTCTAATATTCTACGGCAATCTCGGCTGGGTTGGCGGCCCCGGGCGGATCGAGCCCTATTTCGACGGCATCGTCGAGACCGTCACCGGCATTATCCTGATCGACGCGGCAATGGCGGATGAATGGGACGTCTTCTGGGATGCCGTCTCGCACCTGATCCTGCCTTCGGCGATCTTGGGCACGTTCGCGCTGGCCTATATCGCGCGGATGACGCGAAGCTTCATGCTGGATCAGTTGTCCCAGGAATACGTGCTGACTGCCCGTGTCAAAGGTGCATCAGAATTGGCCGTGATCTGGAAGCACGCCTTTCGCAACGTGCTTGTGCAACTGATCACCATCATCGGGCTAACCTATGCGTCCCTGCTGGAAGGGTCCGTACTGACAGAAACCGTGTTCTCTTGGCCCGGCATCGGACAATACATCACCACATCGCTCTTCAATGCCGACATGAACGCAGTACTGGGCGGGACTATCGTCGTCGGTGCCTGCTTCATCGGCATCAACATGCTCTCTGATCTGCTCTATAAGCTGGTCGATCCGAGGGCCCGCGCATGAGCGAGACAACCGGCGATACCAGCCTGCGCGGCTGGCTACTATCGACCTCTCCTCAGTCGGTCATGCAGGCGCGGTGTCAGCGCGCCTATCTGGGCTGGCTGGCATTTCGCACCAACCCCATCGCTATGACGGGGCTGATCATTGTTGTGGGCCTGGTTCTGGTCGCAATCTTCGCCCCGCTGATAACTAGCTCTGACGGTTTGACCCCAAAATTGGAGAACCGCCTTCAACCGGTCAGTGCGGATCATTGGTTCGGCACGGACCAGCTTGGTCGCGACATATATGACCGCATCGTCTGGGGCTCGCGCATCACGCTTTACATTGTGGCGTTGGTCTCGATCATCGTCGTCCCCATTGGACTGATCATCGGTACGGTCGCGGGATACATGGGCGGCTGGGTCGACAACGTCCTGATGCGCATCACCGATATCTTTCTGGCCTTTCCGCGCCTGATACTGGCACTCGCCCTGGTGGCGGCGTTGGGGCCCGGGCTCGAAAACGCCGTGCTGGCGATCGCGCTGACCACATGGTCGCCCTATGCCCGGATCGCGCGAGCCGAGGTGCTGACCATTCGCAAGTCCGAATTTATCATGGCCGCCGAGGCCCAGGGCGCATCCACCATCCGGATCCTGCGCAAGCACATCGTGCCGTTATGCCTGGCCTCGGTGATCGTGCGCCTGACCTTGGACATGGCCGGGATCATCCTGACGGCCGCGGGGCTGGGTTTCCTGGGTTTGGGTGCACAGCCACCGACCCCGGAATGGGGGGCAATGATCGCCACAGGGCGGCCCTTTCTGCTGGATCAATGGTGGGTCCCGACGATCCCGGGTATTGCCATCTTCACGGTTTCGCTTGGTTTCTGTCTGCTAGGTGACGGACTTCGCGATGTTCTAGACCCAAAGAGTTCCGGCGGATGAGCGCACCACTGTTGACCGTAGAAGACCTGCATGTGGACTTCCGCACACCGCGCGGACTGGTTCACGCCGTGCGTGGCGTGTCCTTCCAACTCGGGCGGGAGCGGCTGGGCATCGTCGGTGAATCAGGCTCTGGCAAGTCCCAGACCGGTCGTGCACTGCTGCGTCTTTCTGCGAATAACGCAACGGTAACCGCCAAACGCATGGAGTTCGATGGAATAGACCTTATGGCTGCGTCTGAACGTAAGATGCGCGATATAAGGGGCGCCAGGATCTCGATGATCATGCAGGATCCGCGCTATTCGCTAAACCCTGTGATCACCGTCGGCGAGCAGATCACCGAGGCCTACCTGATCCATGCCAGCGCCAGTCGTGCCGACGCCCGCGACCGGGCATTGGAAATGCTGCGTACCGTGCAAATCCGAGAGCCGGAGAAGGTCTTCGACCTCTTCCCCCATCAGGTCTCGGGCGGAATGGGTCAGCGCGTCATGATTGCTATGATGCTCATTCCAGAGCCCGACATCATCATCGCGGACGAGCCGACATCCGCGTTGGATGTCACTGTACAATTACAGGTCTTGGCTTTGATGGACGACCTGGTTCGAGAGCGCGGCATGGGCCTGATCCTGATCAGCCACGACCTCAATCTGGTGGCCTCTTTCTGCGACCGGGTGCTGGTGATGTATGGTGGCCGGGTCGTCGAAGTGCTGGAGGCTGGCCAATTGGCAGAGGCCCAGCATCCCTATACGCAAGGCCTGTTGAACTGCCTGCCGGAACTGGACCGCCCTCAACATGTGCTGCCGGTTCTGGATCGCGATCCGGCATGGCTGGACTGACGCCATGATCGATGTTCAAGATCTGGACGTGATCTTCGGCAGCGGTCGGACACAAGTCCACGCGGTACGCTGCGTATCCTTTCATGTCGGCAAGGGACAGGCCTTCGGGTTGGTCGGTGAATCCGGATCCGGCAAGTCCACCGTTCTGCGAGCCATCGCACGGTTGACGCAGGATTGGACCGGAGTGATCCGCATCGATGGCCAGACCCTGACCCACCGCCGCGACCGCCGCATTGCGCGCCGGATGCAGATGGTATTCCAAGACCCTTATGGCAGCCTTCATCCACGCCATACAGTCAATGACATCTTGAGCGAGCCGATGGAGATCCACGGCCTCGACAACCGTGAAGGGCGCATACTTCAGGCCTTGACGGATGTCGGCCTGGGCGTCGACCTGCGCTTTCGCTATCCCCACCAGATCTCGGGGGGACAACGACAGCGCGTGGCCATTGCCCGGGCCCTGATCCTAGAGCCGGAGATCCTGCTGCTTGACGAGCCGACTTCGGCGTTGGACGTCTCCGTGCAGGCAGAGATCCTGAACCTGCTGGCCCGTCTGCGGGCGGACCGGGGCCTGACCTACATCATGGTCAGCCACAACTTGGCCGTCGTTGCGCATATCTGCGAGCGGATCGCTGTGATGAACCGCGGCCGTTTTGTCGAGGAGATGACCGTGGACCAATTGCGCGCATCCCAAAGCACGGATGCCTATACGAAACAGTTGATCCTGGCGAGCCAGGGCTATGATCGCGAAGTCGCCCGCAAGATCAGGACCTTTGACTAAAGGGATCACGCTGGATCTGAATACCTGGAAAATCGAGCGTATGGCTGCGGTACAAACCTAGGCGGTTGAACCTGATAGAACGGCTGGAACCTAACCCGGAGGATTGAACGGAACCAGGGCCAATGCCGCGCCGATCGCCAACATCACCAGCCGCACGGCTACACGGAACCGACCGATCACTGCGTATGACAAGACGGCCAACCCCAGTCCGACTTTCAAAGCCGACAAAAGCGCGAACCCAGGACTGACGCCCAAATCGATCAGTGCCGGATTGGCGATCATGCCCAACGGAATGACGTAGAGCCCCACACCCAAGGCCATCGCATAGAGTGCCACGCGCAGCCAGTTTTCGCCCACCATACCGGCCGCAATAAAGACTGCCCCGCAGACCGGCGGTGTGATGGTGCTGAGCAGCGCGAACCAGAAGACAAAGAGATGCGCCTGCAAGGGATCGAGGCCAAGCTTGATCAATGCAGGCCCGGCGACCGAGACACAGATGACATAGGCCGCCGTGGTTGGCACCTCCATCCCCAGAATCAGGCAGGCCAAAGCCGTCAGCAGCAACGAGGGCCACAACAACCCGCCCGACCCCGACAGGATCAACGAGGTGATCTTGACCCCCAACCCAGTGATCGACAGCACCCCGATAATGATCGAGGCGCAGAGGATGATCGACGCGATCATCGCCACCTGCGTGCCCGCGGTCATGCAGGCCCGTTCAACCCGGTCAAGGGTGCGCCGCCAGTCAATGGTCAGCCGCGCATCGATCACCAGCATCGCGGCCCCGGTCAATATCGCCATCGCCGCCGCGTATTGCGGCGTCAGGCGCGCGCCGAACATGCCCCACATCAGGACCGTGAATGGCACCAGGAAAAAGGCAGCTGTGATGGCAACATCACGGCCCGATGGGCGGTCTTCAGCGTTGATCGGCGGCAGGCGGTGCCGCCCTGCGAATGCGTTGATCCCGATCCAGACGGCAAAGAAATAGAGGATGGCGGGCAGCAGCGCCGCGCCCATAATCTCGACATAGGGCACGCCCGTCAGTTCGACCATGACGAACGCCCCGGCACCCATCAGCGGCGGCATGATCTGCCCGCCCGAGGATGCGACGGCCTCGACCGCCCCGGCCATGCGCTTGGGATATCCCAGCCTTGTCATGGCGGGCAGGGTGATCGCCCCGGTCGAGGCAACATTGGCCGAGGCGGAACCCGAGATCGATCCGAACAAGGCCGACGACAGGACAGACACCTTAGCCGCCCCGCCTTTCAGCCGCCCTGCCGCCGCCATCGCGATATTCATGAAGCCCTGGCCTGCCTCTCCCACATTCAGGACCGCGCCAAAGATCACGAACACCGCGACGACGTTGACCGACACGCCGGTCAGGCTGCCCCAGAGGCCACCCTCAGCGATGGTCAGCGTGCCAAGGAACGACGCCAAGGGCGTGCCGGAATGGCCGAACTCGCCCGGGATGTACTGCCCCCACAATCCATAGGCCAACGCCAATGCGGCGATCAGGGGCAGTGGCCAACCGATGGCGCGGCGCGCGGCCTCTAGCACCACCAAAAGCAGCACCGCGGCAATGCCGATCTGGAAATTGCCTTCCAGAAACCCGTACTGATCGGACAGGGCATCATGGGACCAAGCAACCCACATACAGGCGGCGATGCCAACGGCCGACAATCCCGCACCCGTGCCGAGCAACCACCGACCCTTGGCCGCATGGATCAACACCCATGGCAGGGCCAGCGCCAGGTGGATCGGGCGTGCGATCAGGTTCGGGACTAGGCCAGAAAAAATCAGGCCAAGGTGAAACGCGATGGTCAGCGCCCCGAGCACGACCCAAAACCAGCGGATCATCGTTCTTCTCTTACCTAAGCCCAAGAGCCAACTCGATCCGATAGAGGGTGCTGTAGATTTGGTCGAGGTGTCTTTCTCGTGCCATCTTGATCCGATGCTTCGCCTGCAACGAACCCGTCGGGAACCTCACTATATTTTTCGGCAATCTTTTCAAGGCCACGCTCCATCGCAGGCGTCAGTCCCGTCGGGAAAATGAAGTATCCCGCGCACGATTGCCCGTACACCTGCATGGCTTGATAAGGGTCCAACGTGGGGCCAATTCCAACGGGTTTGGAAAAGGGTGGGTGATGCGCACCGGACCAAACGGCTCCCACCACGACTTCGTCTCCGTACATCCATTTTTGCGGAGCGCTTAAGCCGTATCCCCAAAGATAGATATCCCAGGTCTCACGTTGCTCGCCCTTCATCGTTTTCAGAGTTTGTAATTTGACGTGGGCAAAGTGGTCGCGGGCGTGTGAAGCGCCCTCGGTGACATACTCAAAGCTGAGCAGACGCCCCTTGATCACAAGATTGGCTTTCGAAATTCTAGAGATATCAAATGTCCGAGGGCTGCAGGCATAGGAGACTTCAGGCGCAAGAAGTGCTGCAAAACACAATGCAAGCAGTGCAAGTTTGATTTTTTGAATGAATAGGCTCATGCGTTGGGCCTGAGATTGCCGTGTTTTGTCATTTTGATATTCACTCAATTTTAATCAAATGCCTCTAAAAGTCGCCCCACTTACCGGTAAGAGAAGACCCCTCTCCCTCGACGGATAGCAACCTTGAGGGGGGCTTGGGACAACGGTGCTTTGGGCCTGGTCTGATCGTGGGCCTCGAAGCGTTGTTACGGCAGGGCCTGCCGCCCTCGTATTACTTTTGGTTCCGCGCTCTTGCGCTGAACCGATACCCTAGAGGCCAAGATGCCCAGGCATCACGTGGCCTAAACCTCCCGAGATTTCAGAACACGGCCCGCTGCGCTTTTGCGGCATCTCATGAACACAGCGGTCCGTGGCGCAGGGCGGTTTCGCTAGCCCGCCCTGCGCCCCTTTTCCTATTTCTGGGCGTCGGTCAGCGTGACGCCAGCCTCTTCATAATAGCGCACAGCACCCGGGTGGATCTTGCCGGTGATGTTCTCCATCAGGCCCGCGTTCACGCCGTTCCACCAGGCTGCCCCTTCGCCCATGGCGGCCTTTTGCTCCCAATAGGTTTTGGTCAGCGCATAGGCCGTGTCGTCATCCATCGCTGTCGTCGTGTACGCCACCACCGGCAACGAGGTCGTGGTGATGTCCGCATCTTGCCCCGCATAGGTGCCTGCGGGGATCACCAGCTTGGTGCGTTTGGTTTGGGTGATCTGATCGTCATTCAGCGACAGGACTTTCACGCCGGTCGAGGCCGCCGCCTCGATCACGTTCGGCGCCGGGAAAGAGCCCGCGGTGACAAACCCCTCGATCTGGCCGTTCTTCAAGGCGGGCACGGCGTTCGAGAGTTCCACATCCGCCAGTTCAACTTTGCCTTCCAGCCCGAACAGGCCCAGGTACTTCGCACCCTCCTTGGCGCCAAAGGACCCTTTGCCGATCAGGATCTTCTTGCCCTCCAGTCCTGCAAAGTCGGTCACGCCACTGTCGGCGCGGACCACAAAATGCATGGTCAGAGACGGGATCGGGAACAACGCCCGGATCTCGTCAAACTTGGGATCACCCTTGCCTTCGAACATCGCCTTGCCGCCCTGGGCCAGACGGACCAACACCGGGGGTGTGGTGAAGACATAATCACCGCCGCGGACGCGGGCCTCCATCACATTCTGGACCGAGCCTTGGCTTTCTTCGACCGTGACGATGATGTCGCCATCGGATCCAGCCTTCATGGCCTCAGAAATCTGCACCGCCATCTGATAGTAAGACGAGGTCGACTTCGCCGACTTATAGGTCACGCGGGTTTCGGCCTGAGCCGTCCCGACTGCCAGCGCCGCGCCGACCACGCCGGTCGCCAGTGTTCGAATGAATGCGTTCATGGTGTCCTCCCAATCGGAATCGTTATCCTGGGATTACGTTAGCCGACGATCCCAACTCTGATGAAGCCTAAAGCGAGAGAACATCCTCATTTGGATCATCACGGCTCAGGATCAGCCAGGCGTCTCGTGGTGGTTGAATATGTTCGACGACCTGAAATTCTCCGTCTTTGGCAAACCGTGCTGGCGCCAGGGCGCTGTCCCATTTTCCCTCGGTCAGGCCGTCAAACGCTGCCACGGTCGATGGGGCTTCGTAAACGGTGTCGTAGCCCGTCAGATCTGCGTACCCCCGCGTCGCTGGATGCAGCCCGATGCTGCGCGGTGTTTGCACACCTGCCCGGGTCAATATTGCCAAGGGCTGACTTTCCGCGATGAAGGCGTCGACCAGCATGATCCCGTGCGCGTACTGCGCAGCCGATACAACCCGGCCTGCATCGGGATGTGCGGCACAGATCATCATATGGCTGGCAGATCCGGCCGCGCAGCGATGCAGGGCCTCGTCGAGATCGGGGCATAACAAAACCTCTGCCTGCGAGTTCTGCCTGGCCAAATAGGCCCGCAAAACCAGGTCATGATTTGTTCCGGCAGGCCCCAGCGTTGCATAGATGGCGTTCGGCGCTGTCATCGCTCGGGCCTTGATGACATGGCGACCCGAGCCCACGCAGCAATCGTTTGTCCCGCCACGATGACTGGCCTAGGGTCTGATGTTCTGGAAAGCACTGAAGGCCCGTTCATGTCCCAATCCCAATTGCGTGCCGCCGTCGATATTGGCGGGACGTTCACAGATGTCCAGGTCCTGGTGCCAGAAAGCGGCCGGGTTTGGGATTTCAAGACACCGACGACGCCGCGTGATCCCTCGATCGGATTGATCAACGGATTGCGCGGGGCGGCGGAACGGTATGGGTTTGCGCTGTCGGATATCGGTCTGATCCTGCATGGGTCGACCATCGCGACGAATGCCGTGCTGGAACGGCGGTTGCCGAAGGGTGCCCTGGTGACCACCCGCAGGTTTCGGGACGTGTTGGAAATCGGCCGACATATGCGCCACAACGTCTACGCGCTGAAGGCCGAGTCAAGGGCGCTGCTGATCCCCCGCGACCGGCGCTTCGAAGTGGACGAACGCGTGCTTTCCGATGGCACGGTGGAACGCGCTGTCGATCGGGGCGCGGTCGCCGAATTAGGCGCGCACTTGGCCGAAGACGGCATCACTGCCGTCGCGGTTGGTTTCCTGAATGGCTATCGCAATCCTAAGAACGAGCGCGCGGCTGCCGAGGTTCTTTCGGCGATCCCTGGCTTGCATGTAACGACCTCGTTTGAAACCAGCCCAGAGATCCGAGAGTTTGAACGCATGTCGACGACGGTGCTGAACGCGCTGTTGAAGCCGGTAATCTCGGATTACCTCGAACGGGTGGAAACCCAGCTTGGCAAGGCTGGGATCACCGCGCGGCTGTTCCTGGTGCAGTCGAATGGCGGGTTGGCCACCCCGGCCGAGGCCGCCCGATTGCCTGCGCGGTTGTTGCTTTCCGGGCCGTCCGGTGGCGCGATGGCGATGGTGGATCTGGCACGCAAGACAGGCCTTTCCAATGTGGTTGGCATCGACATGGGCGGGACGTCCTCGGATATCTCGGTGGTCCAGAACGGCCAGATCGAGGAAACGGCTGATGGCGAAATCGACGGCCTGCCGGTTCGCCTGCCGATGGTCGAGATCCGAACGATTGGTGCGGGTGGCGGATCATTGGCCCGGGTGGAAGGCGATGCGCTGCGCGTTGGTCCCGCCAGCGCCGGGGCCGAACCTGGCCCAGCCTGCTATTTGCGCGGTGGGACGGAACCGACCGTGACGGATGCAAATCTGCACCTGGGCCTGATAGATCCGGGCCGCTTTCTGGGCGGGGAGATGCCGCTGGGCCAGGCTGAGGCAACGCAGGCCATCGCCAGAGTAGCGGGTTCTTTAAACCTACCAGTTGAGGTCACCGCTGCTGGTATTCGCCAGATCGCGACCGCGTCTATGGCCGGTGCGATCCGGTTATCACTGTTCGAAAAGGGCGCCGATCCCAGCGACTTCACACTTGCAGCGTTCGGTGGCGCAGGTGGCCTGCATGCCTGCGAGGTCGCCGAAGAGTTGGAAATCCGTCGGGTGATCTTCCCGACCAATGCCTCGACCCTGTCAGCGCGCGGTATCCTGATGTCCGATCTGCGTCACGATTTGATGCATTCGGAACTGCTGTTGGCCAGCACGCAGGCCGTGCCGCGTCTGGCCGCCATCGTGGAACAGTTGCGCCAGGAAGGGCAGGCGCGATTAGCCGAAGACGGCATGGAGGCCAGCGCCCGCTCCATCGAGATATTTGCCGATATGCGCTATCGCGGCCAGGCGTTCGAAATCAACACGCCCTGGGCGGATGTCGACGACGTCACTGCGGAAAGCGTGACCGACCTTGTCGCCACCTTTCACAAACTCCACCAAGCGCGCTATGCCCACAGCGCCGAGTCAGATCCGGTCGAAATTGTCACCGTACGGGCCAAGGCATTGGGCCTTCTGGACCGTGTCGAAACCTCCGCCGCGATCGCAGAAGACAGCGCGCAAGGCAGCCGCAGGATTTGGTGGGATGGCGCGTGGCACACAACTCCCGTGCTGCCACGTGCGCAGATCACCTCCACGAGCTTGGACGGCCCCCTTGCGGTGGACGAGGCCTATTCAGTCCTGTGGATCGGCCCGGGCTGGCGGGTCCATGCCTTGGACAGCGGCGACCTGATGGCCGAACGGGACGGAGGCAACTCATGACCATCGACCCGATCCGGCTGGAGGTGATCCGCAACGCCATGATCGCCGGGGCCGAGGAAATGAACGCTGCGATCTGGCGTACGGCACGGTCGACCGTGGTTCGCGAGACGCTGGACTATTCGACTGCCCTTTTCGATGGCGAAGGCCGCGCGGTCGCGCAGTCCACACGTATCCCGATCCATCTGAACTCGATGTCCGTCTGCCTGGAGGACATCGTCGCAGGGCCGATACCGCTGGACAGTTGGCAAGACGGTGACGTGATCCTGACCAATGACCCATATGCAGGCGGCCAGCATTTGCCCGATTTTGTCGCCTTCAAACCGGTCTTCATCGATGGTCGCCGGATCGCGATTGCGGCGTCCATCGTTCACCATGTCGATGTCGGTGGCGGCGCGCCAGGCAGCTACTTCGCCGCCGCAACCGAGGTGCATCAGGAAGGGCTCTGTATCCCTCCGGTCAAGCTCGTCGAGGCCGGCACCCCGAACCGGGCCTTGATCGACATCATCCGCCGCAACAGTCGTGAACCGGATAAAATCGGCGGGGATGTCCATGCGCAACTGGCCTGTCTGGATGTCGGCGCGCAGGCGATCCGACGAATGGCAGGCCGCTATGGCGCCGACGCGATCGTCGCTTCCATGGCCGCGATTCTGGATCAGTCAGAAGCGGCGATGCGCAAGGTTCTGCAAGATCTGCCGGATGGTCGTTACCGGTTCACGGACCTGGTCGATGATGACGGCCAACAGGCCGTCGACCTGCCCATTGTTGCCAACGTCACAATCAACGGCAACGCCTGCACGGTCGACTTGTCAGACAGTGCAGACCAGACGCCCGGGCCGGTGAACTGCACGCTGAACATGGCGAAATCAGGCGTCTATTGCGCGCTGCTATCGCTGGGTGATGGCGCAGTCATGGCCAATTCCGGGGCGTATCGGGCGATTGAGGTGATCTCTCGCCCTGGGTCCATCACCCATTGCCGTATGCCCGCGCCGGTCGCCAACCGCATGGCCACGGGGCACCGGATTGTCACAGCCGTCTTGGGCGCGCTGGCCCAAGCCGCACCGGACAGGGTGCCTGCCGCCTATTACGGCGTCAGCTATGTTATGACGCTGATGGCGCCTGACCCGCTGATTCCGAATGAGGCCCGCGTCTATTTCGAAGTCGAGGTCGGTGGCTGGGGCGGCCATCCCGAAGCCGACGGCGCCGACGGGTTCAGTTGCGGATTCCACAACTTGTCCAATTCGCCAGTGGAAATGTGCGAGACCCTGTTCCCAATTACCTTCACCGAATACGGGTTCATCCCCGGGTCAGGCGGTGACGGACAGCACCGTGGCGGCCTGGGCCTGGCCCGCGAATGGCGGCTGGATGCAGACTGGGGCACGGTGTCCGGCAATTTCGAGAGGTTCCGCCATGGACCGTACGGCCTTGCGGGGGGTGAACCCGGCGGGCGCGGCCGGTTCCTGCACATTTCGGACGGCACCTCGGCAGAGCTTCCTTCCAAGGTATCCAACATCCGTCTATCCCGTGGCGAGCGCATCCGGCTGGAAACCTCGGGCGGCGGCGGATGGGGACCGCCCGAACGGCGCTCGGCCGAGGCCCGGTCAAGGGATCGCAGGCTGGGGATGGTTCGGGAAATCGAAGGAAATGATCCATGACTCTGAACATTGCAATGATCGCAACAGGCGGGATCGCAGACAAGCAGCTCGCCCCTGCGATTGCGGCGTCACCCAGCACCCAACTCTGGAGCGTTTTCAGCCGCGACAAGGCCCGCGCCGCGGCTTTCGCGGCCAACCATGGCGCGGCAGCAGCGAACCCTGCGCACGATGATCTGGATGCTTTACTGGCGGACCCGGACCTGCACGCCATCCTGATCGCCTCGCCCGACAAGCTGCACGCAGATCAGGCGATCCGCGCGGCGAAGGCTGGCAAACATATCCTCACGGAAAAGCCTATGGCCACGGACCGTGAGGGCGCTGCGGCGATGATCGAAGCGGCGGCCCAGGCGGAGAAGGTGCTGGCCGTTGCCTATCATATGCGTTGGCACATGGGGCATCGGACCCTTTTCCAGGCGGCTCAGGACGGCGCCTTCGGAACGCTGCGCCATATGCGCATCCAATGGACAACCCCGGCGCGCAACGCGGACGGATGGCGGGCCAATTCGGACGTCGGCCGATGGTGGGCATTGGCCGCCGTCGGCACGCATTGCCTGGACCAGATCCGTTGGTTCATGACGCCGCAATGCGGAGCGATCAGCCAAGCGCACTCCATCATCAACCACGTGGTCTACGGCGGACCCCATGACGAAACGGCGGTGCTGACCTACCAGTTCGAGAACGGCTCGACCGCCGAGCTTTGCGTCTCGGTCCTCTACAAAGGACCACGGATCATGGAAGTCTATGGCTCGGACGGTTACGCCATTTGCACAGACACATTGGGACCGCATGGCGAAGGCCGGATCGAAACGCAAGAGGGCAGTTTCGACTACACCCCGGCCAACCCCTATGTCGGAGAGATAGAGGATTTCGCTGCGGCGATCCGCGAGGGCCGCGCCCCAGAAGTTGGCGGACGCGAAGGGGCGGCCAATGTCGATCTGCTGCTGAAGGCGGTGGGCGCGTGACCGATCCCGACACGCCGCCGCTGCTTGGGTACACAATCTACGACCCGGACGATCCGTTCGAGACCTATACCGGGCCGTTCTGGTGGTCGCGGCTGGACGATGGAACCGATCACGTCATCCTTCGGGCCGCCGAGCGGCACTGCAACACGCACGGTATCGTTCATGGCGGTTTGTTGATGACGATGATCGACTTGGCACTTGTGGCCACCGCCAAGACTGAGCCAGACGACCGGTTCGTTACCGTGTCGCTGAATTCCGAGTTTGTGGCATCGGGCCGAAAAGGCGATTTGATCGAGGCCCGAGGGACGCTGACGCGGCGGGGCCGGTCGTTATCCTTTGTGCAAGGTCAGGTCACGTCGGGCGACCGTGTCCTTCTGACCGCCAGCGCGGTGATGAAACCGATTGGACCGGGATAATCCGCGAGGCCGCGATCAGTAAACGGCGTCAACCTTCGCTTGCCCCGCACCATCGGCCCGGACATCCGCCAGGGCCGCTGCAAGATCGGCCAAGAACGGCGCACAGGCATCTTCATGCAAAAGCGACAGCATCGCATGCATGCCTTTCGGTCTGCGGGTCAGTCCTGGCAACCAGCCCTTCGGTTCCATGGCTTCAGCGACCTGGAAGATATCAATCTCGTCCGAAGTATAATTGATGATCGAGAAATCCGGGCGGGCGATCATGCGCAGGCCCAAGGCCTCGATCCCATCGACATATGCATCAACCATGGTTGCCAGCCGGCCCGCAATGCGCATGAACCCGGCCTCACCCAGATGGTTCAAAACCGCCCAGGCGGCGGCGACGGCGCCGCCCGGCCGGGTTCCAGCAATCGTTGCGGTCTGAAAGGGTCCATTCGGCCAGGCGTCAGCCTTAAACGTCGCCCGTTCCAGATCCTCGGCATGGCGATAGAACACCGTCGAGGCAGGTTTTGGGCAGAAACCGAACTTATGCAGATCGGCCGAGATTGACCGCACGCCCGGAAAGCGGAAATCAAAATCCGGCGTTGACCGGTCGATCCGCGCGAACCAGGGCGCCAGCCATCCGCCCACGCAGGCGTCGACATGCAGCCATCGTCCGGTCTCCAGCGCCAGGTCCGACAATTCGTCTATCTGGTCAATGACACCATGCGGAAAACAGGGTGCCGAGCCGACAATGGCAATAGTGCGTTCATCTATCAGCGGGCGCAGCGTGGCCGCGTACCCGCGTCGTTCTGCATCCACATCACCGCGCCGGATCTCCAGATCCATTGCGTCCGCGGCTTTATCCATCCCGGGGTGACCGGTAATCGGCATCACGATGTTCAACCGCCCGTCACCCGGCTTGAGCCCTGACCGGGCACGCAATTCGTCCCGGGCGGCCTTCATCGCCATGAACAGACTTTCACTGCCGCCGGTCGTAAACGCCCCGTCCGCCCCACCGGGTGCGTTCAACAGCGACAACCCGTAGTCCAGAACATCGCGCTCCATCTGCTCCAAACCAAAGAAAGCCCGCTTGCGACCCAGCGCGTTCTCGCTGAAGAACTCGAAAAAGGCGCGTCGGCCGACTTCGTAAGTTTCTTCATCGGCGCCAAAAACAAACAATGGCGTCCGTCCGGCCCGCCAGTCGATATCGCCCTTAGACCGCAGGCGCATCTCAGCCGACAGATCATCCCAGGATGCGCCCCCTAGTGGAAACTCAGCACGGCGCATGATCGCCTCCTGTCAGTTGTAGGCAGAGATCCTACCCGCGATGCAGAGTACGCATACCTGCCTTGCCCCAACAAGGCACGCCTTGTGCATTGCCTTCGCCCCGGCCTATCGTGATGCATGGCCTCCGATCGTCCGTTCCTTGGCATCGTCCTGATGCTTGTCTTTTGCGTGCTTGCACCTCTGGGTGACAGCTTTGCCAAGATTCTCGGCGAGACGATTGCCCTTGGCGTTCTGCTGGTGATCCGTTTCGGGGTTCAGGCGGTCATTCTTTCGCCCATCACCCTTTGGCAACGCGCCCCGTTTTCGCTTCCCCGGCACTTGATCAAGTGGACGCTCATCCGGACTGCCCTGCACATTGTTGGCATCGGAATGATGTTCACGTCCCTGCGGTTTCTGCCGCTGGCCGACGCGCTGGCCATCGCATTCGTCATGCCGTTCATCATGCTGTTGTTGGGTCATTTTGTGATGGGCGAATTCGTTGGCCCACACCGCATCGCGGCCTGTGCGGTGGGGTTCGTCGGCACGTTGTTGATCATTCAACCGAATTTCGTCGAAGTCGGATATCCGGCCTTGCTGCCCTTGGGGGTCGCGGTGTCCTTTGCGCTGTTCATGATGGTGACACGTAAGATCGCCCGCGATATCGACCCGATCCGCCTGCAGATGGTCAGTGGATTGCAAGCCTGTCTCTACCTGGCGCCGGTGCTGATCCTATGGCCTGCGGCGCGCGACGGCGTTCACCTGGACCTGCCGACGGACACCTGGATGCTGCTGATCGGCATCGGAGTGATCGGCACCGCCGCCCATCTGCTGATGACCTGGAGCCTGCGGTTTGCCCCGACCTCGACCCTTGCGCCAGTGCAGTATCTCGAGATCCCATTTGCCACCGTCATCGGCTGGCTGATCTTTGCAGATCTGCCGAACGGCCTGGCCGCGATCGGCATCTGCGTCACAATCGCGGCGGGGCTCTACATCATCTTGCGCGAACGCAGACTGGCGCAGATGGCCGAGCCAGAACACGTCGCATGACCGGCAGCGTAGACCATGTGACGGGGGCATGATGTCAGAGCGCACTGCAACTGCCGAACGCCCGATGCCTGCTGCACGCCGGACCGAGGTGACGCCTGCCGTGATGTGCATGTTGGGCGGGACCGCGGTGCTGGTGTTGAATGACGCCATCGTCAAAAGCCTGACCGATTTCTATCCGACTGGGCAGCTTTTGTTCGTGCGCGGGCTCTTTGTCTGGCCTTGGATCCTGGTTTTTGCGATGAGAACCGGCGGCCTTGGCACATTGCGGGTTCGTAACTTAAAGGGACAGGCGCTGCGCGGCCTCTGCGTGATCTGCAGCGCTTTTCTCTTCGTGACGGGCCTTCGTCATCTGACATTGACCGACGCGATCGCCGTTGCCTTCACCGGGCCACTGTTCATCACAGCGATGGCACCGCTGGTGTTGGGGGAGAAAGTCGGCTGGCGGCGATGGCTAGCCGTAACTGTTGGCTTCGCAGGGGTGCTGTTCATGCTGCGCCCAGGAGGCGACACATTGCAATGGGCGGTGCTGTTCCCGCTGGGCGCTGCTGTGTTCGGCGGGCTTCGGGATCTGATCACCCGCCGGATATCTGGAACGGAAACAACAGTTGCCGTGCTGGCCGTGACGACCACGGTCGTCATGCTTGCAGGCCTGACAACAGCACCGTTCAGCGATTGGACGTCCATTCGAGCCGCCGACATCGGGAAATTCGCGGCAAGTGGGGCGCTGCTGGCCGTCGCCCATACGCTGATGATCGAGGCGTTTCGGCGCGGCGAGGCTGCACTGGTCGCGCCCTTCAAGTATTCTTCGCTGCTCTGGGGCACGGTGATCGGCTATCTGATGTTCGGAGACTTACCTGATCTCTGGACGATCCTGGGGGCGGTCATCATCGTGGCATCCGGATTGTACGTTCTGCATCGCGAGGCTCGAACCTGCGTTCAGAAACCAACCATGCCAAGCAACTCTGGATGACACACCCTTCATAACGGGTGGCGGTTGTCGCGCAACAGGTGTTGATCTTCGCAACCGGCCGGTGGCGCGGGTCGAAGAATCAAACCCATTGAGCAGGAGCTCGAGCCCAAGCCTCAATCGGCTTCCTGCCTACATAGCCAACACTCAGTTTTCGCGCAACCGAATGCCTGCCCAATGGCACGGCGCGAACAGATTGAAGTCCGGTCTGACGCAGCCAGGCCAGCGCCGATGCCATGGCAACTCGATGTGTTCTCCATATGAACTGAATATATGCACCCGCCGAGGACTGGCGCGTCATAAAGACGATGAGAACACCGCCAGGTTTCAGAACCCTGTAGAGTTCAGCAAGCGCGCGATCTGGGTTGGCAAGGTGCTCAAGTACATGGGCTGCGAGGACGATATCGTAGCGCGCGTCCTCGAAAGGCAGCGCTTCAAGATCGGCTTTCTGAAGCTCTGCATTGATCCCGCACCTGCCTAGCCGCTTGGTCGTCTCCGACAGCATCTCCGGTGAAAGGTCTACACCGTCCAGTTGGATTGGTTGATCGATAAGATCGCAAAGTGCCAGCGACATCGCACCCGTGCCGACGCCTGCGTCAAGGACGTGAAGCGGCCCCGTTGCCTGGGCATATCGACCCTGCCGAAGCACCTTTCCAAGTACGTAGCGGTACGCCTCTTCAAATCCAAGCCGGCGCACCTTGGCGTGCCAGAGATGGGCCTGCCGGTTGTAATGCGTGGTTAGTTCATCGGACGTGTAAGGACGGCGGGCCAGGGACACTTGCCAGCTTCCGAACCATCCGGAAAAGACCGGGATGATGGCTTTCTGCGTCGGAAATTCATCTGATGTTGCATCAAGCGGCATAGCGGCCTCGCAAGGTTTCGGATGCCGAGATGGACGTGTCCCAGCGCAATGCGAACGTGAAGATTACGGCGAACGTTCCGATCTGGACGGCAGCAAAGAAATAGTCGTCGGGATCATTGGGTGCACCGAAAGTCACACCGAAAACGGCGAGCGGTGCAAGCATCAGGTTCAGCCGTCTCGATAGGTTCGACGGCAAAACGCTGGACAGCAGAAAGGCCAGTAGCAGAAGTTCCACCAGAACCGCGCCGACAAGCAGTGCGCCCTCGGTGACGGGCACACCATTCAGATGGCCAGAGAGGATCTCATTTATCGTGCTGGCCGTCGTCATCTCGTGAATATCGCGAAACAGAACATTTAGAATAGCAAAGAGCCATAGTAGCGACAGCGCTCTGCCCATGCTGGCGGGTGCGGGTGATATCGGCATCGACATGTCTTTCTCTGAGTTTTTAGCGCCTGCCGGGTCAGGTTTCGGCAGCGCCTGGATGTGAACTGCGCGCTCTATCACTTGTGCGGTATAAGAATGGAATTGCTGAAATTCTTATCGTTGGTATACATATATCAATGAACTGGGATGCGATCGGATTTGACTGGAACCACGTCCGCGCTTTTCTTGCGACGGTCGAGGAAGGATCGTTGTCCGGCGCTGCACGGGTGCTTCGGCAGACACAGCCGACGCTGAGCCGCCAGATTTCCAACCTTGAAGAGACGCTGGGATTAACGCTGTTCGAGCGCGGCACCCGGGCCATGACTTTGACGGATGCGGGGGCCGAGCTTCTGGCGCATGTCCGTGGGATGGCCGAAGCCGCCACACAGATTTCACGCGTTGCAACAGGGCAAAGCCAGGCAATCGAGGGGGTCGTCCGGGTCACTTCAAGCGATGCGATGGCCGCGTATACCCTTCCCAGGTGTCTAATCGCGCTCAGACGCGCTCATCCAGGCATCACGATCGAACTTGTCCCTTCGAACACGATCAGTGATCTTACCCAGCGGGACGCCGACATTGCGATCCGCCACGTCCGGCCAGAGCAGCCCGACCTTTTCGCAAAGCGGGTCGCGGATGTGTCTGTTTCGCTTTACGCGTCCGCGTCATATCTTGCGACACTGCCACCGATCACCTCGCCGGAAGATCTCGCGGATGCCGAGTTCATCGGATACGAACACGCTGAGCGGATCGTGCCGCAGCTAAATGCGCTGGGCATTCCTGTGACGGGGAAGAATTTCGGCATCACATCGACCACCGGCAGCGCGCTTTACGAGCTTGCCCGTGCTGGCGCGGGTGTCGCGCTGATCGCAAGACCGGATGCAGAAAACCAAATAGGCCTGCAACCGGTTCTGCCGGATTTGCCGAAGATCCAGATTCCGGTCTGGCTGGTAACCCATCGCGAAATTCGCACCAGCCGTCGGATTCGGATCACGTTCGATCATCTTGCAAAGGAACTTGAAAAGATCAGCTTGTCTTAAGCGATCTGCTCATCCTGCTGTTCCTGAAACCCGCCATCTGACCAAGGGCGGGTTTGTACCGCTAACCGGTGGCAGGCTTAACGCCCAACCGCATAGGCCTGCACGAAGCGCGGTGTTGCGGCGGCGCGGACCATACCGTCGCGCCGGAACCCTGCTGCGCAGAGACGTCCCAGCGACCAGGCCGGTTGCACGGTCAGCTTATGCCCCCGATCCATCAGGTCTTGCCGGATCGCCGGATCAACCCGATCCTCGATATGCAGCACGCCGGGCGTGAAATGACGCGGAGCGAACGAATTGATGTAGTGCCCCGAATGGAACAATGGCGCATCGATGGCGGCTTGCAAGTTCAGCCCCTGAACCAGGTGGCGCAATAGCAGCCCCAGCGCCCATTGGTCCTGCTGATCGCCGCCGGGCGAGCCCAGTCCTACCAAAGGCTTGCCGTCCTTTGTCACCACCGTCGGCGTCAAGGTCGTCCGGGGCCGCCGCCGTGGGGCCACGTGCGAGGGCAACCGGTCATCCAGCCAGAACATCTGCCCGCGGGTGGTGATGTTAAAGCCAAGCCCCGGAACGGCTGGGGCCGATTGCAACCAACCGCCAGAGGGTGTAGCCGAAACCAGATTACCCCATTGGTCCACTGTATCCAGATGGCAGGTATCGCCTTCGATTTCCGGCAAGTCGGCGAAGGTTGGCTCACCCACGCCTGTTGCGGCCAGTTCAGGGTTGGCAGCCAACTCGGTTAACAACGCCGCACGATCCACGCCGTCGGCCCAGGGATCGCCGGGCATCAGGTTCAGCGAGGCTGCCGCGCCGATCGACGCAGCACGCGCATCCAAATAATCCGGTGACAACATCTGCTTTAGGGGAATGTCGACAAAATCCGGGTCGCCGAAATACGCGTCACGATCAGCAAGGCCGCGCTTTAGGGCCTCGATGGACAGGTGAATCCAGTCTGCACTGCCTGGTTCAACATCCGCGATGCCGCGCGCCTCTAGCATACCCAACGCCATCAACAGCGCGGGACCCTGACCCCAAGGGCCGGTCTTGTGGATTGTGACGCCGTGGAAATCGGTGGAGACAGTCTCTTCCCAGCTCGACTGCCATTCGGCGAAATCCTGTCCGGTCAGCAAACCGGTCGAACGGCCGCCTTCGCCATCCGCCTGTTCCATGCGGTAGAAACGGTCCACAGTTTCGGCGACAAATCCCTGGTACCAGGCCCGGCGCGCGGCCTCGATCTCTGCTTCGCGGCCACCGCCCGCCATTTCCGATTCGTCCAGAATGCGCTGATAGGCATCGGCGATTTGTGGCTGGCAGACCTTTTGCCCTGGCATTGGCAGCGCCCCATCAGGCACCCAGACTTCCGCCGAATGATGCCATTCCGCCGTGAATAGCGGGGCAATTGCATGGATCGCCTCGGCGGCGCGGTGCACCAGAGGATAGCCTTCGCGGGCGTAATAGATTGCTGGCTCCAGCACATCGCGCAGGCGCATGGTGCCAAGTTCCAGCAACAGCCGCATCCAGGCGTCGAAAGAACCCGGCACGACGGCGGGGGTAAGTCCCATCCCTGGCATCCGGTCATAGCCCTGTGCCCGTATAGCGTCGATGGTTGCGGCGGCCGGGGCAACACCTTGACCGCACAGCACGCGGGGACGGTCTTCCCCGGCGGCGTGAACGATGACGGGCACTTCCCCGCCCGGGCCATTCAGATGAGGTTCGACAATCTGCAGCGTAAACCCTGTGGCGACCGCCGCATCGAATGCGTTGCCGCCTTTTTCCAAAATGCCAAACCCAACGGTCGAGGCGATCCAGTGCGTGGATGTGACCGCCCCGAAAGTGCCCCGGATTTCAGGCCGCGTGGTGAAACTTTGCGGCATGGCCTAGCCCTCCGGTATCTTAGGGTCTGCAACCAACGGCTTGCCGATGTCGCGCTCTATGATGGTGTCCAGAACCGCGCGGTCGAGTATGCCATAGGGCCGCTCGGTGCGTGGCATACCGGCCGAGAACGGAATGAACCGTTCCTGTGCCACAGAGTATAACCGGCGCAGTTCGGGAATCGGATCGACATGATCATCGACCCGCAGATCCAACCGTGGGAACACTTCCGGTCCTTGAATCCGCAAGGCAATAGACTGGCGCCCGCGCTTGTCGCCGCCGGCATCCTCGCCCGCCTGCATGGCGGCGATCAGGCGCTCGACAATCGGCAGGTCCGTACGGTCTTGCCAGCATGCCAGCGTGTCGGCGACAACCGCCGCCCCGGCCAGCATGTTTCCGGCGACCGAAACACCCGGCGCAGTTTTGTGCCCGCACCAGTCAACGCAGTTGGTCCCGGTATGCGCGGCCGAACCACCATTGGCATCGATCACATGGAACTGGCGTTGATCAATCCCCTGATCCATGCCTTGCAGCATCGGCACAATGTCACCGGCCCGATGACCCTCGGCCAACAGGCCCAAAGCCCTATGGCCCAATTCAGGGTTTGGCAGCGCTTGGCTCATCGCCGCGCCGTGCGGCCCGCCGGACCATGGACACACCGCGCCCACAGCAAAGAATTTCGAGGCCACCGCCAAGCCGAACAACCCCTGTTCGGCATCATGGGCCAGAATGGAATAGGTCATGGGCGTCTCCGAATTCAGGCGCTTTCCCGCACGTCCAGATGGTCGCGCAGGGCATCACCCAGGAAGTTGATGGACAGAACCGTTAGCATGATGGCCAAACCAGGATAGACGCCCAGCCACCAGGCCCGGGAAATGAAACTGCGTGATTCCGACAGGATCAGGCCCCAGGTTGGTGTGTCGGTTGAAACGCCCAGGCCCAGGAACGACAGGACCGCCTCGGCCAGAATGGCGTTGGACACGCTGACGGTGGCCAGCACGATGATCGGTGCCGTTATGTTCGGCAGGATGTGGCGAACCATGATCAGCACGTCCGACGCGCCGTAACTGCGCGCGGCCTGCACGTAGAGTTCTTCCTTGACCTGCAGGGTCATGCCCCGGGCCACGCGGGCGAAGTCATCCAGATAGGCCAGCGTGATTGCGACGATGACGTTCGAAAGCCCGGTGCCGAAAACAGCCACCAGGTAAACAGCGATCAGGATGTTCGGGAACGCCCATTGCAGATCGATATACCGCATAATGATCGTGTCGATCCAACCGCGATAGTACCCGGCCAGGATACCCATGCCGACGCCCAGCACCAGGGCAATGGCCACGGTGACCACGCCGACAAAGATCGAGACACGTGCACCGTGGATGATGCGCGACAGAAGATCCCGGCCCAGGTCATCGACGCCCAGCGGGTGCGCGCCCGATGGCCCTTCCATCATCATGTAGTCCATGGCGTTGGGGTCGTGCGGTGCGATCCAGGGGGCGAAAATCGCAGCCATCAGCAGCACGCCCAGGAAGATCGCCCCCACCAAGGCCCTAGGATCGCGCCGGACAACGCGGGCGAAGGATTGGCGCTGTATTGTTGCCTCGTTCATCCCTGAACCCGGATGCGCGGGTCGATCACGCCGTACATGATATCAACCAGCAGATTGACGAAGACGAAGATGAAACTGACGGCCAGGATCGCGCCCTGCACAACCGGATAGTCGCGGTTCAAAATGCCTTCGATCAGCACGCGCCCCAGCCCCTTGATCGCAAACACGGTTTCGACCACCACGGTCGAGGCCATCAGTAAACCAAAGGCGATCCCCATCACCGTGATCACCGGGATCAGCGCATTGGGAAACGCATGGCCCATGGTCACCCGGTGCGGGCGCAGACCTTTGGCATTGGCAACGCGGATATAGTCTGTCTTTAGTACCTCTAGCATCGACGAGCGCACCATGCGGGCAATGATCGCTGAAAACGCTGTACCCGCCGCGATGGCCGGCAGGATCAGGTGGCTCAGCCAGGGCCAAAACCCTTCGGACAGCGGCTGATATCCAATGGCGGGCAGCCAACCCAAATTTGCCGCGAAGAACAGGATCAGAAGGATGCCCAGCCAGAAATCTGGCATCGAGAGGCCGATAAAGGCGATCAGCGTCACACCATGATCGGCCGCACGCCCCCGGCGCAGGGCCGAAATCAGCCCAGCGGGTATCGCGATGATCACAGCCACCAGGAAAGACAACGAGGCCAGCGAAAGCGTCCGCGGCGCCGCCTCGATCAGGATCTGACTGACCGGGACGCGGCTGCCATAGATCGACGCCCCCAAATCACCCTGCAGCATCAGCGTGAACCACCGCCAGTACTGAACGTATATCGGTTGATCGAGACCGAATTTGACCTTCAGTTCCTCTGCAACCTGGGGGTCGCCTGCATCGAACAGCATCGCCGCAAGCGGATCCCCGGGCAGGATACGCAGCATGAAGAACACCAACGTGGCAACCGCCCACATAACCACAACAGCGCCCAGCACACGCTTGATGATATAGACGGTCATGCAGGCGCTCCCTGGGGCGGCATCCCAATGTGGAACCGGTGAGTGAAAGCCGGGACGGATTTATCCAGCAGTCCTGGGCCATGAGTTGGCCTTTGACTGCTGTCAGATCCCCGCCCCGGCGGTCGGTGTTCCGGTCAGCCCAGCGTGACCCGGTCCAGGTCGACCAATCCCGGAATACGGCTGACATCCGGGAAGTTGACCTCTTTGCGCCAAATCATGACATCAGGCGGGTGGAACAGGAATGCCTGCGCCACCTTGTCCGAGCTGATCTTGTTGGCCTTCTGAACCAGTGCTTTGCGAGCCTCGGGATCGGCGGTCACTGATTGCTCTGCCACCAACGCATCGACCTCGGGGTCCGAGAAGAAGCCGAACGGCATTTCATCCTTGTTCCGCTTCGCACCATTGAATTTCGAGGCCGTCTGGATCCAGTCGACAATCCCATCATCCGGATCGAAATCGCCGCCAGAGCCCAACCGGCAGAGATCATAATTCATCGTCTGGAAGTCATCGATCAGAACCGGGAAATCCTTCACATCCAATTCCAGATTGATGCCCAGGTTCTTCTTCAGGATGTTCTTGATCACCAGGCAATCGCGCCGTGTCGACGCCGTGCAGAGAATCTTCAATTCTGGGAAGCCTTCGCCGCCCGGGAACCCGGCATCCGCCAGCATCTTCTGGGCGACATCCAGATCGAACCGTTGCTCGGACGTCTCGGCAATCCCGGTGTCGTAATAGAACCCCATCGCCGGATTGATGGTACCAAAGGCGGGCGTCCCACGACCGAACTGGGCTTGCTTGTTGTAGAAGTCTCGATCAATTGCCTTGGCAATGGCCATGCGGACCATGAAGCCTTTTTCCGCCTTCAGTTCTTCCACCGGTTTCGAGAAGTCAGGCACCTTCATCGGGTCGCGCCAGGGGTTCATGAAGACGCCCTGGAAACCTGGGCCTGGAATGATCGAAGTTGTCAGATCAGGGTTCTGTTCAAACCTGTCCACCAATTCCGGTGGGATCGGGTTTCCGCCCGAGATTTGGATGTCGCCCGACTCCATCGCTGCGGCGAACGGCTCTGGGTCGATGATCGGCGTGATGACGACTTTGTCCAGGCCGGGCCGGTTTGAGTCCCAATAGGCTTCGTTACGCTCTAGCGTCATGGACTGGCCAAGCTGATGATCAGTAACCTTGAACGGCCCCGTACCCACAGCCCGTAAGCCATAGTCCGAAAGACCCATGCTGCCGATTGCACCGCGGCTGACAATGGTCATGGCCCGGCCCGAGGACCGCTCTAGCGTCTTTACCAGCAAGGACGCCTGCGGCGCGCCAAGGATGATCTTCACCTTGTAGTCGCCCAGTTTCTCGATGCCCTTGATGTTCGCTACAACGCGCGAATGGATGGACTTATCGGGGTCTTTCGAGCGTTGGTACGTGTAAATCACATCATCAGCGGTAAACGCGTCGCCGTTGTGGAAGGTCACACCTTCGCGCAGATTGAAGGTGTATTCGGTGCCGTCTCCGTTAACCTCCCAATCCAGGGCCAAATCGCCCTCGGCCTGCAGTGCCGGGTTGATATGCGTCAGGCCGCTGAGCACGTTCGAGGCGATTTGGAACAGCAGCACCTGATTGATCTGTGCCGGGTCGATTGTGCGCAACTCGCCAACACCGGACCATCCAGCCCGAAGTGTGCCGCCCGAAGCAGCGCGGGCCTGCGGTACCGCACCCGGCAGCAGATGCGCCGCCGTCAGCGCGCCCGAGGCCGCAAGCAGGCGTAGAACCGTCCGCCGTCCAAGCACAGGTCCGGAGAGGTCGGCCTTGCCCAGCCCGGCCATCGGGTCCGCGGGGTCGAAATCGTTCGCTTGGTCCCAACTGTCTTTCATGAAGGTCGCAAGATCGTCGTCAGTCCGTCGTCTCATTGGAAACCCCCTGTCGCTGTCTCGGCCGCCTTCTGGCGCCGTCCATGCCAAAAGCATCCGCGATCTTTAACTCAGCGGTCAAGGCATCCGGCATCACGTATGGGGATAAATTTCATCGCTGTGCTCAACCTTTAGGCACTGAGGCAAAAACGCAGCCGGCCGGCCGAGATTCTTGCTGTCTGTGTCCGTGACAATCACCCGACCCTACGAACCTACACGCTGACTGGCGGCGTCAGCCCAGCGCAACCGCCAGTTCCAGAAGCATTTCCTCACCATTGCGCGGGCCGATCAGGCTGAGACCCACAGGCCCACTGTCAACCGCACCAGCAGGGATCGAAATCTGTGGGCACCCCGCATGGCCTGCCGGGCACAACATCTCTAACGCACGGGCGCGGAAGTCATCCTGTTCGGCTTGTTCTGATTTTCTGAGCGGCGCAGGTCCCGGACTGGTTGGCAGGACCATCACGGCACCATCGGCCAACAATCCTTGAACCCGGTCCGAGATGCCCACGCGCAGATCGCGGGCCCATGCGAACTCTTCATCTGTGATGCCACGGGCCATCTGGAAGCGCGCATCGATACCGGCACCGAAATTTGGCTGCGTCGTGGTGATCCAATCCCCATGGACCTGCCAAACCTCGCGGCCCTGGTGCATACGAAACGCTTCGCGCCAGTCCGTCAGACCCTCGGGCGCCAGCAAAACCGGCTCTGCCGGACCACACAGATCCTGCAGTTTTGCCATCATCTGCGCCATCGCTGCCACTGTCTGCGGCCAGGCCCGGGCCCAAGCATCGACCGGCAGGAGGAGCTTCTTCGGAAGCGTCCCTGATCCGATTCCAAAGGCCTGCGCGGCCAGGGCCAAGGTTGCGGTGTCACGGGTGAACCAACCTGCGGTGTCAAAGCTGGGTGCCAGTGGCATCGTCCGGTCGATAGGGATGCGCCCGTGCGTGGTCCGGATGCCATAGACCCCGCAGAAAGAGGCAGGCATCCGCACCGACCCGCCCGTATCACTGCCCAGACCGATATCCACCAAACCGGCAGCGACCGCGGCAACCGAGCCAGAGGACGACCCGCCCGGCACCCGATCAGGTGCCGCAAAGTTGACCGGCGTGCCCAGTTGTTCGTTCACCCCCATCAGTGAATAGGCCAACTCGTCCGTATGGGTCTTGCCTACCAGCCGCGCGCCTGCATCCAGCAAAGCGGAAACCGGAGGTGCGTGCGTATCGGCCACGTCATGGGTTCGCGCCCAATCCGGATTGCCGCAACCAGTTACATGACCCGCCACGTCATAAAGATCCTTCGCTCCAAAGGTCAGCCCCGACAAAGGCCCGTCGGTGGCCCCTGCGACCTCGAAGATCGAAACGAACGCGTTGACTGTGTCTTCCATGGGCCTGCCTTCAGGTGTTCTTGACCGAGATCTCGTTGCAGGTGTGCAGGATCACGTCGCCGTCCAGAATGGGCTTGGCCACCTCGAAGAACGCCGCGACGGTGGCCGAATTGTTGTGCATGTCCATCGCCGCCTGACCGGTGAACCTCTCATAGGTGGTGAAGACACGCGGGTCCTTGTCGTCCTGGCAGATGAAAAAGCCCAATGTGTCAGGCTCGTTCGCCACGACGTTGGCGGCGACATCCAGCAAGCCCTTGCGCATCGTGTGTTCGTGACCTGCCTTGGCGCGAATGACGGCGGTGATGGTTTTCATCGTCGGACCTCCTTTTCAGGGATGGGCGCCTCTCAACCGGAATTCGGATGCGCAAGAGACCATCCTATGGGGTGTTTGGTTTAGGTCATCGAGGCGATCATCTGGTCACGCATCACGAATTTCTGAGGTTTGCCGGTCACGGTCATCGGGAATTCTTCGACGAACCGGATGTACCGCGGCACCTTGAAATGGGCGATGTTCCCCTTGCAGAAATCTCGCACGGTATCTTCTGTCAGCCCGGGTCCGCGGGGCACGATCCAGGCACAGACTTCCTCGCCATACTTGTCATCGGGCACGCCGAAGACCTGGGCCGCCGAGATGTCTGGATGCGTCATCAGAAAGTTCTCGATTTCGGCCGGATAGACATTTTCACCACCCCTGATCAGCATGTCCTTTATGCGGCCGGTGACCTTGCAGTAGCCATCCTTATCGATGATGCCGAGATCGCCGGTGTGCATCCAGCCGTCGACGATAGATTCGGCAGTTCTCTCCGGCTCGTCCCAATATCCCTGCATCACCAGGTAGCCCTTGGTCTGGATTTCGCCCTGCTCCCCCGTCGGCAGGATATTGCCGTCCAGGTCCACGACGCGGACTTCGACATGGGGTTGGATGCGTCCAACGGTCGAGACTTTGTGCTCGAGGCTGTCCTCGACACTTGTGTGGAAACTGACTGGGCTGGTTTCGGTCATGCCATAGGCGATGGTCATCTGATCGCAATGCATGTCGGCGATAACCTTTTTCATCAAAGGTATCGGACAGGGCGCACCAGCCATGATCCCGGTGCGCAGCGTGTTCAGTTTGAAGTTGCTGAATTCTGGGTGGTCGAGCATCGCCTGGAACATCGTCGGCACGCCGTGAACACCGTTGCAGCCTTCTGCCTGCAGCGCTTCGAGCGTCTCCAGCGGATCGAAGCCTTCACCGGGAAAGACCATTTTCACGCCATAGGCAATAGCGGCGATGTTGCCCAGCACCATGCCAAAACAGTGATAGAGCGGCACAGGGATGCAGAGGCTTTCGCCTGGTGTCAGACGCATTGCCCGGGCAACAGAGATGCCGTTGTTCAGGATGTTGCGGTGGGTCAACGTCGCGCCCTTAGGTGCGCCTGTCGTGCCGGAGGTGAACTGGATATTGATCGGATCGTTTTGCGAGAGCCCGGTGGTGATCGCGTCCAGCCTTGCCTGTTGGCCGCCATCGCCCCGCGCCATCAGCTCATCAAAGTGGACACATCCTGGCGCCGGTCCTTCACCGAGTTGGATGATCGTACGCAGCGCAGGAAGGCGCTCGGCTTGCAGGCGACCTGGCTCGGCACTGGCAAGTTCAGGCGCCAGTTCCTGGAGCATCGCGATATATTCCGAGGTCTTGAACCGCGTCGCCGCGATGATCGCTTTGGCGCCGGTTTTGTTCAGCGCATATTCCAGTTCCGACAAGCGATAGGCCGGGTTGATGTTGACCAGGATGACGCCGATGCGGGCGGTCGCGAACTGGGCCAACAGCCATTCCGGACGATTTGGCGACCAGATACCAACACGGTCACCCTTGTAGAGACCCAGCGACAGCAAACCCGCCGCCATCTGATCAACCTTGGCCGCGAACTCCGTATACGTCCAGCGATCCCCGGTCTGGCTGAACACCGCCGCGGGCCGATCACCATGACGACGGACAACCTCGGCCATGAAATCGGGAATGGTTGCTTCCAGCAGGGGACGGTCGGTCGGCCCTTTGACGTGGCTTAGGCCATTCTCTGGGACAACGCCGGGCATTACATCTTCCTCCAATCGCCAGCGGCTTCAAATGCCCCGGCGGCGCGATAGATCGTGGCTTCTTCGTACCGGCGTCCGACCAGCATCATCGACACGGGCAGGCCATCGGACATGCCGCACGGTATTGCCATGGCCGGATGTCCGCTGACATCGAACGGCGCAGTATTGCCCAGCATCTCGAACGCACGCTGGCACCAGAGTTCCAACGGTGCATCAGACGGAGGCAAGGGCGTGGCCTTCATCGGCGTCGTCGGCATCAAGAGCAGGTCATACGAGGCCAGGACTTTGTTGTATTCATCGCGCAGTTGACGCGCCAGGTTCTGGGATTTGGCATAGTAGTGACCGCGGTGGTG
The DNA here is from genome assembly GCA_039028795.1 of Pseudomonadota bacterium. Lineage (GTDB taxonomy): Bacteria > Pseudomonadota > Alphaproteobacteria > Rhodobacterales > Rhodobacteraceae > Thermohalobaculum. The sequence continues at coordinate 31,490 of JBCCHJ010000041.1, forward strand.
CTTCAGGAAGTATTGGCCGACGAACATCGAGATCTTCAGCGTATCGCTAAGCTCGTCCGCCCGCTGGCGCCAGTTGGCGTGGAAGTCGAGCAGCGAAGTTGTGTACATCCCTTCCCAACCGGTCCCCATGCCATTGCCGTGCATCATCTGATTTGTCAGGCCTTCCAGCGCGATCGGGGTCCAGATGGCGGGGCCTTTTTCGTGCCAGGGGATCGAGATTTCATCGACGGTCGCGCCCATGCGTTTAAAGGTTTCGGCGGCAGTGCGGTTCTTGGCATCAACGTCCGATTCCGCTTCTGGGCGTCCGAAGCCTTCTTTGACAATGCCGATCTTCAACCCCGAAACACCGCGCGATACGGCGGCAGAATAGTTATCGGTGACCACATCATATTGACGTGGATCCAGCCCGTCGGGACCTGCAAGCACCTCCAGCATAACGGCATTGTCCATCACGGTCTGAGTCATCGGGCCGGTATGGTCAATCGTCGCCTCGATCGGCATAACGCCGGTATACGGGACCAAGCCGTGGGTAGGCTTCATACCATAGCAGCCACAGAACGAGGCTGGCATACGAATGGACCCGCCTTGATCCCCGCCGATGGCCATGTCGACCACGCCGCCGCCGACCAACGCGCCGGATCCAGATGAAGATCCGCCGGCCGAGAAGCCCATCTTGTGCGGGTTGTGGCACGGACCGGTTGCATTAGTGTGCGATCCACCCGACAGGCAGAAGTATTCGCAATGCGCCTTGCCGACAATCGTCGCCCCCGCATCCAACAGCCGGGTCACAATCGTCGCGTCAACGTCCGGGGTATACCCTTTCAGTGTCGAGGCGCCATTCATCATCGGAACGCCCGCCAGGCAGACATTGTCTTTAAGCGCGACGGTCTTACCCTGCAGCGGCCCGCGCGGCGCACCGCGTATCTCGGTCTTCACATGCCAGGCGTTCAGCGGATTATCCTCGCCTGTTGGGCGTGTGCCCGCAGTGCGGGGATAAAGCACCGGCGGCAGGTAATCGGGCAGCGCATCGACGATGTCATAGGCGTCCAGTGTTCCTTGCATGACGCCGTGAAACTCGCGGATCCGGTCATCTGAGAGATTCATGCCCAGTTCGAGCGTGATCTCTTTCAACTGCGCGAATGTGGGCCGTTGAGCGGTCATGTAACTGATCCTCTCGTTCAGTATGCTGTCCTGGGGACGGAGTTTCGGGGCCGCGCCGCTGGGTGCGGATGCCTGTGGGCTGGTCAGGGCGGCTGGTGGAGTATAGGTGCTGCCATTGCCGCCGAAGCCGGTGAACTCTTCGATCAATGCGGGATTGGCAGCGTCGCTGCCGGACATCTCGCCAGTGATCGCACCTTTTTGTAGAAGCAGGACGCGATCGGACAGTTCTCGAATGAAGTCGAGGTTCTGCTCTACCAGTACAATTGTCAGGCCGCGCTTTTGGTTCAGGTCTTTCAGAAGGTCGATAATCTCGTCGATAATGCTGGGCTGAATACCCTCGGTCGGCTCGTCCAAGAGGATCAGTTCGGGTTCCGAAATCAGCGCCCGGGCGACGGCCAGCAATTGCTGCTCGCCGCCCGACAACGCCCCGCCCTCGCGATCCAGCAGCCGCTCCAGCCGCGGGAACTCGACCAGAATGCGCCGGATTGCGTCCTCTTCATCGACGTCATGTGCCGCGATACCCATGCGGATGTTGTCGTAGACGGATAGGTTGGGAAAGATCCCCCGGCCTTGAGGCACATAGCCGATGCCCAGCTTGGCGCGTTCCGAGGTCCGCTCGCTCATCAGGTCGAGCCCGGCAAACGTGACGATCCCGCCCGTCGCGGGAATGATGCCCATCAGGGTCTTCAGGAGGGTCGTCTTGCCCATGCCGTTGTGGCCCAGGATGCCAACGATTTCGCCATCGGAGACATTGAAGTCGATCCCCTGCAGGATTGGCACGCGGCCATAGCCCGAGGTCAGCGCTTTTACCTCTAGCAGTCCGCTCATGCCCGTGTCCCCAAATAGACTTCGCGGGCCTTGGGGTCGGCCGAGATCGCCTCCATCGTATCTTCCATCAGGACCCGGCCTTCGTGGAACAAGGTCACAGTTTTAGAAATCATGCGAATGAATTGCATGTCATGTTCGACGACGATCAAGGTCGCGGTCTTGTTGATCTCGCGGATCAGTTCAGCGGTTCGGATCGTTTCTTCATGGGTCATTCCGGCGGCGGGTTCGTCCAGCAGAACCAGCCAGGGTTCTGCCGCGACGACCATGCCCAGTTCAACCCATTGGCGCTGTCCATGCGCCAGCTTGTCGACCGTCTCGCCCCGGATCTCGGTCAACTGCAACCGCTCCAAAGTCTCGCCCGTTAGCGACCGCGCCCGGGTCGGACCGTGCCACCGCCGGGCCGCCAGCCAGACGTTTTCCTCGACGCTCAAGCCGTTGAAGACATTGGGCACCTGCGTCTTGATCCCAACGCCCAGGGCCGAAACCTCATGCGGCTCACGGCCTGCGACGTGAACATCTCGGATCACGACATCGCCCGCCGTCGGCGTCAGTTGCCCGGTCAGGCACTTGAAGAACGTCGACTTGCCTGCACCGTTCGGGCCGATCAAACATCTGAGTTCATTTGCCCAAAGCGAAAAGTCAACGCGGTCCACTGCCTTGACCCCGCCGAAATACATCGACAGGCCGCGCGTTTCCAAAACGATCTCGCCCTGCCTCATTCGCCGGGCTCCTCGCTGACCGCGCGTGCACGGCGCATCCGCATCCGCCGCTCTGTCGCCCGCATCGATCGGGTGCCGCGTCGTTGCTGGATCCAATCCGTGATCGTCGGGACCACGCCCTTGGGCACGCCCAAAACAAAGACGATCAGGACAATGCCAAGGATCAGGTTGTTGTTCAGCGACGCTGTCTTGCCCAGCCATTCGGTCAGGTAATATAGGCCGAACGCCCCCAAGATTGGTCCTATCAACGTGCCGCGCCCGCCGACGATGACCCATATGATGGTTAGCGAGGCGGTGTAGAGGTTGAAGACATCTGGCGTGACTCGCGTGACGCCGATGCAGAACAAAACGCCTGCCAGCCCGGCCAGCGCCGCGCCGATGGTGAAGATACCCAGTTTGTAAAGCCGGGTATCATAGCCGATCAATTCAGCCCGCAATTCATTCTCGCGGATAGATTCGCAGACCCGGCCAAAATGCGTGCGCACAAGCCAGCCGCACAGCAGATAGGCCAGGATCAACGCGACGATGGACGGATAGAAAAGCTCAAGTCGGTTGAGCGTGTCCGTATGATCCCAGGGCAAGTTTAGCTTTGGGGACTTTATCCCATTGAACCCGCCCAGAAGCGCATCGCCGATCTTGTAATCGGGGCCGGATGTCCTGCGCATCAACGAATAAAGGATCAAAGTCACGGTCAGCGTGATCACCGCCAGGTAGACGTCGGAGACCCGGCCATAAAACACGACGTAGCCAAGGATAGCTGCTGCAGCCGCAGCCACCAGGATTGCGACCAGAATAGCGCCGGTCGAGCCGCCGAAATTCAATGCGGCAATGGAATAGGCATAAGCCCCCAAACCGAAAAACGCCGTTTGGCCGAAGCACAGAATGCCGCCATATCCCCAGACCAAGGCCAGGCTGAGTGCCAACAGGGCCAATGCGATGGGCACATTCAGCTTGATGATGGTCACCTTGCTGAACAGCGATGGGGCGATCAGCATGAACAGCACGCCCAGAATGGCGACGATCACAGTGCCGCGGAAGTCCAGGCTCAGACGCATCAGAGGCTCTTCTTGAACCAGCTGCCGGTAATGCCCCGGGGCATCAGACGCAGCAGGATGATGGCGGTCAACAACAGCGCGACCTCGCCAATTGTTGGACCGGTCAGGAAGTCGACAATCCCGTTCACACCACCCAACAGGACCGAGGCCGATGTCGTCCCCGCCAGGATCGCCATGCCGCCAGAGATTACAGTGATAAAGGCCTTGGCGATGTAGATGGCGCCGATGGTGGGGAGTACCCCTGTGATCGGCGCAAGCAGTCCCCCAGCCAGTCCGGATACCATGGCGCCCAAACCGAAAGTGACCATGTAGATGCGGTTGGTGGACACGCCCAACGCCTCGGCCATTTCCGCGTTCTGCATGGTCCCGCGCGAGACGAGCCCAAGCTTGGTGAACTTCAGGACCGCCCAAACAAGGATCAATAGCGCGATCGTCACCCCGATCAGGAAAAGCTCATATCCCGAGGACGTGTACTCGCCGATATGAACCACGCCCAGCGGCGGCGAGATCGTCGTTGCTGTCGAGGCGCCAAAGATGGTCGTGACCAATCCAATGAATAGCAGCGACAAGCCCCATGTCGCCAGCAAGGTGTCGACCATGCGCCCGTAGAGCCATCTTATCAAAAGCCGTTCGACGATCACCCCGATGACGCCGACGACCACCGGCGCCAGCACCAGCATTGCAAACCAAAGGTTCACGCCATTATTGGTGGCCACCACAACGGTATAGCCACCCAGCATCAGGAATTCGCCATGGGCCAGATTGATGACCCGCATCATCCCAAAGATGATGGCCAGGCCCAAACTGATCAGCGCAAGATTGGCGATCCCGTAAAGGATCTGCAGGATGACAGCGATGACAAGGTCCATGGAGTCCCCCGGGCATAGGGCGGGCTTCAGCCCGCCACTGCCGGTGTCAGAGTTTAATTCCAGCCGCTTCCAGACCGTTTTCGAACTTGAACGTTGACTGATCCGGATCGCCGACCAGATCACAAACCAACAAAGTGTCGGTCGGCGGCTGGCTTTCATGCGTTTCGATGATGTTGAACGATTGATCCTTCAACTCTGCCAGATAAACGTTCTGAAGCGCGTGATTTGTCTTTGGTTCGATCGTCACCGCGCCTGAGGGGCCAGCGAAGGACAGCCCGGACCGCAGCGCTTCAATCACGGGCATCCGATCGGCTGTTCCTGCGGCCTTGACTGCTTCGGCCCAAAGCATCGCGCCTTCGTAAGACCGCGCCGCAAGCTCGTTCAAAGCCGGTGCGCCGTCGCCGACAAAGGCCTGGAAGCGGGACACAAAGTCTTTGTTGGCGGGGCTGTCGATCTCTTCGAAGTAGGAATACGCGCAGATCATGCCATCGCCTTCCTCGGCGCTGATCAGCTTGTGCTCGTTTCCGACGCCGAAGGTCGTGGACGCAATCGGGATCGATTTGTTCATGCCCGCCGCGGCGTATTGGCGATAGAACGAGACATGTGCGCCGCCGACCAGGGCCGACATGACCATATCGGGTTTGGCTGCCTGAATCTTCTTTATGGTCGGGCCGAAGTTCGTCACGTCCAGCGGGAAGAATTCTGTGGCCACGGCCTCGCCGCCATTATCGCGAACGTATTTGCCAACCCACTGCGCCGTGATCTGACCGTAATTGTAGTCGGCAGCGATGATGTAGACCTTCTTGCCCCACTTGTTCATCGTATGGGGCACCAGCTTTTCGACCGTCTGCGCCGGGGTCGACCCCGTGCAGAAGTTGTTCATGTCGCACACACCGCCTTCGTAGAGCGTGTTGTAGAAGTAGAGCGTTTCAAACTCGGCAAAGGTCGGGCGGATCGCCTCGCGGCTGGCGGACGTAATCCCGGCGTGGACCACATTCGCCTCATCCCCCGCTGCGGCTTCGGTGGCGTATTGCGTGTAGAACTGGATGGTTGATTGAGGGTCATAGACCTTCAAATTCACCATGGACCCGTTCAGGCCGCCAGCCTGGTTGAGTTCATCAATGGCCATGCGGGTCGCGTCGACCATAGGCTTGCCATAGATGTCGAGGCCGCCAGATTGGTCCAGGATCGAGACGAATTTGATATCATCAGCACGGGCGCGGCCAACGATACCAGGGGCAGCCAGCGCAATAGCAGATGCGCCAACCATGAATTTTCTACGGTTGAAAGTCATTCTCACTCTCCTGTGGTTCCATTCATAGGGCGACGTCTTCTGCGTCACTCTTTGTCATTGTTTCCGCTCTCGCCGCCTTCCAAAGGCTCGGAAATACCGCTGAGGCCATCGCCCACGTTCAGGCCGACCTCTTCGCCCAGCTTTTTCACTGCGGGCAGTTGCAAGGCCATGTTAAGGACACCGTCAACGGCCTGATTGACTGCGGATTTTTCGCCGCCTTCGCCGGATGCTCCACCGGGCGTGCCCATGCCCGTGATGTGATTGATGCGGATCGTCTCGATCTTCTCGGCAGGCTTCATCAGTTTCTCTACCACGCCGGGCAAGGCCCGCAGCCGGTCCTGATCCAGTTTCAAACGCATCAGTTCTTCGGACTGCGCATTTTCGGCCGCGATCAAGGCTGCGGTACCCTCGGCCCGGGCCAGAAGCTGGTCCTTTTCGGCGTTGGCCTGTTCCAGCGTCGCCTTGGCATTGGCCTGTGCCATCGACAGAACCGTTCCGGCCTCTGACGCAACCCTGGTATCATCGACCTCGGCTTGTTCCTGGGCGCGCACCAGAGCCAGCGCCTTTTCGCGCTCTGCCTCGGCAATCTTACGGGCGGTTTCAACCTGCGCTTCGGCCTCGACCTCTTGAGTGCGGGCACGCTGGGCTTCGGCTTCGGCCACGGCTTGTTCAATGCGCTTGGCGCTCAGCTTCACAACATTTTCGGCTCTGGTGGTTTCGGTGGCCAGTTCCGCTTCCAGCTTCTGCTTGCGCAAGGTTCGGTCGCGTTCAACCTCGGCCATCTGGACTTCACGCTCGCGCTCGATCCGGGCTGCTTCGCGGCGCTTTTCCGAGGCCGCCTGCTCCTCGGCGATCGTCGCCTGAGACTTGGCGCGAGAGGTTTCAATCTCGCGCTGCTGGGCGATCATCGCCTCTTCTTCTTCCTGGGTGATCACGAGCTTACGCTTGGTGGCATCCAGTTCGGATTGGCGAACGGATACTTCGGCATCTGCCTCGATTTCGGCACGCTCTTTCTTGTTGGTCGCAATGATTTCAGCCAGACGCCGCATCCCCAGCGCGTTGAAGGCGTTGTTTTCATCCAAAGCCTGAAACGGCGTCTGGTCCAATCGCGTCAGCGAGACGTTTTCCAGGACCAACCCGTTCTGCGCCAGGTCTTCCTTCAGCAGGGCCGCTACCTCGGACGTGTATTTCCCACGTTCGTCCTGAAGGGTGTCCATTGTGTAGCTTGCGGCCACCGACAGGACAGCATCGACAAGCTTGCCATCCAGCGTTTCCGCCAATTCTGCAGCCCGGAAAGTCTTTCCGGCTAAAGTTTGGGCCGCAATGGCAACGCCCTCATCCGTTGCGTCGACGCGCACATAGAACTCGGCACCTACATCGACACGCAAACGGTCCTTGGTGATTACGGATTTTGGACCGACACGCTCGACCTCAAGCTTTGTCGTGCGCATGTTGATTTCCGAAATCTTGTGCAGAAACGGCACGGCAATACAGCCGCCATCCAGCACAATAAGTTGGCCGCCTTGCCCTGTTCTGACGAGCGCGACCTCACGTGTTGCCTTGCGAAAATATCGGTTGAGAAACAGGATCAGCAGGATCGCTGCGATCAGAACGACAACGATCGTCACGAACCAAGCCATTGGTCAGTCTCCCCCACAACGCGGTCGTTCCACTTGACCGCGGGTATGCTAGCTGCTCGATTTTTTCTGGTTGAGAAAATGATTGGCAGGCTTTTTGCGTTGCGTCAATGCAGTGCACAAAAATGACAACCTGCCTGTGACCAAAGTTCTGCAAGCGCGTGTTCATCCATGAAATGTTCGGGCTGCGTGGACCATCTGACATCGAGAGCACGTCGAAGATAGTAGCACGCCTTTCGTCACAGGCGGTCATGCGGCAATTCGATCAGAAGCGCGGCAATCCCCAGTCGTGATGCTTTGCCTGCATGGCATCACGTTCAGCCCAGGGTGAGATGTTTCATCACCGCCGCATTTAGCCGAACACGACCGATAGATATCGCATTCTTCACGCCCGTGACGGGCTGAACACAGACCACTCGCGGCCAGACGCTATCAAGCTGAATGCGATCAGCGGACTCAAATATTCCCGAACTCGGCTTCGACCTGCGACCATGCATCGCTCAGGTGCGAACGAAGCGATGCTTCAGCCGTATCCGGGTCCCGGGCAAGGATTGCCTCGAAAATCGCCGTATGTGCTGCGTGGTTCCCCTGGTTGCGCGCGAATTGCCGGGGCATCTGCGACCAGTGGGGGGCCAGCCAGCTAGTATAGGCCTTGTGGATGGCCGGCAAAACTGGGTTGCGGGGCACTTCGTAGAGAACCGCGTGAAAGGCCATGTCCGTCTGATAGAATTGCTCGCTGTCATTGATGGCCTCACCATTGCGGTCGAGTGCCGCACGCAGCGCCGCAATGTCGACTTTCGTGGCTTCCAGTGCCGCTTGCCGGACCAGCCCTGCCTCGATCATGATGCGGGTGTCGAACAGATTCTTCACGCCATCCCGTTGTTTGATCAAGCGGCCAACGACGTTTTCCACCGTCTCGAACGCCGTGTCATAGCTGGGCTTACGAACGATCGGCCGGTAGCGCGGGCGTGCCTCGACGAGGCCTTTGTTCGCTAAAGCCAGAACCGCTTCGCGTACGACGGTTCTACTGACACCATAGGTCTCGACGATCTCTCGCTCAGGCGGCAGCGCTTGGCCGTCAGCCAGGCTCCCGGAATTGATCATCTCTTCGAACGTGAGGAACAGATCATCCGCTGCGCGCCCAATTGGCTGACATGTTTCTGAGCTGTCGGTCATCATCCCTCTGTAAGAAAGCGGTTGCATCTTCGATTGGCGCGTTTGATCATACCAAAACATGATCGACGCTTGACCGCAAGCGACTTCGTCCAAATGAGCCAGGAGATCCAGTTGCAAACAATTGCCGAGGTCATCCCCCGCTATTTCCGGGTCCCGCTGGACGAAGTGCTGAGCGACGCGAAGCATGGCGACCACACGCATTTCGAAGTTATCACCGTAACGCTGCGGCTGTCTGACGGGTCAGAGGGGACGGGCTATACTTACACCGGCGGCTGGGGCGGACATGCGATTCACGCGATGATCCAGCATGATCTTTCCGCGTTCCTGACTGGCAAGGACGCCGCGGATGTTGAAGCCTTGCACGATGGGATGCAGTGGCATGTCCACTATGTCGGACGGGGCGGCATCGCGTCTTTTGCCATTTCGGCAGTGGACATCGCGCTTTGGGATCTACGCTGCAAGACAGCCGGCCAGCCGTTGTGGAAAATGGCGGGCGGGATCTCGAACAGCTGCCGGGCCTATGCGGGTGGGATTGACCTGAACTTTACCCTGCCAAAGCTGCTCTCCTCGATCCAAAACTATCTGGATCGCGGGTTCAACGCTGTGAAGATCAAGGTAGGTCAGCCGGAATTGGCCAATGATGTAGACCGTGTGGCTGCTGTGCGCGATTTGATCGGGCCGGACGTCGGCTTCATGGTCGACGCCAACTATGCGCTGGACGTGGATCAGGCCATCGCAGCCGCCAAGGCGTTCACGCCCTATGACCTCGTTTGGTTCGAGGAACCGATCATTCCTGACGACTATCAGGGCTATGCCCGCATAGCCGAGGCGACGGGCATGCCGCTGGCTATGGGCGAGAATCTGCACACAATGCACGAGTTCGAATTCGCCTTTGCCGAATCGCGCCTATCGTTCATTCAGCCAGATGCCTCGAATTGCGGGGGCATCACCGGGTGGTTGCGCGTGGCCGAGATGGCACGGGCGCATGGCATTCCGGTGTGCAGCCACGGGATGCAGGAACTTCAAGTCAGTCTTGTATCGGCCCAGTCCAATCCTGGTTGGCTGGAGGTGCACAGTTTCCCCATCGACCGATACACGACGCGTCCACTCGTGGTTGAAAACCATCTAGCGATGGCACCGGATGTGCCGGGCATTGGTGTGAACTTTGACTGGGCGCGCCTGGAGGCCGCCTGCGCAATCTGATCGCGGTGAGGCTGAACAAAACGGTTGTCACCGATATTTGCCTTGGTTACTTTGGTCATACCAAATAGATCACATGGCCATCGGTCACAAAGATAAAACGACAGAACCCTAGGGAGAACCCCATGAACTTGATCAAGACACTTTCAGTCGCGACGTCTGTCGCCGCTCTTACTATTGGTACGGCACTGTCAGCCTCCGCTGCAGAGACCAACTTGCGCATTCAGACGCACTTCTCACCAGAGACGCTATCGGGCCAGATGGCCGCTGAGTTCATCGAAGACATCACGGCGATGTCGAATGGTGAGATCAAGGTCGAGATGTTCTATTCGGGCTCGGTCGTCAAGGCGGCAGAAACGTTCGATGCCGCGGCCACGGGTATTCTAGACTGTGACATGACCGGTGGGTCCTATCAGACGGGCAAAAACCCGGCGTTCCAATTCGCAGGCGACCTGAATGGCGGTTATGCCAACCCGTATCAGCAAATGGCCTGGCTGCTGCATGGTGGCGGCTACGAGGTTTTGAACAAGCTCTATAACGAGCACAACATGGAGTTCATCGGCTGGTGGATTCCGGGGCCGGAATCGTTGTCTTCGACCCGACCGATCCGGGGTGTCGAAGACTTCAAGAACTGGAAGTTCCGCTCGCCCCCTGGGATCATCACAATGATCTTTGAAGAGCTTGGCGCCTCGCCGATCGTCATGGATTTCAACGAGATCTTCACGGCTCTGGAAACCGGCATTATCGACGGGGCCGATGCGGCCAACCTGACCAACAATATCGGTTTGGGTCTCTATGACATCGCCAAGCACACGAACTATCCGGGCTTCCATTCGATGCCTGCGGACCACTTGGCCTGCCGTAAGGATGTCTGGGACGCGATGCCGGACCACCACAAGGCGATCCTGAAGACCGGCATGCAGGCGCTGGCACTGAAGAACACCACGATCAACGAGGTGCAGAACGCCAAGAACTCGGTTAAGCTGGCCGCCGATGGGCTGAACATGTACGAATGGTCGCCGGAAGAAATGGGCAAATACCGTGCAGCCGTTCAGGATGCCTGGGTCAAATTTGCCACGACCCCAGAGTCCAAGGAACTGCTGGACAGCCACCTGAACTTCCTGCGCGGCATCGGCGCAATGAAGTAAGTGGATCGTAGGGTGCGTTCCGGCGCATCCAACGCCATGCAACAGGCGGCGGGGCTTTCGGGTCCCGCCGCTGTCACATAGCCGAAGACCCGCAGGGGGCGGATATGGACGAACGCGCTGGCAGCTTTTGGGAATGGCTGATCCCCTCGCTGTTCATCATCTGCATGGGCTGGACGATCTGGCATATGCCAGCCTATATTCTGGACTTCATTCCCCCGGAAAATCAGGGCCTGTTCGACCAGATGTCGGCGCTGCACCTGCGTAAGGATGTAACGCCCGGGCTTGGCGGTCTGTTCGGCGGCTTTACCGATGCACTGGACTGGGCTGCACTGATCCTTATCCCGATCCTGTTCATCATCGGCACCCGCACGCTGCGGATTTACACGATGGAGTTTCAGGATTGGCGCGGAGTCGACCGGATCTCACTGTTCATCGGGCGCGCGACAATGATCCTGATTCTGATCATGACCTGCGTGATGCTTTACGAAGTTTTTCTGCGCTACGCCCTCGAAGCCCCGACCCTTTGGGCGAACGAGTTAACCCTATGGCTGGGCGGGTTCGTGTTCCTCTGCTCAGGCCTTTATGCCATGCAGCAGCGCTGCCATATCCGCATCTTCCTGCTTTATGACATTATGCCCCGCTGGATGCAGCGCGCGGCAGATATTTTTTCCGCAGCCTTGCTGGTGCTGTTCGCCTTCTTCGTGGTTTATGGCAGTTACAAGCAGGTGTTCGTCACCAAGTTCTATCGATGGGAAATGTTTGGCACCGCCTTCGACCCACCCATCCCCGCCACGGTCCAACCTGCCATTCTGATCGTGATCGTCTTGGTCGCCATTCAAGCGGTGGTGAATGTGATCTCTGATTGGAACCTCGAACCCGGGCTCCACTCGGTTGCCGATGAGATCGACGAGGACGAGCTCGCCGCAATCAAGAAAAGCGTGGGGGCGGACTGATGGACCCGGCACTTTTGAAAGATGTCGGCGTCATTTCGATTGTGCTGGTCGTCGGTCTGGTGTTCCTGTTGGGCATCGGGATGCCGCTGGGCTTTGCCTCGGCGGTCATGGCTCTGGTCGTGCTGGTCATGAAGTTCGAGCCGACGCTGATAACCGATCCGCTGAGTTTCGGGGAGGGGATGCTGACCTCCAGACCCGGGACAGGCGCATTGTACTTGTTGGTGCAAAAGATATTCGATCTATTGACCGAATATGTCCTGATCTCGGTCCCGCTGTTCATCTTTATGGCCGCCCTGCTGGAACGTTCCGGCGTGGCGAAAGAGATGTATGACAGTCTGGATTTTTGGCTCAGCCAAGTGCGCGGCGGCATCGCCATCGTGACATCGATCATGGCGGTGATCATGGCGGCCATGTCCGGCATCATCGGCGGAGAGGTCGTATTGTTGGGCCTGATTGCCCTGCCGCAAATGCTACGGCTGGGATACAATCAGAACCTGGCCATCGGGACGATCTGTGCTTCCGGCTCTCTGGGCACGATGATCCCACCCTCCATCGTGCTGATCATCTTTGGCCTGATAACCGAGACCTCGATCAAAGCCCTGTTCACGGCGGCTTTTGTGCCGGGCTTCATGCTGGCCATGTTAATCATCGCCTACATCGTAATCCGCACGCAACTGCGCCCGGGCGATGCGCCGCTGCCGGAATCCAAGCCGGGTGATCCGACGGGCCTGCAAAAGCTGGGCATGTTCGCGGCCTTCTTATCGATCCTGATCGCGGCGGTATCTGCCCTGCTATTCCTGCGCGCCGGATTTTTTACGATTACCGGGCAGAATGAGATCATCGAGGCCGACAATGTCGAGCCAATATTTCTGGGTATGGAGCATCACCTGCCTTGGTTGGCCGGCAGTGCCGTGCTTGGTCTAGTGTTGGTTTATCTGGTGTTCGGCCGTGCCCGTGCGGCGGGTGGTTGGCAACATGGCAAGGGTCTGGTCGCCCCGTTCACGGTCATCGGGGTTGTGCTGGGGTCGATCTATGGTGGTATTTCCGGTATTACCGAGGCCGCTGGTATGGGAGCGCTGGCCGTCTTTGTAATTGCAGTGGCGCGGGGCGTGAAGCCCCTGGGCTTGCTCTGGGACGGGATCATGCGCACGCTCAGATCCACCGGCACGATCATCTGGGTCACGGTCGGGGCCGCGGCGTTATCAGGGGCATACACTCTGGCAGGCGGGCCCAGCTATATCGCGCAACTGATCGTCGGGTCAGAGATGCCGACCATGCTGGTGCTGCTGACCATGATGCTGATCTTGCTGTTCATGGGTGCATTCATGGACTGGGTTGGCATCGTGCTGCTGATTATACCGGTCTTCCTGCCAATCGTGCGCAAACTGCCCATCGAGGAGATCGGCTTGATCGGAACGCTGGACCCAAAACACATCGCTGTCTGGTTTGGGGTCCTGTTCTGCATGAACATGCAGGTCAGTTTCCTCAGCCCACCTTTTGGCCCGGCGGCCTTCTACCTGAAATCCGTGGCCCCGGCGGACATCTCGCTGACCGATATATTCCGGGGCTTCCTGCCGTTCATCTGCATTCAATTGCTGGCGCTTGCGGTGCTGCTGATCTGGCCGAACATCGTGACGCTGTTGTTGTAGATTGCCGGGGTTTGCTGACCGGATGCTCGGCACCGGAGCTTCGACTACAAGGCATGAAGCGCAGGTTCGTCCGCCAGGTTTTCTCGCGCGCACCCAGTCGCTGCCTGAGATGCTTCGGCTGTCCCTTGATAGCTTTGATTGCTGCTTTGCAGAGGTTCGGGATATTGTAGGCAGGAGTTTTGGGACCCTGAATGCCTATGAGGCTTGGGGGCTGCCAGAACCCATTGGACTGAGCCCTACCGTTCTCGGTGATGGCAACCACGCAGTTTCACTATCGGAGAAACCACTATGACGATCGATTTGGCTGAGAAGGTAATCAGCCTCAAGACTCCAAGCCGAACGCTTAGTGGATATGTCCGCAGTGTCCATCGCTGAATTCGGGAGTGGCAGAGCTTCTATATCCGCTCTCCAATCTCCGGATTATCTGACTGGTCTGCAATCGCCGAAACGGTCGGATGGAGTAGGCTCCGGGCACTGAGACGGTAATCGATCTGGTGCGGTGGGCATAGCGGTTGGGTTGTGTGACGCGTCTGTGGCGACGTAAGAAGCTACGAGATTTATCACATCAGGCGATCTTCAACAGGTATGCTGACCGTTCGGTGGGGGTCGTGCGCCGACAGCTTTCGAAGGCCTTGCGGGCGGTTGTGACGACCCGGTCCACCTGATCCAGTTCGCGGCGGGCAGTTCCAGGATCACCTCGCCGGAGCGCGGGTTCAGAAACTTCTCAGTCTATTCGCCGCCTGCTTCGAAAGAGGAACCAATGAGCAACTGGGGGTCCATCAAACGTCTCCCTTTCGCTACTTTCCCTGTCCGGCGACTTGGTCGCCCTCTCGCGTCAGATAGAATGCCGCCAGGATCGGCAGGAACGTCACCAGCACCACGACCATGGCGACGACATTGGTCACAGGGCGTTGGCGCGGGCGGACCAGTTCCTCCAGCATCCAGATCGGCAGGGTCTGCTGTTGCCCGGCGGTGAAGGTGGTCACGATCACCTCGTCAAAGCTAAGTGCGAAGGCCAGCATCCCACCCGCCAGAAGCGCCGTGCCGATGTTCGGCAGGATCACATAGCGGAAAGTTTGCAAGCTGGTCGCGCCCAGATCCATCGATGCCTCGATCATCGACCCGCCGACGCGCCGGAACCGGGCGACCGCATTGTTGTAGACCACAACGATGCAGAACGTGGCGTGGCCGAAGATGATCGTCAGGGTCGAGAACGGAATGTCCGCAACGTTGTAGGCCGATCGCAGCGCGATCCCCGTGATGACCCCTGGCAAAGCGATGGGCAGGATCACCAAGAGCGAGATCGACTCGCGCCCAAAGAACTTCGACCTGGACACCGCGGCGGCGCACAGCGTGCCCAGGACCATGGCGATAACGGTCGAGACCGCAGCGACCTTTACGGAAAGCTGCAACGCCTCCCACACATCGGGGCGGTTCCAAGTGATCTCGAACCACTTAAGGGTAAAGCCGGGCGGTGGCCACTGATATGTCCGCTCCTCCGTCGTGAAGGCATAGACAAAGATCAACAGGATCGGCAGGTGCAGGAACAGCAGCCCGGCAATGGCTGCGGCTTTCAACAGGAACGGGGCTTTAGAGCGCATCGAAAGCCCCCGCGCGTTTGGCGGCCCAAAGATATACACCCATGATGATCATCGGCACGACCGTGAATGCGGCGGCCAGTGGAATGTTCCCCGCCGTGCCCTGATGGGCATAGACGGCCTGGCCAATGAACAACCGCGACGAGCCGATGATCTGGGGAATGATGTAGTCGCCCAAAGTCAGCGAGAAGGTGAAGATCGAGCCTGCGATGACCCCCGGCAGAGCCAGCGGAAGCAGCACATGGCGGAAGGTTTGGCGCGGGTGCCCACCCAGGTCGGACGAAGCATCGGTCAGATTGACAGGCACACGCTCGATCGCCGCCTGGATCGGCAGGATCATGAACGGCAACCAGATGTAGAGGAACACCAGGAACGTGCCCGTGTAGCTGACGGACAGCGAATTGCCGCCGATCAGGGGCACGGACAAATATGCCTCTAGCAGCCATTTCAGGTGCAGCGTTTCCACGAACCAGTTTAGGATGCCTTCCTTGGCCAGGACCAGTTTCCAGGCATAGACCTTGACCAGATAGCTGGACCAGAGCGGCAGCATGATGCCGAGATAGAATACCGCCTTCCACCCGCCACGGGCATAGCGCGCGGCGTAATAAGCGATGGGAAACGCAATGATCGCGGCGGCGATGGTGACCAGGGCCGCCATCGTCACCGTGCGGACAATGATGTCCATGTTCGCAGGGGTGAACAACTCGCCATACGTTTTCAGCGTGAATTCATACTGGATGAGGCCTGAAAACTCGTCGATCGAGAAAAAGCTCTGGGCCAGCAGCGCGAAGAGCGAGCCGATATAGATGATGCCCAGCCAAAGCAGCGGCGGCACCAACATCAGTAGCAGCAGAACGTTGGGTTTGCGCCAAACCAGATCCGAGAACCAGCTTTTGCGTGCGACGGTTTCCATCACGCGTCGTCCATGAGGTGCAGCGCGGTGTCGGGCCAGGTGACGTGGACTGCGTTACCCTGCTCCGGCACGGGTTGGGAGGATGGTTGCACCATCGTGATCCGCTGACTGCTCATATCCAGGGTCAGGCGGGTGGTGCCGCCCATGAATGTAATCGCGGTGACGGTCGCCGGGTGACCTTCCGCGGCGACTTGGATCGCTTCGGGGCGCAGGCTGGCCGGGGCTTTGCGTCCTATCAGAGCCTCGACAAAGTCGGGTTCCAGAACGTTCGACGCGCCGACGAAATCCGCCACGAAACGATTGGCAGGGCGGTGATAGATGTTCTGCGGCGTATCGATTTGGGTGATCCGGCCCTCGTTGAAGACCGCGATCTGATGTGCCATGGACAGTGCCTCGCCCTGATCGTGGGTCACGAAGACAAAGGTGATCCCCAAGGTCGATTGCAGGGCGGCGAGTTCTTCCTGCATTTCCTCGCGCAGCTTCAGATCCAGCGCGCCTAATGGTTCGTCCAGCAGCAGGACCTTGGGCTTGTTCACCAAGGCCCGGGCCAAGGCGACCCGCTGGCGTTGCCCACCGGACAGCTGTCTCGGGCGGCGGGCGCCGTATCCGGGCAGGCGCACCAATTCCAAGGCTTCTTCCGCCGCCTTGTGGCGTTCTGCCTTGCCGGTGCCCCCGACCATCAGGCCATACGAGACATTGTCCAGAACGTTCATGTGCGGGAACAGCGCATAGTCCTGAAAGACAGTGTTCACGTTCCGTCTGTACGGGGGCACGCCCTCAGCGGCGGTGCCGAAAATTTCGATATGACCAGTGGTGGGTTGTTCGAACCCCGCAATCAGGCGCAGGCAAGTGGTTTTTCCAGAGCCCGATGGGCCGAGCATCGCAAAGAATTCGCCTTCGGCAATTTCCAAGTCTACTTCGTCCACCGCGCGGACATCCCCGAAGTAACGCGAGACACCTTGGAACCTGACAGCCGTTGTCATGGACGTTCTCTGCTGGTCCCCTGCCCGTAAAGGCAGGGGCTCAATCACATCTGTCATCTGAGGGGTCTCAGCGCCCGCCGATGACGCCGATATAGTCCGACACCCAGCGGTAATATGGCACGCATTCGCTTTGGGTTTCACACCGCGTCACGGGCGTGGTCCAGAACTTGATCTTCTCGAAATCGTCCATGCCGTTGGTGGTGCAGCCTTCCGCCGTTTGCATCCCACGCCCATCGGTGCAGGCTGCAGGCACGCCGGGGTTTGCACCGAACCAAACGGAGAGGTCGGACATCAGGTTTGAAGTCAGCGTGTGTTCCATCCACATATAGGCGCAGTTCGGATTGTCCGCCTCGGCATGCATCATGGTGGTGTCGGACCAGCCGGTCGCGCCTTCTTCCGGGATCGTCGAAGCCACCGGCGCGCCGCCTGCCTTTAGAATGTTCACCTGGAACGGCCAAGATCCCGAGGCCACCATGCCTTCGTTCTTGAAGTCATCCATCTGGATGAAGGCGTCGTGCCAATACCGGGCGACGATCTTGCGTTGCCCGCGCAGCAAATCGAGCGCCGCCGCGTACTGGTCGGCGTTCAGTTGGTACGGGTCCTTGATGCCAAGCTCCGGGTTATGGTGCATCAGGTAGTTCGCGGCATCGGCCACGTGGATCGGGCCATCATAGGCTTGCACCCGGCCCTCGTTCGACTGGCCGTCGGGCAGGTCCATCTTCTTGAAGACGACGTCCCAGCTTTTAGGCGGCTCTGGAAACACCTCGGTATTGTACATCAGCACGTTCGGGCCCCACATATATGGCACGCCATAGTGAACGCCATCGACCGTGTGCCAAGGCGCGTTTTTCAACCGGTCATCCACGTCGCCCCAACTTGGCACCAAAGCGATGTTCACAGGCTGAACCCGCTTGCCCGCGATCAAACGCAGCGATGCATCGCCCGAGGCGGTGACCAGATCAAACCCGCCTTCGTTCATCAGGGCGACCATTTCGTCCGAGGTGTTGGCGGTTTTAACCTGCACCTTGCAGCCCGTAGCTTCTTCGAACTTTGTGACCCAATCGAACTTAGGGTCGGTTTCGCCCCGCTCGATGTATCCGGGCCAGGCAACAATGTTGACCTGGCCTTCGCCAGCGCCGAGCTCGGTCAACATTTCGGCGGCAAGAGCAGTCGAGGCAGCAAGCGCGGCGAACGCGCCAATAAATTTCGCGGTGATGTTCATCGTGAGTATCCCTGCTGATCGGGAATCATTTTCCCATAGTTAGGCTTCAACCATTGCGGAAGCAGCACGACATCACAAATTCAATAGCCAAAAAAGTGATTTCGATTTTTCTGATATCAATAAGTGGTGCCCCGCTCGACATTGACGAACTCTTTGGCCGTCGGGGATAACTTCACTCCGCACTGCCGGACGGCGCAAGCCCGGATGATCCGGTGATTGGCCCGCGATATCCCGGCTGACAATGCAATCACCCTTTAGTGGCTAGCGACGATAGACCAGTTCCGGCAACAATGCGACACCCGCGCCGATGGCAACGAGGCTGCGGACAGTCTCGACTGCCCGGGTCCGGAAACTGCGGCGGCTTTGCGCGACGATGCGCGGAGCAGGCCCGAGGTTGCCTCTTTGATTTCATCGACAGTTTGCATGATCAAGCGTTCTTCGCCGAGATCGTTGCTGACGGCTTGGCGAGCGTCAGAGACGCCGGACAGCGCCGTCTTTGCGAGGCGCAGAAACACGTGGCCATGGCTGGTCCACGGGACGCCGCGTGAAAAGCACACACCCAAATCTGTCTCAAGGTCCTTGATTGCCTCTGCATTAACCGGCTGAGAGATCGGAAGCTCCGCACCGCACTTGAAAAAGGTTCAGCCTTCTTAAACGGAGACAAAGTAGTGGAGCTGAGGGAGGCTAAAAGACACGCGGTAGAAAGAGTGACATTATAGAGAGACGTACCGTCTCTGCGAATGTTGTCGACGTTAGCGACGAACCGATGGGATCAATGTCCGATCCTGACAGATTCCGTTGAAAAACTCGGGTTGCATGGCTGCCTGACGCCTGATTCAGTCTTCCCATCGGAACGGGAGGGTTACACCAATGATGGGTCCGAGGCAGGAAGCACAAGGTGCGTTGTTCTACGAGTTCTCTCTGGAAGATCA
>JBCCHJ010000042.1:0-49797 GCA_039028795.1 Pseudomonadota bacterium
AGCAGATCATCGGTTTCCCCCGCCACCTTTCCCAACATGTGGGCGGCTTCGTGATCACGGCGGGCCGCCTGGACGAGCTTTGCCCTATCGAGAACGCGGCGATGGAGGACCGCACGGTCATCGAATGGGACAAGGATGACATCGATGCGCTGGGCATCCTGAAGGTCGACGTCCTTGCGCTGGGCATGCTCACCTGCATCCGCAAGGCGTTCGACCTGATCGCGGGCCACCTCGGCACCCGCTACACGCTGGCAAGCCTGCCGCCGGAATGCCCCGAGGTCTACGACATGCTCTGCGATGCGGACTCGCTCGGCGTCTTCCAGGTCGAATCCCGCGCCCAGATGAACTTCCTGCCCCGCATGCGGCCCCGCAATTTCTACGACCTGGTGATCGAGGTCGCCATCATCCGCCCCGGCCCGATCCAGGGCGACATGGTCCACCCCTATATCCGTCGCCGCAAAGGCGAAGAAGAGGTCACCTTCCCCTCGGACGAACTGGGCGAGGTCCTGGGCAAAACCCTGGGCGTGCCCTTGTTCCAGGAACAGGCCATGCGCATCGCCATCGTGGCGGCAGGATTCACGGCGGAAGAAGCCGATCAACTCAGACGCTCGCTCGCCACCTTCCGCAAGACCGGCACGATAGGCAGTTTCCGCGACCGCTTCATCAACGGCATGACCGACCGGGGCTATGATCCGGAGTTCGCCGAACGCTGCTTCTCCCAGATCGAAGGCTTCGGCGAATACGGCTTCCCGGAATCCCACGCCGCCAGCTTCGCCCTGCTGGTCTATGCCTCTGCCTGGCTGAAGAAGCACCACCCGGCGGTGTTTGCTTGTTCGCTTCTGAACTCCCAACCCATGGGCTTCTATGCCCCGGCCCAAATCGTGCGCGACGCCCGCGAACACGGCGTCACCGTGCGCCCGGTCTGCATCAACGCCAGCTATTGGGACAACACGCTCGAGGCCGACACCAAGGGCGGCCTGGCCCTGCGCCTTGGGTTCCGCCAGATCAAGGGCCTGAAGGAAGAGGACGGCCATTGGATCGCCGCCGCGCGCGGCAACGGCTACCCGGATATCGAAAGTCTCTGGCGCCGGGCCGGGGTCAACCGCCGGGCGGTGGAAAAACTGGCCGAGGCGGATGCGTTCGCCCATTCCGGCATCAAGGGACTATCCCGCCGCGAAGCGCTGTGGGATGCGCGTGGCCTGACCGGGGACAAGCCGCTGCCGCTGTTCACCGATGGCGAAGGGTTGGATGAGCCCAGCCCTGCCCTGCCCCCCGCAACATTGGGCGAAGACGTGGTCGAGGATTACCGCGCGCTGCGCCTGTCGCTGCGCGCCCATCCACTGGCGATCCTGCGGCCGCGGTTATGATTCAGCTATGGCTCGACCGCCCATTCCACGCAAACGCCGCTGAACGCATCAGAATCAATGGTTTAGGCGTGCGCGAACCACAGAGATACTCCGCCCGCACATGGATGCACCGTCGGGATCAGAGGCTCTTACAATGTTGGGGGCTCACTATGCAGGTTCACCAGATCTCGCCGCTTGCTTCCAGAAGCAGTACTTTTCACGCCCGGAACTGGATTCTGACCAAGTCGGCCGAAACTGTTTCTCAGCCCGCGATCTTCGCTTGAAAAAGTGACGCCCTGGCGCGCCCGAGCTCGATTGCATGCAGGGCGTTTCAGGCCCGGTTGGTACAGAGATTTTCTGCGGTTCCTCGGAACGCGAAAGGTGCCGATCATACGCCTTGCGCTGCGCAGGATCATAGAGAACTTCATACGCAAGATTGAATCTTTGAACCAACCATTTGGCAATCTCGTTGATCCGTTCACGGTATTCCAAGTCGGTTTCTTCTGGTTGCGCGGGATACTGTTGCTTGATCCTGGCAATGAAGTCCGGATGGTCCATATGGTTGCCGCGCATGATTTTTATGTAATGCGCGCGCACATCTTCCCGGGTGGCATCGTGGGACAAATACAGCGTGGCGTATAAATCGAAGTTTGGAAATTGTTGCACTGATCTCTCTCAAGCAAACCAAACAGTAAAGTTACTGGACGGCGAACATTCGACATCACCGGAACCGGAACACCTTCATTCCAGTTCAAGTTTCGACGTTAGTCTTCCGCGGGAAAGTTAAAACATGCTTAAAGGGCGAGGTTAGGCGGCACCCAAACCGCAAAAATCGCTTCAGCGTTTGACGACAACGCCAAGTGCATCAAGGTCGCGCTCCAGCGCATTTACATCTTTCGCGCTGGCGACCAGCGCGTCGAACCGATGCCGAAGTTCAACCTTTTCCTTGGCGTCCAGATCGTTCCAAGGCCGCCCCTGCAATCCCATCACCAAAGAATAGAAGCCAATAAAATGCGGACGGGTGCCTGCAGCAATCAGACGGCGATACGCCTCGTCCGGGCCAAGGGCACGCACCTCTTCAGCGGTGTGCAATCCTGCCTTGGCAAATGCCTCCTCAGACCGCGGCCCCAAGTTGCGGATGGAAGAGACTGGCGATCCGGCCATCACTGACCAAACAACGCGATCGGCGTTTGCCTTGCCTGATCCCGGTCCTCGACAAAGGCCTTCAGGACTGCCGGATAAAGCCTGTGTTCCTGGACCAGAACCCGGGCGGCTAAGGTTTCAGGCGTATCGCCCCCCAGCACCGGCACCACCGCCTGCCCCAGAATTGGCCCCGCATCCAGATCCGCCGTCACCTCGTGTACCGTGCAGCCATGGACGGCGACACCATCCGCCAGCGCACGCGCATGGGTGTGCAGCCCCGGATATAGCGGCAACAAAGAGGGGTGAATGTTCAACGACCGGCCGATCCACCGATCCGTAAAACCCGGCGTAAAGATACGCATGAACCCGGCTTGGCAAACAAGTGTCACCACGGCATCCTCTAAGGCACTGAGCAGTTCAGCTTCGAATGCGGGCCGGTCCCCTTTGAACGGACGGTGATCGATCACGGCTGTGGGCACGTCCATCGCCTCTGCCTTCTGAAGGCCACCTGCATCCGCATTGTTGGAAATCACAATCGCAGGCTCTGCCGGAACATCGCCCGACTGCATGGCCTTCACCAGCGCGACCATGTTCGATCCACCACCCGAGATCAGGATCCCGATGCGATGGCGTTCCGGCCCGCTCACATCAGCGATCCCGTGAAGGTCAGGCCCGGACCATCGTCGTCAAGAACGCCGATGACACCCAGATGGTGCACGGTCTCCCCCGCCTCTTCCAAGATCCGCTGAGCATCCTGATAGAAGTCGCCCTTGGCGATCACCGCCATACCGATGCCGCAGTTGAAGGTCTTCAACGCCTCGGCCTGATCCAGACCCGATTGCGCGATCAGCCACTGGAAAACCGGCGGCAGGTCCCAGGCATCCAGGTTCACGGTAACGGCGACATCATCGGGCAGAGCACGGGGCAGATTTTCCGTCAGACCTCCGCCAGTGATGTGGGCAAAACCGCGGACAAGGCCCGCGCGGATCAGGGCCATGCAGGCCGGGATATAGATCCGGGTCGGCGCAAGCAGGGCCTGCCCCAACGTGCCATCCCCAAAGGGCGCGGGCGAACCCCAGTCCAGGCCATGATCGGCCACGATCCGGCGCACCAGGGAATAGCCGTTCGAGTGCACACCGTTCGAGCCCAGCCCAAGGATCACGTCCCCAGGAACGATGCCGGTGGGTAGGGCCTGGCCCCGCTCCATCGCACCGACGGCAAAGCCTGCCAGATCAAAATCGCCATCGGCATACATGCCCGGCATCTCGGCGGTCTCGCCACCGATCAGGGCGCAGTTCGCCTGGCGGCAGCCTTCGGCGATCCCCTCGACCACTTGGGCTGCATGATCGACCGACAGCTTGCCAGTGGCGAAGTAGTCCAGAAAGAACAAGGGCTCGGCCCCTTGGCAGACCAGATCATTGACGCACATTGCGACCAGATCGATGCCCACCGTGTCCACGTGCCCGGTATCGATGGCGATGCGCAGCTTGGTGCCAACCCCATCGGTCGCCGCGACCAAGACCGGATCGGAATACCCCGCCGCCTTCAGATCGAAGAGCCCGCCGAACCCGCCTAAACCGCTGGCGACACCTGGCCGGTCCGTGCTGGCCGCCAGGGGTTTGATCCGGTCAACAAGCGCATTGCCGGCGTCGATATCGACACCAGCGTCGGCATAGGTCAGGCGGTTCTTCATGGGGTCATTCTTCCACGACAGCGGTTCAGGGGCCACCTAACAGATTGCCCAAGACAAGGGAACAGCAGACGTCTGGGCAAGTTGAACCGGTCGATTTAATGCGAATCCGCACTGCGCGTTTTGACCCGGCGTCGCGCGCTAGGCTCCATTAAAATGCGTACAACTGAAAGTCGTCCTAAATCGCATTAGCGAACAATTAAGCGAAAAAAGTCGTCACGCATGTCGTCAAAGGCGCATTCCGCAAAACTGCCAGAAGTCTTCTTGTGTCGCCCGCCGAAGTCGCGCCCCTAATCGACCACCATGCGGCATCGCATTGACCCATCCGCGCCGCCGTCGTATGCGGTTCGCTCGGTGGGCCCATAGCTCAATTGGTTAGAGCAGACCGCTCATAACGGTTTGGTTGGGGGTTCGAGTCCCTCTGGGCCTACCAGAATTTCTTAAGCCGTTGCTTCAAAACATAATTATTCGAGCGTGGCAGCATGGGACTTTCGCCACCATCGTCAGTCTTTCAATGCGTCGGCGGAAAACGATGGAATGCGATGTGCTGATCCGCGCTGGAGTTTGCATACGTAGGAGTTTGTGACGCCGGGATCGAGATGGAGAACGAAGCGTCGAATGACACTCCGTCCTCGCTGCCATGCGGCTTTATGGTTTGATGCTGTAGTCGATCTCGACCGGCGTTGGCCCGTGGACAGGGCCAATCAACTGCAGCATCTGCATCCGGAATCTTTCGACCAGATCGCGTTTCAGCATCCAGCGGTGGAAGTCGCCCGGGGACGTGTTGTGGTGGAGGACTGATTTGGTGCCGCCCGGTGCTTCGATGTCCATGCGAACCGGAAACTGCAGCCACTTGCCCTGGAACTCCTCAGACAACATCCAGTTGAGATACAGCTTCGCCGCCGCCTTGTTCTTCGCCTGCTTCGGAATCGCGCCGGTCTGATACCAGGTCAGGAAGTAGTCCTCCTCTGGGAACAGGAACTCGGTATTCATGCCTGGAAAGGGCTCGAACGCCCAGAAGGTTGTAAAGCTCGCCGCGTACCAGCCGTTGTTGATGGCAACATAGGGCATGGCAGTGCCGCGCACCCAAGTGGGTTCTGTGGCGACCAACTGCTCCAGGTACTCCCAGCCATAAGCCTCCTTCAGATTCCAGAACTGGTAGAGCACGGCATCGTCATCATGCGGATAAGTCAGGATCACTTTCCCTTTCAGCGCCGGGTCCAGATAGTCCATGGCATCGCGTGGGGCCTCGCCTTCGATCAGATCCAGGTTGACGTAATTGGTGAACGTCACGCCATAGAGGCCGGTCCATCGCCCATGCGGGTCTTTGTGATCCGGGAACACCTTCTCCCAGTTTTTGGGACGGTAGACCTCCAGCAGATCATTCTCGGCGTAGTAGTTGAAGTCGTGAAGCGTCTGGAACTGGATCACATCCGGTATGTTTGTCTTGCCGCCAGCCGCACGTGCATTGTCGAACCGCGGGGCGTGATTGATGCTGACATCAACACTATGGGTGACGTTGATCTCAGGAAATCGCGCTTTGAACATGTCGAGGTAGTAGTCGATCTGATCCGGCTTATCACCGCCAGCGCGGAGGACGAACTCGCCGCCCTCTGCCAGGGCTGCCTCATAAAGCTCTTCTAAAGAACGGGTTTCGATATCGGCCGCTATGGATTGCGTGGATAAGGCCGCGCCAAGCGTTGCAACAACCAACGTCTTAAGCGTCTTCATCATGGTCTCCTGTGGTTTGAGTTGTCTTGCCTGGGCTTGCCAGTGGGCGAACGGAACCGTCGCGCGGCAGTGCGCACGTTCGACGAAACCTTGGTTCCGATTGGACGGGTGTCAGGCGGTCAGGTTGGTGCCGGTCGCAAATTCGTACGAGCGTGTGACGATGGTTTTGATGGCCTCTAGCTCGTCCTCATCGCGCGGCGAGAACACCATTACCAGGCCCTCAGCCCACTTGCCTTGATCGACCAGATAGTGGTTCTCGCCCCAGCCCTTTGCGATCATCTCACGTGCGTCCTCGGCAGATAGAACCAAGTGCATGCTGCCATTGTCTGGTTTCGGGTGGATGTGCGCGAACTCTCGCCCGATCATGAAACCGGCGGGGTTTCCTTGCACGGCATCGCGAAGGATCAATGCGCGCGACCCGGGGACAGAAATGCCACTGTCTTCCTCGTTCACATTGGGCAGGGAAAAACACCAAGTGTGCAATCTGTCGATCACCGCATCTGGCCCGTGTTGAGTTACCTGCGAATGGGGCAGGCTGTTTGTTGTGTCGGGTTTCGGGCCGGTCCGCTGTGGCAGGTTCATCTTGCTGGGCATATCGCACTCCCAAGTTGTTGCTTGGACAGAAGATGGCATCTAATCTGCGCAAGAAAATTCCTAATGAATGCAAGCGAGGTTTGCATGAAAGCACAGAGAGTTCCAAGCCTACAGAAACTCGATTGGAGCGATGTGCCGTTCATTCTGTCCGTGTGCGAGGCTGGCAGCCTCGCGGGGGCCGCGCGAACGATGGGTGTGAACCATTCGACCGTGTACCGCCGGGTGGAGGGGGTCGAGGAACGGCTTGGAGTTCGGCTGTTCGAACGGCAAAGCCACGGCTACGTGATGACCCCGGCTGGCGAGATGTTCTATCAACGTGCCATCGTTCTTTGCGATGGCATGAACAGTATCGAAATGGCTTTGGCCGGTCAGGACCTGCGGCTTGAAGGTGAACTGACCGTCACGACAACGGACTCTCTGCTCTACTATCTGACACCCGTCTTCCTGGCCTTCCAGCGGGAACACGAGGATGTCAAACTCCGGCTGATTTCAGACGCTCGCTCGCTCGACCTGATGCAACGGGATGCGGACATTGCGTTGAGGCCAACCCGAAACCCACCCGAACACTGGGTCGGGCGCAAGCTTCAGCCAGTTACGTGCGCGATTTATGCTGCAAAGGACTATCTCGATCTTAAGCTTCCACCGACCGAGCAGCGGTGGGTGGCTCTGGACGATGATCTCTATCGTTCACCGATGAGCCAGATGACACGCGCGCGAAAGCCCGAAGATGCACCGGTTACAATCGTCAACACGGTGATGGGTGCATTCGATATGGTCCGCTCAGGTCTCGGCGTCGGGGCGCTGCCATGTTATCTTGGCGAGGGACAGGAGGATCTTGTACGTCTTCATGAACCTGCTGATGACTTCACCTGGGACCTTTGGCTGCTGGCCCACCCCGATGTTCGTCGCAGCGCCCGCGTCCACGCATTCTTCGACTATGCTTCATCCGCGATCACTGAACTAATGCTGGGACGCAATATCTGATCATGAGCATCATTCAGCCGTATGTCGCCGTTAAGTGTTTTGGGCGAGGTCAGTAACGGCACCAGGCTTCCGATCATTTCGAATGGTGAAAACGTGTGGCGCGCGTTCCCGCAACCGATTGATAAACACTGAAACCAAAACCCATAATTTGGCGGAATTTATTCTTTGTAATCAGCAGTGAAACAGGATTTGGCACATGGCTGAAATCGTATCTGCAGGGCGACTGAGAAAATCGCCTTTCTATCAGTCCACAATCGACGAAGGGGCCGAGGCTCTTCTGACCTATAACAATATGCTGATCCCGCGCGGCTTTGGCGACCGGGAAGCGGAATATTGGCGGCTGATCAACGGCGTTTCCATGTGGGACGTCGCGGTGCAACGCCAGGTCCAGTTGGAAGGACCAGATGCAGGGAAACTGGCGCAAATACTTTGCGTGCGCGATTTGTCCGGCCAGGCCGTCGGCCAGGGCAAATATGTCGCGGTCTGCGATCACCGCGGCGTTCTGCTCAATGACCCTATCGCGATGAAGGTATCAGAGGATTGCTACTGGCTGTCGATTGGGAACTCCGACATCTGGTTCTGGGCACGGTGTGTCGCGGGTGAGCGTGGACTGAATGTCGAGGTTAGCGAACCTGATGTCTCTCCCTTAGCAATACAAGGCCCAAAGGCCGAGGATGTCGTCGCCTCGATCTTCGGGGATTGGGTGCGTGATCTGCGGTACTTCTGGTTCAAGGACGCCCAGGTCGAAGGCATTCCGATCAAGCTGGTGCGTGCGGGCTGGTCCAAGCAGGGCGGGTTCGAGCTGTTCCTGCGGGACGGCACTAAGGGCGATCATCTTTGGCAGATCGTCAAAGAAGCGGGCAAACCGTTCGATATTGGCCCAGGTTACCCCAACCCGTCCGAGCGCACCGAAAGTGGCCTTCTGAATTACGGCACCGACACCGATGACAACACCAATCCGTTCGAGGTCCGCATGGAGAGGTTCGTTGATCTTGATGTAAGCGATGATGTGATCGGCGTGACCGCCCTCCGCAGGATCAAGGCGCAGGGCATCAGGCGACATCAGCTTGGTATCATTTTGAAGGGTGACGAGGAAAATGAAGATCAATCCATCTGGCTCGACATTCATAAGGACGGCAAGGTCATTGGCCAGATGACAAACAAAGCCTGGTCGTATCGTCTGCAAAGGATGATCGGCTTCGCACTGGTCTCTGTCGACGCAGGCCCCGGCGATGTCGTTCAGGTGGCCAGAAACACCGGGCATATCGAAGGTCACTTGATCGAGTTGCCGTTCAAGTTGTGAATGCAGACGGCGACATGCCCAGGTCTTCAGGTTACTCGTAGGCTTGCGATAACGTGCATCACGCATGGCGCGCCACGGCGCCGATGAATCATTGAGCGTAAGCTTCCGTCACAACCTATCGGTCAACGCGGATACACAGATGATCGGTGTGTCGGTCCTGTCCAATGACATCAGTCAATCACAGCACTTCTCGGCTCACCCAACTCTCTGTTGGATAAGCGAAGACTGGTCGGTCGGTCCAATCGGGCGGCTGCAACCAATTGATTGGATGAGATTTTCGGCTGGCGTGGCGGGGCAAGCCAAACAAGCGGGCGAATTCATGGCAAAATCGCTAAAGCTTGGATTGCAAAATGCGACAGCCCCTTTCGAAGTAAAACCATGATAAATCCTTGTAAAAATTAGCATTTTGCAAAGGGTTTTTTTAAATTAGGCAGGTCTCTGCCACATTTTTGCCGAGGAATCACCATACCGACTCAGAGCAAGAGGCTTCGACGTTAGTAATCCCGTAAGATTCTCGCAGAAGATTAAATTTCTGCTAGGATTTCGCGCATAGATTGCTAATGTTTGGAATTGAGGGGAGTTCAATCTACAGGCCGGAGACGTTCATCGGCCAAATAATCGGTTCGCACAATTTACCAGAACTGACGCGTGACTTGGGCAATCTGGCCGCACGGGTTGAATACTTTGTGGGCCATTCGGGGAAGGCAAGATATGAACAGTTATAACCCACTGTTTGACGCGACTAACGTGAACACACCATCGGGGATGACACCGGCAGTAGCCGCATCTTCGGTGACTGACGTCCCGTCGCAGGGCACAGGATTGGCCGGCGAGGTCTACATCACCAACAGTTGGATCGGAAACATATCCACGTTGGAAGATATCATCGCAAACAATCCGCCCGTCAGCACCTTCACGTCCACCCAGGTCAATTATTCCGGCAATTCCAGCCAGACCACCGTTGGCGAGTTTCTCGGCGACGATGCTGCATCGATTCAAGGGGTGCCGGGCAATGTGTTCGAGATGGGTCCCAGCGGCATCAAGCTGAACGGATACATTTATATACCCGAAGGCGTGCACGAAATTGCAGTCACCTCGGATGACGGCTTTGCCATGAAAATCGGCGGGGTGGATTTCACCGAGTTCGCCGGAGTGCGCGGGGCGGATGAGACCGGCCGGGTCGCCGACTTTGCCGGTGGACTTTACGAAATCGAGATCCTTTATTTCGATGCCAGTGGGCGTCAGGCCTTGTCGCTCGAAATTGACGGCCTGACGGTCGACGGCAGCGCTTTCTATCAGTCACCTGCAGATTTCACCAACCCTCCGGCGGGTGTGCCATTGGTTCCCGTGGCGGATTACCATCCGTCCTATTTCATCGAAGACGCGTTGGACATCGCGACAACAGATGTCGGTACAAACGGTATCGACAAGATTGAAGGCGGCGGCGCTGACGAGACGCTGGACGGACTTGCCGGCGACGATGAAATCTATGGCGGTTATGGCGACGACAGGCTGGAAGGCGGGGACGGCGACGACGTCTTGGATGGGGGCCGCGGCTCAGATCTTCTGATCGGCGGCAAGGGCGATGATCTGCTTATCAGCCGGTCAGATGTCGGTGAACAACGCATTGGTCAGCTGGCCATTGGCGCCCCAACGCGTGGCGACCCAGATGGCGAGGTCAACAACGCCCGGCAGAAACTCAAGGGCTATGAAGACCAACCGCTTATCGGTGACGATATCATGTTCGGCGGCGACGGGCGCGATACGTTCCTCATCGAGCCACTGCTGAACGGAAAACTAGAGATTATCCAGAAGCACACCCGCAGTGACGGATCGATCAACTGGGCTGGTGTTGCAGGTGAAAACAACGAACTTCATGACCACTGGACCGACGCTTTCGGGATCGAAGTGATCGGCGATTACGTTAAAGCCGACGACCAGATCGCCGTTATCGGTCACACCGCGACGGTTCACACGATCGAATATCGTGATCTGGACGGCGATGGCGACGATGAGTCCATCGTTACCGTTCTTTCCAAACAACACGGCGGCGGCGGCGCGCACACCCAGGACTACCTTGGTCAGATTATTGTCTTCGGCGATATCGTCTATGAAGAAGACATCATCACCAATTCCAACGTCACGTACGGAATTATCGAAAACTATGTCGATATCGAAGAAGCCATCTTCCCGTTCGGCGACACAAAAGTCACAACAGTCAACGGCCAGACAGTTTACGGGTACGACACTCGCGATTCAAACGGCAATCTTGGACCCATAACAGGCAGTCCGGAAGACTATATCGACAATCCTTACTACGCAGATGCCTCAGCCAATGGGTTGGTTTTTGGCGATCCCGCTGATCCAGCACCGGAATTGACCCGAGGGCAATTTGAGCCGCTGGAGGTCGTCGCCGGAACCGGGGTCGATGAAACCGGCACATCAGGCGCGGATGTGATGGGGCCGACGCCAGCAGCAGAACCGTCTGGTCTGCCGGGCGCATTGGCATTCTATGATTTCCGGGAAGACGGCACACCAGATGGCGCGTACGAAGACGCGCGCGGTGGACCATCCGTCAAAACCTATACGCAGTATGAAAACCAGGCGCTGCTGCGAACCGATGCAATCACCACTGGCCCGGATGGCGCGACCGAGAACGCGATCGAGTTCAACGGCACGGATGAATTCGCTTTTGCTAAGCACGACAAGTCCATCAACATTACGCAAGGCACCATTGCCATGTGGTTCCGGCCCGATGACTTGTCGAGGGACCGGACATTCTTGTCCAAGGATGAATACGGGACCGACAAAGGCGGACATTTCCGCCTTGGCCACAATGATGATGGTGGCTTGTTCCTGCGCTTCGCTATGGGTGACGGGCGTTGGGGTAACAATGCTTGGGAGACGAAGAACCCGATCCTAACCGAAGGTGATTGGCATCATGTTGCCGTGAACTTCGCAGCAGACGGCATCATGGTCTATCTGAACGGTGTCGCCATCAATGCCTCGGCGTGGAAAAAGGTCGAGGGAAATGTCGCGACGCCTCGCGACATGACGGAAGCCTACCTGATCCAGAACGAAGAACCCTGGGTTCTGGGGGCTGACAGCTACCGCGCCGAAGCCAATGACACGGCGCAAGTCTTCGCGACGACCGACAGCAAACTGCAGCGCGCCTTCGACGGCGCAATCGCCGAGTTTGGCGTCTGGGGCGGCTTCACACCGGACGACGTCCTGACGCGTGCCGAGATCAACGAGCTGATGACATTTGGTCCAGGCTCTGCCCTGACCAATCCATCTGGTCCGCAGCCGCTGGTCGCTGCGGATGACACGTTCGACGGCGCTGGCGGGAACGACATCATCGATGGCGGGGCCGGCAACGACACGTTGGACGGCGGCTCGGGTCACGATTCGATCAAAGGTGGTTACGGCGACGACTCGATCGACGGCGGATCCGGCAATGACACGCTGGATGGTGGCCGCGGCAGTGACCTGGTGATCGGCGGCGCAGGCGATGACCTGTTGATTGCGCGGTCAGACGCAGGCGAACAACGCGCCGGACAACTTGTACTCGGCGAGCCATCGCGGCCCTATCCTGATCCTTCGATTGATCCAGAGTACCTGAAACTGGTGGATTGGGTTGATCATCCCTTCGCTGCAGATGATGTGCTGGTTGGCGGTGAAGGCGCTGACACGTTCCTAATCCAACCGTTGATCAATGCCAAGAAGGACATCATCCTGAAACATGTCGGTGATGACCGCCATATCCATTGGCATGGCGTCGCCGGAGAGAACAAGCGTATCCACGATCACTGGGTCGACTTGTTCGGCATCGACATCATCGCAGACTACGAGGCCGGCGTGGATACGATCTCGGTGATCGGCCACACCGCCAACATCCTGGATGTCACTTACAAGGCCATCGATACCGATAACGACGGCCGGATGGACGATGCGGTGTCGGTGATCACCGTCTACTCGCAACAAGGCAAAAACGGCGGCGCCCACGACGAAGACATCTTAGGCTATGTCGTCGTTCACGGCGATTTGGTCGATGAAGACGATATCATCGTCGACGCGGGACCCGCCCCGGGCATCGTTCACACCGTAGATCAATTGCAGGAGGCCGTCGCGCCGACCGGAACTACCAAACGGTCGGTCGCACCGGACGGAACCGAGATCTTCGGATATGATACCCGCGACATCGAAGGCGATCCGCTGGGCAGTGATCCAGAGGCCTATTCATCGAACCCGTTCCTGGCAAATGGCGATGTCACGTTCGCATCTTCGATTGCCAACCTACCCTCGGTCATCGTGGTTGCGGAATCCGATGGCGGCACCTTCGACGGCGTAGATGACGGCATCGAAATTCCACACACAAGCCAGCAAGAGCTTTCGGAAGGCACCTGGGCGTTCAGCTTCACGGCGGTTGATCCGTCGCGCGGTAGCGATCAGGCCCTGTTGTCGAAGGACCATAGCGGGTTCAAAGACGGCGGCCATCTGTCGATCTACCTGACCGGCAATGGCAGGTTGAAAGTTCGGTTCCAAAGCGAAAACGAAAGCAGATACCTCGTCGATTGGGGCCGTGAGATCGAGGCCGGCAAAGAACACCACGTTGCATTCACATTCACAGAGAACACCGTGGCTTTGTTCATCGACGGCGAGATGGTCGATGCCGATGACGGCTTCCCCGCTGGCATGCTTGGCAACATGGAAAGCACGTTCCTCGGCACCTCGACCCGCAGCCGTTGGCAAGATGAAGATAACTTGCGCGACTTTTTCGAAGGTGAAATCTCGAATGTAGCTGTCTTCGACCGGGCCCTGGAACCGGTCGAGGTTGTGATCTTGGCTGATGCCGAAGGCGACAGCCAGTCGGTTGCGCCGCCGTTAGAGCTTTTGGGCGATGAAGAGGCAAACTCGCTGGTCGGGTCCCACGCAGCAGAATCGATATTGGGCTTGGGCGGTGACGACTCGATTTCCGGCGGCGGCGGCAAAGACACGATCGATGGCGGGGAGGGTATCGACATTGCCTATGGCGGCGCTGGCGATGATCTCATAGATCTTGGCGCTGGCGGTCCCGGCGGCGTCCAGTACGGATCCGGCGGTGAAGGAAACGACACCTACATATACGGCAAGGCGGGCGGAAACGTTCACTTCGGCGCGGCTGGTGGAGAGACTGCCAGCAGCGGCACAGATGATCGCGTGGTGTTCTCGGACCTCGACTTGTCAGATGTGAGGTTCGCATTCGATGCCGGGGATCTGCTGATGAACTGGACCGAGGGGAATGAAAGCGGTTCAGTTCGTATCGCAGATCGTGGCCGGGTGATCGAAACATATGAATTCGCAGATGGTTCGACGCTGAACGGTCCGATTCAAAACCGGGGCAGCTACTTCGAAGCGGTTGGAACCACGGAAAGTGAACAGATTCACACCAATGGCCAAGTCCGGATCATCTCAGGCCACGGCGGCGATGATGACCTGAAAGGAGCGCTCTACCTGCGAGGCGGCAGCGGCGATGATACCTACCGGATCGCCCAAGGTGATTCCAGCCGCATGATCTACAGCGAAACCAGTGGCGATGACCGGGTGGTTTTCGAGGATATCGCGCTCGCAGATGTCGACTTCGAACTAGTCGACAGCAGCTGGATTACGGACCGGTTGCGGATTTCCTGGACCAATGACGACGGAACATCGCAGCACATAGATGTCGAAAATGATGGGACAGGCATCGAAAGCTATCAGTTCGCTGATGGTTCGGCCCTCAGCGCGGTGCAAACGCGTGCCAACTGGGCGCCGGGCACGTTTGAGGTCCGGGGCGGAACCGGCGACGACATCATCCACACCGGCAGCAATGTCTTTGTAGCATCCGGTGCCGGCGGAAATGATGATCTCAAGGGCGCCGAGTACCTCCGCGGCGGCGGCGGGAATGACATCTACCGGGTCGCACAAGGGGATGCCAGCAGGCTGATCTATGGCGAGACAAGCGGCATCGATCGGCTAATCTTCGAAGATATCGATCTGGGCGATGTCAGTTTCGAGTTGGTCAATGTCGGTTGGATCACCGATCGGCTGCGTATTTCCTGGACCAATGATGATGGCACGGCGCAGCATATCGATATCGAAGAGGACGGCGCCGGAATCGAAAGCTATGAGTTTGCGGACGGATCGGCGCTTAGCAGTATCTATGCATCGGACAATTGGGGCCAGGGGTTTGTCGAAGGTCGCGGCAGCTCGGGCGATGACCAACTCCATGCCAGTGGCTCGATACGTATCCTTTCCGGCTATAGCGGGGATGACGATCTGAAAGGTGCACTCTTCCTGCGCGGCGGTCATGGCGATGACACCTATCGCGTTGCACAAGGAGACAGCAGCCGCCTGATTTATGGCGAAACCAGCGGCGAAGATCAGATTGTCTTTGAAGACATCAATCTGGCCGATGTCAGCTTTGAATTCGTGGATGCCGCGTGGGTCACTGACCGGCTGCGTATTTCATGGACCAACAGCAATGGATCAGAGCAGCATATCGATGTTGAAAACGATGGTTCAGGCATCGAAAGCTACGAGTTCGCAGATGGCTCGGCGCTCAGCAGCGTTTACGCCGGTGCGAACTGGGCCGCAGGTGTCGTCGAGGTTCGCGGCGGCGAAGACGACGATCAGTTGCATGGCGGCAGCAATATCAGGATCCTTTCAGGCCTTGGCGGAAATGATGAACTGAAGGGCTCGCTGTACATGCGCGGCGGCGATGGCGACGATACCTACCTAGTCGCCCAAGGTGATGGTAGCCGCATGATCTACGGCGAAACCAGCGGCGACGATCGCGTGGTCTTTGAAGACGTTGCCTTGGCCGATGTCACTTTCGAATTGGTCAATGCCAGCTGGATCACCGACCGGCTGCGGATTTCGTGGACCAATGATAATGGGCAGTCTCAGCATATCGATGTCGAAAACGACGGTGCCGGTATCGAAAGCTATGAATTCTCGGATGGCTCGAACCTGACGCAGCCTGAAATCCTTGCCCTGATCTAACCAAGAGGCCAGCGCCCCAAAGGCGCTGGCCCTTTCCGCACCTGCAAGCGACTTCTGGACCAAGGTAACAATCTGGTGCGCCAGTTGTCTGGTTTCGCCCAAACGGGTATTTTCACCGTACAGTTCAGAAGATGACGCCCATGAAGCGGGAGGGTCCAATGGATCTGACGCGACGCGAAACTTTGGTTTTGGGTGCTGCCGCCGCTGCGGCAGCGCTGCCAAAAACCTCGCAGGCTGCGCCTGATGAAGAGGTCGCTCAGGCAATCCAGGATTTCACGAAGGGCGCAGAGCTTCGCACCGGCGAAATAGAAATGTCCGTTGCCGATATTGCCGATAATGGATTTGCCGTCCCGATCACCGTATCGGCCCCAGGCGCCAGGGAAATCGTGATCATCGCGCCAGGAAACCCGATCCCCCGTCTTGTGACCTTCCGCTTCGGCAAGTTTTCCAAACCAGAGGTTTCGACAAAGATCCGTATGGCACAAAGCCAGGATCTGATGGCCATCGCAAAACTGGCAGACGGTACTTTCACAAAAACGGAAAAGTGGGTGATTGTCACCGTCGGTGGATGCGGCGCCCCGGAGACAACGGGATGAGCAGAGTTAAACCCAGAGTCAAAGTCCCGAAACAGGCCAAACCTGGTGACGTCATCACGATCAAGACCTTGATCAGCCACCCTATGGAGTCCGGCCATCGCCCAGACCGCGACACTGGCGAGATGTATCCCCGAAAGATCATCAACCGTTTCGTTGCGCGCTTTGACGGCGAAGAGGTCGTGGATTTCGATTTGAACCCGGGCGTTTCAGCGAACCCGTACTTTAAGTTTCAGATGGTGTTTCCTGGTGCTGGAACGATGGCGTTCGAATGGATCGACGATGACGGGTCCGTCTATCAGACAGAACGAAAGATCGAGGAAGCCTAACCGGAAGGACTGCCGAACCGGCCGGACGAAAGCCCGGGCTGCTAGAGATGCCATGTCAGAGGCTAAGCCGAGGGTCCCACCGACTTCAAAGACGGGTCGTTTTCCGAAAAGCTAGACCTCAGATCGGCAGCGCTTAACTCAGCTTAACCACTCAGAGCATGAAGCTGTCTGCAGTCACATCGCGTGCACTCAGGTCGGCTTCGGTCAGAGTAAGCGCCACGTACTCATCACCGAACCTCACGGTGACTTTTCCAGTCCGGTGGTCGGAAATCTCCAGGTCACCAAAATTCGCCAGGTTCCAGGCGGTCACATCGATATTATCGACCCCGACTTCGAAGTCTTTGATCGAGTCAGCTTCACCGTCACCCACAAGGACAAAAGTGTCCATCCCAGCACGCCCGAACAGATTGTCGACACCGCCGCCGTCGATAAGAATGTCGGTGTCCTCGGTCCCGATCAATTTGTCCCCGGCGTCAGTGCCCACGACCTGATCGCTGGTCATGAAAACAAAACTTTCAGAGGTAAACATGTCTGCGCTGAGGTCGCCCTGGCTGCCCTGGATCGACAGAACTTCAGAGCCGAAGCGAACGGTGACCTTTCCGCTCACGTGACCGGAAATACTCAGATCGCTTAATGATGTGACCCCCCAAAGAGACAGATCGATGACATCGCCTGAACCGAAGTCCTTAATCGTATCCGCAACACCGTCTGCGCTAAGCTTGAACAGATCTGCGCCACCCAAACCGAAGAGATTGTCCTTACCGGCGCCATCGGAAATCTCGTCATTAAAGATCGTGCCGGTCAGCCGGTCATTATCGTCTGTTCCGATGATGTTTTGGCCAGAGCCTGGTTGACTGTCGGGCAATGGCGATGGCTCAGGCGCGTCTCCGAAAGTCGCCACCTGCCCCTCGACGACGATCTCTTCGATGAACCCACGATCAGATGTGAAGTCCTTCACAACTATGCTGCCGCCGTCGGAGAAATCCAGAACCAGGTCCCGCCCATCCATTTGGGATTGAATTTCACCGATGGAAGCGCCAGAGATCTCTAACCGGTCGCCATCCGAGAAGCCCTTGTCGTCGATGATGTCGTCACCATCGCCAAAGGTGTAGATGTAGGTATCTTTCTCGGAACTGCCGCTCAGATAATCTGCGCCGGCATCGCCGGATAGCACGTCAGTGCCCTTGCCGCCCAAGAGGCTATCGTCACCGTCCCCGCCGTAAAGAACATCGTCGCCGTTGCTGCCATTCAAAACATCGGCGTCAGCGCCACCGTAAAGCTGATCATCGCCGGCCTTTGCAGAGTAGTTGTCCTTTCCATAGAGGCCCAAGAATAGATCGTCTCCGCCGGTTCCAAAAAGCGTCTCATCACCATATCCGGCAACTGGAGCATCCTGGACGATTGCGGTGTTCAACAAGTCCGGCAGAGAGGCGGTCGCATCCGTAAAGACAAACTGGTCCGCAGGATCGGTCGCGTTTTCGATCCAGATAGAACGAGTGTCGGATATCCAGAGATGGACGGAGGTTCCGATCTTATAGATGGTGGTTTGATCAAGCGTTGTTCCAGCAATTTCGTAAGTATCAGTCCCCACCGTCCCTTGATCATCAATGACGCGGTGCCCGTCCAGTTCATCGATTATGTAGCTGTCGCTGCCTTGGCCGCCGACAATGAAGTCATCGCCGCTGGAATGGATGACGTCATCGCCGTCTCCGGTAGAGATACTGTCGCGGCCCAGGCCGCTATCGACAGTGTCGTTGTCCGCCCCGGCATCAACAATGTCATCGCCCGATCCTGCGAAGATAAAGTCTGCCCCTGCACCTCCGAAGATCACATCGGTCCCGGTTTCTCCGTGCAGCATATCGTTGCCTGATCCGCCATCTATCAGGTCGTGATCATTTCCGCCGAAAATGGCGTCGTCGCCGATCCCACCAAAGATCTGATCGTTTTTGTTCAGACCGTTAAGCCTGTCATTCCCTTCATCGCCAAACAGCGTATCGGCAAACTTGGCACCGACCACGGTGTCATCACCGGTCCCGCCATGAA
Organism: Pseudomonadota bacterium; assembly: GCA_039028795.1. Taxonomy (GTDB): domain Bacteria; phylum Pseudomonadota; class Alphaproteobacteria; order Rhodobacterales; family Rhodobacteraceae; genus Thermohalobaculum. Next base: position 18,780 of record JBCCHJ010000042.1, read on the forward strand.
GCTCGTGCGCGACCCAGCCGCCACCGAACAGCTGGTCGTTTCCGCCTTCACCAAAGAAGATGCCGTGTGTGAATCCGGTATAAAGTTCATTGTCCTGATCATTCCCGATCACGGAAATTATGCCGATCCGGTTGTCGGGAAGCGTCGCGTAGAAGCGCTCGACATTGTCGGGCATTATGTAGGTCTCTGACCCGACATAGTAGACGGTGTCATAGCCCTCGCCCGCAAGCTCGACGATCTCGGTATCGTTTCCGTAGACGAAGTAGACGTCGTCTCCTTCGCCAAGCGCGATTTGCTGATTGCCCGGCTGTGCGACGCCTTGATCGTTACCGTCGGTTCCGACCAGCACCGCAACGTCAGGGTCGATCAAGGCCCCGGCTTCTCTGGCGGCTTCAAAAAGCTCTGTGCGTTTTTCCGAAATAAGCGACGCGAACGCAGGGTCTGCGGCCAGGTTGGTGTTCTGCCCTGGATCAGTGACGACGTTGTAAAGCTCTTCGCCGCCATCCTGATAGCGAATGTATCTGTAATCGCCGGAACGGATTGCAAAGCTGCCATACATTGACGTCAGAGCAGGCTTGGCCTGGTAGTCCTCGCCATCGCCAGTGACGAAACCTAAGAGCGACTGGCCATTCAGCCCATCCGGAACCGGGGTGCCCGTCAGCTCAAGAAGTGTCGGCATGATGTCCATCAGCGACACCGGCGTGTCGACGGTCTTTCCCCCTTCAAGATCGGGGTGATACAGCATCAGCGGGGCTTTTGCGGATTCCTCCCAAAGCGTGAACTTGACCGGGTGGTCCTTGTTGCCAAGCTGATATCCATGATCGGAATAGATCATGATTGCCGTGTCTTGTGCATGCTCGGACTGGGCCAGTCCATCCAGAAACCGCCCGACCTGCGCGTCCATATGCGTGACAGACGCAAGGTAGCCCTGAACAGTGGCTTTCCATTCATCAAGGTTCGAGAATGCTTCCCCACCGCGAGGTTGCGAGGCGAACTGCTGTGCGAATGCGGGGGCATCTGAAAGATCACCCTGCAGCCAGGTATCGGGGACCTGAATTTCATCGATCGGGTAAAGATCGAAGTACTGTGCGGGATTGTGATAGGCGGTGTGCGGATGGTCGAAGCCAAGCGTCAGCAGGAATGGCTGGTCCTCGGGCGCGCGGTCCAGAAAGTCTATGCCGAACTGGGCGACATCATAGTCGTTAAAATCTTCCTCTGACCCTAGATAGGCCCACTTCTTTCCGCCTTCGGTCAGAACGCGTTCAGCGGTTAGAGTGGTTTTCGTGGCCTCGATGGTTTCAGAGTAAATTTCCCCCAATTCCGCGGCACCCTTGGAATGGAACACCTTGCCGGAAGACGTGGCAAAGTAGCCATTTTCCCGGATCATGGCCGGCCATGTATCCGCCGGGTCAACGACATCGAAGAGCGGCGTGAAATTATCATGGACGCCGGTTTCCCACGCGGTCTTACCCGACATGGTGGCCGCCCGCGATGGCGCGCAGATTGCAATCGACGCGTATGCATTTTCAAAATTGACCGATTGCTCCATCAACCGATCAAGATTTGGCGTTTCAATGCGGACACCAAAGCTGTCTCTGAATTGTGCATACGCAAACAAGTCGTCGATCGCGATCGACACCACGTTCATAGTCATTTCTTCCCCCCGGCACACACTCTCACAGGCCCGTCAATCCCACCTTGACGGATGCATTTCGTGTAAATTTGCTCGGTACGATCCCGTTACTCCGGGGGCCGTAAGGGACGGCAAAAGCGGCGACAGTGTGTTCAAATTTGCCCGGATTAATGATGCTAACAACAAAGTTAAGAGCGCTTGCGTTTCGCGAAAACGCGGCGACACATTTCCTGTTTTGCATTGCAAGATGGGAAGTCTGGGCATCACCCAAAATGTATTGAGCAGCGCGGGAAAACGCGCGATACCACTGCCGCATAAAGAGAGACTTCACCGCTTGATGCCATAGTCATCCGGGGTGAACATCGTGGCGCCTGATTGATCGGCTGCCACGTTCTGTCGATTAAGGAACGGGAAAATGGCAAGCTTGTTTTTCGACGCTCAAATGTCTGGCGTCCAATGGTTCCGTGGTATTGTTCACGTCGGCGCCAACGTCGGACAAGAGGTAGAATTTTACGCCAAGCTCAAGGACGTGCCGGCAATCTTGATCGAGCCGCTTCCCAACCTCATTCCGCTGATCGAGGACGAGGTCGCCGCCAATCCGCAAGGCGATTTCCACGTCGAACAAATTTGCTGCAGCGACGTGGATGACGAAACCGCCGAATTCTATGTGTCGCCGGATCCGATTTCCCAGGCGTCCAGTCTGCTTGCGCCGGGACGCATAGTTGAGCGCTATCCCTGGTTGGCGAATACCGAGCTAACCGAAGTGAAGACAATCACGGTCGACACGCTATTGGCCCGCCACTATCCCGATTTTCCGGTCAATATGATCGCGATCGACACGCAAGGCGCTGACCTGAAAGTCCTGAAGGGAGCCGAACACACCCTGCAACGCTGCGACGGCATCTATATCGAGGTTTCGGACGAGCGCGTCTATCAAGGCGGTTGCACGTTTAAGGAGATTATCGACTACCTAGATGCGCAGGATTTCGGGCTCTACCGCAGCATCATCAAGCCGGAAGGTTGGGGAAATGCGTTTTTCAAAAAGCGCAGTTCGCCAAATGCGTCGGAAATCGCAGAGATCGCCTCTCGAAACCTGCTTTTGGACAAACCTACAAGCGCAGGCTCGGTCTTCCGCGGGAAAGCCAAATCGAAGTTAGTCGTCAACGGGGAGTATGACAGATCCCAGGGATATCGCAGCCAGACCCGTGACCATGAATGGCTCGAGATCGATATGGGGGGTGAGCACGACGTCGAAGAGATTATCCTTGTCGGCCCGGCAAACCGTGCCAGGTTTCTTACGGTGAAGGTTAGCACCAGGACCGCCAGCGGCGAGTGGCGTGTCGTGTTCGATTACGCGGAAGAGCAGAGAATACTGACCCGCTTTGACCGTATTCCAGTCGCCAATCGCATATCAGGCATACGTATCGAGACTCAGAACGAGGGGCTGATGCTGGCCCAGGTCCTGGCGATTGCAGCATCTAAAGACCAGAAAACGCAAGAAGCCGAAGTTGAGGCTGCCGCTCAGTAGGCATGACACAAGCGGCGGTCTTGGTTCTGGGCCCAACTTCGCCCTCAGCCGCGGGCTTCAGATCAAAACCACTGGCCAGGTTCGATCATCCCAAGCCCGAGCAATTGCGAAGACGTCCATTCAAAGGGCGTTGACCCCGGCCACATAAGCTTATGCGCCACTGAGGGGAATCCCGGATGGGCCATGATCCTGCGGCTGCGGCGCAGGCTCATCACTGCGGCGGTCGGATTGCGGTGCCACGGGCAGTTCACGCTGTCATATTCTGCGCCGCCAAAGGTCAGGTCTTTGCCGACAACCAGGTCTTCGCCGGGTTTCAGCATCACGGCACGGCTGATCGGTTGCAAATCGGGCGGCGTGAACTCTTCGAAGCGCCACCCCAGGCCACCGCGCAACCGCAATGTCCGGTCGGCTTCGGGAAAGGCGTAGTACCCGATCCGGTCGAAATACATCGGAACCTGTTGCGGGTCTTCGGCAGGCGCCGGCAATTGCTTCGCATAGAGATCAAACGTATAGGCCTGGATTGCCGGGCGGCGCTCATCCCCCAGGAACGCCGTTAAATCCGCCAGTGACCGGGCTTCGCCAAAAGGAAAGACGAAAAACTCAGAATTCCATAGCCAGATGACCCAGCGGTCCTTCAGTGCCGTCAGCAGGGTCTGCAGGATCTGAACGACCTCTTTCGGGTTAGGCGCTTGGTCGATCCTGTGAAACGCGCATCCCGGATCGGGCAGTGTCGGCGACGCCCCTACGGCAATGATCACGGACGCGCCCTGGGCGGCAAGACGTTTCGCCGAGGCATCGGCATGACGATCGGATTCGCAGAGCAGGATCGCGACCACACCGTCGGGCAGATCCGGACGGGCGCGGGCGAAGTCCCTGGCCGTGCTAAATTTCATCAGGTCTCCCCATTGGCGTGCTGCACAGGGTCTAGCCGACGAAGTATTGCTTGTCGATGAATGCAGGCAACGTGTGCACACACTTGCCCGAACACGTCTCTGACGCTAAATAACGCGGTCATGAACGAGCGCATCTATATTCTCCAGAACCTGGCGGACCGTCGGCGTTTGCCGTGGCGGTTCTATGCGCAGAACTTCGGGACCGTTCTAGGGGGATGAGCCTCGGCCCATTCTGTCTAGAACCAGTACCCCAAAAGGAGATAACCGATGACCGCCAAAACCCTGTACGATAAGATTTGGGACGCCCATGTCGTCGATGAATCCGAGGACGGCACCTGTCTTTTGTATATCGACCGGCATCTGATTCACGAAGTGACCAGCCCTCAGGCATTCGAAGGGCTGCGTAATGCCGGACGTAAACTGCGGGATCCATCGGCGATTATCGCTGTGCCCGATCACAATATTGCCACCTCGGAAGACCGTCTGGACGGTATCAAGGAAGAGCAATCGCGCATCCAGGTCGAGGCGTTGCGTAAGAACTGTGAAGAGTTCGGGGTCGAGCTTTGGGATGTCGACGATGTCCGTCAGGGCATCGTCCATATCATCGGGCCGGAAAACGGACTGACCCAGCCGGGTATGACCATTGTCTGTGGCGACAGCCACACCGCGACCCATGGCGCCTTCGGGGCCCTGGCGCATGGGATCGGCACTTCCGAGGTCGAGCACGTGATGGCGACCCAGACCCTGGTGCAGAAAAAATCCAAGAACATGAAGGTGGAGATCACAGGCTCGGTCACCCCAGGTGTCAGCGCCAAGGACATCACGCTTTCGATCATCGGGCATACCGGCACGGCTGGGGGCACCGGGCATGTCATCGAATATTGCGGTCAGGCAATCAAAGATCTGACCATGGAAGGGCGGATGACTGTCTGCAACATGGCCATCGAGGGCGGCGCCCGTGCGGGCCTTGTACCGCCGGACGAGACGACGTTCGACTATCTGAAAGGCAAACCCCGGGCGCCGAAACCAGAGCATTGGGATCAGGCAGTAGCCTGGTGGAAGACGCTCTATTCCGACGAGGGCGCCCACTACGACAAAGTTGTCACGCTGAAAGGCGAGGATATCGCGCCAGTCGTCACCTGGGGCACGTCCCCGGAAGATGTCCTGCCGATCACCGACGTGGTGCCGAATCCCGCGGATATTGACGATCCCGGCAAGAAGGCCGCAGCCGAGCGGTCGCTGGATTACATGGGACTGACGCCCGGTACACCGTTGTCAGAGATCCCGGTCGACACGATTTTCATCGGATCGTGCACCAATGGCCGGATCGAAGATCTGCGCGAGGTTGCCAAGATTATGGAGGGCCGCCGGGTCAAAGATGGACTGCGCGCCATGATCGTGCCCGGGTCCGGTCTGGTCCGTGCGCAGGCCGAAGAAGAGGGTCTGTTGGCCAAACTGGAAGAGGCCGGCTTTGATTTCCGGCTGGCAGGATGCTCGATGTGCTTGGGCATGAACCCTGATCAACTGGTGGCCGGAGAGCGGTGTGCCTCGACCTCGAACCGGAATTTCATGGGCCGGCAGGGCCCCGGCGGGCGCACGCATTTGGTGTCACCGGCGATGGCAGCGGCAGCGGCTGTGACCGGAAAGCTGACCGACGTCAGGAACCTCTGAGGCGGACTCTGAGGGCGCTTCAGTTTAAGCGCCAGGGCTGATCGTTCTGGTTGTGCAAAATGCAAACAACGTGCTTTCCAGTTGATGGAAAAGGATAATTCCGCGGCAAAACAGCCTGAAACGCCGTAGTTACCGCAGGTAGCAATTGATTTAGCACGGACGAAAACATATAAGCTGCTGCGAAGGGTGGCCTGATCCGTGGGAACATTGAGATGCGTGCAGACGAAATCAACTCGACAGACATTCAGGTCTCTAAATCCGCCTGGAGCAAACCGCTGCTTCAGCAACTGGAAATGATCGATACCTATGGCAACATGACCATGAACCCGGTTGACGTTATGACCGGAAACGGCCGCACTGGGATGATGATCGTTTCATAATCCAAGGCGCGTGCGGGCACTGGACTTAAGAACCCGAAGCACCGAGATTCCGCAGATAGATGCCCACTGCGTGCGGCAAGAGAATATCAAAGAAGTCTTTGTTGGTTATCTCTTGGCGCTCTTTGATTCCGTTCATCCGTGTGATCAACCAGTCATGATCATATAGGCTGTCGCTCAGCGGCACAGTCTCGCTGAGCGTCGCTTCAATCTGGTCAATCGCCTCCATCAGGCGGTGGAATACGGATGGTGTGAATTCGTCTTTCGTATCGCGCGCAAGGATCTTCGGGGGCAGTAAGTCCCGTCCCACGTGGCGCGCCATCGAACGATCATGGTCTGGTGACGCGAACGCCGTATAAGGCGCCCAATAGAGGGCCTGCAACAAGCCAATATCGGCCAGCGGATTTCTGATCCTGACGCCGCGATCCCCATCCACATAGTCCTGGTGAACCGCCAATTGCGGAACCCAGGAATATTGAATTTCGTCCGCGATTGCCCGCGACATCGACGGGTTCACACCGACGATTTCGCTGAAACCGTTTTCCTCCAATAGATCTTCCAGTTGGTCGCTCTGCTTCCATGCGCGCTTCAGCGGGGACTGCTGCGACCAGTGCTGCCCCCGCTTTTTATACCGCGCCTTCAAGATCGAGACCGGGATCAAGGGCCGGATGATCTGGCCGCGCAGGAACCTGATCAAACTGCCATCGTGTAGTTTCCGCCGCCGTCGGTACTCCTGCAAAAACAGCGATATGTTTCCACGCATCAAAGCCTGGACAAGCAACGGGTCCGCTGGAATCGAAAAAGCATAGTCCCCAAACATCCCGTCGACACAGACATCGACTCCATACTCGATCGCGGCCTCGTAGATCGCCTGAGTGCCGTGGAAAAAGAGATCGTTGCTTGGGATCAACGCGCGGTGAAAGTAATAGTCGGTCCCTGCCAGAACATCGATATGGGCCGATGTCACAACGTGATGGCGGAGGCCCGGGATTTCGCGGACGGCTTCCTGCATGTAGGGCCAATCCGCCCATTCCGGTGACGGATCATCGGGGTTAGGCGCACGATGGGAAAAACAATGCGTTTCCTGCCCGCCACGGATCTTTGCAACCATCGCCGTAACGCTGGTCGAATCCAGCCCACCCGAAAGGGCCGTTCCGGGCCGCTGCGCATCACCGATCCGGCCTGCGACAGCTTGTTCGAGTTTCTCGCGAACATGATCAACGGCCTGGTCGACATCCTTCAGGCCATGGTCCGGCGATGTCTCTAGCGACCAATAACGGTGCTCTGAGATCGGCCCATCTGCCGTGGCGCGGATCTGATGCGCAGCTTTGATCTGATGGACATCTTTGAAATAGGTCCGCCCCTGACCGGGATGCATGATCACCGAATAGGCCGCCAGGGAAAGAGGATCCAGCGTCTCCGACTTCGCATGAATCCCCTGGAAAAACCGCAGGTTACTGGCGAACCACAGGCCTTCTTCCCGCTGAGTATAATAGACCGAGCGCATGCCGATATGGTCGCGGAACAGCGTCAGGACGCCTGTTGTCTGATCTAGCGCGCCACCACAAAAATCGCCATTGACGGAGGCAAGACTGCGTCCCTTCCGCAACCATCCATGCAGGTAGGTGACATCGTCCTGGTTGTCATGCGTTTGTCCGTTGGCCTCTCGTTGCCAGACCGAGATATCGCCGAATACCACCAGATTGTCCTGCGCGGTAACTTGTCCCCGCCGAGGCACTTCGTGATGGAATGCATTCAGCGATGCGAAGCCGAGGTAAAGGCCAGGTGCCGGCCTTGTTGTGCGACATACCGCATGCGCCCGGCCATGGGCGTCCAGCATCGCTTCGACCCGGGCCTCGGCTATGGTTGCCGGTAGGTCGGCGCGCGCCAGAAGTCCGCAAAAATCCGACATGGCCGGGGATCCTCAGAGGCTTTGACCCGGCCTATGCCGTGACCGGCGCCTGTCTGCCTGACAAGGATCAGCCCTGTCAACGCAGCCCGACCCTTGCCAAGGACCAAAATTCTTCCTATCGCCCACGGGGGGTAAAGCACGGACAACTACATGCGGTTTCTTCCTTGGATCTTACGCAAAGCCGTGAAGGCCGGGCGGATAACATTGTCCGGCCCGGGCGGTTTCCATGAAGTCATCGGCGGGCAGGCACCAGGGCCAGAGGTGTCCATGCGGGTGACGGACCCCTCCTTTGACTGGAAGATTGCGCTCAACCCCGAACTGAAGGCGGCCGAGGCTTATATGGACGGCGGCCTGGTGGTCGAGGACGGCTCGATCCACGATTTCATCTCGCTCTTCTTCCACAACAAGAAGCATTTCGACCTGACCCCCAGCCAGATCTTCTGGCGGGGGTTGGCCCGGAAGTCCCGCCGGGCGATGCAGCACAACCCGGTTGCCCGCGCACGGAAGAACGCCGCGCATCACTACGATATGGGCAATGACTTCTACCGAATGTGGCTGGACGACGATCTGCAATATTCCTGCGCTTATTGGGAGGACGGGGTCGAAACGCTGGCAGATGCCCAGACCGCCAAGAAGCGTCATATCGCTGCAAAGCTGGATCTGTCGCCCGGGCAACGCGTCCTGGATATCGGGTGCGGCTGGGGCGGCATGGCACTGTATCTGGCCGCAATGGCGGATGTTCACGTCACCGGCGTGACGCTGGCTGAAGAACAACTGGCCGTGGCAAAGCGGCGGGCCGAGATTTTAGGTCTGACCGACAAGGTTGACTTCCGGCTGCAGGACTATCGCGACGTGCCGGAGGTCTATGACAGGGTGGTCAGCGTCGGCATGCTGGAACATGTCGGCGTTGGACATCTGGCCGAATATTTCCTGGGCGTGCGCGACCGGCTGGGGCCGGATGGGGTGGCGCTGATCCATTCGATCACTTCCAAAACACCGCCCGGTGTCACCGGGCCGTTTATTCGCAAATACATCTTCCCGGGCGGCTATGCGCCCAGCCTGTCCGAGACGTTCCTGGCGATCGAGAAGTCGGGGCTTTGGACCTTGGATAACGAGATCTGGCGCGTCCACTACGCGAAGACGCTCGAGGTTTGGCGCAAGAATTTCGATGCAGTTCGGGACAAGGCCGTCGAGATGTATGATGAAGAGTTTGCCCGGATGTGGGAGCTGTATCTTTCATCCTGCGAATGCGTCTTTTCGCACGGCGCGTCCTGTGTCTTTCAGATCCAACTGGGCCGTGAAAGGGATGGCGTTCCACTGACCCGGGACTATTTGGCGGCAAACAAGCAAGCGCTGCGCGCCCGCGAGGCAGAGGTTCTGGACCAGATCATTGCCTCGGGGCCCGCAGCTTTGGACGCGGTCTAGGCGGCGCCTATTGCTGCTGTCGTGACAGGTCCTGGGCGATCCGCCGTTTGTATTCTTCGAACGTCTCGTTCCCGTTGACCTGCAGCTTTGGCTGAATGGTCCGCACGGTTGGCGTGCCATTGAACAGATTGACCAGCGCGGTGATTGGGTCTTCGTATCCGCCGATTTGCTTGGCGCGTTCCCATTCCGCACGCAGCAACAAGTTTTGTTCCTGGGCAGCATTGTCGCCTGAGTTCCGTGGGCCGGCCTGGGCCAGCAGAGGTGAAAGCGCCATCACGGCGACAAGTCCTGTTAGAGCAAGTTTCCGCATCGTTTCCTCTGGTTTTGAACGTCGGCAAGACAACCGACAATGTATCATATTGGGTCCCAGCCGATGACATTCCCATCAAGCCGGAGCACGAAGCGGTGAGAGTGCCGTGGGCACGGGTTTCTTACGGGCTTCTTGAGGATGTCTAGGCGCAGATACGCGGCACAAATGGGCTCGAACACCAACGTCAGAACTGAGTGCCAAGAGGGGACTCGGGGCTGATACGCAGGCTCTGCTTGTGACCGACAAGCTCATTTTAATTGAAACCCGGCGAAAGGCAGAGCATATCAGAGCAACGGTCTTTCGGGAAAAATCTCTTCTGCTTTCAGACCTGAATTGGGTCACCGGATATTTCGCAATCAACAAAACCTTTGAATGGTAGCGGGTAAAGTTCAAATGAGTTTCACAACAGATAATCAACATCCAGATGGCGCCAAACCGGATCAGCAACTCATTCATTTTGCGAAAGAGTTTCTGAGGATTAACCGCGAGCTTGGAAACTACGCGTCCGACGCTTCACCCGACATGAATGCGCCGGACGATTTGGTGGACGCGCAGTCGGACATCATCGAAAACGCATCGATGATCGAAGCAACTGCGATTCATGGAATTTTGGCGAAGATGTCGATCTGGGCGGCGGACGCACCAGACCTATCCCCAAGCGATGGTCTCAGCAGGTATGATGCGATCCTCATGTCCGCGTTTTCGGACTTGGTAAAGCTGTGCGATACCAGGATCGAATAGGGGATCCGAAGGTCCAGCGCTCAAACTTTCCATTGCCTGAGCTTGCGGTTGACCATGACGCGCCATGCCGTCATCGCCCGGTCGCACCGTAGAGCGGGTGATCTTGAACATCTCGATCAGGGATTACGCCGTGGGCGTCTGGTCAACCATCCCACTTGCGGGACGGAGAGAATAGACGGTGACCGCGCGGCCACCTGTTAGACCAAGAGCCAGCCCCAAGCGCCTGCTACGGCGACATGGAACTGTCAGCTAACTCTGAGAAGCCTCAGCCTTTACGAGGATCACCCCGGTCAGGCCCTTTCTTCCAACGTCTGGGTGCGGTGAGCTTCCACCCCACCCAGGCCGGCAAAGGGACGTTTAGGCGATTCTTCCTAAAACTTGATTAAAGTCCAGACCGGGTGGCGAAACGGCTGGCTTAGCCCTTGAAAAATGCGGCTTTACCGGGTCATCCCATCCTCTCACACTGATCAAATGTCAGCGACCGGTATCCGGAGATCTGGCGTGTCGGCCGCCGCGGACGCACAATCGCAGCAACGACTAAACTTCAGGAGGAACTCATGTGCCGCTGGGCCGCCTATATCGGGGAGCCGATCTTTTTGGAACGCATCGTCTCCGCCCCTAAACAATCGCTGATGCGTCAATCCCTGCATGCGCTTGAGAGCAAGACTGAAACGAACGGCGATGGATTCGGACTGGCCTGGTATGGCGACCGAGATGTGCCAGGGGTCTATCGGGATGTTCTTCCTGCCTGGGCAGACCCAAACCTGCAAAGCCTGGCACATCAGGTGCAGTCTGGCTGTTTCCTGGCCCATGTGCGGGCATCTACCGGCACCGCGACCAGCCGCACGAATTGCCATCCGTTTTCGGTCGGACGGTGGTCGTTCATGCACAACGGACAGGTTGGCGGTTATGGCGGGATGCGGCGCAAGGTGGACATGCTGATCGATGAAGAGCTTTATCCGCACCGCGCAGGGACAACGGATTCCGAAGCGATGTTCCTTCTGGCATTGGGTGCCGGGTTAGAGACAGATCCAAAGGGCGCGTTGGAGGCATCAATCGGACATATGGAATCGCTAAGCCGCCATACCGGCGAGACGCCGCATATGCGCATGACAATCGCCGTCAGCGATGGCCAAACGCTGTACGCGGCGCGGTATGCATCGGATGAAAGGGCGCCGTCGCTCTATGTCGGATCGGCTGCTGAGGGGCGTGGGAAAGCTGTCGTATCAGAGCCGCTCGAGACCGAAGGCTCGGACTGGGAAGAGGTTGAGGCAGGCTGCTTTGTAACGGTCACCCGCGACCGGATCGACGTGAAGGAATTTCATCCGAATATATGACCGGCTTTAATCAGCCACAAAAAAGGCGGACCGTCGGCCCGCCTTTCGATGTCATTTCCGGTCTTATCAGATCCAGATGTCTGATGTGCAGTCGCCGCCGGGATAGCGCGTTTCGTGCGCACGGGCCGGGCCGTTCGGCTCGCGCCGGAAGTCGACGAAGAACTTCGGGTTGATCTTCATCCCGCCATCCTTGTTGTTGCAGTCGACTTGCACCATGCAGCCGCCGGTCTTCTTCATGTCCGGATAGAACTGGTTATCCCAGGTCGAAAACAGCGACGTCGTCACGAACAGGCGTTTGCCATCCAGGGACAACTGGATCATCTGCGGCCCGCCGCAGATGGCCTTGTTGTTCACCTTTGGTGCGCGGCCCAGCATGCCGCCCATCCAGACCTGGCCGGTGAACTGCGGATCTTCCGGGTCCTCGATATTGTACTGGCGCACGTCGCCATGCAGCCAATTGGCGATGTACATCCACTTGTCATCCATCGAGATCAGCCAGTCGGTGATCAGCGACGGCATCGGCACCGGGAAGCCGATCACATCGACGGGCGGGATGTCGATGACCTTCTTGGTTTCGACCTTCTTGCCCTTTTTCCCGGCGGCCTTGAAGTAGATCATGTTGGAGCTGAGCGTCGCCCCGACAAAGCCTTCCGGCCGGTCAGGATTATGCATGAAACGGACCTCCAGCGGGATCATGCCGTCGCCGCCAAGGTCCACGGTCTTCGAGACTTTCTTCTTCTTGAAATCCCAGAAGTGGATTTGTTGGCCGTACTTGCCCTTGGCCACGTCCTCCAGATCAAAGCCCGGCATAAAGGTGTTGGGCGAGGCCCATTCCGAGCTGACCATCATGTTGTGGCGTGGCTGGTACCAGAAGTCGTAATTGTACTTCATCTTGCCTAGGTCGTTCTCCCAGCGCCCGACAATCTTGAAATCCTTGTCCAGGTGCAGGAAGCCGCCCGGGCCATTGCCCTTGGCGTCGCCAAGCATGGAAATGATGATGTCCGAACCCAGGCAGTGCACAGTGTGCGGCGCGCTGAGGTTCGTCTTCTTCTTGATCGTCGCACCCTTAATCGTCTTGTGCAGGCGTGGGGCGCGAGGGTCGGTGGCAACGTCGATGATATAGAGGTTCGTCGTCCGCACACCTGGAAGGATCAGGTATTTGCGCGACATCCCGGCATCGCCATGACAGGATGAACAGGCGTTCCAGCCCATATGGTGCAACTCGTCCCCGATCACCGGCATCTCAAGCCGGTGGATCACTTTAGAATAAGTGCGGGATCTGGGGTCGTTGTCGATCGTCGCCAGATAGTCCGGTGCCTCGATGCCGGTCCCGGTGTAGATGGCGATGGTGTAGAGAAGCTTTTCCTTCGGTCCTTTGATCGCTGCCTCGGGCGAAGCATACCCCGGACCACTGCATGCCTTCCCGTTCGATTTTCTGGTTGCCATGTCACTCTCCCTTATTTTTGGGAGACAGTAACGAATGCGCGACCAAGGTAAAGCATTGCACAGCATTTTTTTGGAAAATCCGCCAGGGAAAGCACCAATTTTGGTGGCAGAATCGTCGCAAATGCACCAATTTCGCCTTGGCGGCGTAAGGAATTGCCTCTGTTAAGGGTTTGCCAAAATTCCGCCACATGACGGCCACCAAGTTGACAACCGAATCTCGCGTTAAATGTGTATCCGGTGGGTGAAACGCAACAAAGGGTGTGGGACTCTGCAATGACCGACGTATTGAAGATCGCAATCGAGCGCCGTACGCAACTTCAGGACGAAGTTGCCAAGTTGGATGACTTTATTCGCATGGCGGAAACGCTGATGAATGCGCCAGGGGAAGCCCCCGCCGCGCCAGCTATGCCAGGTGGAATGCCGCAAGCCGCGCCAGATCCGGCCGTGCGCACCTCGCCGCGCCGCGCGCAAGAACCAGAGGCAGCCGAAGCTGCCGACGTGCCGCGGCCAAGCATCATTCGGCGTAGCGCAAACGCTGCAGGTTAAGTGCTGGGGCGGGTGGCCGGGCACGCAAAGCGTTAGTGCGGCCCGGCTGTCGCCAGCCTTAAAAATGGCCCGCCGTTAAATGGCGGGAACTTAAAAGGCGCGTCCCTTGGGACGCGCCTTTTCATTTGGTTCCCAGCGCTTCGGTCACCAAAAGCTGAGGATGTGATCGTTCGCGGCCATCGGTCAGGCTAGCCGCCGAAGGCTTTGACCTCGTCTTTTTGTTGCGCAATGGTCCTGTCGAGGCGCAGGGCTCACCCGCGCACCAGAGTATGAAGGGGCAGGCATGGACGTTTTAGACGCAATCCGAAATCGCAAATCGATCAGGGCTTTCAAACCGGATCCGGTGCCAGATCAGGTTCTGCGCGATATCCTGGAGGTGTCTCAACGATCCCCCAGCGGGACCAACACGCAGCCTTGGCACACATATATCTGCACGGGTGATGTCCAGAAAGCGCTGACGAAGGAGGTTCTGAAGGTTGCAGCAGAAGGCGGCGGATATTCCTACGACGAAGCCGACTACTACCCGGCCAAGTGGAAGGACTATCACAACGCACGGCGGCGGGGCGTCGGTTGGGGACTCTACGGCTTGCTGGGAATACAAAAAGGTGATCGCGAGGCCAGCACCCGGCAGGCCATGCGCAACTTCAAGTTCTTCGATGCCCCGGTTGGGTTGTTCGTGACGACCGAGACTTACCTGACATATGGCAGTTGGTGCGATGCTGGCATGTACGCCCAGACGATCATGCTGGCCGCCAAAGGGCATGGCTTGGATACCTGTCCGCAAGCCGCATGGATCCCGTTCCGCGACATCGTGATGAAGCATTTGGAGATTCCCGAAGATCAGGTTCTGGTCACAGGGATGAGCCTGGGCTATGCCAACCCCGACGCCATCGAGAACACCCTGGTGTCCGAGCGCGAAGACATGGACAGCGTTGTCCACTTCCGCGGGTTTGGATGAGGGGTGGACCAAGCCGAGGAGACCCAAATGCAAGGCCTGACCGTCGTTGACCACCCGCTGATCGAGCACAAACTGACGCTGATGCGGGACAAAGAGGCCTCGACGGTGAAGTTCCGGACGCTGCTGCGCGAAATCTCGTCTTTACTGGCCTACGAGGTCTTGCGGGATCTGGAGCTGGAAGAAGTTGATATTGAAACGCCCGTGGCGCCGATGAAGGCGCGTAAGCTGGCGGGCAAGAAGATGTGCTTCGTCTCGGTCTTACGGGCCGGCGATGGGCTGTTGCAGGGGCTGCTGGACCTGATCCCTGGCGCCCGCGTTGGTCATCTTGGCATGTATCGGGATCACGAAACGCTGCAACCTGTCTCCTATTACAACAAGCTACCGGACCAGATGGAGGATCGCGTCGCCATTGTCGTCGATCCGATGCTGGCAACCGGAGGGTCCGGTGCAGCGGCGGTGACCGAAGTCAAAAAGGCCGGGGCTAAGGACATCAGATTTGTCGCGTTGGTGGCAGCGCCCGAAGGGGTCGAAGTATTTCACGCCGCGCATCCGGATGTTCCGGTTTACACCGCCGCGCTGGACAGCCATTTGAATGAGAAGGGATATATCGTGCCGGGCCTGGGCGATGCCGGGGACCGGTTGTTCGGCACGAAGTAAGTTGTTGGAGCGCGTTTTTTAGTGAAACGCGAACGCTCTTACAGAGTCAACCCCGCCCGCTCGCTCAGGTCGGATCTAGCTTTCAACTGATGAGGCGTGTGTGAACGTCCACATGTTGGCCATAGAAAAAGCAAAGCGAATTAAGCGAGATTGGCCGAACCCGACCAAAGCCACTGCCATGACAAATCACCGGAGTGGCTGGCCATAACCGTCTTTCCAGGGCACTCTGATCAATAGCAATCGGAGGACGCGCCATGTTCCAGATCACACCGCTGCACGATGAATTCGGCGCCAAGATCACGGGCGTCGATATGACGACGCCGTTGTCGGGCGACCGGTTGGATCAAGTTCGCGAGGCAATCGACACCTATTCCTTTGTTTGGTTTCCGGAACAGGGTTTCGATGACGAAAAGCAATTGGCATTCACCCGTGCGTTGGGCGATCCCGAACCCAGCCATGTCGCCTATGGCGAAGAAGGTAAGGTCGAATATTTCGGCACGATTGGGAACGTCCAAGACGATGGGACAGCTTTGGGCAACAGCGCCAAGAAGACGATCTTCTTGACCGGGAACAATATGTGGCACTCCGATGCCTCGTTCAAAGAGGTGCCGGCCTTTGTCTCGATCATGTGCGCCTACGAGACGCCGGATGAAGGGGGTGAGACGCTGTTTGTGTCGACCCGCGCGGCCTATGACCGGCTGCCGGATGACAAGCGGGCCGAATACGATCCTCTGATCGGCATCCATGACTACACATATTCCCGATCAAAGGTCGCACCGGATGCGGTCTCTCCCAGTCTGTCAAAATCCCTGCCCCCGGTACGCCAGCGCCTGGTGCGCACGAACCCTGCGAACGGCCGTAAGAACCTGTTCCTGGGATCGCATGTGCGTGAGATCGAGGGCTGGGGCTATGATAAATCGCGGCCGATCCTGGACGCTTTGGTGGATGAGGCCGTGCAGCCCGACCACATCTATTCCCACGCCTGGCGGCCTGGGGATCTGGTGATTTGGGACAATCGCTGCCTTATCCATCGCGGCGCGGGCTATGATGCAGACAAGTACCGCCGCTACATGCGCCAGACGCGGGTCAGCGGGACGGCGTCATCGCTGGACGAATGAGAGCGTCCGCAGCAGACCGACAGTTGAGGACTTCGTATCTGCTGCTTTAATTTTGATGCAGGCAGATCAGTCCTCCCGAAGTTTACATGGCGGAGCCCACCACCAACCGAGCATGCTTTAAGTGCATGTCGCACCCGAGATAGGTACGAACAGACTCGCGTTCTGGGAAAACAGGGACTTTACGGCTGAAACCGCGTCACCCGAGACTGACGATTTTTCGAGCCATTCTGGGAAGGTTTCATCGCTCGCTGAACTTAGGGGGGCCTGGAGACTTTCGCATCGAGTTTACAATGACGGCCTAGTTCTGCCCCGTCGAAACCGGCCTCGCGTTAACTTCTCCAGATCGACTTTCTGTACATACAGATGACATACGCATGGCATACCGATGGCATACACATGCTGTACGGATGGCATACCGGTGAATTCCCAGCGCAAAGCGGGTTAACGGGCTGTCTGGGTGGGGGCTGTTACAGGAAGCTCTGCGGGTCGATATCGATCTGGACCATCACGTTTGTCGGCACTTTCACCTGGTCGCGCCACGCTTGGATCACTGGCTGAATCGGCCGTCCTTTCGGGGCCTTGATCAGCAATCGAACCCGCGTCTTGCCGCGCAGCCGCGCAAAGGGAGCAGGGGCTGGCCCAAAAAGCTCGATCCCAGCTTTGTTCAGCGCCGGAGCAGCCGTGCCCAGGGCCCGCGCGGTATCCCACACCCGCCGTTCGTCGGTGCCAGAGACGATGACCCCGGCCATCCTGCCGAAAGGCGGACTTCCAGCTTCGTACCGTATGTCTGCCTCTTCGGTCCAAAATGCTTCGGTTTCCCCAGATACAATCGCCCGCAGCACCGCATGGTCGGGCGAGACCGTCTGGATCATCGCACGGCCCTTTTTATCCGCTCGACCAGCGCGTCCTGCGACCTGATGCAAGATCTGAAACGTCTTCTCGGCGGCTCTTAGATCGCCGCCTTGCAGGCCCATATCTGCGTCAATTGCCCCGACCAACGTCAGTAGTGGAAAGTTATGCCCCTTCGCGATCATCTGGGTGCCGACGATGATATCCACCTCGCCATCGGCAATCGCTTTGAGCCGCTCCTTCAAGTGCGCCGGGCCTGACATGATGTCAGACGACAGCACCTCGATCCGCGCATCTGGAAACCGGGCCTTCGCTTCTTCGGCCAAGCGTTCAACCCCGGGGCCGACAATCGCCAAGGCCTCATCCTTGCCGCAGGCCGGGCAGGCATTCGGCAAGCGCTCTGTGTGACCGCACTGATGGCAGAGCAATTCGTTGCGGAACCGATGCGTCACCATCCAGGTATCGCAATGGGGGCAGCCGAAGTGATGCCCGCAAGCCCGGCAGAGCGTCAGCGGCGCATAGCCCCGGCGGTTCAGGAAGAACATCACCTGTTCGCCGCGTTCCAGTCGCCCACGGGCCGCCGAGACCAAAGGGTCTGCGATCCATCGGTTCCGCCCGGGATTATGCTGTCGCAGGTCGACCAGCTCGATATCGGGCAGGACAGCCGCCCCAAAGCGTTCTGGCAGATCCAGCCGTTTATACTTCCCAGCCTGGGCATTGGCCCAGGTTTCCAGCGAGGGCGTGGCCGAGGCCAGCACCGCTGTCGCGCCCTCGATCGACGCGCGCAGAACCGCCATGTCGCGCGCATGGTAGAGCACCTGATCCTCTTGCTTGTAGGACCCCTCATGTTCCTCATCGATGACGATCAGACCCAGATTGCAATAAGGCAGGAACAGAGCCGATCTGGCGCCCACGACCAATTGCGCGGATCCATCTGCCGCCCCGTGCCAGCAGCGTCGACGTTCATTTCCGGTGACGCCGTGGTGCCACTCTGCCGGTCGCGCGCCGAAACGCTTTTCCACCCGGTCCAGGAAGGCCGAGGTCAGCGCGACCTCGGGCAACAGCACCAATGCCTGTCGTCCCTGTGACAGGCATTCGGCGACGGCTTCCATGTAAACCTCGGTCTTACCGGACCCAGTTACGCCATAGACAAGGGTGGCGGAGAACCCGCCTGCTGCCACATCCTTGCGCAGCGATTCTGCGGCCTCGGCCTGGCCTTCGCTCAGATGGTCCGCCGGGGTAAATTCTGACAGCCGGGCATAGGGTGGATCGGCAGGCACCTCTGCCGCGACCAGCACGCCCTGGTTTGCCAGGCCCTTCACGACAGACGTGCCTACGCCGGCCTCTCGCGCCAGATCGGCAGCGGAAAACCCAATGCCGTGGGCCTCAAGCACATCCAGCACCCGTTGCCGCGCTGGGGTCATCCGGTCTGGCTGGCCTTCCCCACGGCGCCAGATCGTGCGCATCTTCTTCGGCGCGCCCAGGTCCGGGACGCGGGTCGCCAGGCGCAACATCATGCCTGGAGGCGTCATCGTATAATCCGCCGCCCGGTCCAGAAAACGGCGCATCTCGGCCCGCATCGGCGGAATATCCTGGCGCTGCGCCACCTGCTTCAGCCGGGCCGCGTCAACTTTGCCATCCCCCGGGCCCCAGACGACGCCGGTCACTGCCCTGGCGCCAAGCTCTACTTTGACGAAATCGCCCGGTGACAGTGCCATCCCCTCTGGCACCGCATAATCCAGCGGGCCAGGAAAGGGCATGGGTAGCATCACGCCGGCGCGTTTCATGCGGCATTCCGCGCGAGACAGAGCGCGCAGGCACTCTTGTCTGGCGCGCACAGACGGGACCCGTTAGGTTGCCAGAAACGCCGATCAGGCGGAACAGACGGGGGGACGCCCATGAAGTTTTTCGTAGACACAGCTGATACTAATGCGATCCGTGATCTGGCCGCCACTGGCATGGTCGATGGGGTCACCACCAACCCGTCGCTGATCATGAAATCGGGTCGCGATATCCTTGAGGTCACGAAGGAAATCTGTGACCTGGTCGACGGTCCGGTTTCTGCCGAAGTTACCGCCACCGAAGCCGAGGCCATGATCGCCGAAGGCCGGGAACTTGCCAAGATTGCCGGGAACATTACCGTCAAAGTGCCTCTAACGTGGGACGGTTTGAAGGCCTGCAAGGCGCTGTCCGATTCGGGGCATATGGTCAACGTCACGCTCTGCTTTTCAGCCAACCAGGCGCTGTTGGCAGCCAAGGCCGGAGCCACGTTCATTTCGCCCTTTATCGGGCGGCTGGACGATATGGGCTTGGACGGTATGGAACTGATTGCGGACATTCGCGAGATCTATGACAATTACGGCTTCGAGACGCAAATCCTGGCTGCATCGGTCCGCACAGTTAATCATGTTTTAATGTGCGCGAAGATCGGTGCGGATGTCACGACACTGCCGCCTGATGTGCTGAAGAAACTTGCCGCACATCCGCTGACCGATAAGGGCCTCGAGGCCTTCCTGGCTGATTGGGCCAAGACCGGCCAGTCGATCCTGAAGGGCTGATCCATGACCGATCTGCGTCTTTCCGCAGATGACCGTGATCTGATCCGGTCACTGATCATCGCAGAACCTTCTTTGGTTCTGGAAGATGACCAGGTCATGCAGCGTCTGGTCGGCGAGACCACCGGCGAGCGCCGGGTTGTCGATCTGCGCGACCGACTGGTCGAACGGCTGGAGCGCCGGTTGGAGAACCTGGTGCTGACCCACCGGTCGGTCATTGCCGCGGCTTATGAAAACGTCGCCGGAACCAACCAGATGCACCGGGCGGTACTGGCCTTGATCGAGCCGCCTGATCTCAGCTCGTTCCTGCTGCGCCTTACCGGAGATGTACCCGCGATGCTGGGCATCGAGGAAGCTCGCCTATGCCTGGAGGCTGATGTCACCGAATCGGGTCCCGCCGAAGGTTTCGGGCCAGAGCTGCAGGGCCGGGTCATTGCACTGCCGGAGGGTTCTATCGACGACTACATCGCTCTGGATGGCAGCGATCCCAAAAATGTCGTGCTTCGTCCGGCGGGCGAGGAAGCCGAGCTGATCTTTGGTGATGCGAATCCGGTTCAGTCCGAGGCGTTGATGCGCCTGGATATAGCCGGGGCCGCAGGCATGTTTGTCTTTGGATCCGGTGACCCCAAGAAGTTCGATTCCAGTTATGGAACTGATCTGTTGAATTTCTTCGCAGGGGTGGTGGAAAGACTGCTGCTTCAGCGTTTGGCCGAGGACAGCGATTAGGCCGCCCCCGCCCCCTCATCGTGCCAACAACGTCTTCCAAGGTCTCAGATGCGATTTTCTGGCGGACGCGTTTTGCAGAGTAATAGTTCAGGCAAATTTAACTGAATGTGTCCGATGAGATTCGGGAAAGAGACCGTCGAAACCCGTCTTTGAACCCTAGGTATGTTCTACGAGAGCGGCCCAAAACGGCCTGCTGCAAATTGCAAATAGTTCACGACATCCCAGACAGGTTCTTGTAGATCGTCCGGCATGAGCGAGACAGCAACAGCGGAAACCTCCCGGCGCCTTCCCGATGCTTGGACCCTTGGGTCTTTGATCATCGGGGCCTTGCTGCTTTTGCCGATTGCCGCCATCGCCTGGCTGGCACTTTTCCCAACGGAAAATATCTGGCCGCACCTGTTGGAACATGCCTTGCCTGTCTATCTGGGCAACACGATGCTTTTGATGGCCTTGGTTGGCGTGGGTGCGGCGATTGTCGGCACGGGCACGGCCTGGCTGGTCGCCATGACCGAGTTTCCTGGCCGAAAATGGTTAGAATGGGCGCTTTTAGCACCCCTGGCTGTTCCCGCCTATATTGGCGCCTACGCCTTGGTTGATTTCCTGGAATATGCCGGGCCCGTCCAGACAGGGCTGCGGGCGCTGTTCAACTGGCAGAACAGCCGCGACTACTGGTTTCCCGAGATACGGTCGCTCGGTTCAGCGGCGTTTGTGCTGACCTTGGCGCTCTATCCATATGTTTATCTGATGACCCGGACGGCATTTCGCGAACAATCGGTCTGTGCCTTAGAGGTTGGCCGCGCGCTCGGCTGCGGTCCATGGGGCGTCTTCTGGCGTGTCGGGCTCCCCCTGGCGCGTCCTGGTGTCGTGGTCGGCGTCGCTGTCGTTTTGATGGAGACGATGGCTGATTTCGGCGCGGTAGACTTCTTCGCGGTGCCAACGCTCAGCCGCGGCGTCTTTTCGGTCTGGCTGGACCAGCATAATTCCGGGGGCGCCGCGCAGATTGCCTTAGTGATGCTGGCATTTGTGATGATCCTGCTGGTGCTGGAGAAGATCGGCCGCCGGGGCCGCCGGTTCCATAGTATGTCGCGGCGGTACCGTCCTATCCAGCGCCAACGCACGGGCGGCATCACCCCATGGCTGCTGACCGTGGTGTGCGCCTTGCCGGTCCTGCTGGGTTTCGTTGCACCTGTCGGAATTATGGGTTGGCACGCTTTTGACCACTTCGACATTTGGAGCACTTCGGCTTTCATCGGCGCAGTGGTCAATACAGTGGTCCTGGCTGGCTCGGCGGCAATGGCCGCGTGCACGTTAGGACTATTCCTTGTCTACGGTGCACGCTCGTCAGAGATCAGTCTACCGCGTTGGGTCGCTCAGGCGACGGCGCTGGGCTATGCCGCACCGGGCGCCGTGATCGCGGTGGGCGTGATCATCCCGGTGGCGGCGTTCGATCACTGGTTGGCCGACACGATCGAAGCATTCACCGGCGTCGATATCGGCCTGCTGCTGACGGGGTCTGCTGCTGCAATCGTTTTTGCCTATGTCGTCCGGTTTGCGGTTATCGCCCATGGGGCGATCGATGGTGCCATGGGACGGATCACACCCAGCATGGAACTGGCGGCCAGGACACTTGGGTCCACCCGTGGGCGGGTGCTGGCACGGATTCATGTCCCGATGATCCGCGGGTCTGTCTTGACGGCTGCACTGCTGATTTTTGTTGATTCCGTGAAGGAACTCCCTGCAACGCTGATCCTGCGCCCCTTCAATTTCGAAACGCTGGCAACCACGGTTTACAATTCCGCGTCATTGGAGAACCTGGCCGAGGCCGGGCCCCATGCCCTGGCAATCATCATCGTCGGCCTGTTTCCAGTGGCCATCTTGGCCGGTACTTTGAACAGATCCAGACCCGGCGATACGCCAGAGGTCCTGTGATGCGGATGCTGCGCCGGATTGGATTGGCGGCGATCGGATTGGGTGTCACCGCTGCTGCCGGGCTGGCAATGCTGGTCTCGCAGATCTCGCCCGAGCGGGTTCAGGCCAATGCTCTGGACCAGCTCAGGCAGATCAGCGGTTATACAGTCGAGGCGGCGCCTGAGAGCAAGTTGGTGTTCTGGCCCAGGCCTGGTCTCACGATTAATGATCTGACCGTTGACTCTGCAGGCCGGCAGATTGTCAAAGCGCCGACTGCCGTGATTGGTTTTTCTCTCAGCGCTTTGCTGCAAGGCCGGATTGAAGCTGGCAGCATAGAGCTGATATCTCCCAGTCTTGAGATTTCCAGGCAAGAGTTTGACCGGGTTCTTCAGGATCCAAGCGCTAACCAAACCTGGGGCTCGATCACCTCATTCGCGATGAATGATGGACAGGTGCAATTCACTTCAGGTGCCAAGCCGGTCCGTATAGAGAATGTCACCCTCACGATCGATCATTCGGGACCCACCCAGCAGACGGTTCTCGGCGGCCAGGCCATTTGGGCTGGCCGAAACGTTACCGCACAGATGAAGCTGGAAACGCTGGCGGTTTTGCACAGTGGGAAACACGCCATGCTGGATGCCATCGCGAAAGTAGACAGTGCTGCGGCGACTTTCAGTGGACGGGTCCGCCTGGCTGGAGATGCCTATCCGCATGTGCAGGGGACGGGCTCTCTGACTGCGGGTCAGCCCGAACTGCTGGCTGCTCTTCTGGGGCAGAAGATGCCTTCATTCGCCAGCCTTTCCGATCTGGAGACCACGGTCGACGTGTCCACGCAAGCCAGCCGATTATGGCTGAAGGCGCGGTCCAAAGTTTGGGTGAATGGACGAGAGACGGCGCTGGATGCGACGCTCAGCGGTGCTGACGGTTGGATGGAAGGCGATGATGTGCGCCTCGAAGTCGTGAACCGGACGGGCGGGCTTTATTCAGTATACTTTGACGGTCGGGCTGATCTGACGGGCAACGTCGTCACCGGTGTCCTGAAAGGCGCCGTCTTGGATCTGCCTGGCGTGATCGCATGGACGCGGCAGGATCTAACACAGAAGTGGACACGCGCGACGCTTGCTACAGATCTGACCTTGGCAGAATCTGGCGTGGCAGCACAGTCCATCGAACTGAAAATAGACGATACGCCAATCAACGGAAGTATCGCCGCCGATCTGCGTGGTGATAAACCGGTGATCAGCGCGAGCATGCAGACAACCGGCATCGCCTTGCCGAGTATGCCTCTGGATGACCTGGTAGCGGCGCTGCCCCGATATCTTGGCTCTGCCGCCGACGCGATGACCGTGGATCTTTCGCTGCAAGACACGGCATTTGCGGGTATTCCTATCGCGCAGTTGGACGCGACCGTGATCCGGCGTGGCGTAGAAGTCGAAATCGATGCATCCCGCATCGATGTCTTTGGCGGAACCGCAGCATTCGATGCCTTGATATCAGGGGACCATAAGCAATCGGTGACGGGATCTCTAAGGGCAGCGGAAATCGATGCAGCTGCATTGACGCACGCCCTTGGGCATCCGAAAACAACCGGGAATCTGGGTGGTAGTGTCGAATTTTCAGCAGCCCCAGAAGACAGAGCATTCCGGCTGATTGAGATGGACGGGCAGGTGACGTTATCCGGCGGATCCCTGCCGATCCCTGATCCTACTTCTGCCGAACCGATAACGGACGTCGATCTGGCCGATGGGCGTCTGGTTTTTCGAAATGATCAGCTCGAATTCAGTGATGTGCAATTGGTGAAAGCGGGACAACGTTGGTCAGGTGAGGCGCGGATTGCGACAGACCAACGCACGATCACGGGACAGATGTCGCCCGTGGGTCCGACGAATGGAGTATCGCCGGTCGCGATACAAGGGCCATTGGACAGCATAACCCTTTCGCTTTTACCCCAGCAGGAGCCGATGCCCTTTAATACCACACCGTCAATCGCGCTTCAGGAAAGCTTGCCCGTCGATGCAGCGACGACAGAGCTATCTGCTCGTGTTGCGGGCGGTACCACAGAACCCCTGCAGCCAGATCTGGACGATCAGGAACCAGTTGAAGCAGCGGAGCCGGCTTACACCGGTCCGCCAGCGCCGGAGACTTTGCAATCCCCCGTTCCCCGCAGGCCGCGACGGTAGTGAGGCTGGACCGTAAGGCTGCTGATCTGCGTCGTGTCTTAAAGCCCGGCACCGCAATTTCCGCAGAAATGCGCAACGACAGTTGAAACGCGGCCAGATGCCCGCTATTTGAGCCGCCAGTGCCCCTATAGCTCAGCTGGTAGAGCAACTGATTTGTAATCAGTAGGTCCGCGGTTCGAGTCCGTGTGGGGGCACCACGAAAATTCCTAAAGTATTGTTTTATAATAATTTTTGTGATCGTTTGGCTCTCAATTCTTCTAAGCACTCCCCTATTGGCAGTCGGCGCCCACAACTGCTGGACAGTTTTTTATCGAAGTTGCTGTCGCGACAATCGTGATCTTCAGCACACATTCTTCGAATCTCCGAGGTGCGCTGTTTGCTTTGGTCGACTGGCCAAAATAGTCATCGCGCACGCGCCAAAACTGAGCAGCTCAATCTGAACGGGCCAAGTTGAACCTCGGTCGTGAAAGGTGGAAAAGTGGGTGCGAGATGTGTCCTGTACACGCTCACCTCGAATCGAAAACTCGCTCGAAATCGCAAAGTCGACTGAATCGTGGTACACTTAGGATGTATTCAGGAGGCTAGACATGCCCTGGGATCCTATTGTTGATACTGAAATCGTTCCGATACATGCCGCATTAGTTCCGACTACACCGACAGGCGAAGTTGTCTTCTTTGAAGGCTTCTTCGGCAATCAGCGCGGACGCTCCTTTGCTTGGCGCTGCGATCCAGTGGGCAATCAGGATACTATCTACGAGCTTCCAGAAGTTGCCGATGACGAGGAGGGACGACGCAACCTGTTTTGCGCTGGCCATGCCCATCTGGCCGATGGGCGTTGGCTGGTTGTTGGCGGCACCCAAACCGGGGGCGAGCCAGACTACATTCTCGATGAGCAGGGCAACATTGTCCAAGAAGAGGTGATGAGAGACGGCCAAACGATATTGGAAGATGTTTGGCAGCACAAACACGGACATGGTGGCAGCGGCATTCGTGACACCTGGGCATTCCTGCCACGCGCAGGAACATGGCAGCGTCTGAAAGACATGAACCCGCAACCCGGCAGCCAATTGCGCGGCGGCGGGCGTTGGTATCCGACCTGCGTCACCTTGGCGAATGGAAGGGTACTGGCCCATGGCGGGCATCCGATTGGCCGCGATGCGGATATGATCGATGACTTCCCGAACCCCGCGGGTCGGCGCCACAACAACAATGTACCCGAGGTCTATGTTCCCGGGCTGGACGAGTGGCTGAGATTGCGCGATCCGGAAGCCGAATCGAGCTTTGGCCTCGATGAATATAACCGGCTCCACTTGGCACCGAGCGGCCATGTCTTTTTCAGTACGATCAGCAAAGTCCACGGCGATACGCGACTGTATGATCCCTACACAGGAAAGTTCGCATCAGGCGGGTATGGCAACCATTTCGACGCGCTGTATGACGATGCGGACTGCGCAGCGGTGGCTACGTCGGTTATGCTGCCACTTTTGCACGGTGATCTTGGGAACATATGGATCCTGACCGCAGGCGCGGCTGCTCCAGAGCGGATAAACCTTGCAGCGCCTTCCCCGCAATGGATGACAGCCGGTGATCGGGCCGGATTTCCCCAAGGTGAGACACCACCGCGTCGCAACAATCTTCACGGCATTATCCTGCCGACCGGACGGGTATTCTTTGCATTCGGCGTGCGGAACGATACGACCGACATACCGTTCCCGGAGATCTATACACCTGCCATCGACTGGTCGACCGGCCGCTATCAGACCGATGACGACGGTGTGGCATTGGCGGGCAGTTGGGCAACGCTGAGTGACGGCAGTGAGCAATCTCAGCGGCGGCGTGGTTATCATTCCTGCGCAGTTTTGCAGCCTGATGGTAGTGTTTGGGCTGGCGGGTCGACCCACGGTGCTGAGGGTGATGCGCTGACGGATCCGAATGTTTCGACACAGGAACGGTCGGTTGAGGTTTATCGGCCTATCTACGGAAGCAACCGGCCAAGAATAGCCAGGTCTTCCGAGACAGTGGACTATGGCGGAAACATCCAGATCCAGATCGACAGCACAGATGCGATGCATCGGGTAGCGCTGGTGCGTTGCGGCAGCTTCACCCATGCCTTTGATGGCGACCAACGATATCTCACACTGCCATTCAACCAACAAGGATCTGTCATTACGGCGACTGCGCCTAATTCTGCCAACACGGCGCCACCAGGCTATTATCTGCTATATGTTCTGCGCGACGAGGACACGCCATCGGTACGTGGCCACTTCCTGCGATTGGCGCACCAGGATCATTATGCTGTTCTACAGCTAAGCACTTACTCGCTCCTTGCTGTTCGTGCATTGACGCTACCCGAAACCGGCAACACCGAGGCCGTGTTTGCAGATGCGATCGATCTGTTTTTCGAAGGTTTCCTGCCGCACGAGTTGGACATTCCCGCAGAGGTGCCAGAAATATCCTTCCGGTTCACGACTGGCGATCCACAGGTTCCCGGCATGCGGATCGAACTGGCCAGGCAGGATTTCGAGGTAAATCCGTCGCTGAACCCCGACACCGCACAGCGGTTCCGTTACGTTTATAACGTGGTCTTCGAAAACCAGTCAGCGTTCGACACGTTTGACGATGATCAGGTCCGGTTCGTAGCACTGAGCGCCAGTATGGGCGATCGCACCATCACAGAAAATCTTACGCTGATGAAGCGTGCCAACCCGTTTATGCGTGACGGCAATCCCCACTATCTGAGCGACGATTTGCGTATTCACAAAGCACGGGTTGGCGATGTGAACGAGGCTGGTGGCCCACAGGCTTACATAAACGGCCTCTTAGATGAGTTTGAAAACACGATCATCCCAGACGACAGTGAACAACATCCGTTCAGAGTGCTTGATGCGTCGCAAGAAACAAATCCGGTCGTTTTGGCGGTACCGAAGGACGATAACGGTACATACAACTTTGCCATTGCCCGCGTCCGCTTTCTTTCAATTCCGGACGAAAACGCCGATGACGTGAAGGTGTTCTTCCGCCTTTTCAATACAGTTGGCACTGCGCTCGAATACAACGACTCTCGAACCTATAATACTCTGGACGGAACCGCCGGTCGTATCCCAGGGCTCGGCAAACAATTCTTTTCGATCACAACAATTCCATTCTTCGCGGATCCGCGGGTCACCCCTGATGAAAGCATGGATCGTCAGACGGATATTCTCGTCAATCAAAAGACACTGTTTGGTGCTGGGCCTGATATGTCCTACCGGTATTTCGGTTGCTGGCTTGACGTAAATACGCTGGACCCACATTTTCCGCGCTTTCCACAGGATGACGGGCCCTTTGGCGAAAACTTCTTCGAGGACTTGATCGAAGGTGGAAAACCTCGCCCGATCCTGGAGCATGTGCGAGGCTATCATCAGT
Organism: Pseudomonadota bacterium; assembly: GCA_039028795.1. Classification (GTDB taxonomy): domain Bacteria; phylum Pseudomonadota; class Alphaproteobacteria; order Rhodobacterales; family Rhodobacteraceae; genus Thermohalobaculum. Next base: position 46,955 of record JBCCHJ010000042.1, read on the forward strand.
GCCTGGTTGCCGAGATTCAATACGATGAGGATCCGACCCTGCCAGGTCAAACTCCAGCAACGTCTGATAACCTATCGCAGCGCAATCTCGCGACAGTGTCGGTTGCAAACCCTGGCCTAGAAACCATCACGCGCACCGCGCAAACAACGATGGATGTCAAACCTTCCGAGGCCCCGACAGAAACTCTTCTAGCAGTTCAACGGCAGACCATAGCATCGACTCGCCGCTTCCCACGGCCGGATGAGTTGGTGTTCGAACGCAATAATCTGCCAAACGGCACACGCGTTGAACTCTATCTGCCCGATGTCGACATAAGTGAAGTGCTGGAACTATCGGCGATCCGAAATGGGCCGCCATCGCTGAGGCGCATCGACGAACATACTGTGACATTTGAACTGGGCCCGGTGAACTACGTCGCCCTGCCTGGGGGACGCGAGTTGAACATTGCGTCGCTTCTCAGCGTCACGCTCCCTCTGGGCATCGCTAAGGGCCAAGTCTACACGCTGTCCATTAAGCAGTACTCTGGCAGGACGTTGCGCTGGGTTGGTGCATTCGACTTACGGATCCCTGTCGAAACTGGTCCCGATCTTTTAGATGGGGAAGTCGAGAAGCTTTCGATACTGCGCTATATTTTTGAAGGCATGCCGGAACGTGACCGCTGGCACGCCGTATTCGAACGGTATCTCATAGAAGTCGAGGAACGCGTGCGTGGCTTTGGAGGGATTCCAGACACCGTTGATCCGTCTCCACACGGTACTGGCCGTCCCGGCGCTGGAAAACCCGACAGCGAGGATGAAGACGAGAACAACGGCCAGCAGGACGATCCAGCCAAACCCGGAGAGGGAATAGGCATGAAATGTTTCGAGGGTAAGATTTGCGACATCGAATATGACTGTTTCGGCGATTTGGACGTTGTGTTGGTCATCGACTGCTCTGGCCAACGACTTATACTCTGCGCATCACCAGATATCGAGCGGATGGCCTTAATGGCATGGCGAGATCGCTTGCGGGTAAAGGTCTATTATCAACCGACCGGCGGACCGAATGGTGCGATAAATGCTAAGTGTCCGTGGTCTGGCAAGCCTGTGTCGGCAAAAGCGACAGCCGAATTCAACGGCAAGAAAGTTGCCTTTTGCAGCACCGCGCACCGCGATCGCTTCGTCAATATTCTGCGCGCCGCAAAGCCTCATCAAAATCTTCAAGCGGTCCCTGTCGATACGAAGAAATGTCCTTGGTCCAGCCGACCGGTTCTACGCGACGCGATTGTGCGGCTTCCGTCGGGATCGGTCGGATTCTGTTCAAGCACCCATCACGATCGGTTTCGCCATGCAGTGAACTACTTCCGAGAAATCATCAGCCGGCTCGATGCAGACGGGAACCGGCCCGCAGATGGGGCACATGCGGTCCGCGTCGCGGGCGGAGGGGAAGTGGGTGCCAGCGGGCATGTCCACGATCACAGTCAAGCAGCGGGCGATACAGCATCATCGGTTCCCGACGCAGGCAGCATTAACAAGACATGCCCATGGACCCGACGGCCGGCCCGCGCCGAAGCACTGACGACTTTCGAAGGCCATGTGGTTGGCTTCAACCAGCCCGAGGACCGCGATGCATTCGAGGCGGCGGCGAAAATTGCCGGGGCACACTATCCGCCGCGTGATGAGATCGGCGAACATGCGCACGACAAGGATGACCCTGGTCCCGTAAACAAAACCTGTCCGATCAGTGGCAATGCTGCCCGCCGCGACGTGACTGCGATGGTAGATGGACACGAAGTTGCCTTTTGTACCGAAGCACATCGCGATGAATGGAATCGGGCCGTTGCGTATTTCCAAGACTGTGCCAAAAGCGCCAACACCAGATGCGATGCGAGGCTTATCCGGCTTGTCTTAACGTGTTAAAATGAATATCGGACCCACCGATACGGCTCAGCCAGTCACTGGGAACCATAGCCGATTCAGGACAATAGAGATTGAAGCCGGGACCAGTTTAGTCGTGTCATAATGATCGACGGATTTCCGGGGAACCTGCGAATTGCGACGTCGTTGGTGACGGCCGACAATGACCTTGGCAACAGTCATTGAATGTCTTCTTTGTGAATAATGGGGCGTCAAAACGTTAGTATCCGTAAAGCTCGGCAGTGGGCTGACAGCATATGACGTACGCCAAGGGCGTCGAACGTACCAAGCTGTAGCCGGGAGCCAGTGGCAACCAGATGGATGGTGCCGTGCTGGGTCTGGACTGCCCTTATGAGTGCGTCGCCACCGGACTGTTGGCTCCGCTTACCGCGGTGGATCAGCAAGGGTGGCGAGTTACTATGTCGATTCTATCACCGCCCGACCTAGAGTATGAAGTCGCCCGCATCCAGGGGGTTCCCATCCGCAGTCGTCACATCAATCTCCAGATCCGCCGTGCCATCGCCATCGTTGTCAGCCTCAACGCGCCAGTCGTTCCCGGATGTGTTCACGGCCCTGAGTTCCCCGGCCGTGCTGCTGAACGCCGATGAGCCGATGAACGTGAACGCCTGATTGCCGGAAACCCCCGTATCTGCATCGATGCCCGCCAGCCTGATCACATCCCCGGTGGTGAAGTCGGTGATCTGATCCGCGTCGGCTGGGGTGCTGTTGGCGAGAGAATTGTAGAGGAAAGTGTCATCCCCGCCATTGCCTGTCAGCGTGTCGCCGCCACCACCGCCAGATATCAAGTCCGCCCCCTGCGAGGCGTTGATCGTGTCGTTCCCGGCGCCGGCGAAGATCTGGTAGAAGCCGTCGGTCTCAGCCGAGCCATCGAAGGTCAAGGTCTCTCCGACGATCAGCCCGTTCGAGACGATGCCCATCGACTGGCCG
>JBCCHJ010000043.1:0-49392 GCA_039028795.1 Pseudomonadota bacterium
ACAAACAGGAGGAAGAGAAACATAGCTGTGGACACTCTTTCTTCCAGCACCAGAGAAGTGAAGCCAAAAACCCAACACCACGGCACTTTTCAAGAAGAGAAGCCGAGAACAAGCTGCAAAAGAGCGGGAAACACTGAGTGGTTAGCAGCAGGTTATTCTGAAAGATTTGTTTCAAAGAGATTTGAGGGATTGTTTTAGAGATTACCCATCCATCTTCAGCGCCGAAATGAACGCCTCTTGCGGGATATCGACGCGACCAAATTGCCTCATCTTCTTTTTACCCGCTTTCTGCTTTTCCAGCAATTTCTTCTTCCGGGTGACGTCCCCGCCATAGCATTTCGCCGTGACGTCTTTGCGTAAGGCGCTGATCGTCTCGCGCGCGATGATCCGGCCGCCGATGGCCGCCTGGATCGGGATCTTGAAGAGGTGCTGGGGGATCAGGCCCTTCAGTTTCTCGCACATGGCGCGGCCCCGGACCTCGGCCTTGTCGCGGTGGACGATGACGGAGAGCGCATCGACAGGCTCTTCATTCACCAGGATCTGCATTTTCACCAGCGCCTCGGCGTCGTAGCCGTCCATCTGGTAGTCAAAGCTGGCATAGCCCTTGGTGACCGATTTCAGGTTGTCGTAGAAGTCGAAGACGACCTCGTTCAGCGGCAGGCGGTAGACGACCATGGCGCGGGTGCCGGCATAGGTCAGGTCCAGTTGGACGCCGCGGCGGTCGTGGCAGAGTTTCAGCACATCGCCGAGGTATTCGTCGGGGACCAGGATGGTGGCCTTGATCCAGGGTTCCTCGATGCGGTCGATCTTCATGACGTCCGGCATGTCGGCGGGGTTGTGCATTTCCTGCATCTCTCCGTCCGTCATGTAGACGTGGTAGACGACCGAGGGCGCGGTGGTGATGAGATCAATGTCATATTCGCGTTCCAGCCGGTCGCGGATAACCTCGAGGTGCAGCAGGCCCAGGAAGCCCGCGCGGAAGCCGAAGCCAAGGGCGGCGGAGGATTCAACCTCGTGGGAAAAGCTGGCGTCATTGAGGGCGAGTTTTTCGATCGCCTCCCGCATCGGTTCGAAATCGGCGTTGTCGATGGGGAAGAGGCCGCAGAACACCACGGGTTGCGCGGGTTGGAAGCCGGGCAGTGGTTCGGTCGTGCCCTTCTTTTCGTGCGTGATCGTATCGCCGACGCGGGTGTCGCGGACCTGTTTGATGGAGGCGGTCAGGAAGCCGAGCTCGCCGGGGCCCAGGATATCGGTTTGCACCATCTTCGGCGTGAAGACCCCGACGCGGTCGACGGGGTAGACGGCGTTGGTCTGCATCATGCGGATGCGCTCGCCCTTTTTCAGGACGCCGTCGATGACGCGGATCAGGACGACGACACCCAGGTAGGCGTCGTACCAACTGTCCACCAGCATGGCTTTCAGTGGCGCGTCCTGGTCGCCTTCGGGTGCTGGCAGGCGGGTGACGATGGCCTCCAGCACGTCCGGGATGCCGAGGCCCGTTTTGGCCGAGATGTGCACGGCATCAGTGGCGTCGATTCCGATGACGTCTTCGATCTGTTCGCAGACCCGTTCGGGTTCGGCAGCGGGAAGGTCGATTTTGTTCAGCACCGGGACGATTTCGTGGTCGGCATCGATGGCCTGATAGACATTGGCCAGGGTCTGGGCTTCCACGCCTTGGCTGGCATCGACCACCAGCAAGGACCCTTCGACCGCCTTCATGGAGCGCGAGACTTCATAGGCGAAGTCGACATGGCCGGGGGTGTCGATCAGGTTGATCGTGTAGTCCTTGCCATCCTGTGCCTTGTATTTCAGGCGCACGGTCTGGGCCTTGATGGTGATGCCGCGCTCTTTCTCGATATCCATCGAGTCCAGCACCTGCTCCGTCATCTCCCGATCTTCCAACCCGCCGGTGGTTTGGATCAGCCGGTCGGCAAGCGTCGACTTCCCATGGTCGATATGGGCGACGATGGAGAAATTGCGGATATGGCTCAGGTCTGTCATGGGCAGGATATGCAGCGGGTGCAGGGTGGCGTCAAGGCGGTGATTGATCGGCGCGTGCAACCCTGCCATCAAAATGCCCGCCGAAGATAAGGACAGCGATGGACGCTCCAACCATTGAGATCGATCTGACGGCCAAATCAGTGCATCTGGTGTCACTTCAATGCATCAAAAAAAAGGGCGCCCAGATTGGGCGCCCTGATCTCTAGTGTCTGTGTCGCTCAGGCCGTTTTGCGGCGCCGAAGCATCACGAAGATGCCCAACGCGCCCAGAAGAAGAGGTGCACCGGCCGGCAGAGGAACAGGCGAAACCGGGCTGAGGCTGAATTCGACAGCTTCCAGCAACACCTGCTCATTCCCCGTGTCGATCGCGCCGCCGTAGAACTGATCGTTCCAATCATAGCCCATGATCAAAACGGTGCCCAAGCCGTAGCTTCCGGCAAGGATAACCGCTTCGTCGCCGGGGCGCGTGGCCAGAACTTCGACACCAGCGCCGATGTTGTCAAAGCGACGGAAAAACTCCGTTGCAAAACCGTTGGTATTGTAGGACGGACCCGAACGATCATCCAGGTTGGTCGCCTGCCCAGCAGCGGTGAAAGTAATCGTGGTGCCGCTTGCGACGAAGCCGCCACCGACATCCCTTGCATCCAAGAGATTAGCTGTATCCAGCGCCCAATCGGATGCACTCCATTCGGTGATCAGCAAGCCACCATTGTTGACGAAGTCGACGACAGCCTGGTTCCCGTTGACACGGTTCAGGATCAAAACATCCAAGTTCGCCAGTGCCGGTGCAGTCAACGCAACACCGGACGAACTGTGACCGTTGGCGTTAAGGAAACTGCTGTATCGGTCGCTCCCCGCAACCCCGACTGATACTGCAGATGCAGCCGTTGCACTCATCGCGCCTAAAACCAGGCCTAGTAAAAGTTTTCTCATGTAAGCTCCCCGCCCACTCTTAAACACTGCGAACCATTCGCAGCGAACTCGTACAAGCGCGTTAAGGGTTACACGGTCTTAGCAGAACGACAAGTATTAACCGGGTAGATCTTAATATTTTCGCAAAAATGCAATTTAATACCACTTCTGGTAGCATTGATCTTTCAATTTTCCCGCTCTGAAAATCCGTATAATAGAATTCTATATTTTGTGTTCGCGGATTAATTGAAAAATATTATTGATGGAACAAGTGCAATTCTGTGCCAAATCGGGATTTGCTTATCGCAGCGTTACAAGAAATTTGTCCGCGGACATCTCCAGCATATCCAGCACCGTCTCGAAGCCTTCGGGACCGCCATAATAGGGATCAGGAATGTCAGCGCCATCGGGGTGTAACATCCGGATTTCGGCAGTTGTGCCTGGCGGCGCCAGACCCTGAAGGTTCGTCAAGTTCGACGCATCCATCGCAAGGACTATGTCGAATGTCGTAAAATCCTGGGCCGCGACTTTGCGGGCGCGTTGGGCGGAATTGTCATAGCCTCTTGCCATTGCAGCCGCCAAACCGCGCGGATCCGGTGGGTTGCCGACATGCCAGGCACCCGTTCCTGCGCTGTCGACCAGAACTTCCAGGCCTGATTGCGCGGCTTTGGTCCTGAGCACGCCTTCGGCCATAGGCGACCGGCAGATGTTCCCAAGACAGACACATAGAATGCGCATCGGTTAGTTTGCGTATAAATTTATGTGCACGGCAACGACGTTTTCAAACTTGCGGGCTTTCAAGTCGTCCTTCTGAATTAGGAAGTAGACCATTCCATCGCCGTCCTGGTCCAGCCACGCAGGAACCCAAACCTGAAACAAGAGCTGAAGAGAGTTCTGCACTTCTACGATTTCTTCTTTGTGGCGCTCCCATTGCCCAATTTCCAGGTTCTGTTCGCCAAGAACCAGATAGATGGCCGCGAAGTCCCGCGGATCGCCCCGGTCAGCCAACGGCAGGCCGCCGACCTGGAAATCGCCGCGGAGTGCGGGTTGCTGTGCGGTCGCGCGATTCTGGCGCTTGAGTTCGGCGTCGTAGAAGACTCCTTCCAGTCGAGCGGACGTCTGCTGGGTTTCTGCTCCTTTAGAAACGCGTTCAACAAAGCTCTCCCATTCCAGGCTGCGCGGAGATGGTAATTGCAGGACTTCTTTGGGTCCGAGCGTTTGTTTCGGCCCGATAAAGAAACGTTCAGGGAATTCAAAAGGCCCTTCTTCATCCGCGATTTGCTTCTTTATCTCTGCGTCGGACATTCCGGGGAACCGCAGACGGTCTGCTTCGGTCACTTCGGTCAGCTTTTCCGTAAGGGCTTTTTCCTCTGCCTCTGCCGCCAACAGGGACGCCGGAATAGGGGCTTCAATCAAATCCTCGGGCGGCGCCTGATCCCAAATGACATGCGCCGTCCTCTTACCCGTATCCCAGGGTCCGATCGCGATGTCATAGAAGAACAGCAATCGGCCAGTTGTTGGAAAATCGGGAACCTGCAACGTGGAAAGATCAATCTGTCCGACAAACGCATGAGGAAGGGATCGCGCGGCCGCCTTTCTTATCTGTGGCGCAAAGAGTTCACCACCCCGGCGGAGTGCGAGATCTTCTATGTCCTCGTATACAGGTGGATCCGGCCATGTCAGCCCTTTGGACCAAACTGGCGCACCGCCGACAAACGACAGAACAGGCGGATCCGCGTCGACCGGTGTGATGGGCGATAGCACCGTTACAGGCATTAGGAATGCCACGATGGCCGCGATCACCGTATCTTCCGCAAGGCCCGCAAAGACTTCGAGCGCTTCCTCGACGCTTTTGAACATTTGGTTGGCTCTAATGCGTTATCATGATCAGAATACGGTATGGAGGATCATCGGTTTGATCAAGCCGGGCTCTTTGAGAGAGGTTTCTGCATATGAACCACATTGTCATTCTGACGGGTGCGGGCATTTCTGCCGAAAGCGGATTGGGCACATTCCGGGACAAGGACGGTCTGTGGACCAAGGTGAACCTGGAGGATGTGGCGACACCCGAGGGGTATGCGAGAAACCCTGAGATGGTTCTGGATTTCTACAACCAGCGGCGGGCTGGTATGGTCGATGCCGCCCCAAATGCGGCCCACCATGCATTGGGCCGGTTGGAGAAAGAGTTTGCAGGCCGCGTGACCCTGGTGACCCAGAACATCGACAACCTGCATGAACAGGGCGGCAGCCGCGATGTCATCCATATGCACGGCGAGATGCTGCGAGCATTGTGTTCTGATTGCGGGCACCAGTGGGACTGGCCCGGGGATATGAGCCTTGAGGACACCTGTCCCACCTGCCCGACGGTCGGTGCTGTGCGCCCGGATGTCGTGTGGTTCGGAGAGATGCCCTATCACATGGAGCGGATCTATGCGGCGCTGGACGAATGCGATCTCTTTGTGTCCATCGGCACGTCCGGGAACGTCTACCCGGCTGCAGGCTTCGTGATGCAGGCTCGGCAATCCGGTGCCGAGACGTTGGAGATCAACCTGGAGCCTTCCGAGGGCGCCAGCATGTTCCACCGGCAGATCCTGGGCCCGGCGACCCAGAAAGTGCCGGAATGGGTGGATGAGGTTTTGGCTGTTTAGCCGTCCGGCCCAAAGGTCATCTGCCCATCACAGAGCGTCATGCGAACCTTGGGCCAAACCTCAGATGCCGGATCTTCGGGCAAGGGTCCGTCCAGGATCACAATGTCGGCCAGCATCCCCGGCGCCAGCGTGCCGAACTGGTCTTCCTTGAAACAGGTATAGGCGCCGACGCGTGTGTAGGCCGCCAGGGCCTCCTCCATCGTCAGACGTTGGTCCGGCAGATCTGGCGCCCATGTTGGCCGCGTCAGTGCCTGGCGCAATGCCAGCAGCGGATCGATCGGCGCCACCGGCCAGTCCGTGCCGAAGACCACCGGCGCATCGGCATCCTGCAGCGTGCGCCAGGCATAGGAATAGGGCCAGCGATCCGGTCCGATCATGTGGATCGTCGGCTCTTTCGGGAAGCAGCCACCACCCGGCGGATGGTTTGCCTGCATCGAGGCCAAGACGCCTAGGTCCGCCATCCGGGGGATATCATCGGGGTGGATCACCTCGATATGTTCGATCCGATGGCGGCTGTCGCGGGAACCGTTGGTGTCGGCAGCGGCGGCGTACCCGTCCAGTACGTGGCGCACAGCGCCATCGCCGATGGCGTGCACCGAGACCTGCAACCCCCTACGGTCCGCTTCGGTCGCCAGGGTGTTGAACTGGTCCGGGGTGAACAGAGGCTCTCCGCGAATGCCGGGACGGTCGGCATAATCCTCGACCATCACCGCGGTCCAGGCGTCCAGCACGCCGTCCATGAACATCTTGACCCGCCCGGACCAGAGCTTGTCCGAGGCATAGGTCTCGGCCATCCGGGTGGCCCGGGCCATGTTTTCAAGCGGCTCGGACGGCAGGAAGTGATAGGGCATCTCCATCCGGCAGATCAGGTCTCCGTCTTCTTCGATCTGGCGGAGCAGCGCGCATTGGTAGAAGTTGCCATCCATGTTCTGGATCGTTGTGATGCCCTGCGCAGCACAATAGGCCAGCCCCTCTTTCAGCAGCGCGATATCGGCGCGGCGGTCTTCGGGGGAGACATCCTGTGGATCCAGACCGATGCCCTCGCGGCCAGGCGGGGTGATGCGATTGGCGACGAACTCCATCGCCTCCATTTCGCGAAGCTCGCCCGTGGCGACGCCGTCTTGCAGCACGATCTCGGACCCCGGGCCAACATCGTGGCCGTGCAGCACACCCGCAGCCTGCAGCGCCGTCGTATTGACCCAGGCGTTGTGATAGTCGGCCGAGCGCAGGAACAGCGGCCGGTCCGGCAGGATCTTATCAAGGTCTTGGCGGGTTGGGCGGGTGCCCTCGCCCAGGATGGCATAGTTGACCGACCGGCCGATCAGCAGATCATCATCGGGGCGGGCGGCGGCATGACCCTGGATGGCCTTGGTCAGGGCCTCGACGCCTTGGGTCCATTGCAGGTCCAACTCGGTCAGCGATTGCGATCCCATGAAAAGATGGGCATGCGCCTCGACAAAGCCGGGCATGACCGTGGCGCCGTCGGCGTCGATGGTCCGGGTGGCGGGACCGAGGGCTTGGATATCGGCCGTGCTGCCCACCGCCTGAATGCGGTTGCCGGAGATGGCGATGGCCTCGGCCCGGGGCCGATCCGGCGACATCGTCCTGACTGCTGCATTAATGATGTGGATGTGGTCGGACATTGTCACCCCCTGCCGAAGATTGGGGGCAAGCCAGGCGTGAAATCAAGCAGCGCTTTGGGCGCGGCCGCTCATGGAACACCGTTTCACCTGGGCAATCTATCGCCGTTCGATGTGCTTCAGCGCCTTCAGCAGGTTTTCCATATTGGCGTCTTCAACATAATCATCGTTCAGCGGGCTTATACCGACCGCTAGGCTGAAGTCATCGAACACACCAGCGATTCCAATGCCATCTGCCTTTCTGTTCGGCTCCCTTTTCGAGACTATCGTGTTCTTTCGGTTGAAGAGCCCGCCTACGGGTAGCCGGTCCGAGGACAGTATCACGCCCCCCGATTTTTCGACCGCTGTCTTGTGAACAAGCATGCGCCTTGGGTCCGATGCAGGGACACCCCTGACTTCAAAGCTTTCGACCGTCAGGATCAGGCCGCCACTTTCAAAGATTTGAAAGGGCGCGTCAGTGGACAGAATGATGCCGCGCCAGCCGTCATGGCCACCGCAGAACTGGAACTGTTCATTTAACGGCGTACATCCCGTGGCCGCGTACAGCGTGTGTTTTGAAATCTCGTCAAGGCGCTGAGCCGGTTTTTCAAAGATAGACGCCAAATCGAAATCGGACTGCCAAGGTTTCGTGATAACCAGGGCAAAGCCGCACGCACCGGCAAAAGCCAAGCATATGAGTAGGAACCTGGACATTGGCGACCTGTCTGTCGAAGCAGCTTCGGTGCCCGACAGGGGTGCCTAAAACCGAATATCCAAAGGAACATGCGGCAGCAGCGCCGTCAACCGTGGCGTGCTGTCATATGATCTGAAACGCGAAAAGGCGCCGCATCGCGACGCCTTTGATCAACGCTGATAGGAAACTCAGGCCGAGGCGGCGGCTGCGATCTCTTGCTTGATTTTCAGCGCCTTTGGCGACAGTTCCGCATCCTTGGCCTTGGCCAGAAACGCGTCCAGACCGCCACGGTGGTCGACCGTGCGGATGGCAGATGCCGCAGCGCGGAAACGGAACGACCGGCCCAGTGTCTCGCTTTGCAGCGTCAAGTTATGCAGGTTCGGCAGATAGCGCCGACGCGTCTTAATGTTCGAGTGGCTGACCCGGTTGCCGGTCAGCACGCCTTTTCCAGTCAGTTCGCAACGCCGCGACATGGGTTTTCCCTTTTGCTGGGGGCCGCGCCACGAACTGCGTCGCAAGGCCCTTGAAATCCAAGGCGCGCTAGATACTTCGCAGACCAGGCTGCGTCAAGGCCGGATCACGCCGTACATGCAGGATTGGCGTCTGATTGCAAACGCTGGGCGTCCGTTGCCTGGCGGGCTCATTGCTCTACCTCTCTGACACAGGTTTTGGACGAGATGCAGAGGTCCATTGGTATGAACAGACGGGCATTTATCATGATGGCGGCTGCGGCGCCGCTTGCTGACCAGGCCAAGGCTGCGGGCGCGGTCTCTGCTGGCGACTACCTGTCCAGGACACGGTATTTAGAGGTGGGGCATCCGCGCATTGAGGCGATCGTCAGCAGTGTTGCGCCGCGGTCCCTGTCAAACGTTGAACGTGCGGTTGCGCTCTTCACCTATGTTCGTGACCGGATCCCATTCGGGTTTGCCAGCGGATTTTGGAATCAGACGGCAACCGAAGTGCTGGATGCCGGTATTGGCTACTGCAACACGAAGTCGACGCTGTTGACGACGCTTTTGCGGACCGCTGGCATTCCAGCCCGGCAGGTTTTTGTCGACATTGATGCAGAGGTTCTGGACGGCTTGATCCAGCCGGGCACGCCATATCTGGACCACAGCTATGTCGAGGTCTTCCTGGAAGGTGCTTGGAGGCGGACGGATGCCTATGTCGTTGATCAAGCCCTGTTCGAAGCCGCACATCAGCGCGTTCAGGCGGAATCCCGGCGCTTCGGATATGGCGTGCATGTCCAGGGAACAATGGTGTGGAACGGAACGGACCAAACGTTTTCGCAGTACAATTTGAACGCTGATCATCCTTTAGGGACAAGGACCTGGGGCGTCTACGAAGACATCGGGGCGTTTTACGCGGGCGCAGAGGCACCCTGGAACCGGTTAAATGCCTTGGTGCGGGCGGGCTTTGGTCTGTTGGCAAGTGACGCCAATGCCAAAGCGGACACGCTGCGTAAGGCTTGACCGGATCAGCCGGCTAACGACGGCGATTGATGCCGTCATGCACTTAACCAAGTATTCAGGTTTCCCGGTAGAGCACCTTGCGACGGCGTTCTGCGATATCCCGATGGCGTGCGACATCTTCTGGCTTCAGCAACCCTGTGCCCGAGGGTTCGAGTTGAAAATGCCCGTAGCGGTCTTCGCCCCGCACCAGCGTGCAGGACATGGTCGCACCATCGATCTGCTGCATTCGCGTCGGAATATAACGGATCGCCAGCCCGATGCGACGGTCATCGCTGCGGTTCGGGTCCGAGGCATGGAAGAGACGTCCGTGATGCAAGGACATCTCACCGGGTTGAAGTTCGATGGCCACGGCGTCCTCTTCGTCGACCTCGATAGCGATTTCCTGGCCCCGGGTCAGCAGATTGTCTTCGTGGAAGGTATCCCGGTGGGCGGCGATTTCGGTGTGAGAGCCCGGGACAAAGCGCATACAGCCGCTTTCCCGCGTAGCGGGCGATAGGGCAACCCAGGCGGTGATCTCGTCATCAGCCTCTAGCCCCCAGTAGTGCAGGTCCTGATGCCAGCTGACGTAAGAGGTGGTCTGCGGCTCTTTGATGAAGAACGAGCAGCCCAGGATCAGCAGATCCTCGCCCAGAACCGCCGAGACGGGGTCGGTGACCGCAGGGTCCGCCACGATCCGGCCGACGAAATCCAACCCGATATTGGCGTATTCGCGGAAGAGACTGTGGCCGTCTTCCCATCCGGTCGCCATCGCTTCGGCTTCTTCCAGGCGGGCTCTGTCCTCGGCGGCCTGATCCTCTGACATCACCCGGATCGGAAACACGAACCCGTCGCGGGCAAAAGCTTCGGTAATTTGCGTGGCATCCAGCATGGCGTTTCCCTTTTTTGGAAAGCCTAGCGGCAAAGGGCCTTTCAACCAAGCAGGATGGCGATGTTGGGTCCGGTCAGCCGCCCTTAAGCAGGAAACCGGCTGTGCAGGTGATCACATTTTGGAGCACGTCTGGCTCGCGGATTGCGCCCAGATCATGCCCGGCATTCATATCCAAGAGAGACGTCTCTTCAGAACGCCCGGCGGCGATGCGGGCCGCCAGGGTAGCCCCGTTCTTTACCAAGGGATCACGCTGACCCGTGATGATAAGGACCGGCGCTTTGACGCGCGCCGCATCCGCAATTGGGTCGGCGCTGGCAATTTCGGCAAAGAAACCGGGGCGAAGGCGGGTCTTTCCGACGATGTCATTTGGCCCGCCTTGGGCGTGGATCGTTGCCGCCTGAAGGATCGTCTCTTCGCCGAAGATGATGCCGTATGTCGCCATCGGGTTCATCACCGGGTTCCAAAGCGCCATGCGATGAAAGGGATCGCCTGTTGCACCGGCGTGCAAAGCCACGAGGCCGCCCTGGCTAAAGCCCAGAACGCTGACCGGAAGCCTATCCTTGTATTCATCGCGTAGCGCAGTGGCGGCCCGCACGGCATCCCGGGCCTGGGATGAAAACGTTGTGTCAGCCCAGGCGCCATCACTGCGGCCCGAACCGATAAAGTCGATCCGCAGGGTCGCAATACCGCGTTCGGCAAAGGCATGCGCTGCGCGTCTGAACATGCCGCGCTGTTCGTTGCGCGCACCGGTGTAGCCATGCAGCATCACTGCCAGAGCCTTTGGCGCGGCGTCGGGCGCGGCCAGGGTTCCCTCGATCACGCCATCGGGCGTCTCGATGGAAAACGGTCGTTCCTCAGCAGGCGCATGCAAAGCAGGTGCGGGCGAGCAAGCGTCGATCTGATTGGCCCGTGTCGGCTCGGGTGTCAGCATCGCGAGCGTCATCGCCATCAGCTTAGCCAGAACTGAGATCGAGCTTTTCATGATGCTTCATCCCCGATGCATCAGCTTTGGGCGCGGCTGTCGCGCATGATTTTGTCGACGGCCTCTTCCGGCAGCAGCGTGCCGCTTTCGACGGCCTCGGTCAGGTCCGCCAGTTTTGCCGCCACTGCAGGATCTGCATGGAAGGCCTCTAGCACGCGGGCTTTCAGAGCCTGGCGCATCGCGGCGACGGCCTGGGCGGCGCGCCGTTTGGCAAGCCAGCCATCGGCGGCGCGCCAGTCATGCAGTTCCGTGATCGCGGACCAGACATCGTCGAGCCCCCCGCCTTCCAGGGCCGAGGCACAGACGGCTTTGGGATAGCCTTTGGGATCGCTATCGCGGCGGCGCATAAGGTTCAGAGCGCCAGCATAGTCGGCGCGCGTCGCCTCGGCGACCGGTTTAAGGGCGCCGTCGGCCTTGTTGACCACGATCAGGTCCGCGATCTCCATGATGCCGCGCTTGACCCCTTGCAGCTCATCCCCGCCTGCGGGCGCCAGCAGCAGGACGAAGATATCCGTCATCTCGGCCACCATGGTCTCGGACTGGCCGACGCCCACGGTTTCCACCAGGACCGTGTCATACCCGGCCGCTTCAACCAGACGGATGGTTTCGCGCGTACGGCGGGCGACACCCCCAAGGGTTCCGCCCGATGGTGATGGTCGGATAAAGGCGCCGGGGTGGCGCGAGAGTTGCTCCATCCGGGTTTTGTCCCCCAGGATCGAGCCGCCTGACCGCGTCGAGGACGGATCAACCGCCAGAACCGCCACTTTGTGGCCAGCCTCGACCAGTTTCAGGCCCATGGTTTCGATAAAGGTTGATTTGCCCACGCCGGGCGTTCCGGATAAACCTATGCGGCGGGCGACGGAATTTGGCGAAGCCAAGCGTTCCAGCAGTCCCCGCGCCTGAGAGCGGTGATCGTCCCGGGTCGACTCGACCAAGGTGATCGCCCTGGCCAAAGCCCGCCGCTGACCGGCACATATACCGGCAGCCAGGGCGTCCAGGTCCATATCAGGGGTGGAATTGGGCATGATGCTGCGAGGGTGTCTGCTCTGATTAACGTATTCCGGCTGGCCATAGGCTAAACTGCCGGAAGCTTCAATGGAGGGAGCGACATGCGCGCACTCACCAAAGCCGCCTTGGCGGCAATGTTCGCTGTAACCGCGCCGCTGGTTCAAGCAGCGCCGGATGATGATGCTGCGCCTACGGCGCCAATCAGCACGATATATGATCTTTATCTAGGCGGGATCAAAGCGGGCGAGTTGACCATTGACGCCTCTTACAACGCCGATCGCTACAATGCGTTCTCGGTGCTGCGCACGGCAGGTATTGTCGGCGCTGTCTACAAGGCGTCATTCGAGGCGGAAACCCAGGGCCGGATGACGGAAAGCGGCCTGGTGCCGGATCGTTTTTCTGCAAATTCGCGCATGAAGAAAAAGCGCCAGGCGGTCGAGATGCTGTTCGACGGGGACGCCCCGAAATCGGTGACGGCAGAACCGGCGTTTATCCCCAAACCCTGGGAAGTCGAGCCTTCGGAGCAGTCGGGCACCGTGGATCCGATCACCGCGGCCATCGCGCATTTGGCTCCGATGCCACGGGCACATATCTGCAATCGCAGCGTCGAAGTATTCGACGGTCGCCGCCGCTATGCCATCGACATGGGCCAACCGATACAGGACAAAGAGCGCATCAAGTGCCCGGCAAAATACCGCCGCATCGCCGGTTTCAAACCGAAGATGATGAAGAAGTCGCCGGAGTTTCCGTTCAACATCTGGCTGGAAGAACGCGCGGATGGAAAAGCCCATGTGGTGCGCGCAGCGGGCGAAAGCATGTTCGGCCTGGCGGTAATCCTGCTGCGCAAATAAGCGTGGACGTTCAAAATAGATGACAACTTTGAAGTAATGCCGGGGCCTGCTGGTCCCGGTGCTCAACTTTTGGTGCGCAATATTTGACGCACCTTCACGTCGGCAAGATCCCGCGGTATGAATAGGGCAGCTTTCGGGGGATATTGGGGAATGTCCGATGCCGCAACGTACTTTTTTAGATCGTTTGAGTGACGAGGAACGTGCCGCACTGAAAAAACAGATGGTGATCCGGCAGCATAAGAACAAATCAGAGATTATCTCGCACGAAGAAGATGCCCGGGACGTTTATTTCGTTCTGGAGGGAATGGCCCGGGCAAAAATTAACTCCGAGGGCGGGAAGGATGTCGACTTTCGCGACATCCACAAAGGCGAAATTTTCGGGGAATTGGCGGCGATTGATAACCTGCCAAGATCCGCAAGCGTCGAAGCTGTTGGCGATACGAAATGCGGGTCTTTAAGCCCCCGTCAGTTTAAAGAATTGGTCGAGACAACGCCGAGTTTTACCTGGGCGTTGCTAGGTCACCTGTCGCAGCAGTCGCGAACGATGACCGAACGAATTTACGAATACAGCACGATGCTGGTCAGCACGCGCTTGATCCGCGAGTTCATTCGGTTGGCGGAGCCGGGACAGGACGAAAACTCAGCAGAAATTTCACCAGCCCCCAGTCAAACGGATTTGAAGTCACGCATAAGTACGCACCGTGAAGCAGTATCGCGGGAGATGTCCCGCCTTAGGCAAATTGGTTTAATCGAGTACAGCCCAAAGAAAATCTCATTATTAAATCTGGAGGGCTTACGGGCAGAATGTCAGATCGTCGACCGGTGACGTTATCAGGCCGTCACCAAATCCGCCCGAATGTCCCGGAACAGGCCCCATGCTGCGCGCGTACGGCGGATCTCGGCCAGATCGAAGGTTGCGGTCGCTATACCGGATTGATCCCCCATCTCGGCGACCAATTCGCCGGTCTCATCGGCGATGAAGCTGCCGCCATAGAAGGTCAGGCCGTCGCCGACGTCTTCTTTGCCGATCCGATTGGACGCCGCCAGCGGGCACATGTTCGCCCCGGCATGGCCCTGCATTACGCGCTGCCAGTGGCGTAATGAATTGATCGTCGGGTCCTGCGGTTCAGATCCGATAGCGGTCGGATAGAGCAACACATCCGCGCCCATCTTAGCCATCGCCCGCGCGCATTCCGGAAACCACTGGTCCCAGCATATGCCCACACCGATACGACCGGCTGCGGTATCCCACACCCGGTAGCCGGTGTTTCCCGGAGTGAAGTAGAACTTTTCCTGATAGCCCGGGCCGTCGGGGATATGGGATTTCCGGTAGTGACCGAGGACCGAGCCATCCGCATCTGCGATGGCGATGGAGTTGAAGAACTGCCGCTCTGTCCGTTCAAAGAAGCTGATCGGTAGAACCACGTTCAATTCCCTGGCCAGATCGGCGAACCGGGCGATCAGAGTGTTGCCCTCGAATGGCTGGGCGATGTCGTAATGCTTGGGGTCCTGTTCGGCGCAGAAATAGGGCGTCTCGAACAGTTCCTGGATCAGGATCAGGTTCGCCCCCTGCCCCGCGGCTGCGCGGACATGCGCTTCTGCCTGCGCCATATTTGCTTCGCGATCCCACGTGCAGGCCATCTGGGTAATGGCGATGGTGACGGTCTCAGGCATCAGGCAGCCCCGTGGTGGTCAATCCCCTCGACAGGGCGGAGATCCTGAAGTTGCGTGGACAGCGGCGTGATAAAGTCGGCAGCGGATTTGTCAGGCAGGTCGGCCACGATCATACCCGTCGATGTGCCGGCTTCGGCCAAGGCCACGCCATCGGGGCCGATGATCGCGCTGCGACCGACATAGTCCAGATCACCCTCGGGTCCGATATAATTGGCATAGACAATCGTCAGGCCTGTCTCGAGCGCCCGGGCTGGAACAGTGGTTTCATTCACATTGCGGAAAGGTTCCATGTTCGCGGTAGGGACCAGGATCACCTCTGCCCCGGCTTGCGCCAGTGCACGGGTGTGTTCCGGAAACTCCACATCGTAGCAGATCAGCAAAGCGCACTTAGTGCCTTTGAAGTCGAACGTCGTCAGTCGAGTACCTGGTTGGAACAACGAAGCTTCGCGCGGGCCGAACAACTGGACCTTCCGGTACTTTGCCAGGGGTGTGCCGTCCGGCCCATAGGTGATGGCGCCGTTATAGGTCTGGTTGCCGTCGAACTCGGACAGGCCGATCGTCAGACCTATCTGATGTTCTGCAACCAGCGCTCGTACCCGGCCAATGATACCGTCCCAGCTGTCGCGCGCCACATCCGGGGCCACGTTGTAGCCCGGCAAAAACATCTCTGGCAGGACCAGCATGTCAACGCCTTCCGCGGCGGCCCGGGCCAGAGCGCGGTCCACCACTGAAAGGCCAAGCTCAATGTCCCCCGCGGGCGAGGGACATTGATACAGCGCAAGCTTCAGCGTCATTTCCTGAGGCGCGTCCAGATCTGGTCGTAGACCTTCTGGGTGGCTTCATCACAGACCTGCACGAACGTGCCCGCCGGGGCATCGTCCGGTGGGTTCTGCTCGGGCGAGGTGCGGAGTGCTTCATCCAGCAGAGGCGTCACGTCCTTCACACCGGCCGAGTACTGGGCAAAGTTGGTGACCGCTGCGATGTTCTCCGGCTCTAATAAGAAGTCCATGAACTTCAGCGCGTTTTCACGGTTCGGCGCATCCTTCAAAAGGACCACGCTGTCCATCCAGACGACATAGCCTTCCTTGGGATAGGAATATTCCACCGGCGCGCCTTCGATCCGGGCCTTGGCCCCGAAGCCGTTCCAGATCATACCGACCGCGACATCACCGGCGACCAACACGTCCTTAGCCCCGTCCGAGTTAAACGACGCCCAGTGCGGCTTTGCGCTTTGCAGCAGTTCGTCCAAAGCCTTCAGGTGGTCCCGATCCGTCGTGCATTGAGGAATGCCCAGCTTCAAGGACGCCATGGCCAGCACTTCGCCCTGGCTGTCCAGAACGTTGATCTTACCCTTCAAATCGTCCGGTGGATTGAAGATGATATCCAGCGTGCGGATGTCTTCCGTGTATTGATCGCGATTGACCATGAAGCTGGTCGAGCCCCACTGATACGGGATCGAGTGCTTGCGGCCATCGTCAAAGCTGACGCCGATCCATTCTTCCATGATGTTGCCGCGGTTCTTCAACTCACCATCGGCGATGGTGTCCAGCATGCCCTCGCCCTTCATGATCTCGACCATGTAGTCGCTGGGCACGGCCACGTCATAGGATCCCATCTTGCCCGCCTTAAGCGCGGCCAGCAGAGCTTCGTTTGAGTCGTAGGTGTCCATGGTCACCTCGACGCCGTTCTCTTCCGCGAACTTATCCAGCAGTTCCTGCGGGATGTATTCGAACCAGTGGTAGATGCTGAGCTTGCCTTCTGCCAGCGCCGCCCCGGCGGACAGGGCCAGCGCCACGGCAGCGCCGGTCATCATTTTCGTGATAGTCATTGTGGTACCTCCAAAGTTGACCTTAGCTCTCCCCAAGCGCCGATTTTTCCGGCGTCTAGTCGTGTTGTTCTTTCACCTGTCCTGATCTTCCAATCAGATAGGACAAAGTTACAAGCAAAATCGAAAACAACAGCAACAAGGTGCTGATCGCCATAATGTTTGGTTTTATGCCCTGACGCACCGCCCCGAAGATGGCCGTGGGCAAGGTTTCAACCCCCGCGCCCTTGACGAAATTAGTGATGATGAAGTCGTCCAGGCTGATGATGAAGGCGAGCAGAAAGCCCGAAAGAATGCCTGGTGCCATGATCGGGCCCAAGACATGGCGAAAGGCCTGCCACCGGCTGGCATAAAGGTCTTGCGCCGCCTCTTCGAAGGTCGATTCAATACCCTGTAGCCGTGCCGCGATGGGTAGGTAGGCAAAGGGGATGCAAAAGACGATGTGAGCGACCAGGATTGACGTGTACCCCAGCGTGAAGCCAATGGCGGAAAAGAAAATCAGCGTCGCCACGGCGGTGACAATCTCTGGAACCATGATCGGCATGGAGATCAGCGCAAAGCTGGCCGATTTGCCCCGGAAGTTGCCGCCCCGCACCATCCCAATGGAAGCGGCGGTGGCGACGATTGTGGACGCAATCGCCGCCATCAGGGCGATGGTAACGGAATTCCATGTGGCTTCGCGAAAGATTCCGGCCTCGGCGCCATAGAAGACCTCTTCATACCAACGCCAGGAAAACCCGCCCCATCTGGTGATCGAAAGCGAGTCGTTGAAGGAATAGATCATCACGATGATCAGCGGCGCATAGAGGATGAACAGACAGAGGATCGTAATCGGGAAAAACCCGGTATAGCGGCGGAGATCGAAGGCGCCCATCACACCTGCTCCTTCGCCTGGGCGCGGGCATAGAAGAACAGCGCCACCAGCACCATGGAGAGCAGGATCATGCCCGCCGCAGCCCCGAAGGGCCAGTTGCCTGCAGCCCCTTTAAACTGATCCTCGATCAACGATCCGATCATCCAGTTCTTCGCCCCGCCCAGCAAGTCAGGGGCCAGGAACGCACCCAGGGACGGCACGAAGACAAGGATACAGCCCGCAATGATCCCGGGTTTGACCACCGGTAGGACGATCCGGCGCATGATGGTCCAACGGCTGGCGTAAAGATCCGCCCCGGCCTCGGACAGCGCGAAGTTATAGCGTTCGACCGCTGCATAGATTGGCAGGACCATGAAGGGCAGGTACGAATAAAACAGGCCCAACTGCACGGCGAAATCCGTGTTGATCAGTTGCAACGGCGTGTCGATCAGACCTATGCCCATCAGGCCTTCGTTGAGCGGGCCATTTTCCCGGATCAGGAACTTCATCGAGACCGTGCGGATCAGCAGATTCACCCAATAGGGAATGGTCACAAGGAACAGCCAGATCGACCGCGTACGCGCGGGCCGCGTCGCGATATACCAAGCCGTCGGAAAGCCGATCACCAGACATATGATGGTCGCAACGGCGGCCTGGATGATCGAACGGGCATAGATGGTTATGTACGTCCACTCGATGCTGGGTGGTTCGTCCCCGAATAGGCCCCGGTCGAACAGAAACTGGTCGTAGGCGCCCAGGCTGAATTCCCAGATGACGCCGCCCCTGAATTCCTTTGTCAGGAAGGAATAGACGAGCATCAGAAGGACTGGCAGCAGCAGGAAGAACCCGATGATCAACCAGGACGGCAGCACCAGCCACAGCCTGACAGGCGCGTAGGCACTGGAAACCGTTCTGCCGCCGATGCCCGCCGCCATCTAAGCCCCCTCAATCCGTCAGGAACCGGGCCGCGCCGGCTGCAATTTCCAGGTAGACCGGGTCGTGGGCATTGCGCGGTGGTGACGCCAGGGCGTTCTGGCTGCGGACGGCCAGCGTCAGGCCGCCGTCCAGCGTGACCCGGTTGACCGTGTCCGTGCCTAGGTACACGGACTCGGCTACCGTGCCCTGCAGGCCCTGATCCGCATAGTCGATCCTTTCCGGCCTGATCGAGAGCCACCCATTCGTCCCGATGTTAGCACCATGGGCCATCGCCGCCAGTTCCTGCCCGCCGGCCAGACGGCAGGTGATATGGTCGCCATTGACCGCTGTCACCTCGGCCTCGATCAGATTGGTCTCGCCAATGAAGTCAGCCACGAACCGGTTGGCCGGATCGTCGTAGATCTCGGCCGGGGTGCCGATCTGTTGCACCTCGCCGGCCGACATCACCGCAATGCGGTCGGACATTGTTAGGGCTTCTTCCTGGTCATGCGTGACGAAGATGAAGGTGATCCCAGTTTCCTGCTGCAGACGCTTCAGTTCCGCCCGCATTTCCTGACGCAACTTCAGGTCCAGCGCCGACAAGGGCTCATCGAGCAGCAGCACCTTTGGCCGGGGCGCCATGGCGCGGGCAAGGGCCACACGCTGTTGCTGGCCGCCGGAAAGCTGCGCCGGGCGCCGGGCGGCGAACTCATCTAGCTTCACCATCGCGATCATCTCGTTGACTCGGGCGGTGATGTCCGCTTTGGCCCAACCCAGCATCTTGAGACCGAAGCCGATATTGTCCCGGACGTTCATATGCGGGAACAGCGCATAGTTCTGAAAGACCGTATTCACCGGGCGTTTGTCGGGCGGCAGGGCCTCGATCTCCTCTCCGTAGAGGTAAATCTCGCCCGAGGTCGTCGCCTCGAACCCCGCGATCATCCGCAGCAATGTGGTTTTGCCACAGCCGGACGGTCCCAGAAGCGTGAAGAACTCGTTGTCCTGGATATCGAGCCGCACGCCTTCCAGCGCCACGAAGCCGAACGTCGGATCGCCAAAAACTTTACGCACATCATGTAAACCGACCGCGGGTGCTGGCGGCGATGATTGCGTCGGCGTCGGGTCCTGGGACATGGATGACTCCCCCGTGATCCGATTGGGCCCTATTTCTGGATTTTTGCAAGCTCTGATGGTCCGGGGTGCGCGCTTGCGGCGCAGGGGTCCCGAGGCTATGCCGCTTTCAGATGAAACGCATGGGGGCACGATTGAGCGCGCCGCTTTATATCAACGACTATTTCGCGAACATGGATCCGCAAAGGTTGGCATTTGCGGTTCTGCAAGCGGGAAAAAAGCCGCCGCCCACGGATAACTACACCTATTGCGATCTTGGCATGGGCCGGGGGATGACCTTGTGCATGCTGGCCGCGGCCAATCCCGATTGCGATTTCTGGGGCTGTGACTACGACGCTGCTTCGATCAGTGATGCCGTGGCGATGACCAGGGACATGGGGTTGCAGAACACCCATATCTACGACGATGACTTCGCACGTTTTGCGACCCGGGATCTGCCACAATTTGATTACATCGGACTGCACGGCGTCATCAGTTGGGTGAGCCTGGACGTCCGCGATCAGATCGCAGGCTTCCTGCAGACCTTCCTGAAACCCGGCGGCATCGTCCAGGTCAGCTATAACGCCCTGCCCGCCTGGTCCGGCCTGCAGGCCCTGCGGCAAATGATGATCGCCCATATGGGGGACCGCAGTCAGGATCCGGTTCGGGCACAAAAGGCCATCGATTTTGCTGCCATGCTGGCCAAGAGCCGACCACCTGGATTGGGGATTGCCCCTGCAGCCGATGTAATCGTCGAGACCTTGCTGACCGGCGATCCGGCATATCTGATCCATGAACATTTGGGCGAGGTGCAGTCCCCATTTCATGCCCATGATGTTGATCAGTGGTTGTCGCCTCTGGGTTTGGAATACGTCGCCAGCGCCGGATTGGAAGATCCGCAAAAGGACGGCCTGGTTGCCCTCCATCTTTTGGCATTGGCCAATGCGCCGCCCGACCCCGCCTATCGCCGCACAATGATGGACATGGTCGCAGGACGGCTTTTCCGTCGGGACATTTTCGTCCGGGCACCGGAAAGGCTGACGCGAGATCATCGGATGGACGCCTTGGCTGGGGTCAAGGTTGGTCTTTTAAGAACCAAAGAGGATATTGCCGACAAATCTGACGGCATGCCGACCGAAATAAAGGCGCACATTGCGGCGATCGCCGGTGCTTTGGCGGACGGCCCCCTGCCTGTCAGCGATGTCGTGGCCGCGAATGGCAAACCCGCTGAATTGGCGCTGGGATATCTGCTCGGTTTGAACCATGCCACTCTGGTACCCGGCCGGGTGCCGGGGCAGCATGTATCCGCCGCCAATGCCGTCTTGCTGGACCGGGCCCATAACCTGCAAGGCCGCGCCGCCCTGGTCTCGACCGAGGCACGTGCCGGCATCCGCTTGCCCTGGCAGGATCTGATGTTTCTGCTGGCTGAAAAACAGGGCGATGATCCCGTCAACTTCACGCTGTCCACCATGCGATCACAGCGCGGTAACCTAAAGAAAACGCTGGCGGAGATTCTGGATGCAGACGATCCAAAGGCGATCGTTGCTGACCAGTTCCGCATCTTCTACTTGAGAACCCGCCCAACGCTGAAAAACTTCGGCGTCGAGGTTTGACCCTGTCAAAAGAAGGCCGCCGACCCAGGGCAAGGTCGACGGCCAAGTAAGCAATCCAGAGAGGGACTAACGCGTGTCCGGCGGGCAGCATGTGCCGGAGCGAGGCACCGGAGAGCAGTTCCGGTTAAGGGTACGCGTTCACCCTGGACCGCAGGCGACTGAAACTTGGTAAGCGGAGCTTAGACGAAGGCAGGCGCCATGAACCCCGTGAAGATCAGGATGGCAACCGCGGCCAGACCGATCGCGTCACCCATTGCCTCTTTCGGGGCTTGGTTCACAATTCTCTGAGCTTTCTGGAGCGTCCGCATGGCCTGTCTTCCCGTTCTGATCTTTGTTGCCATGATGTTCTATAAAATTTTAACCATAGTCAAGAACTTAAATAGAACATTTGCGAACTTTTAGAGATCATCCAGCCTTTAACAACCTTACGGAGAAATCGCGCCCCATCAGATAGAGCAGATTTACCAATGACTTACCCCTGGTTGAGGCAAGATCGGGGTCCTCGTTCAGGAACAATCGCGCATCATCCCGGGCCAATTCCATAAGCCCGGTATCCCGCGCTAGATCTGCAATGCGAAAACGCGGCAGACCCGACTGCGCGGTGCCCAACAGATCGCCGGCTCCGCGCAGGCGCAGATCTTCCTCGGCGATTCGGAAGCCGTCCTCGGTCTCCCGCATGATCTGCAGTCTTGCCTGGGCAGTCTCGCCCAATGGTGGGGCATACATCAGAAGGCATGACGACCGGTCCCCGCCCCGGCCGACCCGTCCGCGAAGCTGGTGGAGTTGCGCCAGACCGAAATGTTCGGCCTGCTCCACCACCATGATCGTTGCCTCGGGCACATCCACGCCAACCTCGATCACAGTCGTCGCCACCAGAACCTTGGCCCGGCCTTCCTGAAAGTCCGCCATTGCGGCGTCCTTGTCGGCAGGCGGCATCTGCCCATGGATCAGCCGGACCTGTTCCGCGCCCAGCAAGGCCTGCAATTGGCGGAACCTGTCTTCCGCCGCGACCAAATCCAGATCCTCGTTCTCTTCGACCAAGGGGCAGACCCAATACGCTCGTTGCCCAGCCCCGATCGCAGCCTTCAGGCGCGAGACGACCTGGTCATATCGTTCCATAGACACCAAGGCAGTGTCGATGGGTTTCCGGCCGGGCGGCTTTTCATCCAGGACCGAGATATCCAGGTCGCCATATCCCGCAAGCGCAAGCGTCCGCGGAATGGGCGTTGCCGTCATGATCAGCATGTCGGCCCCGGAGGGCGCTTTGCTGGCCAATTCCATCCGCTGCCTGACCCCAAAGCGGTGTTGTTCGTCGACGATGATCAGGCGCAGGTCATGAAAATCGACATCCCGTTGGAACAAAGCGTGCGTGCCGATGATCAGCTGCGATCTGCCATCGGCGATCCGGTCCAGCTTATCGGTGCGCTTCGCCCCGGTGTCCCGGCCGGTCAGTAGCGTCAGATGAACGCCCGCGGCTTCCGCCATATCCGCCAAGCCTGCCGCATGCTGGCGCGCCAGAATCTCGGTCGGCGCCATCATCGCGGCCTGACCACCAGCCTCGACGCCCGTCAGCATCGCCATCATCGCAACAAGGGTTTTGCCGGCCCCGACATCGCCCTGCAGAAGACGCATCATCCGGGTGGGGTCCGCCATGTCGTGAATGATCTCTTCCAAGGCCCGGTTCTGCGCGCCGGTCGGCGTATGACCGAACGCGGCCAGAGCCTTCGCGCGCAGCGTCCCGGTGCCTGCATTAACCTGGCCATAGCTGCGTTTCATCCTGGACCGGGCCAATTGCAACGCCATCTGATGGGACAGCAATTCGTCATAGGCCAGCCGCTGCCGTGCCGCATTGCCCGGCGCCAAAGCCGAAGGTCCGTCTGGATTGTGCGCCAGCCGCAGCGCGGTATCCCATCCCGGCCATTTGCGTTCCTGCAGAACAGTGTCGCCGATCCACTCTTCCAGGTCCGGTAGGTTTTTCAATGCAGCCTTCGCGGCGCGTCCGATCACCCGTTGGGTCAGCCCTTGGGTCAGCGGATACACCGGTTGCCAAGGCGGCAGAGTTTCAGCCTCGGCCTCGGAAATCACCATGTCCGGATGTGGCATCTGCAGGCGGCCGTCGTAGAATTCGACCCGTCCGGAGACGACGCGCCGTCCACCGGTTGGAAAAGACCGCTCTAACCAATCCCTCTTGGCACGAAAATAGATCAGCTCGAAACCTTGCCCGCCACCTTCGACAACGATGCGATGTGGCTGTGTCGCGGTCCGACCTGGACGGTGTTCCAGAACGTCGATTGCAACCGTGACCATTTCACCAGACTGGACACCCATAAGATCGGCCCGCAGGCGGCGGTCTTCGACGCCGCCCGGAAGGATCATCAAGAGATCTATCAGGTTTTCCGCGCCCAGGCGTTCGAACATTTTCGCGGTTTTCGCACCGACGCCCGGCAAGCCGGTAAGATCTGCGAAAAGCGGATAGAGAATCGGAGGACGGCCGGTTGACATGCTGCATTTACGCGGGTTCAGCGCACATTGTCAGCATTTGAATGGGCGGACTAAGGGACGGTCGGGTTTCGATTGGATCGATGGAATTCGCTTAAAATTGTTTGCAGAATTCCTGTTCCGAACCCAAATTGATTCACAAACCGTTCATCGATTCTCCATGAATAATGGGGTGGGAGGTCGGGGGTTCACCCGCATTTCCAGGACGTGTTCTGTTTGATGTCAGGCGGCTAATTTTTCCAAAACGGCCCATAGGCCGCCAGATCCCGCCAACCTGCGATCGCGCCCGGCCATTGGTGATCTGCTTCTGCCAGGAGGTGTCCGATCACCCGGCCCGCCGCCCGTGCCGCCATAGGATCGTCCGAGCCCGGTGCATCAGGTGCGGTCAAAATCTCTTCGGCCATCGCAGAATCGTTCAGCGCGCCAAATGCCACCTGCAGCTTTTTGATCAGTCGGATGAATTCCTCCACCCGGTTCGACTCGAACACGCTGCGAAACGCATCAGCCAGATATCGTAGTTTTTTCAATTCTTTACGCAGTTCGTGGCGCTCGTCGATCGTCAGGCTTTCGATCCGGTTGCCGTAGCTACGCACTGCCTTCCAGCGCTTGTTCAGGGCCTTTTGAACAAAAGGTGCGACCGGCGCAGCAAGACGCGCGCTTTGCTGATGATCCGACGGGTCCAGCCAACCCCGCGTTGCGATAAAACCTGCCATGTCAAACCCAAAGGCCGTGACCTCTGGTCCCGACAGATCACGCCTCACCTCTGCCTGCACACGCTCGCGGCGTTTGGCGACTGCCTGAACTAAGGCGGCGAAACCCGGCTCTCCGGGGTTTTCATCCGCCATCGGTTGGAGCAGTTCTTCACCCAAGACATCCAGATCGCGCAGCCGCCCTGCCGCCGCTGCGATATCCCGCGCATGGATTGCCCAGGTTGCCAAAACATCGCGTCCCAAAGGACCCCGAAATGCCGAGAGCGCGCTGCGCAGACGCCGCAGCGCCACACGGACCTGGTGCGGCCCGCCCGGATTGTCGGTCTCCAGCAACAGCGGAAGGTTCGGCAGATAGTGCGACAAGCCTTCGGATAAGATCTGGATGGCCGCGCCCTCGATGGTTGCCGCGCTGGGCAACACCACCTTCACGGCCTTCCTTGGCTCTGGTGGCATCTTTACTTTGCCGGACAGCGCCAACGCCCGGTCGGATTTTGACAGCGCCGAAAATCGCACAGGTCCTTTGGGAAACAGCAACGCCGCCAGGGCATAGAGGTCCCCGGCGTTGCCATCGATCAGTTCCAGTTCTGTTTCTATGAATGCCTCTTCCCAGTCGCCGCTTCTCAATGCGCCTTTGTCGATCGCCAATTCCACAACGCCGCCGCTTGGCGTGCGAAGCTGGCGGCTGGTCCTGCGAAAGTCAGTCTCTGCGACGACATGCAAGCCCTTGCGGGCGATGCCGATGACGTCTTCGCGTAAATCATCATCCTGAATAAGGCTGAGATTCAGGTTGTCATCCGGCAGGACGCATTCATCCTCCAATGGCTGAGACAGACCCTGCGCCATCGGCTGGGTCACCTTCTTGACGGTCTGCAGCCATTGCCTGCCCGCCTTGCGCAGTCGCAACGCAATGCCTTGCTCTCGAAGGGTGTCCGCGTCGGTGTCGAAATATTGGGACGTAAGGTTCTGTGTCTTTGCCTCTGAAACCCCGTGGGACTTCAGAACAGGCGAGGCACGCAAGCGGCGTTCTTGCGCTTCATCCAATACCAATTTCAGCTCGATTTCCCTCATTGCCAAAGGGTTATAGCCTGTGTTTGCAGTTATGTCAGAGAGTGTTTCACGGCGTTGGCAAGGGCAAAAACTATACCTTCACTTTAGAGATGAAAGCGCTGATAGACCGCTGCTTCACGCTTGCCCCATCATGTCGAGCCACTGCTCTTCGGTCAGCGTCTCGATCCCCAGATCCTGCGCTTTCTTCAACTTGGATCCCGCACCCGGTCCGGCGACCAGGATATCAGTTTTCGCCGACACTGACCCCGACACTTTCGCGCCCAGAGATTCCGCCCGGGCCTTGGCCTCGGCACGGCTCATCTGTTCCAGCGTTCCGGTGAAGACCACGGTCTTGCCCGCGACTGGAGAGCCATCGGTGGCCACGGCCTCTGCATCCACCGGCGACACATGGGCCAGCAAGCGGTCCAAGGCTTCGCGGTTGCGTTCGTCGGCAAAGAAGTTAATGACCGCATCGACCATCACCTCGCCGACACCATCGATGTTGACCACCTCGTCGCGTTGGGCCGGATCGTTGCCTGCCTCGATCATTGCCGCGGAAAACCGATCCCAAGAGGTGTAGTGCCGCGCGAACATGCCTGCCGTCGTCTCCCCGACATGCCGAATGCCGAGCGCGAAGATGAACCGGGCCAGATCCGGCGCCTGGCGATCCCGGATTGCGGCGAAGAGATTATCGACAGACTTCTGGTTGGTGGGCCGTCCTTTGGCATCCCGGCGGAAAAGATCGATCTCTTTCGCTGCCTGCCGGGCCTCCATCGTGAAAATGTCCGCTGGCTCGGCGATTAGGCCGTCTTCGTAAAAGGCCTCGATCTGTTTCATCCCCAGCCCATCGATGTCCAAGGCAGCGCGCGATACGAAATGCTTCAGCGCCTCGACGGCCTGGGCCGGACAGGCCAGCCCAATGGTGCAACGGCGCACGGCTTCGCCTGGCTCTCGCACAGCGCTGGCGCCGCAGTCCGGGCAAATGTCTGGAAAGACGAAGGCCTCCGTCCCCCTGGGCGCGGTCAGGTCGATCTCGGTGACCTTTGGGATCACATCGCCCGCGCGATAGATTTTTACCGTGTCGCCGATCATCAACCGCCCGCCCTCGCGGATCGGCGCCCCGTTCGCATCGACCCCTTCGATATAGTCTTCATTGTGGAGTGTCGCGTTGGAAACAACGACACCACCGACCGTCACAGGCTTTAGCCGTGCCACTGGGGATAAAGCCCCGGTGCGTCCGACTTGGATGTCGATGCCTTCCAGGATCGTCGAGGCCAGTTCTGCCGGAAATTTATGCGCCACCGCCCATCGCGGATTGTTGGATCGGAAACCAAGGCGTTCCTGCCAGTCCAGTCGATCGACCTTGTAGACGACACCGTCAATGTCATAATCCAACGTTGGCCGCTGCCCAAGGATAGCCCGGTAATGGGCCAGGACATCATCCAAGGTTTTGCAGAGTTGGGTCAGCGGATTGGTCGGCAAACCCCAGCCGGCAAAGGCTTCGATAACGCCGTACTGGGAAGCCGATGGCAGGGCCGACACATCCCCCCAGGCATAGGCGAAAAATTTTAATGGCCGCTGCGCCGTAATGGCAGGGTCCAGCTGGCGCAAAGACCCTGCCGCAAAGTTTCGGGGATTTGCATAGACCTTTTCGCCCTTGGCGATCTGGTCTTCGTTCATGGCCGCGAAATCGTCGTTGGCCATGTAGACCTCGCCCCGAACCTCAAACACCTCTGGCACGTCGCCCTTCAAGGCATGCGGGATGTCGGCGATGGTACGGGCATTGGCCGTGACATTTTCCCCTTCAGTGCCATCGCCGCGGGTCGCGGCCTCGACCAATTGGCCGCCTTCATAGCGCAGCGCCAAGGAGACCCCGTCGATCTTTGGTTCGGCCGTGATTTCCAAGACCTCTTCGCCCAGGGTTAGAAACCGTCGGATCCGATCCATGAATTCAGCGACACCCTCGTCATCAAACGCATTGGACAAGGATAGCATAGGCACCCGATGCTGCACCTTGGTGAAGCCCTCTGCCGGAGCCGCACCGACGGCTTTTGTTGGGGAGTTCGGATCGGCCTGGTCTGGGAACTTTGCTTCCAATGCAAGTAAACGGGCCTTTATCGCATCGTAGTCGGCATCCGAAATTTCTGGCGCGTCGTGTGTGTGATAAGCGGTGTTCGCCGCAGTTAACGAGGCCGCCAGCAAGGACATCTCGGCCTTAGCCTGGGCGGCGGTCATATTCGAAAGGTCGGTGCTCATAATGCCGGAGATTGCCGGGCCCAGCGCCCCGGTCAAGTCCAAAGCGGTGGGCCGGTAACATTCGCCACAGACGGCACGCAAAACCGGCGATATATTAACGCCAATCTGTGACCCAAGAGGCATGAGATGAAAGAACTGATCGCGATTATTATTTGGACCGTTGGGATCGCTGGCTGGTCCGGTCCGTCGCCCGACGAGATGCGGGCAGAGATCTATGACTATGGCTATCACATGGAAACCTGCACACCCTATGAACAGGTTACCAAAGCCTATGGCGAAAGCTTCACCAGGGCGATCGTTGGCATATCGGACGGCAAATGCGAGATCTTTGAAGAATTTGCGGGCCCGCAGATGATGCGTTGCGCGATACCAGAAGCCGATCTGCCGAAATTCGCCGCAGCCTACACGCGCCAGGCAGAGATGATCAGTGATGACGGGTCAGTCAAATTTAAATACGACTCGTCCGAGACTGACACCTGGAACGCTCTGATCAACACGCCGGCCTGTGAGTTCGTCGACAAGGAATGATGGGGCCAGTAAAACTACGGCGCTAAACTGGCGCCGGAATTAGCCATTGCCGATGCGGTGCTTTTCGGCCTCGTTCCGGGCCAATAGCGCCCGGCCTTTCTTTGCGGCATAGCCTGCTATCCGGCCTTCGGCAAAGCCCAGCATCGAAAGACCCGTCACGGTTTCGGCGACCTCCGTATATTCCTGGATCAGCCCGTCTTTCAGCGCACAGATGGCAACGCCTTCAAAGCAGGCCCGGTTGCCTTCGTGGCCTTCGAGTTTGCTGTCAAAGCTGAAGACGTAGCGGGCATAACCGGTGATGCCGTCAGACACAGGGGCATGGACGTCCCAAAGAAAGTTTCGGGCGTCCCGGTGGAAATAGTTCTCGATCATACCCGCAATGTCTTGGCCCTGGAACGCGCCGTAGAAGACATCGTGATAGACCCCGTCCGGGGTGAAGCAAGCAGCCACACCCGCACCATCGCCCCGGCAGGCCGCCGCTGTCATGGTTCTGATAAGTGCCGCGAAGTCCATTGCGTCCCTCCTGCTTGGGTCTATGCTTTGCCGTGCGGTGACCCGTGATCCGCCCGTCCAAAAGGCGATGCACGTGCAAGTCCCTCCGCAGTTTTACGCGAGCTTATCGGAAAATTGGAGGAATCAGAGTCCCGAGATCCGGGGTATCATCTTCATGTGCATCTCGACGCTGTGCTTTTCCGTCATGCACGTGATTATCCGCTACACCTCGGTGAACACGGATCTGCACAGCTATCAGATCGCGTTTTTCCGGAACGTGTTCGGCTTCTTCGTCTTTCTGCCGCTGTTGGTGACCCAAGGCGCAGGGTTTCTGAAGACCCAGCGATTGGGCCTGCACGCGTTCCGCTCGCTATTCAACATCGGCGCAATGCTGATTTTCTTTTATGCGCTGTCGATCACCGAGGTCGCCCATGTCACCGCCTTGGGCTTTTCGGCACCCATTTTCGCCGCCGTCCTGTCGGTGGTGTTCCTGGGTGAACGCTTCCGGGCACGGCGTTGGTTAGCCATCGGATTCGGGATCCTCGGCATGCTTGTCATTGCTAGGCCAGGTTACATCCCGATCGAACTGGGCACGGTGCTGGTGATCGTCTCGGCCTTTTTCTGGGCGATCGTTCTGACCATCATAAAGGTCATGAGCCGCACTGAAAGCAGCCTGACCATTGTCGCCTATATGAATATCTTTCTGGCGATCTATGCGCTGGGCCCGGCGATCTGGGTCTGGGTCTGGCCGACCTGGGAGGGATGGCTTTTGATGATCGCCATTGCCATTGCCGGGACCTGCGCGCAGATCTGCGTCAGCCAATCCCTGAAAGAGGCCGAGCAAACCCTTGTCATGCCCTTTGACTTTCTCAGGCTGATCTGGGTTGCGATCATCGGGTATTGGGTGTTCGGAGAGATCCCGGATGAGTTCATCTGGGCGGGGGGTGCGATCATCTTCGCTTCGGGCGTCTACCTCGCCTATCGCGAGCGGGCGGTGCGCCGTGCGCACGAGGCTTCAGAAAGTCGACACTCCGTAAACTGACTAACGGCGGCTTGGCTTTCATTGGGAAAGTGCCGGCGATCGTTAACTCGCTGCTCCAAACCGGGACAGAATTGGCGGTCCTATGGCCTTCTATATGACTTGGATTCTGCCGTATTCGGTAGGCGTAGTACACCGCATATTAGGTCTTGCTGCCTGTGATTTCCGGGATCACCCAGAAGAGAACCGTGCCAAGGATGCTGGCGCCAGCGGCGGTGATCAAACTGGCTGTGTAGCCGCCAGTTAACTCATATAGAAGACCTGCCAGCCAGGCCCCAGTGGCCCCACCCAGGCCCAGTCCAATCATGACCAAGCCAAAAACCGCACCGACCTGGCCTTCGAACAATTGCGCCGACAACGAGGACACCACTGGTCCTCGCGACCCCATCGCACCACCGAAACACAGCAGATAAAGCCCCAAGAACAACGGATGGGGCCCCTCGCTCAGCACCACCAAACCGGTAATGCCCAGGATCGTCAGTCCGTAGCCCAGCGTCGCAGTTTTCGCGTGGCCGATCCGGTCCGCCAGCCAGCCCGCGCCGATGATCCCGATCACCGACAGCATTGAGTTCACACCGAAGGCCAGGGTCGCAACGACGCGGGAATATCCGGCCTCTTGCAGATAGACCACCGACTGGACTTGCACGATATAAGTCGTTGTCGACGTCAGGTAGAAGATCAGAAACAAGCCCCAGAAGGCTGCCCGCCGGAAGACCGCCGGATCCGGCAGCAGAGGACGCGGCGGCAGGGGCGCTTTCACGCCCTGGCCGATCGATCCCCAGGGCAGAAAAGCAACCACCGCGCCCAGACCCAATAAAGCCAGGCCTAATACCTGATAGGTCCAGCGCCAGCCACCTACGCTGATCATCCAACCCGAAAGTGGCGCCAGAAGGATCGACCCGAATGCCAGCCCCGAATAGGCAAACGAGATTGCGAAGGCCATGTTCCGGGTGAACCAGCGGGAGATGATGCCTGTGGCCGGTGTCATGCCGGTGGCCGCCGCCCCGAAGCCGCACAGTAGTCCCAGACCCAGCCAGCCCTGCCACAAGGACCCCATGTGCGACGCGATCAGGAATCCCGCGCCATAGGCGACCAATCCACCCACATAGATCAGCCTGGGTCCGTAACGATCGAACAATGCCCCGACAACAGGGCCCGAAAATCCCAGTGCGATCATAAACACCGAATAAAGAGAGGCGGTCGCCGCCCTGCCCCAGCCGAGGTCGTCCAATAGCGGTCCATAGAAGACAGCGAAGGTCTCGCCATTGCCGCGGGCCAGGGTGTTCAAGACGAAGCAGAGCCCGACGACCGCGATTGCCGCCCGCGTGAACTCGGTGGTCGGTTCCGTACGCTCCATGCCCCGTTGTGGCATGCAGAGTTCGGGTGTCCATCGAATAGGTGATGACCGCCGAGCCGTCAGGGTTGTGCCCAGCCCTGCGGCTGATATGACGGCAGCAACCCGAGGGGATGAAGATGTCGAAGACCGGAATTATGATTTGTGGCCACGGTAGCCGCGCCAAGTCCGCCGAGGAAGAGTTTGCCCTGTTGGCGAAGGGCTTGCGGTCCCGCTATCCGGACACGCCGGTGGAATACGGGTTCCTGGAGTATTCAGCCCCGAACATCCACATGGGGCTGGACCGGCTGCGCGAGGCCGGGGTGACGAACATCGTGGCCGTCCCCGGCATGCTGTTTGCAGCAACACATGCGAAGAACGATATCCCCTCCGTTTTAACGACCTATCAAGAAAAGCATTCAGGGCTGACCGTAAGTTATGGCCGCG
The DNA here is from genome assembly GCA_039028795.1 of Pseudomonadota bacterium. Classification (GTDB taxonomy): domain Bacteria; phylum Pseudomonadota; class Alphaproteobacteria; order Rhodobacterales; family Rhodobacteraceae; genus Thermohalobaculum. The sequence continues at coordinate 31,396 of JBCCHJ010000043.1, forward strand.
AATTGGGCCTGCACCCGCAGATGATCGCAGCATTCCAGGCGCGTATTCTGCAGGCACTGGGTATGCATCATGTCCACGACGGCGATCTCTACGATACGATGCTGGTGGTTGTGGGACGCGGCACGTCAGACACGCTGGCCAACGCGGAAGCGGTGCGCCTGACCCGGATTGTCACCGAGAATATGGGCTTTGGCTGGTCCGAGACGGTCTATTCCGGTGTGACGTTTCCGTCCGTCGGGCGCGGCTTAGAGATGGCGCTCAAGCTGGGCTATAAGCGGATCGTCGTGGCGCCCTATTTCCTGTTCTCGGGCCGGCTGATCGATCGGATCTATGGCTATGTTGATCGAGTCGCGGAAACCGCCCCGGACGTGACCTTCCTGAAGGCGCATTATCTGTCGGACCAGGACCATGTGATCGACACTTTCGTCGAACGGATCCAGGAAGCCCAGATCGGGGAGATCGTCGACGAGCACGACCTGATGGCCTCCTTCAAGGATCGCCTGGCCAAAGGCGAGGTAGAGGTGCACCACCACCATGCCGAATTCCGCGACCCGCTGGATGACGAGGCCAGCGGCGGACACGATCATTCGCAAGATCGCACGCACGATCATGGCCATTCGCACGATCACAAACATGCGCATCACCATCACAATCATTCGCATGATCATTCTGACGGGCACGGCCATCACCATCATCACGGTCACAGCCATGGCGTCTACAAGCACATAGGTCATCCGAACGGACCCCGGACGATGATCGACCAGGGTGTCTGCTGCTGCTTCATGAGCCAGTTCCCCGATGAAGTCGTCGAAGAGGAACGGTCTATCCGGGCGGACCTATAGGTCGCGCACACGATTTGATATCGACACCCGGATCACGAACTATTACGCCTGACTGCAACTTTACGTATATGCAGGCTGCATCCGCATCCTAATGCCCGAAACTGCGAAAGATATTGCCGAGCATCTGCTTCGAAAGACCGGCGAGGCCCTTGTGACGGGCAATTTCGAGCAATTTCGAGCGTGTTTTCAGTTGCCGCAACTTATGGACACCTTTGCAAGCCGGCGACACCTTGAGACTGCCAGCGATCTTCATGACGTCTTCGATCACGTTCGTGGTCACTTCCAATCTATTGGCGTGACAAGTCTCAATCGACGGTGTGTAGAGGCAGTTTTTCGCGACGAAGACACCGTCGTGACCACGCATGAAAGTCGCCTGGTTACTCATGGTCAGAATCTACACGAGCCTTACTTCGCCCTTGGAACGATCCAACGCTTTGACGGCGTCTGGAAGATCACGTTCAGCCAATACGCAATTGCTGGATCAGACGAACATAGTATGGCTATGATGGGCGGTCCTGTTAGGACGGGTGCATCTGAATGATGCGCATGGGGGACACGAATGTCCGACGACAAATTTTTCCAAGTTGGCGAGATCAGTGAAGATCTGCCAAACCCGACTGAATTCAAACCGAAGCCGTTCAAAAAGGCCAAACCGCCGGAGCCACTGAGCTTTGAGGTTTCTCTGACAGCGGAATCAACCGGGAAGCAGCGCAAGACCGGCGTTGTGCAGGTGAACATTCCAGGTTTTTCAGCGGTGCGTTTGTATTGTGACGAGCAGATCCCCATCGGTGACGACACGGCCCCACCGCCACTGGCATACTTTTGCGCCGGGATCGGGTTTTGCCTGATGACGCACCTGACGGACATCTACACCGCCCGCGGGATCGAGATTAAATCGATGAAGCTGGAACAGAAGGTCGGCTTCGAGACGAACCTCTCGAACATGCGTCAACTCGGCCACACGACGACGGGGAAAACCGAACATATAGAGACCCATGTCCTGATCGAGTCAGACGAACCCGTGGACCGCATCCGCGACCTGATGGTCGAGGCAGAGAACGCCTGCATGGCTCATTTTGCGTTGAGGAACCCCATCCCCTGGCGGTCCCGACTGGTGCTGAATGGGGAAGAGTTGGCAGATGAGCGTGGGGCTTGATCCTAGAAGGATTGACCACCTATCCACCTTGCGTAAGTTTTCAGCGGGTGGGGAATGTCTGCTTCGAGCCAAAGTTGACCGATGTTGCGAAGAGCACCAACGACTAACTTGCGCTACAAAGCGGCGATTGAAGAAAGACTAGACAATGCAATAAAGCCATGAAACGGAGGTCATATTCTGGTCGGCATTGCATAGTGGCCCCCGTCCTGAATGGGATGCTTTTGATCAAGAGGAAGGTCGTTGGGCACTTGCAGCAAGGAACTACATTCAAAGCCTCAACATTACGCCTACCAGTATCAGAATAAGGGCCGCTCATAATATTTGCGCTGAGGCGTCGAGTGCCGCTTTATTCCGAATGTATTCCGGGTGTTAGCCTACAGGCTTGAGAAATTACACGCATTCATAGCCTATGACGACGCTCTAATGGACAAAGAGAGCGGCCTCACAAAGGCTGAACGCGAGATGATCGTGGTGGCCACATCGAACTTGAACCAGTGCCAGTACAGCGTGGTTGCCCACGGGGCTATTCTGCGCATTCTCGCAAAGAGTCCCCTGATCGCGGATCATGTGGCAATCAACTACCGCAAGGCGGATCTATCCTCTCGCCAGAAGGCCATGCTTGGCTTCGCCGTCAAGGTGTCTGCGAATGCCCAGGAAGTGGATGACGCGGACATGGCCGTCCTGCGCGAGCAAGGTTTTTCCGATGACGACATCTGGGATATCGCGACCGTGTCTGCCTTCTTTGGCATTCGAGGGAGGGCTTCCCGAGGTACAAAATCAGATTAAGAAGGATCGTGGGTTACCAGGTTTCAACTAGCACGGGGCGATCGCTAAGAAACGTTGCGACCTTTAGTGCTTATCGATTAGCCTGCGAGCCAGAGTCATTGTAGTGGGATCGCTAGAGGAACTGTCGATGTCGCCCAAGGTATCGGTCTGCATTCCGGTGCTGAATGGAGCAAAGCGTCTGCCAAGTTGCCTCAAATCACTGCGCGACCTGGATTACCCGCAAGACTTGATCGAGGTAATCATCGCGGATGGTGGGTCGACCGACAACACCCGCGAGGTCACCTTGGAACACGGGGCACGCTTCCTCGATAATCCCGGCAAGACGGTTGCGGCCGGTCGCAATGTTTCATTCGCCGCCGCGACCGGAGAGTTCATCGCAAGCACTGATGATGACTGCGTCGTTCCCGCAGATTGGATAACCCGCGCCCTTGAAGAATTCGACGCATCTGATGTGGCCGCAGTCGGGGGAATTTCACTGCTGCCGGTCGACTCGCAGCCATGGCCCGAAGCCGCAAATTATATCTTCCGGTTGGCCAGTCAGAGCGGTCATTCGGTGCAGTCCGACCAAATGGAGTCCGGGGACGTTGAGGACTTACCAGGTTGCAACGTCATCTACCGGACAGAAAGCGCCCGCGGGATCGGCGACTTCGATGAAGGCCTGCTCACGGCCGAGGACGTCGACTTTCATATCCGGCTGCGGTCCGCCGGACAGCGCCTGCGCAGTGCATCGGGTCTTTACGTCTGGCATCACAAAAGACCCTCGGTCAGCGGCCTGTTCAAACAGCTGAAAAGATATGCCATCGGACGTGTGAAACTCGGACGAAAGTGGCCGGGCGCCATATCTGACGCCCACCATGTCCTTGGTTTTGCGATCCCGATCTTGGGTGCCACCTCAATGATCGGCTTAACCCTGGCACCGAAGGTCTATGTCCTTCTCGCGCTGATCGCCTGCGCCTTGTTGGTGATCTTTGCGCTGAAAGACAAGGTCTCGTTGAAAGCTGCACTTCTGACGCCAGCGGCCGGACTGGTCGTCGCGACAGGCTGGAGCTTTGGCTATCTGAAAGAGCGATTTTTCCTGATGGGCGGTGCAAAGACGCCCTAAGTTTTCAGGCGGCTGACAACGAAGCGTACCAGCCAGTCGGTCAGCACATTCGATCGTCCGTCGCGCCAGTTTGCGAACAGCGCCTCGGCGCCGTCATAAAGCGCGATAGCATCGGTGATCGTCGCGGTATCGTTGTGCCCTGTGGCATAGCTTCTCAGTGCGCCATAAACACTTGCAGCCACCAGATTCCCGGGCGCCTCTGGAATGGCGTCATGTGTCCGCATTTCAGGTAGAACCTTAGAGGCCGCAGCAGCACGCGCATCTGGAGTAATCTCGACAACATCCTCAAGCGCTTGGGCAATTCGCTCGATCTGCGCTGCTGGTTCGTTCACCAGCAGATCGAAGTCGATGACAAGCCGAAGATCATCGCCAAGATGGCGAAGGATCTCGACATTGTGCTGCGCCCAGATCAGCAATGCCCGCTCGGTAGAGACGCCGTTGTGTTTGGCCAGCGACCGCACCACGGCGTCCGGGTGACGGATCATCGCAATCGGAAAAGGGTTGATCTGCAGCTTTCCCCAAATGCGCTGCCATAGCGGCCAAAGCTTGATCGTCCGGGGGTCCTTAAAGCCCCAGACTTTATCGGGATGGGATGCAATTTCGCGGGTGACGATCTCGGCCAGCTTGTCTTCAGCTTGCTTTGCAGCGTCGCTGTCCAACCAGCCCTTGGGCATTGGGAATGTTCCGTGACTGCCGTGCCAAAGCCGATCCAACCGCGTCAAGAGACCATCCTGCACGGCGACGATTTCAGCATGCTCCCAGAAACCTTCGGTATTGCTGCGACCGGCAGGAATAAGATCTTCACCGCAGGCAACGCCCAGGCTGGACAGGACATTCATCCCAATGGATGTGCCGCTGCGATGCATTCCAAGCACCACGATGACGGATTTGTATGGCGCAGAGTCGTTCATGTCGCAGTTCGGCGTTCGGTCGCCACGAGGACAAACGACAGCGCCAAAGCCGCCAGGATTGAAAGCGCGTTCAGTCCGCGGTTCACCAGCACAAACCCCGCAGCAAGTGAAAGTGGTAGTTCGAACAACGAAAGCACCCCCGCCCATGTCCAATCGACGATGCCAAGCTCCATCGGCGTTATCGCGATGAGTCGAGACAATTGCACGATGGAAAAGCTTCCAAGGAAGTCCAACGGCAGCAACGATATGCCCATTGGAATGGCAATAACGCCAGTTCGCAGCGCCGTCATCACGTACATCATCAACGAAATTGACACGAGCCGCAGACCAATGGGGTCGCGAACAAGCGTCATGAGTTCGGAGATATGGAACTTTTTTGGTAGAAGGTGAGGTCGCTTCGACAGATAAAGTGCGACGATTATGCCCATCACGAACAGACCAACCACAACGGGTGTGACCGCTGGCGCCAGCAACGCAACGCCGATGCATGCAAAGGCCGCTATGACGGCCAGGTCGAAGAGTTGTTCAAATGCGGATGCGGCAACGGTTTTAACGATCGGTTGAGCACCATGCAGACGTGCACCTATGGCGCGGCCCGCCGGTTTCGCCACATGAGGCATGAGCACAAGACCAAGTGCCGCGCCAAAGCACGTATAAAGGAACGAGGCCTTGTTTGTGGGCACCGGCACTGATGACGCCGACAGGTTCTGCATCACTAATCGCCATTTGATCGCGCTCAGCAGCAGCATTCCAAATGACAAGAGCACAAAAGCAGAAATATGCGCGGTGCTCAGAGCTGTGATCATTCCATGAAATTGCAGGAAGGTCAGGCCAGAGCTGAAAATCAGGAAAATCACAAGTGTCAACGCGGCCAAAAAAGGTAATACCTGCAATAGGTGCGCCAACCGCATTCATTTCGCTCCGCCTTTCAAGACATCTTGTTGGATAATCAGAACTGCCGCATCTTGCTAGTGGAGAGCATGAATTCGCTGAGCACCTGGAATTGATACCGCAACATTGGCTGATCGTTGAAAATCGGTTCCGGCTCGGGTCGGGTGTCCTTGGAAAGTCACTGTCCAGGAGAACCAGTTGAGTCGGTATCGCACCATCAGCCGTTGGTCCATCGACGCGGGGCGTTCCAACTTCTTCGGTGGAACGTCGAGAGCGCGACGGCAGAGGACCCGATATTGGATGGTTTGGTGACCTTTCTCGGACGTTCAACCGAGGGTCAATTGAAGTACCTGTTTGCAACCTGCCAGGCGTTGATCTTTCCGCCACGCGAGGATCTTGGGATCACGCCCATCGAGGCTATCGCAAGCGACGTTCCGGTGATCGCCTATAAACCGGACGGAACGCTCGACTATGTGAGACCAAGGGTCAACGGTGATTTCTTTGCGGATCAGACAGGCAAGGCACTTGCAAGAAAGCTTGGTGCTAATGTTTCAGCTTTTGACCCTGAAACGATCGCATAATCTATTCCTGATTTCTCCCGCGAGCGTTTAGCACGCCAACTTCAAGCTTGTGTTGATGATGGACATTGAAACGGAGATCTGGGATCGCCAAGAATTTCGTGGCGCTTGTCATCTAGATTTTCATTCAGAACCTGTAGACTTCGTAATAGACCGGGCCTACAGCGTAGGAGCCTGGTAAGGGTGCAAACGGCAGATTGTCTGGCAGTAGGTACAGCACCGTCCCTGCCCCTGACAAAATGGTCTTTTTGCTACGAGACAACTGGAACGGAGGATCCTGGCGAAAGCCATTGACGATCAGAGGGTCAGGCTGCGGTATGCCGTCCTTGCCATATAGACGATAGGCCCCCGCGACGGGCACATCGAAAACCTGCGATCGTGTTGGATCGATTTTCCGCCCGGCGATACGAATGTTCGGCGCGATGCCGATGTATCGATCCCGGATCAGCGGCGCCAGGGACTCCCGGACCGCAGTCAGGCGATAGCTGTCGATCAGAACCTTGGGAGGAGAGGCAACAAGTTCGCGATAGACTGCGGAGTTTTTCACTTCGGAGTTGGTCAGCCAGACCCATCTTGCATCGAGAAAGTGCTCGACCGATTGACGGCGGTTCGGCAGCATCCCCGATCCGTCGAAATACGTCTCTGACGGATCCAGCAGTTGTTCGACCTGACGCATCAGGGTGAACTGCCGACCATTGTCATGGGACAGATACTGGATGTTTCTTACAAAACTGAGCACAATGACGGCTCCGCCGCAGACCAGCAGCAGCGACTTCGCAATCGGTTTCTTCGCCATAAGCCTTACGGGCACTGGTCCCCAAAGGGCCAGAAACGGAATCGCCATAACGAAAACATACGGCCATGGTTGACTGTGGCTGAAGATCAACGCCGACACTGTCAACGTAAACACAGCAGCGATTTTTTGGCGATTGGCCAATTTTGGCAACCGGATGATCGATATGATCAGGCCCAATCCACACAGAGCATAAAGTGGCAGGTTCCGAACAATTGTCTGCGACACGAAAATACGAAGATCTGGGTAGAATTCATGCCCGGTCATGGCGACATCCATTGGGCCATAGACCAGGTTCTCAGCTATCAGAAGCGGATTGTCTGGCCGAAATACCAGGCAGTAGAAAATGACCGGCAGCGTCCAACCGAAGATTAGCAGGGATCCACGAAGAATTGCACTTCGGACATTCCGGTTCAGCAAAGCGCTGACAACCAACGCCATCCCAAGCGCAAAGTTGAAATAGGCCGCCTTTTGCGTCGCCAAAAACGAAAACCCGCTTAGGATACCGGCCAGAAAAAGGAGCGGCCAAGATAGTTTTTCGCGGCCAACGCACGCCCATAATGCCGCTGCAGCGAAGAACACGGCAAGCGGCTCGGACCGCAAACGGAAGCTCCGCTCGATGAAGGTCGAAAAGCAGAGCATGATCAGAATGATCAATGTAGCGTGAACCACCGGTTCACCCAGCGATCGTGCAACGCGATAAACAACATAGGTCGTGGCACAGGACAGCAGCGCAGTTTGAAGCCGCCCGGCCAGCAGCATTGACTGCGCATCCCATCCGATCCAATGCGACAACTTGTAGAAGATGTTGGAACCGACGGCCTTGCCCGGCCACACTGTGTGAAAGAACTCGTCAAATAGATGCTTCGCTCGGCCGAACTGCCAGAACTCATCCATCACAAACATGGTGTTCACAGACAGAATGAACAGCATCGAGATCTTCAAGAACAAGGCGACCCACATGGCCCGAACCGCGATTGGGACGCTTTCCGATCCTCGGCAGATCATTCGTCTATCGCCAATGCAGGTGTGATAGCCGCAATGGAGCCACGGTTGCGGGCATCGGATCAAACGTCACGCTGACCCGCGTTATCGTCAAGGTTATCCAAAAGCAGTTTTAGCAGAAAGCCCGCCAGGACCATTGTGAACCCTGCAACACAGGCGGTTGTCGTCACGAAAGCAAGGTGCACAGTGCGATCCATATCACCGCCGATAAGGATCCATTGAAAGACGAGTGCCACATCGATTAGCAGCCCGACTATGCCAAGGAAAGCGCCGGTGAAAACCAGGTACTCGATCGGATTTCCATTTCTAAGCCATCGCACCAGTCCAGTTTCGGGCATCGGATGATAGGTTGCGATTGAAATCTTCGCCAAGGCGCCGAGTAAAATGGCGTTCAAACCGATAAGCGTCATCATCGTCGCCAATGCCAGGAAGTGTGTCCCAAGATACATCGAGCCAATCGTAATCGGTCCGCCCGACAAAATAGCAAGACCAATGATCCCCATAGCCAACAGGACACCACCGGGGACCAGGTAGATCTGATTTGGCGCCCGGGCGATGATCAGCCGCAGATGTCTCCAGCCATCACGGAAGGATCGCAGGTGTGGCGGACGTCCACGTTTGTCAGGATAGAGCTTGGTCGGAACCTCGCGAACATCCAGGCCTACCCGGTTAGCGTTGATGACCATCTCGGATGCAAATTCCATCCCGGGGGAACGCGCTCCTATTTTCTCGAAAGCCTGCTTAGTGAATGCGCGCATACCACAGTGGAAATCACGCACCGGAATTCCGTAGATCCACCGCGCAATGCCAGAGAGGACCGGGTTTCCGAAATACCTGTGCAACTTGGGCATGGCTCCAGGCTCGATACCGCCGGCGAACCGGTTGCCCATAACCAGATCCGCGCCGTCTTCCAAGCCTTGGACAAAAGGATCAATCGCACTCCAGTCGTAAGAGTCATCTGCGTCGGCCATAATCAGGAACTCACCGCGCGCAGCCTCGGCAGCGGCGATAACCGCCGCCCCATAACCTCGCGTTGGCTGATGCACAACGCGCGCTCCAAGCGATCTTGCTAGTTCGACCGAACCGTCGGTTGACCCATTATCGCCTACAACAACTTCCCCCGAAATACCCAGGCGATCGAACGCGGCCAGCACCTTATTGATGCAAATACCGATTGTTCGCTCTTCGTTGAGGCATGGAATAATGGCGGAGACTTTTGGCAACGCATGTGGTTCGTCAGAACTGTCAACCCGATTGCCGAGTTGCTCTTTCTTTACGCTGTTTTCCTGATCGCCACGCCCGGCGCCCTCGCCTGGTGCCGACAGATCGGGTGAAGACGTGCGTGAATGCGACGCGCGAGGATTTGGGCTATCGTGGTCGTTCATCATGATTGACGCCCTTGATCAATGCCCCCCGACTCTCGTTGCTTATACAAAATCTTGGTTGTGGAAGAACCAGCCTTCCGAATCTGCCGACGGAACCGGAAATCAGTTTTCTGCAAGCAGAATTCGTCGATAAGAAGGCACGCCACAAGTGCTTATCCAACCCGAAAAATAAGCGATCGATCAATCGTAATCTCCTCAATCCACTAACGTCGCCATCTCTGGCACCTACGCTTGCTGACAATTGCTAAGAATTCCAATTGATTGCTGAGGATCTAATGACAAATCGCTTAAGATTTATGTGACGCCAGATGGGATTGTGCACCAGGAGATGTAGAGGAGACTCGTGATGGCTATCGCATCCGTTCAGGAAAAAATACATACTTGGAACACGCAATTCGAAACTTCTGGTATCGCCGCAGCAAAGACGATCGCCGGTGATGCCAAATCCATAGTTTCGCAGGATGGGCCCGTCATTGATGATGAGCCCGTTATTGAGCTTGGTATTGGCGTTGGGTACGATGACTGGTTCTCGTTTGTTCAGGGTGATCGGATCGCATTCAGCCATCTAACTGTTGATGTGTTGGATGTGCACTTTGGTGAGACGGAAGCCGTAACGCACTAAGGCCTCGTGATTACTTGCGGCGCTTGTCTCCGGATAGTTCGCAAGACGACGTCAAAATCCGAACAATTGGTAGTTTCCAGCCCAACTGTGCACATGCTTAGATCCGCGTTCGAGACAAAACCAACCGCTTGCATAAAGGGAATATTGTCCCTGATTTGAGCATTCGAAAGGATAAGTCGGAATGAAACTCTATTCGGTCGCAGCAATGTCCGTGGCTGCAATCAGCATAGCTCTACTAGCCGATGCCGTAATGCATGCTGGAGCTTCAGAAAGTAGTGTCGACGATGAGGTTATCGCGGCACAGCGCGCTACCTTGGCGGCTTCTACCGATGGCCAGGGCTTTGGCCCACAAGCACCCAGAGACATCGACTTGTTTCAAGGGACCAACAGCCGTGTGTTTGAAGATGCTCCAAACTACAAAAGAATGAACCTATGTAATATTCACTTCCATGAAGGCGCCGAACACAAGGGCGGGCAGTTTACAACATTCGCCGGAAATGGTGACGGCGAGGGCTATGGCAGTGGTTATCTGTACGATGGTAGATTGACCGCGGAAGAACTGACGCCAATTGGCTACAAAGTTGGTTCCGCTAAGCATGGAGATCTAGAACCCGGCGACACTATCGAAGTTCACTATGTGCACACGACGGCAAAGGTCGAACCCGGTCCGACATTGGGTGCATGTTTGAGCGAAGCCATCAAAAATCCACAACTACGTGTCGAGGCGCAGGTTTTCGTTTTGGTAAATGATACTGACGCTGCCGATTTTATGGAACTCACAGCCGTTAATGTGGTCGATGGCGTCTACCAAGCCGTTAACATTCCCGCCGATACTGGCAAACCAGTTCAGTATGCTGGATCAACCACTGGTCCCGGTTACAACGAAAAAGGATCTCCTTTTCAGGTGACTTGGTCCGTCCGGCCAGAAGTTATCAAGGTGCACATCGCCACTGTCGCGGATTGGCTTAGGCAAAATCGTTTCAACGAAGATCATGCCCATGGTGTCCGGAATCTTGTGATTAATCAAAGGCTTCTTTCGCCGATAAAGTGATCAGATATACGCAAAAATCGAGGGCTGGCGTTGATGTTGGTCCTCGATCATACTCGATTTGGCACCGATTCACGCCAACCCTGCCCGTTGAAATCCATCAGTGATACACGATTTCATCCGCTGATCTGCGGTGGGTTGCAGATATTCGAACAGTGCCGCATTGAAGCCCGGAATCGTCCGTTGGGCGCGCTGGATGGCATTGGCGGCTTCCTCTGACCGGCCTAGATAACCCAAGGCACAGATCTCACCAAAGAACGGGTAGGCTGAGTCCTTCAATCTCGCCTGGGCATCCTGGGAACAATGAACGGCGTCTTCATAGCGTTTCAGCGCAATCAACGCGCAGGACTTGATCGACAAAACCAGCGAATAGAAAACGCTCGATGGGCCTAGCACGATGCACCGATCGCACGCCTCGATGGCTTCTTCAGGCCGCCCATCAGACCAAAGGCAATCCGCCATGACGAACAGCACCACCGGCTGCAAGGGATTCAGATCCAGTGCATTCTGAATGGCACGCAAACCGTCTTTGGGCTGTCCTTGGAAATTGTATTTTCTGGCAAGAGCGACCCACGCGTAGGGAATTCGGTCGTCAATCTCGAGAGATCGTCTTGCTTCTTTTTTAGCTCGAGCAAGGTCGGATTGCAGTTGCACCGAACCGGAGGGTTGGGGGCCGTTGCCGGTGTCGCCAAGAATTGGAAGAGTCAGCATGTAAGACAACAGCGCCCGAGCTTGCGCAAAATCCGGGTTGAGAGCGAGTGCGCGCTCGAACAATGCGATCGCTTCATCGCGTTTGCTCAACTCGTGCGTGTTTTTTTGTATTGATGCCCCGATAATAGTACTGCCATGCTGTAAGGCCTTCGTCAGGCGCGTTACGCGCAAGCTGCATTTCGTAGCGGGTTATCTGATCAATCACCTGGCCGATGATCAGGCTTGTGGCTTCAAATTCCTCCTGGGATGTTCCATTGATCGGCCAGCCGAACTGGCCCGCCCAAACATGCTGATCGCCCGATGTTTCGATCAATTGCACGGTCAACCGTGCATGATCATCGACGGTCCGTAAGCTGCCTTCGACGACATAGTCGACGTCCAAGTCCCGGGCCGTGTCTTGCAGCGACGCCACGATCTTACTGGCCGCGAAGGACGAAGTCCGGGATACAACGGCCAACATCGCAAACTTCGACAGCGCCGTGATCAGGTCTTCGGCAATCGCCTCGCCCAAGCGTTCCAGCTTCGGGTCGTTGGACAGATTGTCGAATGGCAGTACCGCCAGCCCGACATTGACCTTCGCATTCGGATCGGTTGCAGGTTTCGAGCGTAAGGATGACGTGGCTAGTGTCTCTGTGTCAGGTGACGCTGCTTTCTCAGTTTCTTGGTGGTCTTCCAGTTCCGCAACGAACCGCAGCCCCTGACCGTAGAAGGTTCGGATGACCTGATGGGATTTGCCGGTGTCGCCGAGCGCCCTTCTCAGATCATTGACGGCAGTTGTCAGAGCACCATCCGAAACAATCCGGCCTTGCCAAAGGACGTCGAAAAGCTCGTCCTTTGAGACCACACGGTCACGGTTTTCGAACAGGAATTCCAGCAATTGAAACGCCTTCGGTTTCAACTTCACTGACGTACCTGCGCGAACAACTTCAGTTGTCTGCCAATCGACTTCGATATCGGCAAACCGACAGTGCATATCCTAACTCCCCAGCGACCCCAGACGCTAAAGAATCCCTCAGATTCTCATTTTGCGCAGACTATCGCTGAGAATTGCTGAGATTTCCAATCAATTGCTGAGGGTCCGCTGATGCTGCTCTGAAGATCTTTCGATCGGCTTGGCCAAGAATTGCCGCCAATCGCATAACGCGCCCGATCGCGGGCGCAATCGGGAGATCGCGAAATGGCTGAGACAACATCATTGCTAAGCGGAGTGACCTTCAACGAGTTTCTGGCGGAGCCCGTGGACTCCGATCAAGACTATGACGGTGATGGCGACGTCGACACGGGTGATCGGTTCATCGAGTTCTATAATTCGTCGTCGTCAGCGGTCGATCTGGAGGGCTGGCAGCTTTACCTGGACGGCAGAACGCTGATGCACACGTTCGATTCCGGCGATGTGATCGAAGCCGACGGCTACTTTACATTGGTCAGCAACTTCGACGGGTCGACATCAATCACCGGCATCGAGGGCAGCTCGTCCTTCTCTGACAACTCCTTGGTCATCACAGACATCAGCTCATTCATACTCTACAACCCTGACGAGGACGCCTTCATTTATGTCGGCGGCTCCGGCAACCAGAGTTTCGAGTCGTCCGACTTGGCGGCGTTCAGTGCTATTGTTAGCGCGACGGCAAGTCAGGTTGGGACCTCTGAATTCCTGCCGTCAATCAGTGATGGCCAGTCCTCATCGCGCGAGTCGGACGGTGACGCGACCTGGATTGCGCAGGAGGTGACGCCAGGCGTCACAAACGGACCTGACTTTGTTGTCGATACCGCAGACGACAATGATGATGGCGATGTGTCCGATGGAAACCTCAGCCTGCGCGAGGCCATCGGATTGGCTGAGGCCGGTGACACCATCGCATTTGATGCTTCCCTCTCGGGCGAGACGATTTTCCTGGATGCTGATCTGGGCCAGCTTACGATCTCAACGGACCTGACCATCGAGGGCGATATCGATGGCGATGGCACGGGCGATATTACGATCAATGCCAACAGCGCCGAGGGCCTGGACGACGCCGAAAGCCGGGTTTTGCTGATTACAAGTGGCGGATCCGTGGCCTTGGATGGTTTGACCATTTCTGGTGGCAGTTTGAATTCTGGTGGCCTTGGCGGATCTGGCGCTGGGATCTTCCTGACAGGTGGAACTGATCTTACGCTGACCAATTCGACGCTGTCCGACAACTCAGGCGCCACGGGTGCCGGTCTTTTTAATCTTAACGGGTCGGCGATTCTGACGAACGTAACCGTCAACGGGAACAACGCAGCGACACATGGCGGTGGGATCTACAACCGCAGCGGCGGAGATCTAACGTTGCAGGACACGACCGTTTCCGACAATACGGCGGCATCCGATGGCGCCGGTCTTTACAATCTTGGGACCGCGACGCTGACCACCGTGACCCTCGACAGCAACGCAGCCCTGGGTGACGGCGGGGGCATCATGAACAGCGCCGGTACTGTGACGGTAACGAACGGGACATTTTACGGAAACGATTCAGAAACGGGCGGTGGCGGAGTTCACAACAATTCAGGTGCCACAATCGACGTCATCAGCAGCACGTTTACGGGCAACTACGGGGCGGCCGCTGGCGGCATCGCGTCCTACGGGACCGCGACTCTGACAAATGTTCTGGCCGTGGCGAACACGCCGGATCAAAATTCTGAAGTCTATGGTGCGTACACTTCCGGTGGTGGCAATGTCATTGACGATGTCACTGGTACGTTCGATGCTGCAGACGTCTTCGCCGCGGTCAATGCCGACGGGGCCGGCGTGCTGGCCGACAATGGTGGGTCTGTTCAAACGGTCGCGCTGTTGGAAGATGGCTCGAATCCCGCGTTGGACGTTGGCACCGTGTCCGGCAGTGTTTCGACCGATGCCAATGGCAACGCACGTGAGGTTGATCTGGCCTCGGTCAGCAATGGCGGGACGGTCGATGCAGGCGCCGTCGAGGCCGTCGAGATCCCCAGCCTGATCGTGACAACGGCGGACGATGTCGTGGACGACAGCGACGGCGTGACCTCCCTGCGCGAAGCCGTCGCCTTTGCTAACAGCGCGACGGATGCCGATGGCGACGGCAATGACGTCGACACCATCACCTTCGACGCCACCGTCTTTGACGGCGAAACCGATGACATTATCCGCCTGACCCAAGGCGAGATCGAGATCACCGATGCGGTGACCATCGATGGTGATCTGGACGATGATGGCACAATCGACGTCACGATTTCAGGCGATGCCAATGCCGATGATCTGGATGAGAACGGTCTGACCCTGGCCAATGGCGGCACCGGCATCACGGACATTGATCAAAGCAGCGGGTTGCGCAGCGACAATAGCCGCATTTTCAACATTACCGATACAGATGCCCTGACGGCGCTGAACGGCCTTGCGCTGACGGGTGGTTATGCGACGGACGGAGATGGTGGCGGTGCCGTGAGGTCCGCCTCGGATCTTACTCTGTCTGGCGTGGACATCAGTGGTAGCTCTGCCATCAGAAAGGGCGGCGGCGCATATGCCAGAGCTTCGGTCACGGTCACTGACTCTGTCTTCAGCGGGAATATGACCACCGGAGTATTTGGCGATGGTGGTGGTGTGGGCGCATATCTCTATCTGAGCATCTCCGACTCGCAATTCTACGGAAACTCGACAACAGGGAATGCCTCTGAGGGAGGAGGTGCGTTCTCACAGCGCGATCTGACCATTACCGACAGCACGTTCTCCGACAACTTCACAATTGGCTCACTTGGTCGCGGTGGCGCAGCCTCAAGTTTTGACTCGGTGATCGCGATCAACTCCACGTTCAATGACAATTTCACAACGGGCGACGTTGGCCGCGGTGGCGCGGTTTCGTCTACAGACCCAATGACGATCGTCAATTCGACGTTCAGCGGTAATTCTACATCCGGCGGGGATGCAGGTGGCGGTGCGCTGTACAACGTGTTCGGGGGAACCATCACAAATTCGACCTTCACCGGCAACTCGGTTGCGGGGGAAGGTTCCCGAGGCGGTGCTATTCTCTCCCTTGATGAAGACTTCTCTATCGCGAACTCGATCGTGCTGGGCAACGTCAACGCGCAAGAGGACTCTCAAGAGATCTTCGTTGATGACGCGGCAGCCTTCAATGGGTTGAACATCGTCGGTGCCGATGGCGCAGCTTTCGACACCACGGGCCTTTCGAATGTGATCAATGCCGATCCGGCTGAGGTTTTCGCCGAGACAACCGAAACCCTGATCGATGTCGATGGCGATGGCACGCCAGAGACATCCTCGGGCGTCTTTGGCGGTGTTCTGGCCGACAATGGCGGGGATGTTCAGACCGTCGCCTTGTTATTCGATGCGGGCAACCCAGCGTTGGACTCGGGCGATGATAGCGAGCTACCGACCGAAGACGAACTGGGCATCGATGTCGATGGCGACGGCACGATCGAGACGACTGCCATCAGTTCGGACGCCAATGGCGCTACGCGTAGCGTGGACGGCGATGGCGATGGCACTGCTGCGGTCGATCTTGGAGCTGCCGAAATCCAGGAAGCGCTCAGCCTGATCGTGACCACGGCCCAGGACGTTGTGGCGGATGACGGCGTTACATCACTGCGCGAGGCGATTGCCTTTGCCAACAGCGCGACCGACGCAGACGGCGATGGTAACGATGTGGACACCGTCACCTTCGACTCGTCGGTCTTCACCGGTGGAGAGGACAGCGTCATCCGTCTGATCTCGGGCGAGATCGAAATCACCGACAGCGTTGTGATCGACGGGTCGACCGGCACCGAGGTTGTCATCACGGGTGATGCTGACAATGACGACACCTTGCAAACGGGCACTCTGCTGACGGACCGCACTGCCAGTGCGACGGCTGGCACGCTGGATGATAACAGCAGGTTGTTCAACATCTCCGATGCGGGCGCTGCCACCATGTTGAATGGCCTTATGCTGACCGGCGGCAATACCGCCGCGCAATTTGGCTATGGGGGTGCGATCTACACGCAGGCCGAACTGGTAATCTCCGACAGCATTATCAATGGCAACGGCACCAGCGGCGATTTCGCGGACGGCGGCGCGATTTTTGCGCTAGGCGCATTGACAGTGTCGGACAGTACGCTCAGCGGTAACGGTACGTCGGGGTTCTTCTCTACGGGCGGGGCCATTTCGTCAACCGATGCTGTAACACTGGTCAACAGCACCGTCAGCGACAACAGCACGACCGGCAACTTTGCGGAAGGTGGCGCGATCTTTGCCTTTGACGACGTCACGCTGACAAACAGCACGTTCAACGGCAACACCACTTCGGGCGAAAACGCGAATGGCGGCGCGATCAACAGCGAGACGGATGTCAACCTGACCAACAGCACGGTGGCGGGAAACGTGGCGGCGGGAGCGTACTCGAAGGGCGGCGGCGTCTTTGCCGACAACGCAGTCAATGCGGTTAACGCGACGATCAGTGGGAACGGCGCGACGGGGCCAGACGGCGAAGGCGGCGGGATTTACTCGAATGGGTCGAACGGCTCGGCGATCTCGCTGACCAATTCCATCGTGATCGGCAATGTCGCGGAAAGCGCGACCGGTGACGAGGTCGTCAGTCAGACCTCTTCACTGTCGCTTTCAGGCGGCAATATCGTCGGTGACACATTCTCGATCGACGGCGTGTCTCAGACCACAGGGAACGCATCGGCGGACGTGTTCGACTCGCTTACCGAGGTCACGGACAGTGATGGCGATGGGATTGGCATCTATATGGGTACGCTGGCCGATAATGGTGGCGACGTTCATACGATCGCCCTACTGGCCGACTTGGACAACCCGGCGATCGACGCGGGCGATGACAGCCTGCTGGTCGAGGCGACGGTGGGCCTCGATCTGAACGGCGACGGCGACGCCGACGACACGCTCTCGACCGATGCCCGCGGCTTCACCCGCGCGGTGGATGTCGATGCCATCGCCAACAATGGCTCCAACACCGTGGACCTCGGCGCCTTCGAGACGCAGACCGAGGCCACCATCGGCCCGGACATCCTGGAAGGCACCTCGGGTGCCGACACCCAGGACCCAGGCCTTGGCAATGACCTGGTCGTCAGCCTGGACGGCGCTGATTTCATCTTCCTCGACGATGGCGGGTCCGACAGCGCCAGTACAGGCGAAGGCAATGACGCGGTCTTCTTCGGGGCAG
>JBCCHJ010000044.1:0-48649 GCA_039028795.1 Pseudomonadota bacterium
ATGTCCGGGTATTGCACGCCGGGCTTCGACCTAAGGAACGCCGCACTTTCGAACTGGTTCGACGCCCCTGGTCCGGTTTTGGTGAACAGCCACCGCGCGCCAACCCAGGCTTTGCCGAAAAGGTTCCAGTACTTGTAGAGCGTGATCGGCTGAATACAGGCTTGCTGGATGTAGAGTTCCAAATGGTCCTGCAGATTCTGGCCGACGCCGGGACGGTCTGCAACCACATCGATTCCATGGTCTGCCAAATGCGCACCAGGTCCGACACCCGACAGCATCAGGATCTTGGGTGAGTTGATCGAAGAGGCGGCGACAATCACTTCCTTTGTGCAGGTGATCGTCTCGACCCGACCCTTGCGTTCGAATTCCACTCCCACTGCGCGGCCATTACGGATGACAACGCGACGGACAAAGCATCGGATCATCTCGACGTTCGGCCGCTTCAACGCGGGCTTCAGATAAGCATTTGCGGCGGACCAGCGCTGGCCATTCCAGACCGTCTGCTCCATTGGGCCGAAGCCTTCCTGCTTTTCTCCGTTGTAATCAGCGGTGACTTCAAAGCCTGCCTGTCGCCCCGCTTCGACAAAAGCATGAAACAGCGGGTTTTCGCGATCCCCGCGGGAAACATGCAGCGGCCCGTCCGTGCCCCGCCATTCCGGATCGCCGCCATGCGGACCGGGATGCCAATTCTCCATGCGCTTGAAGTAGGGCAGCACATCCGCATAGCCCCAACCTGACGCGCCGGACTGCTCCCAATGGTCGTAGTCCAGCGCATGGCCGCGCACATAGACCATCCCGTTAATCGAGGACGAGCCGCCGATCACCTTGCCCCTGGGCGTCGCCAGACGTCGGTTGTTGAGTTTTGGCTCGGACTCGGACCGGAACCCCCAATCGTAACGGGGCATGTTCATCGGGAAGCTCAGCGCCCCCGGCATTTGGATCAGTGGACCCCAGTCGGTGCCGCCGAATTCCAGGACCAGCACCTTATGTTGACCATCCTCGGACAAGCGATAGGCCATGGCCGATCCGGCGGAACCCGATCCGATGATAATGTAGTCTGGTTGCATGGGTGGGCCTGAATCTGTGTGTTCTTGGGGAACCTAGTCCAGCGAAGACCCAACGCCTAGGGTGCGTGCGACGCACAACGCATGGCCAGCGACCTGGACGATGGGCCTGAGGTTACCGAATCGGCGGCAGTACAGCCGACTTTGCTCTGCACCCACGCTCGGTCTTCGGCGTGCAGGCCCGTGGGACCAGGCCTTTTGTCAGGCAGATCCGCACCTCTTGCACGTATCCATCCCGGCAGGTGACCGCGAGTTGATTGGCCCTCAAGCCGTCATTCGCCTCCAGAAACGCCTTCTCGATAACCTCTGGTGGCACGCGCAGGCGTTTCTCGACCTTGCGCAGCAAAGCGGGCCGATTGATCATTCCATAGGCGTCGCGAGACAGCTTGAAGTATTCCTCGGCCGACAGGCCCGAACACCGCCCATGTTTCTTCCACTGGTGCCAGGCGAGCCCGCCTGATCCCATGATGTCCGCCATCTGCCCGGTCATGGATCGCGACGGGTCGCGTTCCCGCGTGCGGCAGAACTCGGGCCAGCCGCGCTCTCCCTGGGGCCAGAGCCCATGCAATGTGAACCCGAGATCATGCTTCGGGTCGCACTGATCGGCGCCCCTTGCATCGCCCTCGATGGCGCACCAGGACGCATTCCATGAGAGCGCCATGACATAGTGGGTAAATTCGTCATCCTCAGCCCAGGCCGGCAGCCCGGCCAGAGTCACGATCAAAGCAGCCAACGCGTATCGCATCAAAACAGACTTCCCTTTCACCGCCCCCTTGCCTATATAGCGCAGCAGACTTCCCCTCGAAACCGTTGGATGCGCATCCCGCCCCGGTCTTCGGACCGGCGAAGCCGTATGCGCAGATCAGGAGAGAGACATGAGCCAGGACCTGCCCCTTATGCCGAAAGCCACTGCTGTTTGGTTGGTGGACAACACAACGCTGACCTTCCGCCAAATCGCGGATTTCGTGGGCATGCACGAACTGGAAATTTCGGGCATCGCCGACGGCGAGGTTGCTATTGGAATCAAAGGCTTCGATCCGATTGTCAACAACCAGCTTTCGGCGGATGATATCAAGAAATGTGAAGCTGACCCAATCAAACGTCTGACCTTGATCAAGCGGCAACTGGCGCCGGAGCAAAAGCGTAAGGGCCCCCGGTACACACCGGTTTCGAAAAGGCAGGACCGGCCTTCGGCCATTGCCTGGTTGGTACGGTACCACCCGGAAATGGAAGACAGCCAGATCTCCAAGCTGTTGGGCACCACCAAGCCGACGATCCAAACGATCCGCGATCGGACTCATTGGAACATTGCCAATATCCAGCCCGTGGACCCGGTGGCGTTGGGTCTCTGTACCCAGATTGCATTGGACTCTGCTGTCCAGAAAGCTGCAGAAAAGAAGGCCAAGCTGCAAGAGGCCGTCCCGACGCCGGAAGAACGCATCAGCCTGATGCCCATCACTGAAAGCCTGGGTGATCCTGAACCACCGGTGCCGAACGCCCTGCCTTCGAATGTCGAGGGCTTTGAAAGCTTCAGCCTGGATGATCCGCGCGGAGGCGACGAGGACAACGACGCAGCGAAGGTCGATGCAGATGCGTTGTTCAACCTGCCGAAGGGTGGCGGGGATGACGACGGCGAAGAGGAAACCATCTAGCGATCCCACTGCGGGTCGCCGTCCATAACGCGGCCCGACGTTACCCTAAGTCGATCACCCGGCGGATAGAGGACAGCGTGCGCAAAGCCGAAGGCATGACCGCGCGCAATGGCGATTGCGGCAGAACGCTTCTTGAACTGCCCGTATGACGTATGAGTAAAACAACGCCGTCCCAGTATGCGAGCGTTGAAACCAAGATTGCAGCGCGTCGCAGAAACACCGGACGACCCTGACTTTGCTTGGGTCCATTCACCAATCCGCGGACATGAGATATCTGTCATGTACTTAATGGGGGACTGTATCGTCAGTTCTTGGCTCGAGGTGAGCGGGCACACGCCCTTTAGCGCCCTGGCCATTCCGGCAAAGCAGATCGTCGCCGAAGCCCCGGCGCTGTCCAAGTTTCACTAGAGGGCTAGAGCGGATCTACCGCACCGGCGAAGCCAACGGATCCAACAAGGTCCGCCCGCCATCCACAGCAATGACCTGGCCGGTCACAAAGCTGGCATGGTCGGATGCCAGGAAAAGCGCCGTGTCCGCAGCCTCGTCCATCTCGGCCAAACGGCCCATTGGTGTGACCTTGATCATCTCATCCCTGAGGCTCTCGTCATCACGAAAGGCGGTTTGCAGGCGTTCGGTCAAGACCCCACCCAAGGCGACCGCATTCACCCGCACCTTCTGATCCGCCAAGCTGGCCGCCATCGACCGCGTTAGCTGGTCCAGCGCCGCGCAAGACACGGAATAGGTCAGTAGTGCCGGAAGCGTCCTACGCGCCGCAATCGAAGACACATTAACGATTGCCCCTGCTGGCGCATCTGCATCGCGATCGGCCAGCATCTTGCGCACAACGGCCTGACTCAGTTGAAAAACAGCGCTGACATTCGATGCAACGGCAGCGTCAAACTCCCCGGTTTCCAGGTTCAGGAATTCACCCGGTGCAAAGTGCGGCTGCGCCGAATTTACCAAGATATCAATTCTCTCGAATCTATCCGTTGTCGCCGCCAGCAGATTCGCGATCGCAAGCTTATCCTGTCCTGCAAAATGAAATCGGGCCCACCGGTCTTCAGTGCAGTCCAACATTTCGTCTGCCTCATCCGCGGATAGATCCTCAGCATCAGCCAGCATGACATTTGCGCCGGCATCCAGAAACCGCTGGGCGATCGTACGCCCAGCATCCTGGGCGCCACTGGTAACAATGGCCGTGCGGCCATCCAAATCTATCGGCATCCGAACCTCCGTCGCGAGCTTAGACCATATCAAGAGTTTCCAGCGCTGCGAGTCCCTTTGTGGTTCGAACGGGCGCGAAATGCGGGCCATAATCCTGCCCAATCGACATGGGAAAGTCTTCTGAAGATGACCCGGACACTTGTTGCACCTGACACGACGGATGAACGGTCGTTGGCCACGACATTGGTCCAGCGCACGGTATCGGACACCAATGTGCAGTTGGCCGGCACAGCGGTGGCCATCGGCGGGGGATACTTTCTGTCAGCGGGACATGTTTTCTTCTCTGCGGCATCGCCGGAATCCCCTAAATCTGCACAATTCTTCACCTTTTTCGTGGGTGAAGGACTGGACACCGGTCACACGACGTCGATCCTAGCGGCAGATTTTCCAGGTAACATTGCGAACATGGGCTGGGGTCAAAGCGGCAGCGATATTGCGGTGATCCATACCGATGACAGCGAAGCTGTTGATATTCCGATGCTGGTCTACGCCGATCCCGGGGATGCAGAAGGGGCCGTTACAACGTTCGGATACCCGTCGCAGGCGCAGGGCTTCGACGGGATGACCATGGTTCAGGTCACCGGCTCGCAATCGCCTGGTTCGCTGTCCTTGTTCACCCTAAGCAATGGCGAGGCCGTCGATGTGCTGGTGTCCGATGGCGGTGCTGAAGTCGTCGGCGGTCAAAGTGGCTCGGGGCTTTGGCTGACCAATGATGTTGATGGCAATGGGGTTTACGAAAGCTATCTGGCCGGGATCGTAACGTTGGATGTCTCGAAGGATGGCGACCCGGCCATCGGGTACGAACCGCTGGGGGATGCCTATGCCGCGCTGACCCAAATGATTGAAGCGACAGGCGAATCTGCGGATGATTTCGCCAGGGCCACGCTGGTTTCGGGCCAATCCAATGGCAGCGCATTCACCGACGTGACCGGATCTTTGCTTCATGAAATCCTGATCGGAGGTGTGAATGCCGACACATTATCCGGCTTGGGTGGTCGGGATGATCTCTATGGCAGGGACGCGAACGATATCCTGGACGGCGGCGGAGGCAATGACCGGCTTTGGGGCCATGAGGGTGCAGACCTGCTGTTCGATGGCGCTGGTAAGGACAATCTCTTCGGCGGATCCGGCACTGACACGTTTGTATTGACCGCAGATGGTCAAGCGGACGCCATCAAGGACTTCCAGATCGGTATTGATCTGATCGACGTAAGCGCCTGGGGAGTGACGGAATTTTCCGATCTGAGCATTAGAACTCACGCCTCAGGCAAGTCGACCCTGCGCTTTGGCGCAGAAACAACATCGGTGAACGACGGCGCCTGGACCTTGTCCGCGGACCAGTTCAGCGCAGACAACTTCATCTTTGCGGACGGCGGAACGCTGATCATTGTGGAAGGCACCGACGGGAATGACAAGCTCTATGGTACAGCCGCCAATGAAGACCTGAGAGATGGCGCCGGGGTCGACAATTTTTGGGGCCGCGGTGGGGCGGATATCTTCACGATGGCATCGGATGGCGACACCGACTCGATCAAAGACTTCGAGGACGGCATCGACTTAATCGACATCAGTGCCTGGGGCGCAACGGGATTTGGCGATCTCAGCATCACCACGCATGCCACAGGAAAATCGATCCTCCGCTTTGGCGATGAAACGCTGTCGATCAATGACGGATCCTGGACCTTGCCAGCATCCAGATTCTCAGCGGATGACTTCATTTTTGTCTGACGCTGGCGCGATCGCCAAACCCGCTGAGGGAAAAGCGCGACCCCAGTCAGTAAGTAGCCGTCAAACGCAATTCTTGTGCAGAAAACGCACAACACCGGGTTTCCTGATCACCGACTCTCCTCGAGTCTTTAAGCGGCAATTCCGATCGCCATGCTGATCAATATGACGGCCTTCAGCTCGCGGTCGGCAGCATAAATCTCTGGCCCAATTCGCTTGCAGCAAGCGGAGTGGCCAGCAAGATCAGGGACAGCGTAACTCCCGCAGCAAGGTCAAGTAATGCGAACGCGCTCCGCACGTGCTGGACGGTATGTTCACGATTGAAGACTTGCAAATTGATACTGATCTGTCAGAACAGGCAACAGACTGTAAAAACAGCACAAAATGCTCAATCCAGATAAATGACTCAAACCTGCGCCGACTACAATTTAGTCATTCCAGTATGGGGTCGAAAATACACAGAACTCTGTGTCAAATATACGATTCCTAGCCTCATATCGGAAAGTAATCTCAAGTCGATTTCGGCGGATAATTCTGTATTGATCAGCTTCTGCTGCCCACCGTCTACGCAAGATTCGATTAAGGACAGTCCCGTATTTGCTGCGCTGAGTGCGCTGGCCGATATCGTCTTTTTGGACAACTCCGAGATCTTGGAAGAGTATCATACCAAACACAGATCGATGACGGACAGCGTCTATCTTGCCTTGCGTCATGCGCGCACCTGTCCAGGTCACACCGTTCTGGTCTTCCTGAATCCTGATGTGATCGTATCGCGCGAATTGTTCCCCTCGATCGCCGACGCGATGGGACGGGGAAAAAAGGCGTTGATGATGACGGGTCTTCGAACCCGGGTCGATCAGGTCTGCAATCTGATGGAGCCCTATCGGAAGAACTTGGCCCTGGACATTGCGGGATCAGATCTGTCGCGGATCGCAATGGATAATCTGCACCCGTATTGCAGCGGTTTCATCTGGAACCGCGAAAGTTTTCCGGCCTCGAACCCTGCAATTGTCCTTTTCGAAACCAAGGACCGGGGATTGCTGCAACACTGTTTCCACCTGCATCCCATAGCGATGGTTTGTCCAGAAACCCTGCCGGTCACCCAGGATACGGTGGATGGCGACTTCTTGGAAAAGTCTGGCCTCAAAGGCGATGATTTCGAAGTTGTAAACAATGGCGAGGGCGCTGTGGTCATTGAGATGTCGGGCGAGCCCTATGAGCATCCCGACAGATTGCGTCCAAGATCGCGGCGGCGCGTTGCAGAATTCGCAATCAAGGCATCGGACACGCATTATAACTTCTTCTGGCAGCGCATAGAC
The DNA here is from genome assembly GCA_039028795.1 of Pseudomonadota bacterium. Classification (GTDB taxonomy): domain Bacteria; phylum Pseudomonadota; class Alphaproteobacteria; order Rhodobacterales; family Rhodobacteraceae; genus Thermohalobaculum. The sequence continues at coordinate 6,985 of JBCCHJ010000044.1, forward strand.
TTCGCCCGGGACGTCACCACAGAGCGTAACGAGCACGAGTTGGAGCGCCTTCTGCGTTACATCAAAGTGCACGAACCCAGGCGCAGGCTGCGGCAGAAGTATCCCAAGTTGGACAGAAGGCTGTTCAGGCAATACTTCCGCGTTAAGGCCTGGCTGGTGACGCTGAGTTGGCCGCGTCTGAATCGCTTCCGGCGCAGTTCCGGCTGAGTGCCTGCCGGCAGCCGTGACCAGGCCCATAGCATTGTTGGCAAATCAGGCTGCAATGGCGTAGACGCAACCAAACAGGTCTTGTGCATTTGGAGAGTCCAACGGCGTGCTGAGTTTACTGTCCAAACCTTTGGTAAAGATGCTGGGCGAGAAGATGGCCGAGCACCTTCGTCGCTTGATCGTCGAGACAGCGTGGCCGTTTCGGTACCAGTACCTGTTGGCGCTGATCTTGATGGGCATTACGTCCGCGATGTTCGCCGCCGTCGCGCTCTTGATGCGCGATGTATTCAACGAGATTTTCATCGCCCAGGACCCGGAAGCGCTGCAATGGATTGCGCTGGTGGTGTTCTTGATCTTTACCGTGCGCGGACTGGCCATGTACGGGCAAACCGTCGTTCTGGCCCGGATCAACAACCGCATTGTCGCTGATCTGCAAAAGCGGCTCTATGCACACATCCTGTCCCAGGGCCAGCAATTCCATGAAAACCGCAGCAGTGGCGAAGTAACCGTCCGGGTTGTCGGCAACTGCTCGGCAGCCGCGACGGTCCTGCAGACCCTGGCCCAGAGGCTGGGCTCGGATCTGTTGACCGTAATCGGCATGATCGGGGTCATGCTATGGAACGACGTAACCATGACGCTGATTGCGTTGTTCGGCATGCCTATCGTCGTGGGCGGTGTGGCCTGGCTGGTGAAGAAGGTGAAAACGCTGGCGCGGGAGCAGATCTTTCTTGGCGCCAAAAGCCTGACCATCGCGACCGAGGCCTCGACGGGTTCGCGCGTAATCCGTGCCTTTAACCTTCAAGGAATGGTCCAAAAACGGGCGGGTAGGATCATTGATGACATGCGCGGGCGGGCTGATCGTTTGGCCATGCTGGGGGCCTTGTCCAATCCGTTGATGGAGATCCTGGCAGGCTTAGGCGCCGCGGTCGTTCTGCTCTATGCTGGCTGGCGGATAATCGGCGCGGATATGGAGGTGGGCACGCTGGTCTCGTTCCTGTTTGCGCTGCTGGCGGCGGGCGACCCGGCCCGGCGCCTCGCCCAACTTGCCGTATCGCTGCGTCAAAGCCTGGTTGGTGTCGAGATCATCTTTGAGACCCTCGATTCCGACGAAAGCATGCCGGAGCCGCCAAACGCTGCCGACCTGAACGTCAAGGCCGGGACTATCGTGCTGGAAGATCTGAACTTTTCCTATGCCGATGCGACTGTCCTGAACGGTTTGTCGCTGACCGCCAAAGGGGGCGAAGTGACAGCCCTGGTCGGTCCTTCTGGGGGCGGAAAGTCAACGACGCTGTCACTGATTGAGAGGTTCTTCGATGCCCAAAGCGGACGGATTCTGATCGATGATCAAGACACCCGCGACGTGAGTTTGGCATCGCTTCGCGATCAGGTCGCGCTGGTGACTCAGGAAACCTTTCTGTTCGAGGACACGGTCGCCGAAAACATCCGCTTCGGACGGCAGGATGCCACGCGCGAAGAGATCATCGAGGCCGCGCGAAACGCGAATGCAGACGACTTCATTTCTGAGATGGAGCATGGGTATGACAGCCCCGTCGGCGAGGGCGGCAATGCTCTGTCCGGCGGTCAGCGCCAACGGATCGCAATCGCCCGGGCCATGCTGCGCGATGCGCCGATCCTGCTGTTGGACGAAGCAACGTCTTCGTTGGATGCCGAATCTGAAGCCCATGTTCAGGACGCGCTGGACAAGCTGATGAAGAACCGAACGACGCTGGTGATCGCGCACCGTCTGTCGACGATCCAAAGGGCGCATTCTATCGCCGTGATCGACGCGGGAGTGGTTGTCGAAAAGGGTACGCACGTGGACCTTATCAACGAGGGTGGTCTCTATGCCCGCCTGAATGAGCTTCAATTCAGAAAGGACAGCTGAGTCAAACACGGCGTTTGATCGGAGCTGCGGGCGCGTGAAATGCCCCTGCACTGCCGGGTGGCATCAGGCTTTCCGGTAAATCCATCAATCTGGGGTCACATCGCGCCCGTATCGCTGATATCCCCATTTGACAGGTCCGGCTTGGTCGGGTTTCTCTCTGCCGGATAAGGGAGAGAAAAATGACCGACGCCTATACCCGCGATCTGGATCGCAATCCGGCCAATCACCAACCGCTGACACCGCTCAGCCTGCTGGCGCGATCGGCCTCGGTCTTTCCTGACAAACTGGCTGTTATCCATGGGCCGGTGCGCAACACTTATGCCGAATTCTATGCCCGGGCCCGGCAGTTGGCCTCGGCCCTGGAACGGGCGGGGGTGAAGAAGGGCGAGACGGTCTCGGCTCTCTTGTTGAACACCCCGCCGATGCTGGAGGCGCACTATGGCATCCCAATGATGGGCGCGGTGCTGAACGCGCTGAACACCCGCCTGGATGCCGCGGGGATTGCTTTCATTCTGGGCCACGGTGAGGCGAAATTTGCCCTTGTAGACAGCGAGTTAGCACCCCTGATGGCCCATGCGTTGGACCTGATGGAAGGCCCCCGCCCGACGGTCATCGAATATGTCGACCCGACCTCTGGCGTGCCTGCCACCGGGATCGGCCAGGACTATGAGGCGTTCCTGGCCACCGGTGATCCCGCCTATGCCTGGCAGATGCCTGCCGATGAATGGGACGCGATCGCGCTGAACTACACGTCTGGCACCACGGGCAATCCCAAGGGCGTGGTCTATCACCACCGGGGCGCCTATCTTCTGGCCACCGGCAACGTGGTCCACACCACCATGCCGACCAGCGCCGTATACCTCTGGACGTTGCCGATGTTCCACTGCAATGGCTGGTGTTTTCCGTGGTCAATCTCGGTGGTTGCGGGCACCCATGTCTGCCTGCGCGCCGTGCGGGCGGCGGACATTTTTAGGCTTATAGATCAGGAGGATGTGACCCATATGTGCGGAGCGCCGATTGTTATGAGCACGCTGCTGGCCGCGCCCGCCGAAGAAAAGCGCCCACTTAAGCGCGCCGTCAGATTCCTGACAGCGGGTGCCCCGCCGCCCGCCGCTGTCCTGGGCGCGATGAAAGATGCCGGGTTCGATGTGACCCATGTCTATGGCCTGACCGAGGTCTACGGCCCCGCCGTGATCAACGAATGGAAGCCGGAGTATGACCCCCTGCCCGCGGACGAGCAGGCCAATCTGAAGGCCCGCCAGGGCGTCAATTACCAGGCCCTGGAAGGTATCGATGTGATGGACCCGGAGACCATGCAATCCGTGCCCCGGGATGGGGAAACGATCGGTGAGATCATGCTGAAAGGCAACGTCGTCATGAAGGGCTATCTGAAGAACCCGAAGGCAACTTCTGAAGCGTTTTCAGGGGGTTGGTTCCATACCGGCGACCTGGCCGTGATGCACCCCGATGGCTATGTCCAGATCAAGGACCGGGCGAAGGATGTGATCATTTCAGGGGGCGAGAATATCAGCTCTGTCGAGGTTGAGGATGTCCTTTTCAAACACCCCGCCGTGGGTTTGGCCGCCGTGGTCGCCAAGGCGGATGAGAAGTGGGGCGAAACGCCCTGCGCCTTCGTTGAACTGAAGGAAGGCGCGACGGCCACGGCGGAGGAGCTGATCGACTATTGCCGCGAAAACCTGGCCCGGTTCAAATGCCCCAAGCACGTGGTCTTTACGGAACTGCCGAAGACCAGCACCGGCAAGATTCAGAAGTTCGAGTTGCGCAAAATGACCGAGGGCGTTTGACGGCATCTAACGCCATTTCGCGGACATCGGCTTTGACGACTTCTGTGACGACAATCTTCGCTTAATTGTTCGCTAATGCGATACGCGACGACTTTTTGCGACGACTTCGTGTGCGGTTTCAGCGTGACCATCGCGCGGTGGGTGCGGTGCTGGCGCACCGTCCGATGAGGGGTGGTAGGGTTCTAACCTGTCGGGCTTTGGGTCGTCGGTAGGTGGCATTGCACCTACCCCGTTCTGCGTCATACCCACGAAGGTGGGTATCTCGTCGGTTTGATAAATCAGATCCCCGCCTTCGCGGGGATGACGGCAAACGCCTGCACAGGCATGACGGAGCAAGAAGCGCTTTGGCGTCCCGGGTCAAGCCCGGGACAGCATTGCATCAGGTGTCGACCTTCGGCTTGCCGGGCGGAGCACCAGCGTCGAGCCATGCCTCGTATTTTTTGTCGGGGCCGTCTAGCAGAACTTCCTCATCCCAATGATCCGGCAGCGTAATCCCTTCGGGTAATTTGGTTTCTACGTCACCGAAAGCTGAGTTGACGGCGTCCTGGGACAGATTCATAGCATCGCTAAAGTCTGCATACCTGAGGTACGTGCGCGCGATATTCCAGTCCCTCAGGTCGGCAAATTGAAACCGCGCCAAGAAGAGGTTCGCGTCTTCCATCAGCGCGGCATCGAGGTGCGCCCCTTCCATCCGCGCCCCGCTGAAATCCGCTCTTTCCATCCGCGCCTCGCAGAGATTCGCCTTATCCATCCGCGCCTCTCTTAGGTTCGCCCGTTCCATCCGCGCCTCGCTGAGGTCCGCCCCTTCCATCCGCACCTCGCGTAGGTACGCCCCTTCCATCCGCGCTCGATCAACATTTGCGTTATCCAATCGCGCTAAAGAGAGGTTGGCGTCTTCCATTCGCACCATACTGAGTTTCGAGCCTTGCATCCGCGCCATTCGCAGGTTCGCACCTTCCATTGAAACCCCGCCCAAGACGGCTTTCTTCAAACGCGCCAGACCGAGATCTGCACCATCCATCCGTGACGCACCTTGCGGTTCGGATCCCTTGGAAAAATGCGCGCGTTCAAGCGAGGTCAATCCCAGTTTTGAATTTTCCAGATTCGCCTCTCTTAAACCTGCGCCGTCCAGCCGAGCACCGGTCAGCAGGGCACGGTCCAGCTTCGCCCGGCTGAGATCGGCCCTTTGCAAGCAGGTTTTGCGCAAGTCCAACTGGAAACCGGGATCGTCGTCTCTATCGCTTTGCCGCTGGCGACGTTCAAAGGCCACTCGTTCATCGCTGCGCCTTCCGATCACCGTCGCTGCTGCCTGAATGTCGACGCGCGGGGCGGCGAGCCCCATGATCCAAGCCTTCCGATCCTGTTCGCGTTCCTTCAATTTAGCGTCGCGTGCATTGTGCGTTTGCTCATCCGCATCCTCAGGCCAGTCCGGCCATTCGCCGAGGTCATGGTCCTGCGCCATGCTGGCCGGGGCGTTTTCGCGGATATAGGCGCACAGCGTTTCCATCACGGTGATGTGGTCGCGTTCACTGTCCTGGGCGATGCGTTCCAGGGCGTAAATGGCGCCAAGTCGGACCTCGAGGTTAGGGATGGTTTCTTCGGAGGTTTCGTACTCCCCATAGACCACGTTCTCGGCATCTGAATGGATCGGCGGGTCCGGGTCCTCGCCAGGACGCTGGTGGGTTTCCATCGCCACCATTTTATCCCCGGCTGGCAGATCGTAGGTGATGGACCGAACACGGTAGCGTTTGGTCTTTTCGGCCCCCAGCATCTCGATGGCCTTCGTCAACCGGTCGGTGATGTGGCCCTGTTCGGCGGTGGTGGTTTGCCGCAGTTGAAGCCAGATCCGGTAAGGCACGACGAGGGCGGCCAGCAGCGCACCGATGACGCCGACACCGAAGAAGATGGCTTGGATGCGATTGCGGTTTTGGTCTTCGTTGCCCGATGGAATGCCTTCCGTCAGGACCCAGACTTCTGTCAGGCTTTCAAAGAGTAGCCACGCCCATATCGCGCCAATGAACATGCCAATTGGCGCGAGCGCCCAAAGGTAGTGAGCGCGCAGTCCAACGCCGACACTCTTCAAGCGTGGCAGCAGTGGCGCTTTGCGTTTGAGCGGCTCTGCAACCACGCCAAAGGCACGTGCGATCCGGCCCGGTGTCGAAACTCCTTGCGGTTCAATCTCGTTCGTCATGGGTTCGATGGTGCCTCAGATCGGCACAATTGGAAAGGCATCGGCGGTTCTTGGGGTGGTGCTTTAAAGTCGCCGCCCGTCCCTGGACGGCCCGACATTTCGGGCTAAGACATCGTAAAGGCACAGGAATTCGCTGCCCTGCCGCGCCCTGACCCATAGCATTCTGATGATGGGGGACTCCATATGCGCGTCGCGGCTTGGATGAGCGTTTGCCTGATTACGGCTATTGCCGGGCTTCTTGGATTTTTGATCTTCTATCCGCCTGCAACGCACTGGGTGCTGCAGCAGACCACGGTCGAGTGCGAGGATCTGGACTATCGCCTATCCTTTTGCGGCAAGGCGCGGGGCTGGGTGACCTATCCCGAGCCCGGGGCGCACAAGTTCGCCCGCAAGGGATGGAAGATGTCCGTCGAGTTTGACCCGAACGAGGAAGGATACAGTGCCGAGCGCTTGATGGGTGCGGCGCATCGCATTGTTGGCAACCATCCGAAGAACACTTTCATCGACGTGCCCGAGGGGCATGCGTTGATGTCTGGGGAAAATGCGTTGATCTACCGCGAGACGGCGGTCCGCGACGGCGAAGAGGTTGTGATCGTGACCTTCTACACCTTCCTTCCGGAGGTGACGATGATGGGGGTCTTCAACCGCGCGGGCGATGCGTTCACGACCGAGGATGAAGGCGTTCTTTATGACGCGCTGGCGGGACTGCGATTGGCGGAACGCTCTGTACCGGACTGACGGGCCGCGGTCGCCGTTCAGATTTGCCTAAAATTGTCTGCAGATTGCTTTACCGTGTTCGGGCGATGTTTAGGCGGTGTTTATTTTCTTTTGCGCACTTCCGTCCCCAAGAGGGCGGACGGGACTGCGAGCCCGCATAGGCTTCTGAGCCCGGATACGCCTGGCAATGGCGTCCCGACCGGCACTCCACTCCGGTTCGGTTGTACGCTAATCGGTGCGTTCAAGCATCTTGGCCAGTCGCAGCGTCCGGGCGAACGCTGCCGTCAGCGCATACATGAACCCTTTATGTCCGCCCAGAATATGGCCCTTCAGGATATAGAATTTCAGGAAGCTCAGCGGCATCTGGATGAACATCCGCAAGCCCAGGATCGTGCGATTGCGGGGCTGCGCCTCGGCGGCATTGTAGGTGGAATACCGGTTTTCTTTGTCGACGAATGCGTGCCACGAGACGATCGGGAAGTGGTGAATCGGGGCTTTCATCTGGCCGGGAGTTGCGCGGGTCTCGACCCGGTCAAAGAGCGGATGATCGGAATACCCCGCGATCGACTGGTGATAGAGCCTGACGACATTGTAGTCATTGGCCAACGGGCGCGGTTTGTCATCGCCCGGATATACGTTCAGGATGCGCGTTTTGAAGGCGCCGGGCGGGCCTTGGATTACTGCCTTAATCTCAGCGGCAAGGTCCGTGGTCACCACCTCGTCCGCGTCGACGTTCAGGATCCAATCATACCGGCAGAGGCTTTCGGCATGGATCTTTTGCGGCCCGTACCCCGTCCAACCCCGGTGATGAAACTCAGCACCTGCGGCTTTGGCAATCCCCTCCGTCCCGTCCGTCGAGCCACTATCGACCACCACGATCTGATCGGCCCACTTCAACGCGGCCAGAGTCCGGGGAAGACGGGTTTCCTCGTTATTGGTGATGATGAAGACCGAAAGACGGGTCATGCAGAACAGGCCGCCGTGATGTGCAGTTTGCCTTGGCGCAGCGGTGCCGCACGGGGGGCTCTGCTCCGCGAAAACTCGCTGATGCACTGCTTGATGGCCATTGGCGCTGCTCCATCCATTCCGCGCGCCTTTTAACCAGCCAGGCCGCGCAGAAAAAGGGGGCATGCCTCTTCTGTCCCTGTCGCAACTAGCATAAGGAGCATAGGCAGAACGCGGGCCTTTTGAGGCCTCGGGGATTTGTATACGGAAGAGACTGATGCTGCGCGGATTATTCTTGTGGCCTTTTCTTGGGATTGCCGCCGCCGCTGGGTTGAAGGTTGCACAGATCTCGAACCCTGGCCGCATCGGTCACATGTGCGCCGAAATGGACGCCTTCCTGAAGGAACGCGAGCTTGGTCTGATCCCCTATGTCAAACCTGTCTTGCTGCTGCAGCGAAAGAAGGCAGGAAACCTGGCGCTGCTGGATCTTTTCAAATCCTATGTGACGGTCTGGGACAAACGTTGGCAGAAACTGCTGTTTGGCTGGATGCTGAAGTTCAGTTCCACCCACTACCCGCTGGGACGCCCGGTCGTGGGCTTCGGCGAGGCCGCACGGTATTACCAGATCAATCACCTCTGGGGGGATCGCCCGCCGGTGATCCGTCTGCCGGACGAGATCCAGGCCAAGGGGCGTGATCGTCTGGCAGAGCTGGGTGTTCCGGAAGATGCCTGGTTCGTTTGCGTTCATGCCCGTGAAGGCGGGTATTCGCCGAAAGACGAAAACATCCATGCGCACCGCAATTCGGATATCGCGACCTATCACCTTGCGATAAAAGCGATCACCGACCGGGGTGGCTGGATCGTCCGGGTCGGGGACGCGACGATGACGCCGATGCCCCCGATGGATCAGGCCGTCGATTACGCTTTGTCGGATCGGAAGTCGGATTGGATGGATCTGTGGTTGTGCGCCAATAACAGGTTCCTGCTGGGCACGTCTTCTGGTCTTATCATGGCGGCGACGATGTTTCACAAACCCTGCGTTCTGGTGAATATGGTCCCGCATGGCAGCAGCTATGGCCCTGGGCCGAACGATCTGGCGATCTCGAAACTCTTGATCGATGCCGATGGCCAACCCATGCGTTTCCCGGATATCTTCGCGCAGCGTCTTTCCGACCAGCGCTATGCCGAGTCATTTGATCAGCGCGGCGTCCGGTTTCAGAACAATTCCGCAGAAGACATCCTGGGCGTGATGGAAGAGATGCTGGCGCGGCTGGATGGCACGTTCGAGACGACAGCGGAAGACGAAGACCTGCAACGGCGCTACCGGGCGCTGCTGACGCCGCATGATTATTCCTTCGGCGCAACCTCGATGATTGGTCGCGATTGGCTGCGGGCGCATCGGCATTTGTTGGTGGATTGAGTGCTACGCCACGGCCAATCCGTTGAATTTTAGTCGAATTTTATGAGGAGTCTGCTGTTCGGGTTCCTCGGCTTTACCCTACGTTTAGTGTTCTTGGAACATCACCTCCCCCAGAGGGTGGACGGGGCGGCGAGGCCGCCGAGATTGCCGAGACCGCACAGACACCATCGATCGAGCTTGACCTTAATCTGCCTATTGCCCAAATCGCGGCTCTGCCGGCGTCACAAGTTCCTAGATATCCAGCTTCATCTGATTGTCCGGCTTCATCGCGCTTTCGGGCCGCGGCCTGCGGCGCGAGGCATGCCGCTTCACGACCCGGGCCTGGTCTTTGGCGAAGGCATCAGAGCCCCTGACTGCGTAGATCCGTTCCTTCGCAGCCCGGGCCGCTTTCTCATGCTCGACGATCGGCATCGGGTAGTCCTTGCCAATTTCCAGTCCCAGATCCTTCTGTTCCAACGGCGTCATCGCCCATGGCTCATGGATAAGGGGCGCCGGAACATCCGCCAGTTCAGGCACCCATTTGCGGATGAAGACGCCTTCCGCATCCTGTTCCTTGCCTTGTTTGACAGGGTTATAGACGCGCAGCGTATTGATGCCGGTCACACCTGATTGCATCTGGCACTGGCTCCAATGGATGCCCGGCTCGTAATCCGTGAACAATTGCGCCAGCGGCGGCCCAAAGACCCGCCAGTCGAGCCACAGATGGTACGCCGCCACAGAGACAACCATCGCCCGCATGCGGAAGGTCAGCCATCCGGTGGCCCGCAGCGACCGCATGCAGGCATCCACCAATGGAAGCCCGGTGCGCCCGTGCAGCCAGGCCTGAAGCCTGTCTTCATCATGGCCGTCATCGCGCAGTCCTTCGAAGGCCGGATGCATGCACCGGTGTTCGATTTCAGGCTCATCCTCAAGCTTTTGCATGAAGTGGCAGCGCCAGTGCAGCCGCGACTTGAAACTGTCGATCCCGCGCTGGGCCAGCGGTTCGGCCGAGCTTCGCGCTGCCTGCGCGGACTGCAAAGCCTCGCGGACGGACAGCGTGCCATTCGCCAGATGCGGCGAGAGGCGCGAGCATGCCTCGCCCGCCGTTATAGGCGACGACATGCCCTTGCGATAGCGTCCTGCGCGATCCGCCAGGAACTGATCCAACAGCTTCCGGCCGGGACCGGGCCCGGCGGGGATATCCTCGCACGGGTCCTCGGGCAGATAGAGGATCCGTTCAGAGACCACCTTCCCGGGTGTGATGCCATGCGCGATCATCAATTCCGGCGTCTGGATGATGTCTTGGCTCATCCGCCGGTCCCATTCCGCCGCCCAGCCATCACGGCTTGCCAGCCGGCGCACAACGCCGCTTTGCGGCATCTCGGTCCAGGGAACGTTGTGTTCGCGCGACCAAGCCAGCACTTGCTTGTCCCGCGCATAGGTCCATGCATCGCCGGTTTCTTCGTGCGACCACAGCGCCAGATCGGCATTTTCCTGGCGAAAGCCTTCCAGAACTTCGACCGCGTCGCCGACGCGCACGATCAATGGTGCGCCCAGAATCGCCAATTGCGTGCGCAGCGCCGTCAGCGCGCGCGCGGTAAACCGCCATTGCCGTGCACTGCACGTCGGCTGCGCCCAATAGCCGGGCTCGATGATATAGAGCGGCGCCACAATTCCCTGTTCCACCGCCAGCGCCAATGCGCGGTGGTCAGATACCCGCAGGTCCTTTTTGAACCATACGACGTTCAGCACAGAGGCACCCTCCCCAGACGTTCTGGGCCCGTAATGCCAATCTGAATGTTATTTTTGGTATGAATGAGGCCAGCCCGAATGTCTTTCGGTCACAAGTATGAACCGAAATTCGGGGGCTTCAATCAGTTTCTTCCATCAATTGCGCCTTGGCCTCGCCCAACAGGACGTGCATCTGGTCGCGCAATTCCTCTTCGGAAACACCTGCCGACTTGGCATCCAGGTCTGCGGAAACCTTGCGATAGACGTCTTCATCACCCGCCTCTTCGAAGTCGGCTGCAATCACTTCTTTCGCATATCGTTCGGCGTCATCGCCGGTCAGGCCCATCTTTTCGGCGGCCCAAATACCCAGAAGCTTGTTGCGCCTGGCTTCCGCCTTGAACTGCATTTCTGCGTCATGGGCGTATTTCGCCTCGAATCCCTTCTGGCGGTCCTCGAAAGTGCTCATTTTATTGTTTCCTGCGTCTGGTGCTGTTGTTTTGGATATAGGAACTGAGCCTAGAGCAGGGCAAGGTGGAAAACGACGCGGCAGGGCGGTTCTTATGGCTGAGCCTCGCATGACTGGACCGAATCGGACAGGCATGATCCACTGATTTTGGGGAGCTTTGAGGAGGCTCGACGTCGTCAGAGGGGTTATCATGCGTTTCTTGCACCTGACTGCTGCGATTCTATGCGCAGCTTTGTTCTTCACATCCGCAGCCAAGGCACAGTCCGTCAGCGACCATTTGGGCCCATTGCCCGCGAATGTCGGACAGGATGGCGTATGGGACGCGAGCTTAACGGGCGGGTGGTTCCTTCTGACGAACAAACAGGATTCGGGCTCAATCCGGTACTTTTCAACCGATGGCCCGAAGCTGACATCCGGAACGCGCACGATCACATCGAATGTGATAGTCCTGCCGGAAGACGGATCGGACGCCTATGGCGGCATTCTTTTCGATTTCGCAGGGGACGCGGGATATTTCGCCTTCACGATCGCCGGGGATGGCCGGGTCATCCTTTGGGACCGCACGCCGGATGGTTTCAAGGATCTTGTCGCGGATAATGTGCGGGCCAAGCTGGACGGGTCGGACGTCTTGGAGGTCCGTGAGACAACGACCCGGACGACCTTCCACATCAATGGGGAAGAGGTCTTCCATTCCAGCAATGAAAACGGCTTCAACCCAACCTATGGGATCATTGCAATCGGCCAGGGGCGCTTCGGCTTCGACGGCTATGCCGTGAATCTGCAACAGGACGGAGGCGGCGGCCTGCCACCGCCGGGCGGCGGTGGTGACACGGGTGGCGGACAGGTTCAGTTGCCGCCCCCGGGCGGCGGAGGCGGCAATACCGGTGGTGGTCAGCAGGGTGGCGATCCGTTTGCGGGTGCCACGCCGCAAGAGATCTATCGCGCCAAGGTCGTGCTGGGCTCGACCCTCGGGATTTTCTTCCACGAGTTCGGTCATGCGATCATCGGGGAAACCAATCTGCCGGCAACCGGCCCAGAAGAGGACGTCGCAGATGGGTTTTCTGCATTTGTCCTCAGCTCGACCGTGACGGAAGGCGAGTTGCAAGGCCCGATGAAAGAGTTCTTCACGGATGTGGTGAAATACTCGGCGCTGCTTTGGTATTATCAAGCCAAGTCCATGGAGCAGCAGGGCCAGACCGCGCCGTGGCAAGGCGAGCACGCACCTGACATCAAGCGGTTCCGCAACACGTTCTGCATAATCTATGGCTCTGACCCGCAGCGCTATGAACAACTGGCCAATCAGGTTCAGTTTGGCGATCGCGCGAAGACGCGGTGCCAGTACGACTATAAGAAACGCTATGATGCCTGGGAGCGGATCCTGAAAACCGTTGCCCGCAATCTGGGCCCGGACAGCCCGGGCGACTACCCTGCTGATCATCCCGGCGGGAAGCTGATCCTGAACTTTATCGAGTCGAATGATCCTTACGGCGATGCCGTCGAATCCCTGCTGCGCGATACGGGCACCATGGCCGAACTGGTCAAGGGTCTGGAGCAGATGTTCGTCTGGCCGCGCGACCTATCAGTTGAGTTCCGCGACTGTCAGGAAGTCAACGCCTGGTATGATCCGCAGCGAGGCCAAGTGGTCATGTGCTATTCGCTGATCAAGGCCATCTCTGAGACCGTCTTCAACTTCGAAGGACAAGGCCAGGGTGGCGGCGGTCAAGGCGGTGGCCAGGGTGGCGGTCAAGGCGGCGGAGGCGGCCTGGATCAAGGCGGACAGTTCCTGGTCGGTCTTTGGGGCACGCAAATGCAGGGCCAGAACGGGCCGGAACAGGTCCTGGCGCAGATCTCGCAAGACGGGTCCTATCAGCTGCAACGTTCGTCCGGCGGGTATGTCTATTCCGAGCAAGGCCGCTGGCAGGCACAACTTTCTGCCCAGAACCAGATTCAATTGGCGCAACAGCCGACCGGGGCGAAGATCTGCGATCAGAGCAATAATTGCCAGCAGCAACAGGTCGAGGCCTCGACAATCATGGTTCAGGTGATGGATCAGAACCGGATCAAAACCGAAGGGATTGTCTGGCAGCGCCAGCAATAGGCGTCAAAGCGCAACGGATAACGGGGCCCCGCCCGGCTTGTCCGAAATCAGAACAGCATCGATCCGCAGTTGCGGGTCGAAGATCAAATCTTCGGGCAGATCTAACCGCTTCAAGAGATCGGACTGCCTGGCTGCGGTCAGGATCTCTGCGCCGTCTTTACCTTCATAGGCCGCGGGGTCTTCGAAGGGCAGCATTGGGCCTTCGGCATGGCCTTCCCACCAGGCCGGACTGCCGTCGGTCGGATGAGTGCAATGGGACATGACCCGGCGGCGCTGTTCGCCCGCACGGTAGTGATGAAAGTCGAAATGCGGCTCTTTTGCTTTGGAGCCACTGCGGCGGAAGAAGAAGACATCTTCCTCGGGCAATTCTTCCGAGAGCCGCGTCGCCGTCATCGACATCCCGCTGATCACGTCAGAGAATTCCACCAGTGTCCAATCCTCACGCCCGGCGATACCGGAGATCCTGGTTTCCACCGGCAGCCCAAAGACCTGCCCGTCCTGGGACCACGTGATCCTCCGATCCAGCCCTGCCGCCTCATCGGCATGAAGGAACAAGTCCTGGGCATTGCTTTCGAAATCGATCGGTTCGTCTTTCGGTGAAAAGATCCGTTGCTTCAGTGCCCACCACATCAGACCCAGCACGCTGGGCCGTTTGTCCGGATCACCGCCCCCCGCAAATTCGGTTGGGTCAGCATCCTCTGGCACGCCCATTTCCGCCCGATAGGCAGCCATCACGCGCAGCACATCGATCTGCGGTGCCTCGACCACGATAAAGTCCAGATAGGCATAGTCTTCGTGCTGCATGACCCCCCCGGCGGGCTGCGGGCGAGGGGCACGCTAACGCTTTGAGATGCAGTTGACCAGGGCCGTGGATGCCCTTGGCAAACATCCGCCAAGCCCGTATATCCGACTTCTGGCTGCCCGGCATTGTCGTGGCAGCCGTTCCTCGTTTCAGGAGAATCTCATGGCGCGCCGCAGGATGGTCTATGAAGGCAAGGCGAAGATCCTTTACGAAGGGCCCGAGCCGGGCACGCTGGTGCAATACTTCAAAGACGATGCCACCGCCTTCAATGCTGAAAAGAAGGACGTGATTGACGGCAAGGGCGTTCTGAACAACCGTATCTCTGAGCATATCATGATGGCGCTGACGGGGATCGGCGTGCCGAACCATTTCATCAAGCGGCTGAATATGCGCGAGCAACTTATCCGCGCCGTCGAAATTGTGCCCTTGGAAGTTATCGTCAGGAATGTCGCTGCCGGGACGCTGTCGAAACGATTGGGGATCGAGGAAGGCACACCTCTGCCCCGCCCGATCATCGAGTTTTGTCTGAAGGACGACGCTTTAGGCGATCCGCTGGTGTCGGAAGAACACATCATCGCGTTCAACTGGGCGACCCAGCAGGACATCGACGACATCATCAGCCTGGCGCTTCGGGTGAACGATTTCCTCAGCGGCATGTTCTTTGGTGTCGGGATCAAACTGGTGGATTTCAAGATCGAGGTCGGCCGGATCTTCGAAGGCGACTTCCAGCGCCTGATCGTCGCGGATGAAATCAGCCCGGACAGTTGCCGACTGTGGGATATCAAAACCGGTGAAAAGCTGGACAAGGATGTCTTTCGCCGCGATCTGGGCAGTCTGACGGACGCCTATACCGAGGTCGCCAAACGTTTGGGTATTATGCCGGAGAACGGCAAGATCAGCGGCGGGCCGAAACTGGTGCATTGATCAGTACCGAGGCTCGAAATTGAGGTTTTTCAGCGCGTTCTTTACATTCACGGGCATTCTCTTCGTCTTTGGCGGGGTCTTTGAGCTCGTGGGTTCTGCATGGTTTGGCTTCAAAGCGCAGCAGGCGGTTGGAGAAGTTATCTCGGTCGAGAAACGGTATCTCAGCTCGGGAAACGATGGTTCCAATTTCAGCTTTCGTCCGACCGTTCGCTACCAAGATTCAATGGGCAAGACGTTTGCGTCGGCCGTCTACGCATCATCGTCAGAATTTGATTTTGAACCGGGGACGCGTGTGGATGTGTTGTATGATCCCGCCAATCCTGAAGATGTTCGAATTAGAGATCTTTGGTCGCTCTACGTAAGTCCTGTTAGCTATACGTTGGTTGGTCTCCTCTGTCTTGTTGTTGGTGTGTTTCTCTATCCTAGTCGAGTTTCACGCAGGAAACCCAACCGGTCCGCAAGAGACGAAACCGCATAAGTCTTTGCATGGTCATCGCAACACTTTTGTTCACGACCCTTTCACCATATTGCCGGGCGACGGTAAGAGCCCTAAATGGCTCGTGACCATAGCGTGGGGTAGGACATGGACTGGTCACGGCAAATCGACGGGTATTGCGAACGCTTGGGTCCGGAATTCTGGGCCGAGCCCTGGAATGCCATCACCAATGCGGCCTTCATCATTGCGGCTTTGGTCTGCCTGGTTATTGCCATGCGCCGGGGCCGGTTGGATGGCCCGGTGTCCTGGCTGATCTTCTTGATCACCGCCATCGGCGTCGGATCGTTCCTGTTCCACAGCTATGCGACGGTTTGGGCCGCCATCGCTGATGTCTTGCCGATCGGGTTGTTCATTCTCAGCTATTTCACAATCTCGATGCGCTGTTATGGCGGGTATGGCTGGGGCTTGTCGCTGGGTTTGACCGTCGGATATGTCGTCGCGCTGTTCGCAGTGTCGTCCGTGGTGAACCTTTTGCTGCGGGATTTGATTGGCGGCTCGGTCAGCTATGTGCCCGCCTTCCTGGCGCTTTTGGCCGTCGGCGGATGGCTTATGGGGCGCGATCATCCCGCGGGGTGGTGGCTGATCGGTGCAGGTCTGGTCTTTGCGGTGTCCATAGGTTTTCGCACCGTCGACATACCGCTTTGCGAGAACTATGCGACCGGCACCCACTGGCTGTGGCACATACTGAACGGAGTTGTGTTAGGATCTCTGGTCATCGGGCTGATCCGTCATGGAAGGAGGCCTGAACCAAAAGAGGTATTCTGATGGGTTTATTCGGCCGCAAGCCGCGAAAAGTGGGCTTTGGTATCTCGGCGGCCAAACCAGAGCCGCCGAAACCTACGCAGTATACGTCACGGCCCACCAGCCGAAGCCGGGCTTGGGAGCGCGCAGATAACGCTGCGGCCGATCAACCTTCTGGGATAGACATTCTGAAGCGGCAGGACCGAAGCCCAGCGACCAAGCCCGAACGGGAGACGCCGCAGGACGAGGCAAAACGCCTGACGATGCAGCAGATCGAGACCCTAAAGAAGCGATCGCCCTGGTTGGGCAGCATGGCCGAGAAACTGGTCAATGCGCATGCCCGGGGCCGCGTCGGCACGGCGAAAGAGCATCTGCCCATGCCCTCAAAGCGCCGCACACCATTGCTGGTCTTGGCCATTGCAGCGATCATGATTTTGGTTTTCCTGGGCCCCTTCCTGTCGGCGGCCACAGCCCTTTTTGCAGGATATTGATCTCAGCGACAGATTGCTCTGGGATTGCTTCAGTTGAGTGGAATCTTTTAGATTTTGCGTCGCGCCACCGCGGCGATGATAACCCGCGGTTCAATCTTTTGACGTCATTGGCGCCCCCAAGAGGGCGGGCGTGGCTGCCAGGCCGCACAGGCGATGAAGTTCGCTGAGTTATCGGATGCAAACCGAGCACCCGGCCCTTGAAGCCGGGCCCGGTGCCGCGTAGAACGGCGCCAACAGGCAACGGAGGGTCCCCCATGCGCGCACGCGTCCACGTCACCTTAAAGACCGGCGTTTTGGACCCGCAGGGCGAGGCGATCCGCCATGCTTTGGGATCCCTGGGCTTCGACGGCATCGACGGCGTGCGTCAGGGCAAAGTCATCGAGATCGAGATGGCCGAAACGGACCCGGCCACAGCCGAAGAAAGCGTCCGGCAGATGTGCGAGAAACTCTTGGCCAATACGGTGATTGAAAACTACGCCATCGAAATCGGCTGATGGCCCAGGCCGGAAAGCACCCCTGGCTGATGATCGTCTGCCTGCTGGTGTTTTTCGCCTTCGCTGCCACCATGTTTGCAATCGGTGGACGCATGGCGCTGTTCAGAAGCGCCGAACGTGATCTGGCCCAGCCCGCCATGGCAACCATTCTGAATGTCGACCGTAAAACCTCGACCGACAGCGATGGCCGCAGCACCACCTATTACAGTTTTATCGTCGAGATGAACCTGGACGGGGAGATCATCGAACGCCCGCTGGTCGCCGCCAATTTCGAGCCGGATGATATCTGGTTCAACTCCGATCAGGTCGATCTCGGTCTTTATCAAGCCGATGGACGGGTCGAGGTTCTGACCCGGCCGGACCTGGGCTTTCGCACGACGCCGGCGGATTGGAGCGCGGCCTATCTGGTGTCGATGATCCTGATGGGCTTCGGCGGATTTATGCTGGCCTTCCTGAGCCTTTGGTCCTGGCTGGCCTTCCGATGAGCAGCTCTCCGTTCCTGCTGCGCACCCTTGTCGATGGCACACGCGAAATCTCTTGGCGCGTCTGGGTTCTGGTTTGGGTGCTGCCGGTGTGCTTTCTGGGCGGGGCCTTGTGCGTCGCGCTCTACACAGCCTATCTGCAATCGGTGACCGAAGTGACCACAGGTACCGTCGTCAAGGTCTATGATTGGCCGAATGACGGGCCGCAGATCTTCTATCCCGGCGATAAGGTTTATAGCCCGGTTTACGGCTATGTTTGGTCCGATGGGACAGAGACCGAAGCGACTGCCGGCACCTCGCACACGCAGTGGAACTTCCCAGTGGGCAGCGAACACCAGATCCGGTTCCATCCCGACCGGAAGGACGATGTGATCCTGGTCGGCCCGACAGAATGGCTGGTCGCAAAGGTCGTCGGTCTGATAGGGATTTGTCTGGCGCCGCTGGCGCTGTTGATCACCGTCCGCTTGCGCCGTTGGCAGAGATCAGGACACCGCCTGGCCGTTGACACTAACTGAGGAGAGCAGACCCATGAAAACCGCTGTCATCGTCTTCCCCGGCTCGAATTGCGACCGCGATATGGCCGTCGCGCTGGAACAGGCCACAGGTCGGCCGGCGGCCATGGTCTGGCACAAAGACGCCGCCTTGCCCGAGGGCCTGGATTTGGTCGCATTGCCTGGCGGGTTTTCCTTCGGTGACTACCTACGCTGCGGCGCGATCGGAGCGCGGTCCCCAATCATGCGCGCAGTGGTCGACTTCGCCGGACGTGGCGGCCATGTGCTGGGCGTTTGCAACGGCTTCCAGGTATTGTGCGAAAGCGGGCTGCTGCCCGGCGTGCTGATGCAGAACGCTGGGCTGAAGTTCGTCTGCCGGGATGTGCATCTGAAAGTGCGCACGGTGAACAGCCCGTTCACAAACTCTTACGGCAATGGCGGCGTGATCCGCATTCCGGTGGCCCATCACGAAGGCAACTACATCGCCGATGATGAGACTCGAGCCGGGTTGTGGGATCAGGACCGGATCGCCTTCACCTATTGCCGGGCCGACGGATCGGACGGCGACAATCCAAATGGAGCCATGGACGATATCGCCGGGGTGCTGTCGGAAAACCGCCGGGTCCTGGGCATGATGCCCCACCCGGAACGTTTGGCTGACGTGGCCCTGGGGGGTGAAGACGGCGTAAAGCTGTTCACCAGCCTGGTGAACACAATGGAGACCGCATGATGCGCTTGCTTCTGCTGCTTGCCTGCTTCGTCGCCGTGGCGGCCTGCCAGCCGGTCAAGCCGCGCAGCACAGCTGCGAAGGCGCCGGTCGACGGCGTTGTGGTGCAAATCTCTGCCACCGGGCAGCGCGGACGGGATCTGATGCACGAGGTTGCGGCCCGGTGCTGGTTGGATGGTGTTGTCGGCGGGGCGCAGCTGATTATCTGGCCCGATGGCAACACCCTAGAGATCGCAGGGGAGACGCAAAAACTGGTCCGTGCAGAATATGTCGGCCGGGCCGGGCGGAACGGGCGTTGGCACCTGACCGGCCAGTCGGTGAACAATCCAGCCCAGCGCGCGCGGCTGGTGCAGACACTGGATCTGGCGGTAAAAACCGGGGACACGTCCTGTCCGATCTTGGCGAGCTAGACCGGAGCTGTTTGGCCCGTACCGGGCCAAGGCGAGGCTCTGCCTCGCGCTCCGGGATATTTTTGGCCAGATGAAGAGACGGGACGATGGCCCAAACCAGATGGGCTGAAGGGGGCTGCATGCGTAATTCCAAGATGTCACCAGCAACGGATCTTGCCCAGGCAGGGCACTTCATTGATCCTGAAACCCGGGCCGTGGTGCCGCCGATCACCAGCGCCACGACCTTTGCGCGGGACAAGGATTATGCCTTGGGCGGATATATCTATTCCCGCGATGGCAACCCGACCTATGATCCGGCGGAGGCATTGATCGCCCGGCTGGAGGGTGGCGCGGCCTCGTTGCTGTTCGCCTCGGGCCTTGCTGCCGCCAGCGCTGTCTTTGAACCTTTGCGCCTGGGCCAGCACGTCATTGCGCCGAAGGTGATGTATCACGGCCTACAGGACTGGTTGCGTATTCTGTCGGATCGGCGAGGCATCGCCGTTAGTTTCGTTGACCCGACCGATCCTGCACATGTTGCCGAGGCCATGGGTTCAGAGACCGCGATTGTCTGGATTGAAACCCTGTCCAATCCCACCTGGGATGTCGTGGATATCGCGGCGGTGGCAAAGATCGCCCATGACGGCGGAGCGATGTTGGGGGTGGACGCGACGGTGACGCCGCCGATCACCTGTCAGCCCTTGGCCTTGGGCGCCGACATCGTATTCCATTCAACGACCAAGTATCTGAACGGCCATTCCGATGTCACCGGCGGTGTGCTGACCACGGCCAAAGACGATGCTCACTGGGCCGACATCAACAAGGTCCGCAAATATGTCGGCGGGGTCATGGGCCCTTTCGAGGCCTGGCTGTTGCTGCGCGGCATGCGTACCTTGGCGATCCGATGGGAACGCGCGTCGGAAAATGCGCTGGCCATCGCCCGGCACTTTGATGGGCACCCCAAGTTGGAGCGGGTTTTATATGCCGGATTGCCGGGCCATCCCGGCCACGACGTGGCAGCGCGGCAGCTGACGGGTGGCTTTGGCGGCATGATGTCCATGTTGGTCAACGGCGGAGCCGACGCGGCATTGAACGTCGCCAAAAAGGTCGAGTTGTTTGTCCCCGCAACCTCGCTGGGCGGGGTCGAAAGTCTGATCGAACACCGGGCCAGCGTCGAGGGACCAGCGAGCCTGACGCCCAAGAACCTGCTGCGCCTGTCTGTCGGGATCGAGGACGCCGGGGATCTGATTGCGGATCTGGAGCAGGCATTGTCGTAGCAGGGGTGGTCTTTCGCGCATTCATTCGAAATGCACTGCCGACTAGGACGTGCGCGCACCCTACCCGCCGATCCACTTTCGGAACGCACCGTTGACCGCGGCCACGCCCAGCGAAGAACAGAAGACCGCCACCCAGTCGACCCAGGTCAGGCTTTCGCCCAGAAATGCCATTGCCGCGATGGCGGCACAGACGGGCACCAAGGCATTCGCGGTCGACCCACGCACCGCGCCCAGGTGCCGGATAGCAATGCCGTAGGCCAGGACCGCGCCCAGCCCCGTGATGATCCCCTGCATCAGTCCGTGCCAGGCCAGGCTTCCCACTGTCTCTCCGACAAATGCATCCGGGCGGATCAGGAAGAACACCGCGATGATCGGCAGAGAATAAAGACAGATATAGGCCGTTGCCTCGACCGGGTTCAGCCCGGATCTGGGCATGTTCACCGTAAAGATAGAAATGCCCAGGGACGCCATCAGAAGATAGGGCATGCCCTGCA
Source organism: Pseudomonadota bacterium (assembly GCA_039028795.1). Classification (GTDB taxonomy): domain Bacteria; phylum Pseudomonadota; class Alphaproteobacteria; order Rhodobacterales; family Rhodobacteraceae; genus Thermohalobaculum. Next base: position 28,234 of record JBCCHJ010000044.1, read on the forward strand.
TTTCCGCCATATTGCCCTCGGAAATCCACTGGCTAAGCACCGCGATCAACGCGATCGCCATCAGACCAAGTCCCAGGATCACACCCCGCCCGGGACGGTTGGCGAAGAACGCCCAGGCCAGACCGGCCACGATCAGGGGTGCCAAACCCGGCACGAGCGGGCCAAAGAGCCCGGCCGGCACATGCGCAAGCCCGGCCCCGACAAACAGCGTGAACGGCGCGCCCCAGCCTAGGGTCATCCAAAGGATGGATGGCAGATGCACCCCGCGCGGGATCAGCCCCCGCCGCAGCCAAACCGGCATCAGGATCAGGGCAGGCAATCCATTCCGCATCAAAGCCAGAATAAGTGCATCGGTCGTGCCCGCCATGGCATCCCTGGTGGCAACGATCCAACCGCTCCAGATCAGCACGGCGACCAGACCGCCAAGCATGCCCAGCCAAGGCTTCATCTCTTCGTTCACCCTGGGGCACCTCGCGCCATTGGCCGCACCGGCATGGGTTTCGCCCACGCGTTCCACCCGCTAGAACATGCGCAACCACGCGAAGGCAAGGGTATGCACAGCTTTGCGGTCATGATCACCACCCGGATACGTATACTGGCCGCCCTGACGGCCGTGGTATCGCTCGGCGCCTGCGCCGCGTCCAAGAAGCCAGTCACGCTGGATTTGGTTGCGGCCAGCAGCACGCCCGAGGTTGCGGCAATTGCATTGGTCAGCCAACCCGACCAGGGCCCAGAAATCCTGGCAGCGGCGGGGATCGCAGACCCGGCGCGTCAGGCATTGATTATGGAACTGGTGCCGGAAGTTCTGGCGGATCTGAGCCTGTTCGGCGCCGATGCTACGGCCCGTCCGCGGGATGTGCGCATTGTCGTGCTGGGTGACGGCGCGTCCGATGCCGTGACATCGCAGCGCGCGCTGCCGCTCTACCGAACGCTGGGCGAGGCCCTGGCCGCCAACGCGCTGCGCCGTCTGGACGTCGCTGACCGAGTTCTGGAAAGCCGGATTGCCGTTATCGCAGCAGATGCGGTCGACCAGGGCCGGGAAGTCAACGGAGCCACCCTGACCGTGGTACTGAAGAGCATCACCCATGACGGCGACCGGCTTCTGCTGTCCGGGGAGTAGCGGTGGAGATGCTGGCGCCCGGACCGGCAAACGCGATCAGTTGTAGATCACTTCCCAGGTGCCGTTCACCTTGGTCCAGTACGTGCCGAATGGAACGGTGAAAGTACCGCCATTTTCCGTGGGATAGCGCGCCTGAAGCGTTGGCTGCCGATCATCGGCCAGGTGCTGATAAACTCTGCCCCCGGCCACGGCTTCGAAACGGCCGGTATCTTTCACGTCGAATTCGCCGGTCTCGATGGCTGTGGTCAGGTGGCCGACAAAAGCCTCGCGAGGATAACCCTGAGCTTCCGCCCGGGCGATGAAACTTTCCAGCTTGGCGATCACCGCAGGGGCATCACGGTCAAGGACGTCCTTACGAAAAGCGGCATAGGCTTCTGCCAGGCCTGCATCGTCGGACGGACTGGTTTTGGCGAAGGCCTGATCTGTGCGGTTCGTTTGAGCGAAGGAAAACCGTGTCGTATCACCATCGGACAGGTCGATCTTGTCCGAAACCGGTTCGGTCTTGAACTGGCCTTCGCAGCCCGCGGCAAGCCAGAATTTGGCCTCGCCCGCGCCGGTATAGGCGATGTCGATGACATTCTTGCCGGGAAGGGTCCACGCGATGAAGTTCATCATGTTCGCGCCTTCGCCGGACAGCTGTTGGTAAAAGACGCCATTGACGGTGAGGGTCGCGTTGCCCGGACCCATCTCGTATTCTATGACGTGCAGCTTTTCGCAGGCCAAAGCCGACCCAGAGGTCAGGGCAGCAGCCAAAGCTGCGATAATGAGGTTCAAGCGCATAGGTTTTCTCCGATCGATATAGCAGCGGCCGGTGCTAATGTTGTCATTCCGATCTCCTCATAGAGCTTGCCGGAATTGTCCGATGTGATGATTGTTTCAGGTCTGGGCGCTGAAATCATGTTTCGCAGGCATCGCGGTGTTTCCTCGCTGGATAGGATCGGGTAGGCAGCGTTCAGACTGACGTCGAGGAGCCTGCCTATGCCCCCCCACACTGCTGAACCCGATGTGACCCAGGCGCTGGCCGCAGACCATGGGCTGAAGCCCGACGAATACCAGCGTATTCTGGATTTGTTGGGCCGGACACCGTCGTTTACGGAACTGGGGATCTTCTCGGCAATGTGGAACGAGCATTGTTCGTACAAGTCCTCGAAGATCCATCTGCGCACGCTGCCGACCGATGGGCCTCAGGTGATCTGCGGGCCGGGGGAGAATGCCGGGATCGTCGATATCGGTGATGGCCAGGCGCTGGTCTTCAAGATGGAGAGCCACAACCACCCCAGTTATATCGAGCCCTATCAGGGCGCGGCGACAGGGGTGGGCGGCATTCTGCGTGATGTCTTCACTATGGGCGCGCGGCCCATCGCGGCGATGAATTCGCTTTCGTTTGGGGACCCGGATCATCCTAAGACCCGGTCACTGGTCAGCGGCGTGGTCAGCGGCATCGGCGGATACGGCAACTGTTTCGGCGTGCCTACCGTTGGGGGCGAGGTGCGGTTCCACCCCGCCTATAACGGCAACTGCCTGGTCAACGCCTTCGCGGCGGGCCTGGCGGATGCGGATAAGATCTTCTATTCAGCGGCGTCGGGGGTCGGCATGCCGGTGGTCTATCTGGGCGCGAAAACCGGGCGCGATGGCGTGGGCGGGGCGACCATGGCTTCGGCGGAATTTGACGAAGGCATCGAGGAAAAACGCCCGACGGTCCAGGTCGGCGATCCCTTCACGGAAAAGCGCCTGCTGGAGGCAACGCTGGAGTTGATGGCGTCCGGTGCCGTGATTTCCATCCAAGATATGGGGGCGGCAGGGCTGACTTGTTCCGCCGTTGAGATGGGCGACAAGGGTGATCTGGGCGTGCGGCTGGACCTGGAGAATGTGCCGGTGCGGGAAACCCAGATGTCGGCCTATGAGATGATGCTGTCGGAGTCCCAGGAACGCATGTTGATGGTCCTGAGGCCCGAAAAGGAAGCAGAAGCCAAGGCGATCTTCGATAAGTGGGATCTGGACTTCGCCATTGTCGGCGAAACGATTGCCGAGGACCGGTTCCTGATCCAATTGAACGGAGAGACCAAGGCAGACCTGCCTTTGAAAGCCCTGTCCGGGACCGCCCCGGAATATGACCGGCCCTATGACGCGCCCATCAGCCCGGGTCAGGGACCCGGGCTACCAGCCATGGACCCGGGCGAGGCCTTGGTGAGATTGATGGCAACGCCAAACCTTTGTTCCCGCCGCTGGGTGTGGGAGCAATACGATAACACCGTCATGGCCGACACTGTGATCCGCCCGGGATCCGATGCTGCCGTCGTGCGGGTGCACGGCACCGACAAAGCGATTGCATTTACCTCGGATGTCACCCCCCGGTACTGCAAGGCCAATCCGTTCGAGGGCGGCAAACAGGCGGTGGCCGAGGCGTACCGGAACCTCAGCGCCACCGGGGCGAAACCTTTGGCGACGACGGATAACCTGAACTTTGGCAACCCGGAAAAGCCCGAGATCATGGGTCAGTTCGTCCATTGCATTAAGGGGATCGGTGCGGCCTGTTCGGCGCTCGATATGCCGATCGTGTCGGGGAATGTGTCTTTGTACAACGAGACCGACGGTCAGGCGATCCTGCCGACGCCGACCATCGGGGCAGTAGGGCTGCTGTCATCGCTGGACGACCTGATCCGCATGGCCCCCGGCGCGGATCAGGTGGTGATCTTACTGGGATCCACGACGGGACACCTCGGCCAATCCGCCTATGCATGGGAGTTGTATGGCAATGCAGAAGGGGATGCGCCGGCGGTTGATCTGGATACCGAGCGCAAGGCAGGAGACTTGGTTCGCGCCCTGCATGGTGCAGGCCTGATCCGCGCCGCGCATGACTTATCGGATGGCGGCCTTGCCGTTGCCGCCGCCGAGATGGCACTGGCCGGTGGCGTGGGGATCACGGTTGAGGCGCATGGGGAACTGGACCCTGCCAACTGGTTCTTCGGTGAAGACCAGGGCCGCTATCTGTTGACCTGCGCGCCCGGCGATGCAGACCGGTTAGTGGACATGGCGCTAGAGGCCGGGGTGCATGTGCGCAAGGTTGGACAGACCGGAGGGGAAACCGTGCGTATCGGCGCATCAGAGATCGGCCTGTCGGACCTGAGCGCAGCCCATGAGGGCGGCTTTGCAGCGATGATGGGCGGTTGACTGACGCTCATTCTGATGTCCTGGCGTGGAAGTTCCAGCGATCTGAGACGCACCAATGTCTACTATTGGGACTAAAGCTGCCTTTGGCCTCATTGGATCCTCGTGCTTGGGCGTAGCATCAGTTCCGACTGTGTAAGTAGCGTCGGATCATGGGCACAGGGATCGAATTTAACATCTTTGAATTTGCACTGGTGACGCTCGTGATCCTGATCGGATCAGCAACACAAGCGGCGATCGGCATGGGTTTAAACCTTTTTGCCATTCCGCTCCTTCTGCTCATCAACCCAGTTTACGCTCCGGGCCCAGTCCTGGTCGCATCATTCATTCTGTCATTCCTGGCGCTCTGGCGAGTCCCCGCAAAAGTGGATCGTCAAGAATTGAAGTTCGCTCTGGTGGGTCTTGTTATCGGAACGGCGGCGGCTGGTGTTGTCGCAGCGCTCATTGACAGCGCCAACTTAACTCGGCTGCTAGGGCTTTTTGTTGTCGTGGGGGTTGGACTTGCGCTTTCGGGATGGTCAGCGGCGCTCACTCAAAGCAACCTTGTGGCCGCAGGTGGAGGCGCGGGATTTCTCGGGACAATCGCAGGCGTTCACGCACCACCAATCGCATTGCTATACCAAGGTTTGGAACCAGACCGTGTCCGAGGGGCGATCCTAACCTTTGTCGGGATCGGAAACCTGTTTTCAATTGTCGCGCTCGCCGCGATCGGAGCGTTCGGCTCAGGAGAGTTGATTGCAACACTTTTTTTAATACCTGGCGTTCTTGTCGGGCTATGGTTCGCGCCTCACCTTGTGAAGGTGATCGATGCTCGCTTGCTTAGAGCTTTGGTATTGTCGATTTCTGCTTTCAGCGGACTTCTCCTAGTACTCGGGTAGTGTGGCAAATTTGGGCTCACTCCAGGCCTTCGTTGCGAATGTGCGCCGCGATCATGTGCGAAAACCACTTGAAAACACCCCCCTGTGATCGAAGGGAACAATCAAATCGTGGTCGAAGATCACATGCGCTGGACAGCGCACTCCTTTTTCGCGATCTATAAAGCAATGGGGGAGAGGGCGATGATATCCACACGATCCAAGACGACTGGCACAAGGTTGGCCACGATCCTTCTGGGTTTGGTTTTCCTGCTGTTCGGTGGATACCTGATCTACGACAGAGTTTGGTTATCGGTTCGAAGCGGCGTGATCGTCGAACGCATTGGCCCGATCTTGCGTGAATCGGAACCCGGTTGGTTCTGGTACAGTGTTGGCTTCTACGCTGTGATATCCCTGGGTATAGCGTTGGCAGGTTTGGCGCTTATGCGCTTTGCGCTTCGACGTTGAACGAAGGCCCGCATCACATAGCGATAGAATCTCCCACTACGACATGACCAGCTTCGACAATCAGGCGGCAGGGCGGAACCAATAGCAGCCTGCTTGACGGCGGCTCGGATCGCTGTTGAACGCGCAGGTGATGCGCGGCGGCACGCCTTGTCGACGGGATCAGCCGACAATTAGCCTCTTCCCTAGAAGCTCCGGTAGCGTGGCGTTGTTCCGGCCACGTTCGGCAAAATCTACAAGCGAGGGCGGAAGAGATCCGAAATGCTGCTTTCGGCAAACACTCCCCAAAGTGCTAGGTTCTGTGCAGGGCTAGCGCTATGCGGCGTATGCCTCATTTCACTGAGACCGGCCCAAGGCAATGAAGCCGCCATGAGCTATCCCCACATTGGCGGCAACGTCATTTTTCGGTTGGCCCACGACAATGATTACCGCGAGGCGTCCTCGGGCAATGAAACGATAGATGTCTCTTTAAGAATTGAGGCACGGCCAAACATTCAGCTTTCTGAGCGGTTTCGAATTAACTCTGAGATACGGCTAGAGGGTGCCAGGCCGGCGACTGAGGATCGCTTTTTTGATGAGCAAGCGCTCTTTGTTCGAAAGCTATATGCAGAATTCGATCTCACTGACCGTTTGTCGATTCATGCCGGAAAGGCGACACCTTCTTTTGCTTTCTTCTCACTTCGTGTGCCGGGAATGTATGGCAACGAATACAGCAGAGAGATCGAGCTGATTGAGCGGATCAGTGTCGGCGCCAGTTACAGCTTTGATTTTGGCGACGCTGGCCAGCACATATTTAGTGCGACGACCTTCTATCAAGATACGACCATACTTTCTGACTCGCTTCTTGCGAGCCGTGGGCAGACGAATTTGACTGACGGTGGAGCAAGCAACACCGAGTCATTTGAATCCTTCGCAATAGCCTTGGAGGGAACAGGATTTTCCGCTGTCCCAAGCCTAAACTACAAATTGGCTTATCTTCACGAAGCGCGAGGCATCAACGATCTAGCAGACGAAAACGGTTTTTTACTTGGAGCTAGCAAATCCTTAGACCTGACCACTAGTGCAAAAATCGATCTACTTGGAGAGTTTGCCTATTTGTCCAATTTTGAAAGCTCATCGGATGACGTGATGTATATCAGCGGGGCCTCAGTATACTCGATAGGACGCTGGAGAGGGGTGCTGTCGGGAACCTACAGACCGAGGCAAAATGCAGACGGTACTCGGTTTGACGATTATGCAATTCAGACTGCGATCTCCTACAGTTTTACAGACGATCTTTCCCTAGAGATCGCACATGAATTTACGAAAGATGAAGACGAAAACGCACGCCGAATTGGCTTGCGCTTGAACTACAATCTCGACCTCGGTTCATTGAACGAGTTTTTCTGAACAGATCGAGTGGGCATAGTTTGTACAACTATGACCTATAAAGATCCTTCGCTTTTCTCATAAGAAGGTTCTGCGGAGATCGTCCACACATCACTCTCAGATACGACAATGGGCGAGGAACCTTTGTATTTTCGCTGACCGGTGAAGATCTACATGTGTGACAATCCAACTCGGCACAAACCACGTCGATTTCGGCGGGACGACTTCGACCATTGACGGATCATTTTTAGCGCTGAAGACCGGGATAAAACCAATGCCAATCCCCGCTTTAACCGCGCCGTCTACAATGCTGGCGGCGTCAGCGGTGAAAACAAGATCGGGTTCTTCAACAAGCTCCTCCAGCCAATAGTCTGGAGGGTCCTCCCCCGGGGAAAGCTTGGGCAGAACGAACCGGTGGGCCGTTAGATCTTTCACAGTAGGCTTCCCGAACCGAGAGATATAGGTTTGACTGGCGTAGAGACCCATTCGAAGTGGTTCATGTGGCAGAACGACGTAGTCAAGTTCCTGAGGACGCGACCCAATTCGAAAAGCGACATGTGCTTCGCCCAGTTCAAGGCGGAGAAGAGAGTTCGAAGCGCGGAACGATATGTTGACACCGGGATAGAGTGCTGCGAACTCGGAGACCTTGCGAAGAATGATCGGTGCAATACCGTCAATGGACGTTATGATCAGATCACCACTGATCGTATCATCTTGGCGGATCGCACGAAGCCGCAACCGTTCCAACTGATCGCTGGCATCGTCGGCTACTTGCAGCAAGTCGTTCCCCAGTTCAGTGGGTGTGTACCCGCGCTTGTGTCTTTGAAACAGTTTTCCCCCTAGATAGGCTTCTAAGGTATCAACCCGACGATTGATGGTCGCGCGGTGTACCCCAAGTGTTTCTGCCGCGGCACTGACTGTCCCGCGTCTAACCACTTCGGCCGCTGCTAAAACTTCGTCCCACATAAAGATCTCTCTTGCTGTATCGCTGCGCATGTCCTGCGCATTGGCGTGACTCCTGCCAAACTGAAATTCATGTAACGCTTGCTCCAAGATTAGTCAGGCGTGCTGACGTTTTAGTTACTAATGTCGGCCGGAGGTACAGTGTTTCCAAGGAGGTAAGAATGGCTGAATGGTCCCTGTTCGCAGCAAAGATTGGCCGCTGGGCCATGTGCCTTACCGCGCGCACACGCAGCAAACCCAGGGCGCTTTAAGCAATGAAGAACGTTCTTCTCAGCGGCGATGCATGGTCTCTTCTCCGCGATCGAGCTTCAAGGCTCGATGGCAGTCATGAAGTCCACAAAGGAGCGTAAGATGACTAGAACCGCGTTTCTTGCTGCTGTTTTGTTGTTCGCGGAAAGCGCCCTCGCTGAGCGCATCAGGGTTCCTGCAGATTACACACCTTATCCACTCGCGCAGATCACTGATGAAGTGAGGTATCCACCCGCCGATCAGCCGCCTGGCACTGTCAGTCGTTATGGTGAAGTTGAATATCTCGCCCACAATGTGTTTGGGCTGCACTGGTACGTAGAAGCTGACGGTGCGACCTGGCATTTTGTCACCGCGGGTGAGCCGGACAAAGAAGCAATCCTCTTTGTTCATGGCCACCCTGACACTTGGTGGTCATGGCATGAGGTCATGGCGCTCTTGGCTGACGAGTTTTATGTCATCGCCGTGGACACGCTTGGCTATGGCCAATCTGACAAGCGACTTGATCTCGATTTAACCTACGGAGGTACAGCCCGAGGTCTTGAAGCCTTAATGGATGAACTTCAGATCGATACCTTCAACTTGGTCGGGCATGATCGAGGTTCGGTCATTGGCGATCACATGGTAGCGCGTGACAGTTTGAATCCGCGGATACTTGCCTACTTGAGGATGCAGCAGTCTGCTGATCAGCCCCATGGACTGCCGCGACCTGCTCACGAGCAAATGGCGAGTGTCGAATTTCACGCCGACGAGAACCTGATCTACAACATTTATGCGAGTGACTACTTTTCAGTCGAAATGCCGAAATCTCACCGCGACCGCGCACATTGGGAATACTTCTTTCCCGGGACAGCCGAGGCAGCGGCAAAGCTGTTCGAAGGTGCTGGGTTCGACAAAGAGCTGAAATTTCGCCTTACCGAAGTTTTCCCGAACATGAACATGCCGGTCGTTTTCATGCAGGGTGCACATGATCCTGGGCAACGCCCTGAAGAATACTGGCGTACGGCTGAATTGGTGCCCAATGGCAAGGTTCTGATTGTGGATGCGAACCACTTTATCCAGGCAGAGGATCCAGAAATTGTGGCTGAAACAGCGCGGGCTTTGTTTGACTGATCACCCGACGAACAGCGGCAAGATGCTCAGCCAGTCACGCCAATTGCACGAGCGCCGCTCGGACTGACAGCCCTTGGAAGCAGTCGAAACAGCCCTTTCAATCTACGTTCCGGAGGACACCATGCTCACAAGAACTGCCAATAAGATAGCAACTGCGTCTGTGATCTTCCTAACGCTGGCAACCGTCACAGTGGCGCAAGAAAATGCCTTCGCGCCGCCAACACGGTCGCAAGACCAGGGCTTCATTTATCGCAACGAAGTTCCAACTGGTTTTGAAACCCATATCATTGTTAACAACGAAGCTGACCGGACCCGCGCGCAGCGTATCATTGACTTGTATGGTGTTTTATCGGGTCAACCTACGATCGAGACAGTCGGCGAGTACGTCTCTGATCGCTACATCCAGCATAGCACTATGTTACCCAACGGGCGGCAACCGCTTGCGATGCTCTTTGGCGCATCCAACGAAGAATACCCGGTCAAAATCGACGTTCACAAAATCATTGTCGTGGGCGACTGGGCGATGGCGCATGTCAACTTTAGGAACTTGGATAACGAGAGCCCCGAAGATCTCGGTATGGCAGCGGTTGATATGTATCTGTTCGATGCCGACGGTAAGATAACCGAGCACTGGGATGTTCTTCAGTTCGTGCCAAGTCATGCGCCCAATCCGAACGGCATGTTCGTCACACTCTTCGGAAAGGAATGATTGGATGAGGCGTCACCTAGTCTCGGCAAACGGTGCGCTGCTCTGCGCTGTTCTTATGTCCGGTGCAGCCATTGCTGACGCGCCGCCACCTCCAGCAGCGGACCGCGCAAAAGCGTTTTACGACCGGCACAAAATCGACATCAGCAACCTTCGAGACTTCTACAATGGTCTCTTGGTGGCAGACACGATGATCCATGCTTCTGCAATGTTTGGCGCAGAGGATAAGTGGCGGATGACGCTGCGCCAGATGGTTTTGGCTGGCAGCGGTCATCACCAGGCGCGCAGTGCTTATCAGCTGTCTGTCATGGGTGTGGCTGTGGAGGACATCCAGGCCATATACGCGCCAAATTTCGTTGAAATGCTGGAAGACCCGCGCCTCAAGGCAGCCTTCACCTACATCGATGTTATGGGCAGCTATCCGATTACGTCTTCTGCCGACATCCACGCACTGCTACGCATGCACTACACCGACCGGCAGATCGCTGAATTGATGCAACTTGCGGCGATCAATAACGCCAAAGCTACTCATGATGCAGTCCTGCCCATTGCAACCGATCAGGCGACGCTCGACTGGGCAGCTGAAAACCTTGCCAATGTCGGCTGGGAGGTTGGTCTGAACGCCAGCACGTCCGCTGAAGAACAACGTGCAAATCCATTTGTCGGCGAAGCGTTGACCCAAGCGGTGGAAGAAATCGACGCAACTTGGGTACGCGATGACCTTGGCGCGGTCGACCCAATATTTGCAACCGACTGGATCAATTACATTACCGGATATGATGTCCCCGCGCTTACTTTTGACGGCGACCGAGATGGGATCGAAGAGCCGTTCGACGGCTTTCCAACGACGTTTCTTGAATGGGAAGAGCCAAGTCTACGTGATGCGAACTTGCCGCCGGAGGGAACACCACCGTTTGATGTGCTTGCCTATGATTATGACTTCTATGACGGCCCGCATGGGACGGACGCGAGCCTGCCATTCAGTGACCGTAACAGGTTTGACACCTTTTGGGCACGTCAAGCGGCCATCGGCACTTTGGATATGGACGAATATATTTTGCAAACTGAACGCACCATGAATTTCACAGAGATCTGGTCAATTTTCTTCGTTTACCAGTTAGCGAGCGGATGTGTTCATTGCCAAGCTCACGGCGCATTCGGCATCTACGACTACGCCGAAAAGAACTACTTCCGAGATGAGATCCCGTCAGATGATCGACCAAATCTTATCTCCTACATTCGATCGCTTATGGACTTCGAACGCTCAGAGTTCATCGATCCGGGCCAAAAAGCGGCGCTTCGGCTCGCGCGCGATGCCGGTCGCTTGCCATCGCGTGTCACGGCCGCCCACATCGAAGAACTGCGGCGACACTTCACAGACAGGGAAATTCAAGAGATCCTGGCAGTGATAGTCGTTAACGCCTGGCTATCTGGTAGCATGCAGTCAATGGCGACGGTGACTGATCAACTCAGTATGTCTTGGGCAATCCGCCATCTCGGGCCAGTAAGGTGGAAGCCTGGCGTCCACATCGGTTTGCCCAGCGAACAACGGCCGAACCATATGAGCCAGCTTAGGGATCTACTGATCGCCGAAATGAACACGGGTAAAGTTTCGAATGCCGCAACTGAGTGGACTGGTCTGCCCGTTCCTTTGGCAGTGGACGCCGATGGTGATGGCGTAGAGGACGCCTTTGATGGCTTTCCCGATGATCCAGCAAGATGGGCCGATACGGATCGCGACGGTATCGAGGATGCCTTGGATCCTGATATTGATGGCGATGGACTCGAGAATGCTGTCGAAATTGGACTGGGCATTTACCCGTACAAAGCCGACTCTGATGGCGATGGGATAAATGACCCATCAGAGTTGCAGGCAGGTACCGATCCGCTTGATCCCCGCGATCTCTGAGCAACCGTCACGCACATTATCTTAGGCGTGCTCGATTCCTGGCTTCTCCAAGCTAACCGCCGGGCAACTGCTGGACAAAATTCGACGTTTGATACGCCTCGAAGTGAGAGACTCTTAACGGCCATGACGAAGCACTTTTCGCTTGCCTGTCTCATCATCGCTTTCGCGATGCTATGGGTACCTATCGGTCAGCATGACTTCCTTATCGTGCACTGGATGAAGGTCGGCACTTTCATGGCGCCCTTTCTGGTGCTCATCGCTTTTACATTCGGCGCTGCGCAGAAGAGTTTCTTCGAGCCGGATATACGATTTGTCGCCCTCTGGCTTCTGATTGCCTACATTGCCCACCAGTTTGAGGAACATTGGGTTGATCTCTATGGAAACACCTATGCCTTCAAACCCTATTTGAATGCCATGCTTTTCGAAAGATTTGGCGCCGCGAACGCACCATCGCTACCACTGACCGATGCGGGTGTTTTTGTAATCAACACTTCACTTGTTTGGCTTGTCGCGGGGTTGGCAATCTGGAGCGGAACTTCACATGTGTTTCCAACTTTGTGTATGGCATCGATTTTGTTGGTAAACGCACTCAGCCATGTCGGCGCCGCGATATCGGGAGGAGGGTACAACCCCGGCCTGCTGACGTCCGTAGTCGCCTTTATCCCATTGGCTATCGGCGTTTACGTGTGGGTTGTTCGTACTGGAAAGGCTGATAGCCGCCAGGCAGTCGCTAGCATAGTGTGGGGCGTCTTGGCGCATGTCGTAATGATCCTCGGCATAGTGTCGACCGGATTGTGGAGTTTGGCACCGGAGCCGGTATTCTTTGCTGTCCTAATTGCTTGGTCTATCTCGCCTTTGTTCATGTTTCGTCGCAGGTATCGTTGAGGTCATCTAGCGTCACCGCGATGTGACATCGGATGAGTGGTGGCAATTGATCGAAAGTAGTTCTCAACTGCTAAGACAATGAGGATCCGTCTTTGCTGCAGTCTGCCAATTGGCTGAAAGGCAGCTTCCGAGGGTAGGCTGTGAAGTCGAGTGATTTGCTCAGACGACCAACCAACAAATTGAGCTTGCCTTCGCAATCGCGGTGAATGAACTGATCAGCGTCACGCGAGGGTGGAGGATTGGTGGCGGAGAATGGCAAGATTGGGCCGTCCGCTGTGGCCCCAACATTCGAGGTAGTTGCGATCGTAGTGGTCAGCCGCCTTGCGCCAATCCTACAGGAATCCACGCATCAGAGTTTTATTACTTCCAGCAATTGCTATTCGATTCGCCCCAAAGTTGTGTTAACCTTACGTAAGTCAATTCAAGGATCTTCACATGAGCGTTAGCATCCCTTCGAGTTTCGATTTTGGACTTGATGTTGATCTGGACGTCAGTGGTCAGCTGAACAGCAACGTTGGCCTGAACGGTAATTTGGACGTAAAGATCCCGACCTCGTACAATATCGATATCCCCACGAACTACAGCGTCTCGATCAGAGAGATCGCACCGATCGAAATTAAGCCTTTGGACCTGTCGCTGCGGCTGAAGGAGATACCGTGCATCCGCGGGCATCTTCCGGTGAACTATGCGGTCGGGTTTTCCCTGCTGGGGCGCGAGCTTGCTTGTATCCGTCTCTGCGGGCAGGGGCAGTTCATCACCGAGCCCTACGAGCCCTATCCGTGCGAGCCGCCCAAGGGCAGCTTCGAGCCGCAGCCGAACCCGGTGCCGGTACCGACCGAACCCGAGCCTGTCGGCTAAGGGAGGTCCGGTATGCCCCAGCCCAGCCGTAGGAAAACGCGGCCGACTTTGGAATTCATCGGCCCGCCGCACCGGCTTCATTTAGTCGGCGATATGCCGGCGAGCAGCTCGCTGGATGTGAAGCTGGAAAATAAGCTTGCGAAGTTTTGCGATGAAAGCCGCCGCCCGGTTCGTCTGCGCAAGGATCGCGATGGCCATGTCTGCGGTGCGAAGCTGAAGCTGGACCGGTTTGCGCCGCCCGGCGAATACAAGGCCGATGTGAACATCAATGGCGACGACGTCGCCGCGACTGTCGTGGTGCAAGAGCACGAACGCCTGACGCTGCGCCCGGCGCAGATCGCCTTTCGTGGCGAGGCAGGGGACACCGCCCATGCCGCCGCCATTCTGGAGAATACCGGCAATGTGGTCTTCGACGTGCCGCGCACCATTGCGGTTGGGATCTTCGATGATCTTGGGGTCGAGGACGCGTTCGGCGCGGCCTATCGCGACCAGATCAAAACGGCGGATGCCTTCATGACGGCGTTCACCAACAAGCTGCGCGAAAGCCATGGTGGTCTGGCCAAGATCAAGGTCGCCTCGGGCGCCGGAAAGTTGCCGCCCGGCAAGATGGCCAGGCTGAAGTTTGAACTGAAATTCGCACGGGATTTGAAGGTCGGCCATCGCTACCACGCGGTTTGGGCGACCGGTGCCACGAATTTTGCGATCTCAATCGCAGTTACCGCTTAGGGGGACATTATGGTTCGCTGCAAAACCGATATGGATACGAGCGGGCTCGATTCCGCGCTTGGAGATCTGGTCAATGCGCAATTGGGTCTTGGCAAACAGTTGCTAAACGTCGCCATGGCTGGATCGAAGATCCTTGCTGAAACGGTGGGTGACATGTCGCTGCCTGCGGGCAAGTCCTGCGCCGATATTCCCGAGCCCTGCTGGATGCCGAAGGCGGCGGGCGAGGTCACCTGCAACTTGTGCCGCGGCGATCATGGCGAGCTTTGCCTGAACGTCGTCAACTGCGACTTCCGCCACCGGACGTTCGAAGTGTCTGCGGCGGGTGAAGACGGCAACCTGGTGCAGATTGCCAACAAGAAATTCACGCTGGGCCCCAAGGAACGGGTCGTTGTTCCGGTGCGGATCACGGTCCCGTTCAAGGGTGACGATGATAACGATGACCGCGAGCGCAGCTGCTGCGATTGCGATGCGCTCGATGTCCTGATCTGGGTCAAGGGCTGCAACAACCACTATATCCGCTGGGTCATTTGCATTGGCGAACGCAGCGGCAAATGCTGTCATGACATCACCGTCGAGGATACCCCGGATTACGAACTGCATTGGTATGACCATTTCCACTACATGCGGCCGTGTCCCGGCCCGATCAAAACCTGATGTCATTTGGGGGGTGTCATGAGCGGAAAGAAACTGAGCGACGTCATCAAAAGCGCGTCTGCGGTTAATCTGAAGTATTCGGCCAACTTGCTGAACCTGGGTCGGGAATATGTCTCGGCCTTCACCGATGCGATGCAGGAAACCCTGGACGATGAGGTGGAAGGCGCGCCGGGTCCGGCGGCGCAGGCCAGGCCGCCGCTGCTGCTGGCCGGGCGTGCAGGCGAAATGGCGAATGCGGCCTTCACGATGACCAGTTCCTCCGGCCCAGGGGGCAAGGTCACGTTGAAGGCCGTGGGTGATTTCGGCGACACGAAGGTGTCGATCGATCCCGCGGATGTGACGATTGAAAACGGCAAAGAGGTTCTGGCAAGGGTCATGGCGAAGATCGGGCGCAAGATGCCCGCAGGGGTCGACCATGTCGGCGCCGTGATGTGCGAAGAACTGGACAGCAAGATCGCCGATTTCGTGATCCGCAAGATCGCCGAATAGCCTACATATCGCAGTCCCGAGCAGTCCTGAAACGCCCGCCGGAATGGGATAGTGCCCCATGCCCGATAAAGGATCGACCCGCAAAAGTGATCCGGATCTGTCCGAGATCCTGGACAGCATTTTGTCCGGGCGGGATCGCGAGGATTTTCTGGGTAAGGTCGAACGCCTGTTGAACGCGGCAAGCGATGTCCTGTCGGATATCACACCGGAAAAGCCCAAGGGCGCCGCTGATGGCCGGAGCTTTGTGGACACGATCGGCGTGATCCTGACGGCAGCGGTCGATCAGCCCGAAACGCTGGCGCGGCATTGGGGCAGCTTTGCCGGGTCGCTGCTGAAGGTTTTGCGCCAGCAATCCGACCTGATGCCGGACCCTGCCGACCGTCGTTTTCGCGACGATCTATGGCAGGAAAGCCCGCTTTTGCGGTGCCTGATGCAGGCCTATCTGGCTTGGGAGGATCATCTGGGCGCGTGGGCCGATGACCAGGAATTCACCGAGGAAGACCGACGCCGGGTCGGGTTCATCTTTGATCAGATGGTGGCGGCCCTGGCGCCGACCAATCTGCCGATCAACCCCGTGGCGTTGAAACGGGCCGAAAAAAGCGCTGGCATGTCCGCCGTGGCCGGGATCAAGAACTTCATCCACGATGTGCGCTATAACCGGGCGATGCCGCGCCAGATCAATCCCGGCGCCTATCGGATCGGCGTCGATCTGGCGACGACCCCAGGCGCCGTGGTGTTACGCACGACCGAGATGGAACTGCTGCAATATGGACCCCAGACCGAGAAGGTCCGCGACCGCCCTTTGTTGCTGATCCCGCCGCAGATCAACAAGTACTATGCCTTCGATCTGAAGCCGAAGAACTCGATCCTGGGATATCTGGTGCGCCAGGGCTTCCAGGTCTTCACCATTAGTTGGAAGAATCCGGACAAGGGGACGTCGGATTGGAGCATCGAGACATATCTCGGCTCGATCCGCCAGGCGGTGGATGCCATCCGGGTGATCACTCAGAATGAGCGGATCAACCTGATCAGCGCCTGTGCCGGGGGGCTGACGGCGATGGCCTTCCTGGGCCATCTGGCCGAGACCAAAGACCCGATCATTGAAAGCCATTCGCTGCTGGTGACTGCGCTGTTGCCGCAAAGCGGGTCGATGCTGGAGCTGTTCACGACCGACCAGACGCTAGAACTGGCCCGGGAAATCAGCCGTGCCGAAGGCACGCTGGACGGCAAGGACCTGGCCCATGTCTTCGCCTGGCTGCGCCCTGGCGACTTGATCTGGACCTATTGGGTCAACAATTACATGCTGGGCCGTCAGCCTCCGCCACTGGACGTCTTGTACTGGGATAACGACCCGACGCGACTGCCTGCCGCGCTGCATTCCGACTTCATCGACATGTACCAAAACGATGTCTTCCAGAGGCCGGGATCACAAAGCCTGTTTGGCAAGCCCATTGACTATGCAAACATGCAGGTCGACACCTATTTTGTCGGCGGGCGTGAGGACTATCTGATGCCGTGGCAGAGCATCTATCGCGCGGCCCGGCTATTCGATGGCCAGCACCGGTTCGTACTTTCCACCAGCGGCCATGTGCAAAGCATCCTGCGGCCGCCCAACCTTGCCAACACGGAATACTTCACGAATGCCGATCTGCCGGAATGCTCGGACCAGTGGCTGGCCGAGGCCGACCGCCAGGACGGAACCTGGTGGGTCGACTGGACGGAATGGCTGAACCAGCGGTCGGGCAAGGTGCGCCCGGCACCCAACCGCCTGGGGTCGTCGCAATACATGCCGCTTGACCCCGCACCAGGCATATATGTCACCGAAAGAATGGATTTTCACTGATACGATCGTCAGATTCTACTGGCATAGCCAGCATACGAATAGCCAATGAAACGCTGCTTTCGGATGCAGTCATGAGCGTGCCACATCAGGTATTTCCGACCAATTGGTTCACGAGGCGCGAGGCTGGTTCGTCCGCAAATCCTTTTGTTGAACGAACACGAAAAGTTAGTTCGCTCGCACCACAACAACATTTAAACGGTCGTTGCGGATCGGAGCAGCCGCTAGAACGGCCTCGGCACTATACGGTTTTAGTCCTTCGCGAGTTCCTTGATGCTTCCGATGAATGTGGCGTCGTCCTGGTCTTTGCGTTTGTTCAGAAGCTCAACGGCATCTGCGCCTGCTCGGAATCGCAGACGGTTGCTATCTTCGTTGGCCGCCTCCCAGATGACATTTGCGACGACCTCCGGGGCGGATGGGTTGGATGCCAGCTTTCCAAATATCCGTCCCATGGCTTCTGCGGTCGGCGCATAGTCGGGTAGGTTCTCATCCATTGCCAGGTCGAAGGACCGACCGCCAAAGTCGGTCTTGATCATCCCTGGTTCTACGATACGCACAGCGATACCGAGGGGTTCGAGTTCATAATGCAGCGCCTCGGAAAGACCTTCGACTGCGAATTTCGTTCCGTGATAAAGCGAGCCGAGTGGAAAGGTGATCTGTCCGCCAATCGACGAAACATTAATGATCGTGCCAGAGCGGTTCTTCCGCATCTGCGGTAAGACCGCCTTGGTGACCTCCATCAGTCCGATCACATTGGTGTCGAACTGTCGACGGATCCGATCCATCGAGAAAGCCTCAAGAGCGCCATAGGCCCCATAGCCCGCGTTGTTCAGCAAAACGTCGATCTGACCGAAACGTTCGATGCCTTCGTCAACGGCATTACGGATCGACACTCCGTCGGTGACATCCAATCTGGTGACGAGGGTGTTCTCAAGTGAGCTAGGGTGAGTTTCAGAGGACGGATCGCGCATGGTTGCGATCACGTTCCAGCCCTTGACCTGGAAATGTTCGGCGGTGGCCTTCCCGATGCCCGACGACGCGCCCGTGATAAGAATGGTCTGCATGAATGTCTCCTTAAGCACTCAGACGAGGCACTTCGGCGATGCCGAAACTGGCCCGAACAATCAAGTCACGTCGTGAAGCAAATCGTTGTAGCGGTCAATCTCGTGACTGATCCCTATGCGATCCGCTACCGAGCGAAAACGGTTATTCGCCAAAAGGCACGGTAAGCGGTGCAGCTTCGAGCAGTTGCCTAAGGCCCGCCTTTGACAATTCCGGAACGGCGGCGAAATCGCAGTACCCCGCTTCGTGCACAGGTTCATTGAGGTGATTGGACCGTTAGAGAATGCCTTTGTCACCGAAGTTCTCCTGACCGCGTATCTCCGTCGACCGCCTTTGGCGCGGGATGCCCACGCCAAAGGCGCATTTATCAGACCGTTGCAGCTGCCAATCCGCCGGCGTCCAGATTGAACACTTCGCCAGTGATGTACTTCGCCGAGTCGGTCGCAAAGAAATGCACAAGTCGAGCGACATCTTCGGGCTGAAATACCGCAATCGGCAGGGGGTTGTGGCCGCGCATGAATTCCTCGACAGCCTCCCAGGTCGGATTCTGGGGACTGAACATGTGAGTGAGCGACCGCGCCAATGGCGTGTCCACCAAAGTGGGGCAAATCACGTTGCAGGTCACGCCATGCGGGGCCATCGCCAAAGCCGTCGCCTTTGCAAGTCCAATCACAGCCCATTTTGACGCAGAGTAGACGGAATACCACTCGTTCGGCCTGCGTCCAAGGATCGACGAGAGGACGACAATGCTGCCTGAGCTCTGGTCCCGCATAATTGGAACCGCAGCCTGAATGGTGCGTGTGGCGCCTACAATATTGATATCGACGACTGTTTGCACGGAATCGTCGCCAAGCGCTTCGATTGGGCCGGCCTGTGTAATGCCCGCATTGACGAGAACGTGGTCGAGCGATCCATAATCCGCCGCCGCCTGCAGCATCGCGTCCTTCAAAGCGGCACGGTTACGAACGTCGCCCTGTATCGCCAGGCAGTCAACGCCATGCGCTTCTATTTGCGCCTTGGCCGCCGCCATGTCCGCTTCTGAGGACAGATCATAATCAACGTGCTCTAAATTGCGGGCCACGTCGTAAATGACTATGTTTGCACCAGCTCGCGCCAATTGGTCGGCGCTCGCCAGTCCGATCCCACGTGCCCCGCCAGTGATGAAAGCGGTTTTGCCTTCCATGTCGCGCAAGTCCCGTCTGTCAGTGGCTGACGCCGTCCCTGCGACCGAGGCGGCCGCCGTAACAACACCGGCACCAGCTCCAAACAGCATTGCCCGGCGCTTGGTATCGGGACCGTGTTCAACTGCGGCTTCGTTTGTGTTGTGATCCAACATTAGGAAGGCCTCCTCGTTTGCAATCGGCGTGTATGGGAAGTTAGAGGCCGTTGGCTGTCGGCTGTATCCAATTGCTCCGCGTTTCTTGCACAATCCTCCAAACCAGCACGGATTCATGATGGGGACGAAGAAAACCATGCTAGCCAATCCGCAAAGGAGATGATCATGGCAAGCACCTTATTGATGAACCAGATATCCGCTCTGCTGGACCAATCTGGGATCAGCGAGGGTGCTTTGAGCCATACATCAAGCGGCATGCACTTTCTGAG
The DNA here is from genome assembly GCA_039028795.1 of Pseudomonadota bacterium. Taxonomy (GTDB): domain Bacteria; phylum Pseudomonadota; class Alphaproteobacteria; order Rhodobacterales; family Rhodobacteraceae; genus Thermohalobaculum. The sequence goes on from JBCCHJ010000044.1 coordinate 48,265, forward strand.
GCATCGCAACACAACGGTCCAAGATGCCACTCTGTATTCGCCCTTGCTCTGCCTTGTGTTGCAGGGTGCTAAGGAAGTAGGGACCAGCACGAGAACACTGACCGTGATGGATGGGCAGTCTCTTTTGGTGAGCCACGCTTTGCCAATCACATCACGGATCACCCAGGCCACCCTGGGTTGCCCCTATGTTGCGCTTGTTTTGCCGCTCGATCTTGAGCTGTTGAGAGAGCTTGTACCGAGTGCCCCCGTAACGCCTTCAGACGCGCAAGACCCGTTCTCCATCTCACTCTGCCTCGCCGACACTGAATTACAAGACGCGCTAACGCGTTATCTTGACCAATCCGAGGAAGAAAACACCCGCGCGATGCTCGCTCCGATCACTCTG
>JBCCHJ010000045.1:0-48246 GCA_039028795.1 Pseudomonadota bacterium
AAGTCCGACGTTGCAGCCCGTTTCAGCGCATCGATTAGATCGTCGAGAAACAATTCGGCAGCATCGTTCCTCGGCAGCATCGCTTCCAAGAAGGCTGTGGGACTAGCCACGGCGACCAGGATGTTCGTGCCATAAGGCGGTCCAACCAGGAACCCGCGCTTACCAACCGCCACGTCGCTGGCCGGGTATAGAATGCGGACGCGGTAGTCGTTCTCGCTTTCGTCCCCGGCGCGGGCAACGACGTTTTCCGGCCGGTCCTTATAGGGCAGCAGGTGGATCACCTTGCTGGTATTGCCATCGACATAAAAGACATAGAGGAACGAGTCCTTATACGACTTATCGATGCTCACATCGATCACCGGGTTCTCACCTGCGATGTAATCTGCCGCGGTCAAGCGGCCGCCCTTTTGGCCATAGCTGAACAGAAAGCCCATCTCTGGCGCGTTCGCGCCAGGCATCAGGCGTTCGAACTTACAGACCAGTTCGGACGTGACGGTAACATCCAACTGAACGTTCCGGTTAGGGTCCAGGTCAATCATCGCTTTGCGAAGGTTATCTTCGTCCGATTCCGTTGCGATCGGGCCAGACAAGCGTAGCGGGATACCTGGAGGCAATGGGTCAGGCCCTGTCACTGACAGCAATCCGCATTTGCTGAAAGCCGCTGCGGCGGCGTTGACGGCAGCGTGTGCCAAGGGCTGCGGTGCAAGCGCTACCTGGAACTCCAACGCCAAAGCTTCGATCGCTGCAATTTCTTGGGTTGTTTTCTTCACGTTGTCGTAGATTTGGGGTGTGTCCGCCATACCCCTGAGCGCGACCCTGGTGTCCGCTGCGGTTAGCACAAAATCACCTAATGGCTTGGCTGCAGCAATCAGCTTGACCATAGCATCGCCCCAATTGGCAGAGGGCGCACCCTCGGCTGCAGTCAGACGACCGTTCAGGGTTCCGACCTCCAAAGCCTCGTCAATCTTATTGCGTAGAGTTTCGACAGCTTCTTCGGACGGAGCATTACCGCGCAGTGCCGCGGTTCCCCCCGCGACCGTAAGGTTCATTTCATAAGGCGAGGCGACTGGAAGTGGTTCTTCCAACAGATCGGGGACGATAAAGAATGCCCCAACGCCCATGGCAACCAACACCAAAAGTATCGCAACCCAACCAACCGCACCGCTGCCTTTCTTTTCGGATGCAGGTGCGGATATTTTTGACGTGTCCTTTGACGTACCTGAATTGGAGGCCGCAGCAGGTCGAATGACCGTACGCTCATCCGCAGCTGCACCCCCGCCCAGAAGTTCATCCAGATCATCAACCGCGCCCAAACCATCCATCAGCACCCGAATCTCGTCGGTCGTCTTTGGTCGATCGTCTGGGTTGGGTTGTAGCAAAGCCTGGATCAGCGGGCGCATCTCGCCCGGGATATGTTCAAGATCCGGAACAGCTGCCTTCGAGCCGATGATTTGCTCCAAAGTCTTCCCGTCGCCGGCGCCTTTTCCTTCGCACGCTGCTAGCAACGTCGCGCCTAGGCTGTAGAAGTCCGATCTTGCATCGATCTGCCGGCCGTCGATCTGCTCAGGTGAGGCATACTGATAAGTCCCTGCAAACCCGCTGCCAATGACCGAGTGCTTGGTTTGAGTTTGATCCTTGGCGATACCGAAATCGATCATTGTCGCCAATGCCGGATCATTCTTACGCAGGATGATGTTGGCCGGTGTCAGATCTCTGTGCAGCACCTTGTGACGGTGCGCAGCTTCGAGTCCATCGACTATGCGTCGTGCTATACTCTGGACTTCGTTGATAGGTAGCGGACCCCGACCGATGCGGTCTGAGAGGCTCTCGCCTTCAATGTATTCCATGACCAGGAAAGAGAACCCGCCTTCATGGTCAGTGCGTAGCAATTCGTAATACCGCACCACGGCATTGTGCATGATTTCATGCAGTGCATGGGCTTCACGCTGCATCAGTTCGACCAAAGTCGGGTCCGTCGCAAACTCCCGTTTCAACAGCTTGATTGCGACCTGGCGGCCTGTGGCCTGATTGTTTGCAACATAGACTTCGCCAGTACCACCCACGCCGATCAACTCGACGATCTCATAGGTGAAATTCAGAACCACACCTGGTGCCAGGATGCCCTGTTTAGGTGATGACATTGCGTCTACCCTCTGCCGTTGCGGGCACACAATGCGCGCGAAATACCCGGCATGACAACGTTATTTCTTTTCATTTCAGCGAATTGTCAGCGTGCGGCTGGCATCGCCTGCGATAATGAAAGCGCCCCAGAAGATCGGATCAGAGGTGTCGGGGTTGCTGCGAACCTGCCTTTGTGCCGTGCGCAGGGCCGCCTGCATCGTCCTGCCGTTCTTCAGCTCGGTATAGAAAGTTTTGATCATCTGGGCCGTGATATCGTCGCTGACCGGCCAATGGGTCGCCAAAAGCGCCCGCGTGCCCGCGTCAAAGAATGCCCGTGCCAAACCGGACAGCGCCTCACCCCCCGAGGCATTGAAATCCGTCGTGATCGAGCCTGCCGTATCGCAGGCGGACAGGACTACCAAATCTGCGTCTAGCGATAGGCGCCGGATCTCGACATCTGTGAGCAGACCATCACTGTCTGTGACGCCATCGGCGCTGACGGATAGGGCGGGGCGGCGAATGCAGTCTCCAGTCGGCAGGATCCCATGCGTAGCAAAGTGAAGGATACCGTACTGCTTCAGTGTGCCGGAATCAGATTCGTCTGTGATCCGCTGTTCGGTAAAATCGGCACCGGCGACCAGTACGCTTTGCTGTTCGCCGAAAATCTCACCAACGGTGTTCACTTCGTCGAGTGTCCCGGCCAGCGGCGGTAGCTGGGATATTGCCTGTGCAATTGGTTCACATTCCCGGGGCAGGAATGACTCAGCCAAAATCCGGTCAACTTCTGCACCAGGCTGGAAGTCGCCGAAGGCAATAATCGGACGAGGTTCTACTCCGCGCTTTGCGGCGGCGCGCAGATCAATCAGGTTGCGGGGCGACGGAACATAACTGATGTCGTATTTGTCCGCCATCCAGACGACATCGCTGAAATCGAACAAACGTTGCAGGTCATCGATCTGGCTTTTCCGGGTTGCCAGGATCTCCATGGGGATCACGGTCAGCGCATCCGACAGAGAGAATATGAGCTTGTCTGCGCCTTCCAGATCGCGCTCGAACGGCTCAATGAATGCCTCGTAAATCTTGTAGGATTCATTTGGCGTGTAGATAAGCTGCAGACGGGTGATTTCCCGGATCGAAGCGACGATCTGGGTGACCTGGGCCTGACTAAGCTTCGACGTTGTTGCCATCTGAAAGCTGTTCTTACGGATCACGAAGACTAGGCTTTCCGGTGCGCCCAGCACGATCTGCACAAAAGCTTCATCTTCTTGCAGGGACTGTTGTACGCCTTCGATCCGCGCAGTACCCCCCAAGCGTTCGAAATACTCCGGGTCCAACGCAAGCACGCGCTCGATCGCAGCTTGCTCTCTGGCCCGGGCTTTTTCGAATAACTCTCCGACCTGACGGGTCGCTTCAGGCCCAACCAAAGCGGTCTGGCTTTCCACCAATAACTTCTGCGACACGATCAAGGCGAGTTCTTCAGATGCCGCATTGGCTTCGCGGACCGCAGCTGCCAGTTCACCGGACCCTTCGGCGGCGCTGCTTGCAGCGAGGGAGACAGACGAAGCAGTCACATCGCTGCGCACGGCCTGCGCTGCTGAAAAAAGATCATCTGTCAGTTCAGCCCGACGGCTGGGGCTCGCTGCAATTGCTTTCTGCACCTCGCTTACATAGGGCCAGAGCAGATCATAGGACACGCGGACCGAAACACGTTTCAGAATTTCAAATCCGCGTTTGTAAGCCGCCAGAGCCTCTTCGGTGTCGCCACTTGCAGACAGAATGCGTCCCAGGACAACTTCGGCACGAGCCATCAGAGCAGACGCTTGCATATCCGCGCCGTAGCTGTTGATCGCATCGCGGATTGTCGAAAGTGCACGGTCTGTTTCACCGCGGGCCAACAGAACCTCGGCTTTTGTCACCTTGAAGCGCGGGGCATAACTGCTGGAGGCGCCCCGAACCGGACGTACCCTGCGCAACGCGCCGTCGACGGATTTCAGCGCCTCATCCAACCTGTTGCGACTGAGATAGGCGAAAGACAGGGCTGCCAGATTTACACCTTCCTCGATCAGGCCACGCTGTGCCTGCGCAGAGATTTCGAGAACCGAAGTGTTCAGGTCCCGTTCCAGCAGGCTAAGGCCACGCGAAGCATCTACGGAGACCGAAACTGTTTCAGCGCTTTCAAGCACGGTTTCCCCAACCGCCGAGCGGTTAAGTTGATGAAGCGCCTCGTAGATCTTTGACTGCGAACTCCCTGCCTCTGCACTGGCTTTCAGCATACCAGTCGCCGCCGTGAAGTTTCGCTGATTGGAATAGACCAAACCCAAATTAGCCAGAACGACGCTGCGTGAAGGAACGTTGGGGCACTCTGCTATCTCTTCGGCGCGCGTTTCGTAAAGCGCGAAGAGATTGGTCCATGCTCGCTCGGCCTTATCGTATTCGGTCAGGAAATTATCCCTGAACGCAGAATTTGCCTGCGATGAAATCTCTTCGCAGATGTCCCCACCAGCAAGGCCGTTGCCTTGCCCCGACGGAGCGCAAGCCACAGCGGTCAGGCAGAGCGCGACGAACTTGCATTTCAATGCGGTGACCGAAGCCTTGATCATTGTCCGTCCTCGTCAACCTCGTTTCCAGAACGAATTTCGCAATCGGGCGTAAGGTTTTGTCCGATTATTCCAGATGGTGGGCATGCTCCGACCGACCAGAGATTTTCGTTCCCAGTCGCCGAAAAGAGCGTCGCAAAATCAGGTTCCGGTGCACTGAACACCGGTACGAGCAAGTCAATAAACGGCACTGTCAGCTCGGTTTCATCCTCGATGACTTCGTTGTTAACGATCTCGGTTATGGTCGGCGTGCCACCAACTTCATCGATGAGCTCTGTGATGCTGCCAGAATTTTCAATAATCGTCGGTGCAAAGGGTCCATCAAACACTACGACGAAATCACCACCGTCATCGATCCGGGCGTCAAATTCTTGAACAACAGCAGAGGGGTCTATTGTAACCCCTACGAAGTCGTCGCTGCTGAACCCGTCGCCAAAGTCCACTCCTGTTTCAAGAGTGATATCGCCGACAATTTGAAGATCTGCATTGACCTCAATCTCCAACCCAGCACGTAATTTTAAATCTAAGAAGAAGTTTTCAGGGTCGGACGAGAATTCTGCGTCTGATCGATTATCAACTGTTTCGTTGACCTCAATCCGCTGCCGCGCCTCCAGAATCAGTGTGGTGCCGTTCACACTTGTGATGAATTCAGGAGTAATAACAGTCGTTTGGCTGTCAAAGGCGCCCGCGTCCGCTGCGAAGATGTTGAAGCCGAGCGGTCCTAGGACCGTTCCAGCGCCAGGGCCAGAACTTTGGATCAGAATGACAACCGGATCGAACAGCAGCGTGCCATTGTCCCCAAGCGGTGCGTCAAGATTGATGGCGCCTTGAGCGTCGAGGAAACCACCCGAAATTTCGATAAATCCGCCATTTCCTCCGCTCGGGCCACCACGCGCTGCAACATCCCCATAAAAGCCCGTGCCGTCAGTGCTCCAAAAAACAACTAATCCGCCATCGCCGGATACGGTTGAGTTGGCAAGGACGGATGAATCTTCATCAACGACCGTATAAACAGCCTGGGGTAAGGTAGGGCCTCCACCCACATCGCCGCCAATTCTTACCTCTCCACCACCTGTTCCGCCTGAAACATCGATGGTGGCGTCTTCCAATAGAATTCGGTCTCCAGTGATTGTTACATTACCGCCAGTGTCCGTTGAGCCACCGGTGGCTTCGATCGTGCCGCCAATTCTGGCTTCATCACCGGAAAGAAAGATACGCCCACCTTCCTGCCGGAAGGTTGTGGCTTCAATCACGCCCTCGTTCGTTACGGTAGATCGCAGCACGCTATCTGCGGTGGCGGCATCGATCAGGATATATCCGCCGTCGTTCGTAATTTGACCGGTGTTTATTGCGGCAAGTTCCGTCGCCTGGCCTGTCGGCAACGCGATGATACCATCCCCAGCCAAATCGACTGCAAAGGCATCGCTGCCCTGAATTACGACCCGACCAAGTTGCCCGGCGATCACACCGTCGTTTCGGGCTGTCGGACCGACAAGCCCAACAAATCCCGCCTCGCCGAATGTGATCAAACCCTCGTTCACGACAGAGGCATTAGGATCACCGGGTTGGTCAAATCGGTAGTCACCAGCCAGGAAGGCATCTTTGTCAATGTTGGCGGTCGTGGCGATGAACCCACCCGTGTTGACCCGCGCGGTACGTCCGATCAGGACGCCTGACGGATTGATCACCCAGATATTGCCGTTCGCATTAACGGCTCCGTCAATCTGCGACGGCGTCGCCGAATGAACGCGGTTTAGCGTGATCGCCTGCGCTGACGGTTGCAGAAAGTTCACCGTCTCGCTTGCTCCAACGTTAAAGCTTCGCCAGTCAATCAGCGCTTTGGCCGATGATTGATCAATCGTCGTGACTGATCCGGATTGCTGAATCTGGGCGTTGCCGCCGTTGACGACACCCCCGGTCGGTCCAGCCAATGCAGCGGCCGGAAGTGCCAAGATACCAGCCACTAGGCCAGTGCAGAGAATATTCCGAGTACTTGCAGTCACATCGCGATTAGAACTTTCGAATAGCATGATCCAATCCTTCGACATTAGAAAAACCAAACCAGAGTTCCGAACATCCTGGCATCAGTATCATTGGTGCGCTGCCGCTCGTCACCAATAGGCCGAACAACTTCCAGTTCCAGGCTGGGACCTTCTGGAACCTTTATTCTTGCGCCAAACCCGGTCGACGTCAGATCAGTGGCGCCGACGTCCGGATTGTCTGCTTGGAAAACGATGCCGTAATCTCCGAATGTATAAAGCTGATATCCGATATCCATTCCGAGGATTGAAATAGCGTCGAGGTAATTCAGCTCCAAGTATCCGGCGAAACCATGGTCGCCCTGCACTTCAGACGGATCGTATCCCTTCAAATATCGCGAGCCCCCAAGGCTGAGGGTTTCGCTAGATAGAAGCGGACCGTCCGCCCATTGGCCGGTCATCCTCAAATTTGCACCAAAGTTGTCGAAAAGAGGCTGATCACGTTCAATCTCTCCACGAAAAACAAAGAAATCGCCAGATGCACCGATACGGCTAACATTAGGATCGGCGCTGTCTGTGGCGCCTAATATGTCCAACCCCTTGCGCAGCGTCAGGTCCAGCGCAGTCGCACCGAGCGGATCTTCCAAATTTGCCCTTGCCCCCACGAAGAGAACGCGGGAAGAGTCATCCGTTAATGTCGCAGTATTGTCCCCAAAATCGACGTCGCTTTCGATCCACTCGAAGCCTGCATTCACCCAAAGCGACGTGGCCCGAGTGCGCAGTAAGGGATGTTCCAGCTCTACGCCCAGAGAATACTGGGTACCAGATACCTCCAACTCTTCCAGAACATCACCGGGTCTTGTTCTACTGGCGAAGCCCGAGAAGCTGATCTGTGTGCCGGACTTCAGGAAGAACCGTTGCGTGATCTGGGCGGTATTACGTTCGTCGAAGTCGCCGCCTTCAAAGCTCCATGAGTTAAAGTAGGAGAACTCGGTGCTTGCGCCAAAAGGTCCATAGGTATTCAGATAACCGATACCCCCGAATACCCCCGGCCCGATCGTTGGACTGTCGCGGTGTGTAATTATCCCAACGACGTTGAAGGGCTCGCGAACTACATTCAGCGACAATGCGATCGTTTGTTGAGCTTTTCCTGGGCTTGGAACGAAAGTCGCCCGGACGAGACCCGGCAAATCGGATATCAAAAGCGATATCCGCTCGAGATCTTTGATGTTTGGATTACGCTTTCCCACCAACGGCGCAACCATATCCTGGATCAAGCCTTTGACGGTGCCGATTGGCCCTTCCGGCTCTTCTATGGTCACGGATTCAACCGTCGTGCCCAACACCCGGATACTAACAGCGGCGTCTGCCTGATCGAATTCCTGCTGGGGCACCAAGACCCGCGTGAATACGAGGCCATTGCTCTTCAGAAGGACGTCGATTTCTCGTGCGACAGCGTAAAGATCAGCTAGGGTGACTTGTTGGCCGATGCGATCCGCATACACAGCCCGCACCGCCTCAAGCGGCAGCGTATCATCATCTGAAACTGGCTGATCGTCAGGGCCGACCAGCGTTACGGAACTAAGCGTTAGGCTTATCGCTTCAGCACCATCGGGTGTATCAAGCGTGACGGTGGGAGTTGCGATCTGCCCGGGTTGGCTTTTCGGACGCGCAGCTTCGATTTCTGCCTGGCGGTCTTCCAAAAACTGAGTGGTGTTTTGCGCAAGGGTCAGCGATGGCGCAACTGCGCATGCGAAAAACGAAATCGCGACCATTGCTGGAAGCGCGTGGTACTTCCCCACCAAATCCATCTCCCGTCGTTAACTGGGCCATTCTGGCCCAGTTCTGAAATCTAACTCCGGTACTACCGGATGGTGGCACCTTTGCAGGGGTTAATTGTCAGTTCCAGTGTCACGAACCTGAATCTCCACTCTGCGTTGGTTGGCCGCGGATGGATCAAATTGCGCCAGCAGGCGTTCCTCTCCCATTCCCACCGCCTTCAATTGCGCTGTCGTGATGCCGCAGTTGCTGACCAAATACTGTTTGGTTGCATCGGCACGGCGCTGAGAAAGGCTGTTATTGTAGGTCGCTGAACCGGTGGCGTCTGTATGACCGATGACAAAATAGCTCGATCCCGGATTCACGCTTAAGTCCACCTTCAAGGTATCGCACAGACCATCCAGGATCCCGCGTGCTTGATCGCTAATGTTCGCCGAGTCGTATGCGAACTCAATAGGCCGGAATAGCTGATCCTCCGGCGCAAGCTCTGGCGGCGTTTCGGCGCGTGCGATGACCTGTTGGGGTGCAGGGGTCTTTTTCTTGGCCGTCTTCTTGACTGCCTGCTGATTCTGCGTTGGCGAGACCACCGCAGTTGCTGCTGGTTGGGACTTCTTCTCCACCTCTTTTGTTGTCGGGGAGATTTCGAGAAGCGACCGCGAACGTGCCTGTTCTTGGCGCTGCTTGATCAATTTCTCGCGTTGACGTTGCAGAATTGACTGGTCGGTCGACTGCGCATAAACGGTAGCATCGCCCATCGCGATTACGGCAATGGCGCATGCAATACCAATCTTAATACCACGCATGGCAAAGTCCTCCGTTGGATTTGGCGCAAATGGTTTGATTTCCTGGGTAAAGGTTACCAGTTTGTGATTGTACGGTCCACAACGTTACCTATGACAGAAACGTCACCTTTCCGATGTGAGCATTGATACTTATGCACTGGAATTAAGGCGGTTTTGGCACCAAAATCTTCCTACTCGGCCCACGTAAACGGAGCGTCCACATGCGATTCCTGCCCAGCATCCTGATTGCATTAGCGATTATGGCCGCGCCGGTGCTGTGGCACTTCTCGGAATCATACTTTGCCGAGGAAACCGATGTCTTTGAAAATGACGATCAAAACGAACAACGGATCGAGTCATTGGAGAAACAAGTTGAGATTCTGAGGCAACGAATTGATGGCTTGGATTCGCGTACTGCCTTGTCCAGAAACGATCAGAACCGCCAGCTTGAAGATGAGAGCGGTCCAAATCCGGATGCTTCTGACAGTTTGAAGGATGCATTCGCGCAGGTCGTATTGATCGCGAACCGGCGGAAAGTAAACAAGGGACTTACGGTTCCAAATTCAGCATTCTTTACAGAGTTTCTTGGCCTGCCGCGTGAAGATCTAGGCGATGACTGCCAACCGATGACCAATCCGAAGCTGAAAGGCCTTTTGAGCACCGAGAATGTCGGCCCGATTCGCGTCCGCATGCTGAAGCCTGCGGTGATTTCGCTGCGTCAGATCTTCAAAAACGTGCAGGTCTTCGAACCCGAGCTTTATGCGCGAATCAAGTCCGCCGGATCGTTGTGCGTGCGGCGGATCCGTGGTTCGCAAACAGCGGTTTCGTCCCATGCGTACGGCTTGGCGGTCGATATCAATATCGATGGCGTTCTGGATACGCTGGGCGACGGTAAGACCCAGCTGGGCCTGACGCTGTTGGCAGACTTTTTCAATAAGGAAGGCTGGATCTGGGGTGCCGGCTTTGGACGCGAAGACTCGATGCATTTCGAAGTCAGCAGGGAGAAGCTGCTTCAGTGGCGGCGCCTAGGACAGATCTGATCTGATATATTGCCGTCATTTGGCGGGGGAGGCACATTTGAACACCCCGCCGCTCCACTCAAGTGTTATGCAAGTTCCGAAGAAACTGCATTGATGCCTTTTTGTATGCCTTCAGCCGCCTTCAACAGATTTTCACCACCGGAGGCAATGGTGGTGACGCCGCTCGAAAGGCCAAGGCTACCGATCCAGATCGCCCACTTTGCCCAGGTCGGATCTTTGTGCCGCAACGCGGCGACGGCCTTGTCGGTGTCATCCCGAAACTTTTCCGCCGGTTTTAGCATGACGTGATAGGCCTCGATATCCTTGATCAGCTTGGCGGTGGACTTGCGGGCCGTCTCCATCGACTCAAACAGGCCGTCGATCTTTTTGCTCTTGTACTTGCGGTCCTTGACCATCTTGCCGAGCTTTTTCTCGATCTCTTTGTCCAGCTTGCTTTGCTGGTCCAAAAGCTTGTTCAGTTCTTTACCCAGCTTCGCGACGTCCAAATCAATGTTCTTCAGTTTGGCCTTATAGGTTTCCAGATGCTTGTCGACACGGTTGAAGCCCGCAGTTTCGATCATCAGAAAGTCGGCAAGAAACTCTTTGCCGATCTCTTTGGCCTTCACCTTGGCCTTTGACTGGGTCTTATAGGCTGACACCAGCTCTTTCAAAGCCTTCTCAAGCTGGCCATGCACCTTGACGATGTCCGAGGTCACCTTCTGGACCGCGCGGGCAACCGAAACGATGCTTTGAGCAATACCGTAGATGCTTGCGGCAATGGACACGCCGCCCGTTACCGCGCCTGCGGCCAGCGATGCGGTGCTGGCGATGGCCGAGGCAGATCCCAAGACGATCGCACATCCGACCTTGAGCCTATATTTCTTGCGGTCCTTGTTAGCCTGTTTCCACTTATTGAAATGGCTGGTCGCCACACTCTCGATGGACTTTTGATACTTCGCGAAGATCTTCTTGATGTCCGCGTCGACCTCTTTGCATTCCTTGTCCGTCAGCGGCATGACCGAAGCGAGGTTGTCGGCGGTTTGCACCCGCAGCCCGACTTCACCCACCAGCTTTTTGTATTCCTTCGTGGCATCGTCGTAGAGTTTCGCAACAAACCGAACATCGGTGTCCAGCTCTTTGGCGACGCTTTTATCGACTTCGCAAGTGGCCTGGAAACCCATGTTGCCAAGCTTGATGTGTTTCGGTTTGACGGCCTTCGTGACCTCGTTCTTCACATCGGCCTTAATGATCGTCAGTTTTTCTGTAGCCACGAGAAGACTTCCTCCGGTTGCGCTTCAAAATTCGCTCTGGATTAGGATGCGTCACTTGCCTTGGCATTGCGTGTAAATTGTGGCGCAACGGCCACAATCCGACAATCAAAGCGCCGCGCCGCAGCTGCACGTGCCACTTTCGGGGTCAACATCCAGCGTGATGTTGAAGGCGGCGTGCAGCGCCAGCATGACGTTCAAAAATGGCGAGATCGCCAGCTTCGGCGGCGAGAACCTGGACAGCGTGCTCAGTCCGCTACTGCCGGCCATCCGCTCGCCCAGCTTGATGTCCTCCATCGGCGGAAGCACCTCTAGCTTTGCTTTCAAAGCCAGCGCAGGCATCGGGATCGGAATGTTGAGCCGCGCAAAGAACCGTAACATTGCATTGATCCGGCCCCGCGACGCGGGTGAGAACGGGTCATCGCCGAAGGCTTCCTGAATTTTGGCCAGAGCTTCCAACACCATCGCCAGTTTGAGGATCATTTTAAACGGAATCTGTAACGTTGGTGGCGATAGCGTGGACAGCGCATTCAACCTATTCCGCATTTGCGTTACATGCTCGGGATCGCCCAACGGCGGAATGTTCAGCGTTTCGTCCAATTTCAACAGGTTCGGCAATCCCGCTGCCAGTTTCGCCATGGCCAGTTTCGGCGGGCTGAGCCGAAAGCGGTAGTTAGAACTGCCGGACGCCATGGGAATATCGCCCGCCTTCATCTCCATCGGGTCGATGCCCAGGGCGCGCAAATCCAGCACCAGGCGAGCCACCAGCGCAAAATTTAACAAGGGCTGGATCTTGAAACTGGTCAGAAAGCCCAACCTTGGCCAGATGTTTTTGTGAAAGGTCTTCGCCGCCTGATCCATCTGGAATTCCAGCATCGGCAGATCGTCGATCTTGAACGTGCCCATGGCCATGTTCAGCGACAACGCCATTTGGGCCAGCGGCCCCCCGCCCAGGTCGATATTCGGCAGCCTAACCGGTTCAAAACCTGCGTCGATCTGAACATCGGCGCGTTCAGCCGGATCAAGCGCTGGCAGGGCTACGGCAAGTTTCAGCGATGGCGGCGCCGGCAATACCGGCGTGAGCCCCATCGAGAACCGGTTTCGCAGTAGACTGGCAGGCACATAGCAAAAACATGACATCATATCGTTAGGCCTCAACAACAATAACTGAAATATTGTCCGCACCGCCACCATCCAGGGCGACGACCAACAGCGCGTCCGCAACAGTTTCGATTGGTGTGTTCGCCAACAGATAGCTCAGCGTCGTCTCATCGGCATATCGGCTGAGCCCGTCGGAACAGAGTAGAAACCGATCCCCTGGTAGGACATCGCCGCGGCGTTTATCGATCTCCAGGTCTTCACCGACACCGACGGCGCGGGTGATGGCATTTGCCTGTGGATGATGCTCGGCTTCGGCCCAGCTCAGGCGATCTTCGGCGACCAATTCGCCCACAACCGAATGGTCATGGCTTAGCATCTGAATCTGACCGCCGCGCAGGCGATAAAGACGGCTGTCACCTGCCCAAAGGCAGGCGAAATGTTCGTCTGCAACCACCAAAACGACAACCGTTGCGCCGATGGTAACACCGCCTAAACGAATGGCTTCGGCCCGGATAGTCCTATGTGCGGACTGGATAGCATCGCGGGTCGCCAGCATGGCATCGGCACCACTTAAGTGCGGCGGCAAAGTCGCTAATGCTTCGGTCACGCTTTGGCTGGCAAAGTCACCGCCATGGTGCCCGCCCATTCCGTCCGAGACCGCCCAGATCCCCAAGTCGGGCAAAGCGATGATCGAATCTTCGTTGACGTCACGCACGTTCCCAACATGGGTTCGGGCGCTGTAGCGCAAAGTGCCACTGGCAGGGGGCAGAATCAAAGCAGCGTTTCCAGAATATCTCCACCCGTCCAGGCGGGTGCACCCAGATCCATCAATGGGCGAATTTCATCAGCGCCGGTTGGCATACCCGGACAGGCAAAGAAGTGATTTTGATCCTCGATCACACAACCCCATAGGGATGGTTTCGAAAATCGGGTACTCAGGTGCGCGGCGGCCAGCACCGTTCCTGGCGATGCTGTCGATGACATGCAAAGACCCCGTCCACAGGGCTTCAAATGGGTGCCGTTCGAGTCAACTGCGACTGCGATACCCGCCAAAACACTTTCCAATTGAGCAGGTTCGGCACCATCCTCCAACATGGCAAGCGCTGCATCCTCCAGCGCCCGATAAACCGCGTCGTTGGCTCTGAAAACCCCCCACGGATCGGCATCGCCGATTGGGGTGGCAATTGTCAGCGGAAACTGCCGGCCCACCCGGTCGACGCTGGGCATCAGCACGCCCATCATACCGTCTGGACCGCACAAACCGGCAGGCAGGGCAAACCGCCAGATCGGTGCGCTGAAATAGGCGTTCTGCCACCGGTCCGCCAGAACATCGCGACCGGTCAACAGGCTTTGCTGCAGCCAGGTATCCCAAGGTTCGATGAACGCAGGCGAAAGGTCCCGCCGCAGGAAATCCCCATGCGACGGTATCTTGCCGTAGAATCCAAAAGCCGTTGGCATCAGGTGCGCTGGTCCTTGGTTACATGGATTTCGGACACCGGAAGCTTCGCAGCGCCGGTAGTGTGAACGGGTTCAACGCTGATCCTGCACGCAACTGAAAGACCGAGATACGGCCGCCAATATTAAAAATCACACGGCTGCGGTCCGACACATTGGTCCGGCGAACTTCGGCCGAATCCAACAGGCGGAACCAAGCCCAGGGACCATCCCTGGTCATTGAATTTTCGATACCTGCCGTTTCAGGTGCAAACGCCACCCGGGTACGGCCGCCGCCCTTGCCAGGCCAAGTCAGCGGCGTGACTTGCGGCGGGCCATGGGCATAGGTGATCGGTTGCCCATCGACTTCCAGGATAACTTGTTCAGCCTTCGGGTCCAAAGCAATCGGGGTCAGATCGAAGGTGACCGAGGGCAGACCCGGTGCCAGGAAGAAGCCATCACGAATTTCCGCGGCGCGCTGGAACTGGGCCAGCACAGCATTCGAAATGCCAAGGTCTGTATTGTTGACACGCTTCCACCGCCACGGGTTCGACGTCGTATCGACAAAGGTGATCAAGTTTTCGTTGAAGAAGGAATCGATAAGGCCATTTGGTCCGAAAAGCTTGCCGAAGTCCTGCATGGTGACATCGGCCTTACCACCCCGGGCAAACGGATATCGACCATTCAGCGCGCGTTGACAGAACGGATAGACCTTAGCCTGCCATTGCGCATTCAATCCGCTTCGCGCACCACCTGCGGTGATGCCGGACGATCCGGTCGCCACCTGCTTGGCCCAGCGCTGCATCGGCCCAGGCAGGCGCCCTGTTTCGGCCTGCAGCCGCGCCACAGCGCCACCGTCGCCCGCGTTCAGAATCGCCGTACCCGAATTCTGGCCTAGCGACATGCGATTCAGTTCGCGATACACCTCGGTCATCGTCAGGACGACCTCATCCAGCTTTGACGGTGCGCCTTCTGCCCCGTCCACCAAATCATGCAACCACCCGAACCGTTCTTCGACATAATCACCGGGTTTGGGTGGTTCTGCCTCGGCATCCCCTGTTGGCGACGCGCGGCCAATCGCTTCGAACAGCGCCTGTGTCCGCGCGTCCAGGGCTGACAACGCCTCGGTCCTGGCAAAGTCGGTCACACCCTCGGTCGCTTGTTCGACATTGACCTCTTGGGTCTTTTGCTGGGTCAGCTTCGTCTCTTCAGAAATTGATCGCAGAATGTTCACCAGCGGCGAAGTCGGCCCAGAAAGAACATTGGTGACATCGACGGCGTGGCTGAGACTCTCCATCGGGATGACGTCGATATCGCCCAACATCGCATCATATCGCGACACGTAGTCGTTATAGTAGAGGTTCAGAACATCGCGAGAGAGGCGGGCTAAGTTGGCGGGCGTCGTCTCGGTCTCGCCCCGCGGGCCCAGCACCCAGCTTTCGCGTTGGATCCGTTCGGCGACCTCCAGAGCTTCCGGCAGGAAGGTCTTGTGGAAACCTTCATGGGTATAGATGCCCTCGATCCCTTCGCTCAGCGGTTTGCCCGAGGATCGGATCAAGACGCGCGAGGTCGAGGGACCACCAGCTTCGGTTAGACGGAATTGCGGCAAGTCGCGGGCGATGGGACTTTTGACGATGTCGTTGTAGATCCGCTGGGACAGTGGGGTTTCCGACAAGAGGCCCTGGATCTGATCAACCAGCGGGCCATTCAATGCAATTTCCTGCATCGGCTGGGACAGTAGATTGTCCAAATGTCCGGTCAGATCCGCAACCATTTGATCCTGTCCGGCATAGGCCAGGGTCCAGTCGATGGTCATCCACTGTTTGACCAGGTCCTTGTCCATTGGTCCCTGCAGACCCAGCATCAAATATATCTTCAATGCTTCGTACAGCAGGGTGGAATCATTCATGTTCGCCTGCATCTGCTCTTCCAAACGGTAAAGCAGGCGCGGCAGCAGCAGCGAGTTCAACGCCCCGCGATAGGTTTGGGCGGATTCGGTGCCCACGGCGTCGCCCTGGTAAAGCCCCCAGGTCAGTTCAGTCGGCGGTTCCGCATCACCCTGGGCCGGGTTGCCCGGCATATCGCGCAGAATGTTCAGCGGTGGCACAACTTTGGGAATGTCCTGGTCGGCAATCGGGCTGCCGGGAATCTGGGCGACCATGGTCTGATAGTTTTCGACATTGGTCCGGGCATCGTCGATCAGGTCCTGATTGCCAAGGAAGCTCATGGTCCAGAGGGTCGAGAACCCGGCCAGGACCAGAACGCCTGCAGCGACCGCTCCACGAATGACCCAGCGATAACGACGTTCGACTTTGTCGTCAGCAGAGACAAGCCCCGCCTCGCGGAAGATCACATCGCCCAAAAGACGCGTCAGGAAGAAGCTGCGACCCGTGCCCTGACCGGACCCGATGGCCTGGCGGCCGATCCCGAATGTTCGCGCCATGCCCATCATCAGACGGTCAATCGGCGTGCCTTCCTGGGTGCCGGACGTGAAGTAGACCCCGCGCAGGAACTGGCGGTCTTCGAAGCGGCTGTCCTGGAACACCTCGCCCAGGAATTCCTCGGCAACCGGGCGCAGGGATGCGACTTGCGACGGGAACCCGGCGATCAGGCTGCGGCGCTGATAGTCGACCTCACCCTGCATCCGCTCAAGACTGCGGTTGCCCAGTTGCGCCAACAGTGTCTCGAATTCACCCCCGAACGACGCCATGGGGCTTTCGTCTGTCTTCTTTCCCTTTTCATAGGGCAGGGTAAAACCCCAGACCTGTTCGCGTTCTTCGCTGCCCAGATTATCGAAAAACTCGGCAAAGCCGGCGACCAGATCGGCCTTGGTGAAAAGAACATAGACCGGGAAGCGCACGCCCAAACGTTCGCGCAATTCGTGTAGGCGGGTGCGCACGGCGCGGGCATGGTTCTTGCGCGTGATTTCATCCTGCAGAGACAGATCAGACAGGCTGATCGCGATCATCGCACCATTAATGGGCTGGCGCTTGCGGTGCTTTTTCAGCATGTCCAGGAAGCCGGTCCAGCCCGCGCTGTCAGCGCTGGCATCGCTGTCCTGGGTGGTATAGCGCCCGGCTGTATCCAACAGCACCGCGTCATTGGTGAACCACCAATCGCAGTTGCGGGTACCGCCGACGCCGCCCATCGCCTTTTTGCCCATCTTCTCGGCCAGCGGGAAGTTCAGGCCGGAATTGACTATGGCCGTGGTCTTCCCCGCCCCAGGTGGTCCGATGATGATATACCAGGGCAGTTGATAGAGATGCTTGCGGCTGAACTTGCCGCCCAGCTTTGACTTACGCAGAAAGCCCAGGGCTTCGCGCATATTGTCCTGCATCTCGCGCAGTTCAGCCTGCACGGCGGCATCGCCGGGGTCTTCTTCCTTTGACGACTCGACAATCGTGTCGGTCATCTCTTTGTCGGCCGACCGTCGGCGCAATAGGACAATCAGGACGATGATTAGGGTCAGCGCCGCCAAAGCCGCCAAGGCAATGATCCGGCTGGTTTGGGAATCGAAGGGCCGCGCTTCGCCGAACGCCAGCAACGGGCCAAAGAACCAGATGCATGCGCCGAGGGCGATGGCCCCGAGGATCAGCAGACCAATCGTCGATGCGAATATTTGGCGGAGGATTCGAACAAACACGGACCTAGCCTGCCTTTATCAGAATGACTTCGATGCGCCGGTTTTTGGCCTTGCCTGCAGCGGTATTGTTCGAGGCAATCGGTTCCTTATCGGCCCGGCCTTCAGCAGCGATCCTGCTTGGGTCATCCAAGGTCGAGGAAATCCGTTCCATGACCGCCTTGGCGCGCGCCAACGACAGATGCAAGTTCGACGGGAACCGTACCGTATTGATTTGATCACTGTCCGAATGACCAGCGATGATGATATTCCCGGGCTCATCATTCACCCCAAGGGCAACCCGTTCGATCACGTTGTCGAAGGCTGGCAGCAATTGGTCCGACCCGGATCCAAACATCCCCGCACCTGCTATACGCACGGTGATGGTGTTGCCCTTCTCGAAAACCTCAACCAGACCCTCTTTTATCTCAGGTGCCAGGAATTCACGCAGCTTGTTCACCTTGCTTTCTTCGACCTCAGGCGGAGGTGGAGGCGGTGGTGCAGCGCGGGCTAGTTCCACCGGGCTGGTGACGTCTAAAGCGGCCAATTGGCCCTGCAAGCGTTCCGTATCGCCGCTCAGCGCATAGGAAAACCCAAAGAAGGTCAGACCCAGGATTAACGCGCTGATGCCGGAAATCAGCCACACTGGCGCCCAAGCAGAAAGCGGTCGATGGGCGACATCAGTGCCCTTCCAGTTTGGCGAAAGATCTGCTTCGACCGGACCGCGCTGGGCCCTTATCAGCCGGGCAAGCCCGTCGCGGATAGAAATATGTTTCTCTGACCCACGGTTTTCGACGCGCAACCGGCCTTCGAAGCCAAGGCTGAGGCAGACATAGAGGAACTCCAGCATGTTTCTGTTTACGGCAGGTTCCTGTTCCAGACGTGCCAGAAGGTCGTAGAAGCGGTCGCCACCATGAGTTTCCCTATGGAACGTCCCAACCATGCTTTGTTGCGCCCAGATGCTTTGCCCACCCCATGGCGTATTCAGCACAACGTCATCCACCGTTGCACAAATCGCATAGCGAGCGACCTTGACGTTCTGCGCCGAAATCCCCGCCTGCAAGGCGCGGTTTTCAAAGCTGCGGATTTCGGCCACCACGCTTTCACGCAGGCTGTCTGGATTTGGGTGTTGCGCGCGGTTTCTAATGCGTCCGATCAGAGAAAACAGGGTCGAGGCTGCAGCATGCAGCTGGTTCATTCCCGTCGCAGACGCCGCCACCGGTACATCGGCGGCGGCTGCGCCCATTGTTGGACCCGCCGGCGGCGGCGGTGCAACTGGCGATGCCATCGGGGCAGCCTGAGGCGCCGGATCGGCACGTCGTCCACCAGGATTTGGCCGGATCACCGTTTTTTCGGTATCGGTCGACTCAGCAAAAGGATCGTCGCGACTCATTGCACTTCTCCTCGGCTATCAGCTTGCGCGGATAGCCCAAAGCTCCATTTCCAGGCCCGGAAACTCGCCTGAGACGTGTACGGCCAAACCACCAGAGGTCGTCATCTGGCGCCAATACTGACTGTCTTTGTCCAATTCGAAGTAGACAACGCCCGAATGATACGGAATCTGCCTTGGCGCTACGGGTAACGGCCGAAGACCGATACCGGGCAGTGCCGAATTCACCAACTGGCGGATCTCTTCTACCGGGCCCAACTTCGCCTGAGTTGGGAAATGCCGCCGCACGCTTTCTGCGGTGACATCGGCTTTCGCCGACAGTACGAACGTAGATCCAGACAACAACCTTTTATCTGCAATGATGCCAACACTGACACCGTACTTGCGCGCCTCCAGCGGAATCGAAACCGCGTTCTGTTCCAGCACTGCACTCAAGTACTGGCGTAGCGCCCGTATGACCGGCTGATAGACATTGGTCAGATCGTCATGGCGATAGGCAGGAAATTCACCGGCCTTTTTTTCTGGTGTCATGAATGTGGACAGCTCACCTGCCAGCCCAGTCAGACATTGATATATCGCGCAAGGGTGCGCGTTCTCGATGGACAGCAGGTGGCGTATCTGCGGCAGCGCCCTGTTGACGGAAATCAACAGTAAGAAATCCGAGACTTCAGCAACACCCTTTGTCGCCCCGCTTTCCGACAACCTCCCCGCCAGGGCATCACAGCGGTGGCTCAGCAGGCCCTCAAGCTCGCGCAAGAACCCGTGTAGCGTTGGCGCTGCTCGGGCATCGATGCAAGACGGAATGAAGGCCTTGTCCAGGACGACTTCACCATCTGGGCGAACCTCGATGATACGCGCGATGGGGATCACCAGTTGATCTGCCAGATCGTCCAGATCCAGCGCAAATTCCAAACGCAGTTTGCCGACGGCCAGCGAAACCGACCGCCGGTCAGTTCCCATCGTATCAGTTACTTCAATCTCGTCCGGCTTGAAGCGCGATGCGGACTTTTCAGCGCCACTGAGATCTACCTCGGTCGCACCCTGGCGTCGTGTTGGGATCGAAAGATAAACAACCGTGTTTTTGGCGGACTCAGGAGCATCCAGCGCGACCGGATGTTCTTCTACTTGCGGAACCCGAAACAAGGCGCCGTCCGGTGTAATGCCTGTGCAGGACTTCACAGCCACCTTGCCCAGCTTTAGAAGCTCATCATCGAGAGTAAGTTCCGAAACCCCCCAACCATAGGACGTCAGGCTTGTCGCGATGCCCGAGATTTGGGCTTCGACATAGCGGCTATTCTGCTGGAAGTGATGGGGCTGCAGGAACAGCCCCTCACTCCAGATAACTTTACTTTCCCAGGACACTAGCGATCCCCTGCTGCTGTGCCGCACGTAGTCATTGAAGCTCCACCGCCATCCCGTTCAAAGTCGCTACCACTGGGTTCTCGGCGTTTGGTGCAAGCGGCTTGGACACTCGCCACCCCGGTTGATCAACGCTCTTAAAAGCCGCGACGATCCCAATAGCTGCAGGCGGTGTGGGGAACGTCTTTTGGTCTGTTTCAACCTTACCCGGCGCAAGGAGATACTCGTCCACCGCCATCAGATCTGGACCTAAGGTTGCCTGCGCATTGTCGAACAAAGCAAAGAAGTCCGACACTTTGAACTTAGCAGTCGAATTCAGGTAGTAGACCTTTACCTTGGCTGGAGCACCGGCGTTCATATCGGCGCCACCGGTCACGGTAAGTGCCACCGTTGTCGGTGGTGGTGGCGGAGGCGGCTCGGCGCACGATGCTACCAAACTCACCAAGATCAGTGCCAGAAGCCGTGTGATCCATGCTTGTACCATAGTGTCTTTCCTCAAAGCTTTTTGAGTTGTTCTTCGTACGCACGGGCGAACTCTCGCCCGAAAGCGGATTGGAAATCGTCTTCAGCTTCCTTCGCGATCTCGGAATACATGGACGCGTAGGCCTCCCAGTACTTGGCCTTCTTGCCACCCAAGAGACCACCCAAGCTGGAGCCCGTTTCGATGCGCTCGGTCAGCTTTTCCGGGTCTAATCGCGACAACAGATCCTTCAATGCCGCCTCCATTCCCGACATCATCGCCACTTCGTGCGCCTTGATATCGCGCAGTGCTTCCGCAGTGGCTGTCTCGGCGTCCAGATAACCCGATGTTGATGGCCGAACCATGGCCTCGATCGCCTGTTCCGGGCTGATCGTGAACTTCAACGGATTATTTCCCGCCGATTGGATCATCGTGCGGTTCATACGTAGTTCACCCTTGATCGAGGCGCGGGTAATCAGGATCTCCCGCATACCGGTCACCATGGCCCCAAAGACCGCACCCATCCGGGCCATGACCTTGGGCAATTCCTCGTCTGGGATGTTCAATTGACCTGCGCCTGCTTCTTCCAGGAAGGTGCGCACCAGATCGACATTCGCCGCAGGCGCGGGTGCAGGTTTTGCCGGTGTTGGAGGCGCCACGTGCATCGGAACAGGGTCCGGTGTGGGCGGCGCAACTGGTTCTGGGGCCGATGCAGGCGCGGCTATAGACGGCTGAGGCTCCGCCGGTGCCTTTTCAGCAAACGGGCCATCTGCCATCGGCGTTTCACCGACCGACGACGCGGCGAAGGGATCACCTGTTTCTAGCTGCGCGGTCGGGGCCGCAGGCGCAACAGGTGTTTCCGGCGCCATCAGATCATCCCAATCATCCGGGATAAGCTCGGCCTGCGCTTTCGGCTTGTTGTAGAAGTCCGCGGTAGACTGCGAATGATCTTGCTCGCTGGCACCCCGCGGCCCAAACGGGTCTTGTTCAGGCTTCTGGAAGAACGGGTCTTCTTGATCTGGCAGAGGTGCCGAGGCCTCCAGCGGGTCTTCCGGAATCACGGCCTGCTCCCAGGACTGGCGAGAGCTTGCTCCCGCAGAAGCTTGCGCCCCATCTCCCGAGCCCAGCAGACCATCAAGAAAATCGCTGCCATCCTTGCCAGCCGGATCGTCCAACGTGCCTACGAAATCATGCTGCGGGCGATGATCGACCGCCTGACCGTGGGACACCGGACCGTCCTCCAGCGGTGGAGCGATCCCAGCCAATGGATCGGCAGACGCTGCCGCCTCACCACTGGCGATTTCGGCCACCAATTCATAGTTGCCGATCTGGAGGACGTCACCATGGTTCAAAGGTGTCGGAAGGTCCCCAAGCCGCTCAGGGCCGTAGTTTAGGAAGGTTCCGTTCGTGCTAATGTCCACTACAACATAGTTTCCGCCGTGATCTTCAATTGTGCAGTGGCGCTTGGACAACATGCGTTCCGGGTCCGGCAGAGTTAGATCGTTTTCCTCGCCACGGCCAATCGTCAAAGCGCCGCCGACCATCTCGACCGAACCTTGGCCGCCTGGCAAGGCCCCTGAATTTTGAAACCGAAGACGAAACGTCATTTCTGCGTCCCTCAGCTACAAAGCGAGGTGAAAGAGCCTAGCACGATGCTGCCGCCATGCGCCGTTGTATCCCCGATGCGGGCCTGCGGGAGATTGCAGCAAAGCACCGTCGCAGATCCTTTGACAATCGTATCCGGTGGACCGACGCACGTGCAAACAGCGGTCGCCGATGCAGCGGGCAGCATGCCAATCAATACAGTAGGGTTCGGCTTGACGATCGGTCCCCCCACATGCGGAACAACACCTGTCACCATTGGGCAGACATGCATGTCCGTCACCCGAGCTGCCGGTAAGGTCATGAAGGCCTCCCACTGCGAAAGTTATGGAAAGAATTCAACATCCTAGGCGTTCTCCTTGGCAGGCGTTTCATCTGCCTTTTTGCCATTTCCGCCGCGGCCAATGTCGACGGCTCTGTCGACATATTCGACTTCTCGGTCCATGGCCTTCGCCTTGTCTGAATACATCGCCCGCATCACCATACCGAACACCGACGCGCCAAATCCGCCTGGGGGCGTTTCGTAGTCCTCAAGCTCACCAGGACCCAAGGTACCGTCGGCGAAACAGGCAGCTTGGGCGCAAAGCTTGGTCTTGTCACCGGGTGTCGAAGCGTCAAGAGCCAGACGCGCGGCGACACGTGTTTCCTCGCTGGGTTTGAACACCCAGGCCTCGGCCGTGGTGAGGGTTTCTGGTTGCTCTTCGCCGTTTTCAGGGTACATGTCCCGAGCACAGACGCATGCCCACCACACAGCCTCGCGCGGAGGTAGGCAGTTGGCCAACATCAAAAGCACCTCGGGCAACTTGTCCTTGGCGTACAGTTCCGTCAGCACTTCTTCAACCGATGCATCTGGGCCGGCATCCAGCTTGGTCTTCAACCGGACATGCCCATGGGCGATAAACTTCGATGCCGGGGCATCCGGCACCTTCTTCATCTCGCTGAATCGTCCTTCGCTGCTCATGCTCGGGACCCTTAGTTGATCATCATCATGCCACCGCCGATCATCAGCATGGCATCACCACTTACGTCGACCATCGAGCCGCCCACTGTGGTCATTCCGTCTGACGACAGATCGACCATCCCGGATGCGCCCAGCGTAAGCATTCCGTCCGACGTCAGTTCGGCCATCGCAGACCCGGACATTTTTAAGGTTGCTTTCGCAGTCGCCTCGATCTGCGTGGCTTCGATCTTCACCGAAGCCATGTCCATGGTGATCTTGTTCGATCCAACCGTCAGGACAATTTTGGAACCGGCCTTCATATTTATCTCGGAACCTACATCGATCGTCCACTTACCGGAGATATCAGTCTTCATATCGCCGCCGATTTTCTCGGTGCGGTCCTTGGCGACATCAACCGTTTCAGACCCTTTGTTCAGCGTCCGCTTGTAGTCGCCTTCGTTGACGATCTCTGTCCGGTCGTTGTGGATGTCCAGTTTGTAGTCGCCCTTGTCCTTGTGATCATACCCGATCTTAATGTCGGCATTGTTCTTGATGATCTCAGTGTAATCTCGTTCGGACTGCAATCGGACAAATTCCGCATCGGCCTTGTCTTCGAAGATAAGCTCGCTGAACCCGCCGCCTTTTTTGGACTTGTTGGTCTTCACGCCATGCTGGGTCTGGTTGGCGGGCAGGTCATAGGGATGCTTGGTTTCTTCGTTGTACATCATACCGGTGATAATCGGACGGTCGGGATCGCCTTCCTCAAACTGGACAACGACTTCCTGACCGATCCGGGGCACGGCAAACATACCCCATTTCTTGCCGCTCCACGGCACCGAGGTCCGAACCCAGCAGGATGAATTTTCATCCTTCTTGCCCTCACGGTCCCAATAAAATTGAACTTTCACCCGACCGTATTTGTCGGTCCAAATCTCCTCGCCAGATTTGCCAACCACAAGGGCGGTCTGGATACCTGGAATTTTCGGCCAGGGCGTGACAATCGGTGCACGGAAGGTTTCCTTAGTCGAGATCGTCTCGAACACGCAGCGATAGGTATCGATCTTGTCGCCCATATTGAAGTCCAGCGTCGCACCCAGCATGTCTGCCAGGACGTTTTCTTCTTCGTACTCCGTCTCTACCGTTAATTGATGGCGTGCTGACACGACCAGGTATTCCTGGTTCTCGTCCTTACGCTGATGGCCTTTCATCTTGAACTTACCGCCCACCGCCAATTGGCGGACGTTGCCGATCCCCCGCGGGCGTTGCCGGGCCGCGGCATAGGCCTCCATGCGCACCCGGGCGAACCGGTCGCCGACACCGGTTTCCTTGTTGTGGCCCAGGAATTCATAGACCTCCATGCCTGAGTTGTCGTGCTTGGTCTTGGCAATGGAATTCGTGGCTTTCAGATCGGTGCTGGGCTTCTCGAAATTGTAGTCGTTCAACGTGACCTTACCGGTGTGCACGGCCTCGTGCCCACGCCATTCAAAGATATGGTCGTCCTTGCGGCGGTAGTTTTCTTCGCGTTCGTGGAATTCCAGATCGCTGGTCCCTTCGATCGACTTATGCGATGACATTTCATCGACCAGGATCATCTTGTGTTTCTTTTCTTCGTACTCGAAGAAGTAGTAAATCCCCTCCTCTTCCATCAAACGGCACAGAAAATCGAAGTCTGTCTCCCGGTACTGAACGCAGTAGACTCGTTTAGCAAAGGATTGCTTGGTCTTAACTTCGTAGTCGGAAAACCCGTGATCACCGAAGATCTTCTTGATGATATCGGTAACCGACATGTCCTGAAAAACACGGCAATCGCTGGTCTGAGTCAGAAACCAGAACCAGGGTTTCAAAGTTGCCCGGAAGAACACGTGATCCTTATAGATGCCAACATATTCGGCCTCGACGCAATTCCCGTGGAAATAGCGCTTTTTATCATCCGGGGCTTCCATCTCGATACCGATGCCACGGCCGACGACCTTGGTCAGATCCGTATCGATCTTGGTCGATAGGAACTCGATTTCGATCGTGGTCGGCTGGCTTAAACCCTCGTCGATCTGGGCCCTGATGAACTGCATCTCCTTTTCAGGAAGAGGCCCTTTCATCGAAATCTGTCGGCCTTCTAAAATAATGTCTGCTGACATAAGTATTATCCTCGCGTCGGTAGCTTGCTCAGCTATCCTTGGGTTCGATTTCGACCAATTCCTTGGCGTTGCGCATGCGTTCGATGATCGCGGGGTTTATGCCCCACAGATCCATTAGCGATGTTCCATCCGGTAAATATAGCCGCGCATCGAACTCTGTTTCGAACCGGATAAAGTGCACTGGCTTCGGATAAGGGTTCATGTTCGTGAGCATCGCATTCAGATGCTCTTCGCCATGCAGCATCCAGAAAGATCCATTGACCTCTACAAGAACGATGCTGTCACGCGATCCTCGCTCTGGGAAAAATCCTTCATCCGGCACTACAGATCCTCCAACAGGGCGGCCAACTCGGCATCCATTTCATCATCATCGTCGTCTCCACCGGCGTCATCATCGAAACCCGCCAGCAGCGCGTCGAGGTCGTCATCACCATCGTCGTTGTCATCGCCGCCGATATCGTCCAGACCCAAGTCATCCAAATCCAGATCATCGTCGCCTCCGCCAACATCCATGTCATCGGCTTCGGCAAAATCCATGTCATCGGCATCCGCCGATGCATCGTCGCTGCGCGAATCTCTTTTGGCGCCGCCGCCCGTGTCGGCAGGCGCAGACCCCAACCCGATTGCGGTCGACATTCGGCTAGAGGGCGTACCACTTCCGGCGGTCAGCGCCCACGGTCCCGCGATCTCGCCTGCGCCAAGGCTCTGGAAGGATCCCAGCCGCACTTCGTTACGTCCCTTGATCGATAAAACCGGCATGAAGCCGCGCGCGACGACCTCGGCGGCGGTCCGGGTGTTTAACAGCCGCTCAGTGCAGGGCAGTCCAACTTGGTCGCCGTGCTGATCAGTCATGTAATGGAACGGCATGTCATTAAGCGACATGATACTCCCTAGCTCCATGTTCTTGCCGCCGCGCTTTGCAGATTCGGCCATCAGGATGGCAGACAGAATGACAGGATTGGCCCATAGCATACCCTTCAGGCCTTCCCGCATCGAGAATTCCTCGAACTCAAACTCATAGCAGGGCTCAGTCTTCTGCCCGTAAGGCAACCGCAGCAGGAACCGGGGCGAGACAACGCCAACATGTGCAGCCTCGGGTAGGCCGCGCAGCGCGTTCCAGGTTTTCTTGACAAGGGGATGCCGGTCATCAGCCGAAGTTTCCAGGAAAGCGGGCGCGATTGCTGTGACGAAAGATGCATTAATGTGTTTTGCAATCTTCGCCATGCGCGCCATCAACTCGGCATGGGGCGGGGTTTCTTCCAGGCTGTAGAGCCCAAAGATTGCCGAAAGGGGCCCTTGGTTCTCATCCAGCACAGGCTCTTCCGCCAGCATCTTGAACAAACCTGATTCTGCCAGATCTTCCTGCGCCGACAGATCTGCCGCCCACTCTTCAGCGGAAACATCGTAAAGCACGATTTCCATGCCGCCACCAGTCTCAGCCCGGCGGGCCAACAGCTCCAGCGACCGCCAGATCGATTCGACCGCCTGGAAGTCGGGATGGTGGAGGACCATCCGCATGGCCCCGGTCAGGGCTTCGTCCACAGCGGCGACCATAGCCTCCTGATTCGGATCCGGGGCAGCGACAACATAAGGTCCAACGACCCGCTGGATCAGGTCTTCCGCTGAAGATGGCTCAGCCAGCGACCCTTGCATGTCGCCGATCAGTTGCTGAAAATCGCTCAGCCGACGGTCGGCGGGCACCGCAGCCCCTTTGGCCCGCTTGCGCGAGGTTAGCTTGATATCGCCAAATTCTTCGCCCCAGCCTTTGAGTTCATTCAGGGCCTGGCCAGATTGCACCCGGCTACGCAAGGACGACAGCTCTTCGAACATTTCGACCTTTTCATAGAGCTCGTCCGGATGCAGGTCGTCCAAATTGTTCAGCTCGACCGCAACCGCCGCGCCATCTGTTCCGATGGGCAACATCAGGGTGGTTTTGAACCGGGCGATGATGTCTTCATAGTTGTCGATGTCGAACTTGATCGGTTTTCGATTGCCCAGGCCTTCGCCGATTTCCAACTCGCCACGACTGGCACGGCCAGAGAAATCTCCCATTAAGGCGATCCGGAACCTCTGACGAGGTTGGTCGAACATCTCCGACCTTGCGGCATCTAGCTTGCCGAAGGGCAGATCGGGATCTTCCGCTTTCGCGGCAGGTGCCTTTTTGGCCTCTGGCTCGACATCGTCGCGATCGCCGTCGATATCCGCCAGCAGCGCATCCAAATCATCAGAACTGGCGTCACTTTCATCATCGCCATCATCAGCTAACAAAGCGTCGAGATCGTCTAGAGCATCTTCATCCGTCGCAGCATCATCATCATCGGCCAGCAATGCAGCCAAATCGTCCTCTGTCTCATCCGCTGGCGCAGCACCATCATCGGACGTATCAATGTCGGCCAACAGGGCGTCTAAATCATCGGCTGCGTCTTCTCCGCCTTCGTCGTCACCGGCTAATAATGCATCCAGATCATCAGCAGCGTCATCAGATGTATCTTCCACATCCGCTAGCAAAGCGTCTAAATCATCCGCGGCGTCGTCAGATGCATCATCCGCTTCATCTAACAAAGCATCTAGATCATCAGATGGATTATCCGAACCTGCTAGCAGAGCATCCAGATCATCGGCCGAGTCATCCGATGTGTCGCCGTCATCGGCCTCGACATCAGCAAGCAATGCGTCCAAATCGTCCGCTGCCGCGCCTTCTTCAGCATCGGCAATTTCGTCGTCATCAGCCAATTGCGCATCTAAGTCAGTCGTCTCCGAAGTATCTTCATCGGCCAACAACGCATCCAGATCATCCAACGCATCGTCAGATGTGTCGTCACTGTCTGCGGCGTCATCATCGGCGAGCAATGCGTCGAGGTCGTCTGTAGCTTCTTCTTCCGGCGTTGCGTCGCCAGCGTCATCTGAAAGCAACGCGTCCAGATCATCGGCCTCGGACCCATCTGTTGCAGCGTCACCATCGCCATCCGCCAGCAATGCATCAAGATCATCCAAACCATCGTCGTCATCAGCGGACGTTTCGTCAGAGGAAGCAGATGATTCTGCAGGTGCAGCGTCGTCTGCCAATAAGGCATCCAAATCGTCCGCCACATCTACCGAAGTGTCATCGCCGTCACTGAGAAGCGAATCCAGCTCATCTGCCGCGGCGTCGTCTTGGGCGGCTTCACCGCTGTCGTCAGCAAGCAATGCGTCTAAATCGTCAACCGCTGCCTCTTCCGCCGCCGTGTCGTCATCATCCGCCAAAAGGGCATCCAGGTCGTCCGCACCGGCGGCATCATCATCCGCAGTCGAGCCATCGTTATCGGCCAACAAAGCATCTAAGTCGTCCGTTGCATCTACCGCGTCTTCTTCACCCTCCTCGGGCGCTGCTGCTTTCACATCATCCAGCAGCGCGTCCAGATCGTCTGATTCCTCGGCCTCTTCAGGCGCAGCCGCCTTCACATCATCCAGCAGCGCGTCCAAATCGTCGGACTCTTCAGCCTCTTCTGGCGCCGCCGCCTTCACGTCATCCAGCAGCGCATCCAAATCGTCGGACTCTTCAGTCTCTTCTGGCGCCGCTGCCTTCACGTCATCCAGCAGCGTGTCCAAATCGTCGGACGCCTCGGCCTCTTCTGGCGCTGCTGCCTTCACATCATCCAGCAGCGCGTCCAAATCATCGGACTCCTCGACCTCTTCAGGTGCAGTCGTCTTCACATCATCCAGCAGCGCGTCCAAATCGTCGGACTCTTCAGCCTCTTCTGGCGCTGCTGCCTTCACATCATCCAGCAGCGCGTCCAAATCGACGGACTCCTCGGCCTCTTCTGGCGCCACGGCCTTAACGTCATCTAGCAGAGCATCTAAATCATTGGACTCCACGGCCTCTTCAGGTGCAGCCGCCTTCACGTCATCCAGCAGGGCGTCCAAATCTTCGGACTCTTCGGCCTCTTCAGGCGCTGCTGCCTTAACGTCATCCAGCAGCGCATCCAGAGAGTTGGACTCTTCGGCCTCTTCAGGTGCAGCCGCCTTCACATCATCCAGCAGAGCATCTAAATCAGCACTTTCATCGGCCTCTTCTGGCATCGCCTCGCCTGCTGCACGTAGACCTTCGAGAGCTTCGCCAGTCGTATCGTCCTCAGAAGTTTCTTCAGGCGCCGCGTCGCGCAGGGCGTCTAACGCATCAGAGACGATATCCGCTTCCTCTGCCTCGTCCGGCGCAGCCTCTTTGACGCCATCTAGCAGGACGCTTACGTCATCGCCCGTTGTCTCAGCTTCTTCCGGTGCGGCATCCTTCAGCCCTGCCAGGACCGCATCGGTCTGGTCCGGCTCGGGCGCAGCTTCGACCGGGGCTGCATCCCGCAACGCATCCAGCGCGGCGCTGGTCGTGTCTTCGTCCACGCCTGCCGCAGCGGCAGCCCCAGCTGCACGCAACCCATCCAAGGCAGCCTCAGTCGTATCTTCGGCCTCCTCGACCGCGGCTGGCGCAATCTTACGAAGTGCCTCCAGCGCTTCTGCCTTGGCCGGGACGTCACCACCTTCATGGGCAACACCCGCAATCGCCCTGAATGTCGCAGGATCGGCCATCAGCCGGCCAATTAGATCCTCGGCCCCAGCTTTGCCGTCCATATAGGTCACCAAGTTCGACAGCTGCGTCCGGGCCTCCAGAAGCTTGCGCAGTGGCTCGACCTTGCGGGCGACGGCGGCGGGCGAAAAATCGTCCATCTTCTCGAACGTCAGATCGACCGAAAGATTGCCCTCACCTGCTAAAGTGTTCGGCACACTGAACGCAGCCCGGGGCTGCATCGCCTTCATCCGCTCGTCAAAATTGTCCACGTCGATCTCAAGGAACTTTCTATCCTCGACTGAGGGCGGCTTTTCCTTTGACTTGCCCGAAAGATCAGACATCACTCCCATGACGAAAGGCAGTTGCACCTTCTTTTCGGCGCCATAGACCTCGACATCGTATTCGATCTGCACACGTGGAGCACGATTGCGGGCGACAAACTTTTGACCGGACGACATCTACCCCTCCGTCCCAAAGGCTCGTGAACCGGGCCTGCGCCACGTCTGCAGATTAGCCGTCATCCTTGGCTCCAGATTTTTGATTGGCCAGTACAGTTTCCAGTTTAGCATCGAGTTCGGATAATTGCTTGGCCAGTTCTGCATTTTCTTTCTGAACAATCTCGTGCAATCGTTCGATCTCGCGGTCCTGTTCTTCTTCAACCGCAGCTTGCATGGTGTTGACGAGCAGACCGATGAAAAGGTTCAGTACGGCGAAGGCCGTGGCCATTATAAACGGCACGAAAAACGCCCAGGCCCACGGGAATTGTTCCATAACCGGGCGGACGATTCCCATGGACCAGCTTTCCAGGGTCATGATCTGGAACAGCGAATAAAGCGAGGCGCCCAGCGTGCCAAACCATTCGGGGAACGCTTCACCAAACCATAGTGTCGCCATGATCCCAAAGATGTAGAAGACCATTGCCAGCAGTAAGGCCACAGCCCCCATCCCAGGCAGGGCATCCAGCAACGCTTTGACCACCTCGCGCATCTGCGGGATCGTCGACATAACGCGCAACGCTCGGATCACCCGCATACCGCGCAACACCGAAAGCGTATCCGATTGCGGCAACAGCGATATCGCCACGATCACGAAATCAAAGAGATTCCAAGCATTTGTGAAGAACCGCAATCCATAGGCGTAAAGCTTCAATGCAATCTCGATCACGAAGATCACGATCACGATATCGTCCATAATCGCGATCATCCTGATAGATTCGTCATTCAACTCCTGGCTGGTTGATATGCCCAGGACAATGCCGTTCAGAACGATCACTGAAAGGATGAAGTTCCGGGTCGCATCAAGCTCAAAAAACTCACGCAACCGACCGCGAATGCCGTCAGGTCTGACATCGACTTCCGAACCGGGGTCATCGATAGTTTTTGCGGTGCGGTAGGCCGTGACCAAGCGCAGCGCCCGGGCCAGACGCACAATGCGCAGCATCGATATGCTGCCCGCTGCCGGGATCAACGCAACAATGACGATGACCATGTCAAAAATATTCCAGGCGGACCGAAAAAAATCACCGCGATAGGCGATCAGTTTGACGACCATCTCCGCCCCGAACAGCGACAAGGTGACCACCTGTATCATGGAAAGTGCGTCGCCGTATTCTTCCGCCATCGTGTCCGATAAGCTCAGCACCAAGGCAAGCACGTTCACGATGATCACGGCCAGGACCATGTTGGAAAACGGCTGACTGTCTACGAAAGCTCGTAGACGGGCCCGGAAGCCCCTTTCATCAGTCGCGACGTTCTCACTCATACCCGTGTTCCCATGGTCCTTCGAATTAGGCAGACTTCGCCTCCTTTTCGGCCTCCTCGAATTTCTTGTGCAAAGCAGTCAGGAACTTCGACGCAGCATCGGCGTCGGAATCCAGACTGCTCATGCCTTTGACTTCTTTCAGGTTCGATGCAACGGCCTTTGCATCAATTTTCCGGCTGGAAACTTCGTTGTCCCAGTCCAGGATCCGGCGATCGAACTTTTGGATCGCATTGGAAAAATCTGTCAGCTTTTTCTTGTTCTTGCTTATCTCTCCGACAAAATCACCCATCACGGCGGATGCCTTCATGTCGTTCTTCTGACTGGTCTTCAGCAGATAATCGATTGCGTTGCGCACCTCGCCACCGGATTTGTCGAAACTCGCCCTGATCTTCTTCATGACGTTGTTGGCGGTCTTGAAGGCCGTATCGACTTTCGGGTCATCCTCGGAGTTATTTTTCAAGACCCGTTCCAGGGCCGTGAACATGGTATCGGTGGCATCGCGCGGTTTCTGGAACAGCTTTTTCAGCTTTTCCGGGTTCTTCAGGCGATCCATGGCATCCTTGCCCTTCTTGGCCGCCTTTTTATCGTCCCCTCCGCTGGCGAGTTCTTCAATTGCAACCGAGCACTTATTCTCGATGTCCTTTTCCATGTCGGAATAAAGATCCTTGAAGACCTTCATCATCGCCATGGGCAGGGCATTTGACCGAGCCACGGCAGCCTGTTGTTTTGCCGCCTTACGATCATCGTCTTCCAGATCGTCACGTTCGGCTAGAATCGCTTTTTGCTGCTTTTCCAGCTTCTTGATCTCGCCCGGAAGATCCTTCGTTTCCTTTTCAAAGGCTTTTTCTTCTTTGGGGTTCTTCGGCTCGACTTTCCGTTTGCCTTTGCGGTCAGGCGTGATGTCGGCCAGCCGCTTTTCCTTCTTCGCCAGGTCCGCCTTGACCAGGTTCAGCGCCTTGACGATCTGCATCATCGACCGGGTCGATTGCTTGGCTTCGGCCTGTTGCTGTTTCTCAGTATCCTTCGAATGGCCCTTGCGTGCCTGAGCGACCTGGACGGCCAGCAGCTTCAACTCATAAGCCACCAACCCCTTCATCGCTTCGGACAGCTTTGAAGGGTTCCACTTTCGCGAATCCAGCTGAACTTTTTCCTGGAACGTGAAGTTCCTGTAAGTCTTCTTCAGTTCGGCATTCGACTCGATAAAGGACTTATCCGGGCCTTTCATGAAGGCCGTTGCCGGTATGTCCAGTTTGGCCACCATCTCGGCTTTGAAACCAGTCCCAGTCGCCATGATCGCCTCCTAATAAATTACGCTCTATGTCAGCGGTCCAATTTGGGCCGATCACTCAAACGCGTAGGTGAACTCTCCATCCGCAACACTGACCGCAACCTTGTCGATGGTGCCGCCTTCCATCAGCCTGGTCAGGAACTCGCTGGAAATGGCAGGCAGCATCGAATTGGTCAGGATCGCGTCGATCATTCTACCACCACTTTCCAATTCCTGGCAGCGATCGACGATGGTTTTCACCACCTCATCGTCATAGGTGAACGGCACGCCATGGGCTTCCTGCACGCGCTTCTGAATTCGGCCAAGCTGCAGCTTGGTGATCGCAGCAATCATATCCGGGCTGAGCGGATAGTAGGGGATCGTCACGATCCGGCCCAGCAAAGCCGCCGGGAAGACCTTCAACAACGGCTCTCGCAAGGCTTTAGCGATGCCTTCCGGTTCCGGCATCAGATCAGGATCAGAACAGAGATCCATGATCAGGTCTGAGCCGACATTCGACGTCAGCAGGATCAGCGTATTGCGGAAATCGATCATCCGGCCTTCGCCGTCTTCCATCGAGCCTTTGTCAAAGACCTGGAAGAACATCTCGTGCACGTCCGGATGGGCCTTTTCCACCTCGTCCAACAGGACCACGGAATAAGGCTTGCGTCTCACGGCTTCGGTCAGAACACCGCCTTCGCCATAGCCGACGTATCCCGGAGGCGCGCCTTTCAGGCTGCTGACCGTGTGGGCCTCTTGATACTCGGACATGTTGATGGTGATGACGTTATGTTCGCCGCCATACAGCACCTCGGCCAAAGCCAGCGCTGTTTCGGTTTTACCGACACCCGATGTTCCTGCCAGCATAAAGACGCCGATCGGTTTAGATGGGTTGTCTAACCCAGCGCGAGAGGTCTGCACCCGCTTGGCGATCATCTCCATCGCATGGTCCTGGCCGATGACGCGCTGCGCAAGGTGCTTGTCCAGCTCCAGCACAGTCTGGATTTCGTCCTTGACCATCCGCCCGACGGGGATTCCAGTCCAGTCACCAACCACAGACGCCACGGCCTGCTCATCCACGATCGGTAGGATCAATGGGTTCTCGCCTTGCAGTTCTTCCAGATTAGCCTGCTTGCCCTTCAGCGCCGTCAAAGCTTCAGCGCGCTGCTCTTCCGACATCGGCTCCGTCTTGGTTTCCCCTTCGGGCACCTCGGCCGCGTGCGGTCCTTCAACTTCGCCGCCGCCCTCGCGCAGCTTCGCGCGAAGATCTAATATCTCTTGTACAACGGCCTTTTCGGCTTCCCAGCGCTCATTCAGACCGGTCAGGCGTTCTTCCGCCTCGGCCAGTTCCGCGGACACAGTCGTGCGACGTTCGTCGACCTCGTAGCCCGCGGTTTCATCGCGACCGATGATCTCCAATTCGGTGTTCAGCGCATCGATCTTCTTGCGGCAATCGTCGACCTCCGCCGGGACAGCGTGCTGGCTGATCGCAACGCGGGCGCAGGCGGTGTCCAAGACGCTGACGGACTTGTCCGGCAATTGTCGTGCAGGAATATATCGGGCGGACAGACGCACGGCGGCTTCGATACCTTCATCCAGCACCTGCACCTTGTGGTGGCCCTCCAGCATCGAGGCGATACCCCGCATCATCATGATGGCCTTCTTCTCGTCAGGTTCATCGACCTGCACGACTTGGAAGCGCCGGGTCAGTGCCGGATCCTTTTCGATATGCTTCTTGTACTCGGCCCAAGTCGTCGCCCCGATGGTCCGCAACGTGCCGCGGGCCAGCGCAGGCTTCAGAAGGTTGGCCGCGTCGCCGGTACCTGCTGCGCCGCCTGCCCCAACCAAAGTGTGGGTCTCATCGACGAACATGACGATCGGCGTTGGGCTGGCCTGCACCTCGTCAATCACGGCGCGCAGACGGTTTTCGAACTCACCCTTCATCGAAGCACCGGCCTGCAGCAGGCCGACATCCAGCGACAAGAGCCGCGCATCCTGCAGACTGGGCGGCACGTCCCCCCGTGCGATCCGCAGGGCAAAGCCTTCAACAACGGCGGTTTTACCGACGCCTGCCTCGCCGGTCAGGATCGGGTTGTTCTGCCGCCGCCGCATCAGCACATCGACGACTTGGCGGATTTCTTCATCCCGTCCGACGATGGGATCGATTTTCCCCTCGCGGGCGTTTTCAGTCAGATCGGTACAGAACTGCGCCAAAGCCTCTTCCTGGCCCATCTGCGCAGGGGCCATCGCACCCGACGCTTCGCCCGGCACGGCCCCGCCACCGACATTGGTCCCATCCTGCGGACGCAGCCCATCCTCGGGCGACCCGCTGACGGCCTCGCCAAAACCATCGGACAGGTCATCGGCCTTAACTTTGTCGAACTCAGCCGAAATGCTCATCAGAACATTGCGCAAGCTGGGCGTCTTCAACATGCCCAGAATCAAATGGCCCGTGCGGACCTGAGACGAATTATGCAGCAACGAGGCATAGACCCACGCCCGCTCTACCGACTCTTCAAGATGGGCGGAGAGATCCGAGATCGACGTCGCGCCCCGCGGCAGCGAATCCAACGCCCGCGTGATGTCCGCCGCGACCTTGCCCGGATCCATCTCATAATGCTCGATGAGCCGGTGAACATCGCTATCCTGACCCTGCAGGATTTGATGGAACCAATGCACGACCTCGACATAAGGATTGCCGCGCATCTTGCAGAAAACCGTGGCGCCTTCGATGGCCTGATAGCCCAGCTTATTGAGCTTCCCAAAGAGGGCGACCCTACTGATCTCGCTCATGTTTACACGCCTTTCCCTGTTTATTTTTTGCGGCGCCGAACGCGCGCCGTTCTAACTCGCAGCCAAGTACAAATCGTCTGCATCCGTTCCCGCAGAACGCTGGCCGATCCAAGTGGTATAACCAAGCTGACCTGATTGCCCCAGCCGTGTATCCGGTACGTCCGCTTCACGTAGGATAAGGTTCACATCCCACTCTAAATCATCGGTCACATAGTTCTGCACAATGGCCTTCAGTCGCTTCAAGCTTTGCCCACCAGGCAACATCCGTTGATAGCTGTCACGATCTAAGGGCCCGATCATCAGACAGAACTTGGAGCTCCGGCTCCATACCTTCTGACCGATCGACGTATCGTGACCCAAATTACCATATCCCAACTGCCAGCGATCCTGCTCTTCCAAGAACAGCCACGTCCCGACAAACGTCTGGATTCGAACAGGAATTTTCAGAAAACCACGAATGATAGCCAAAAGACCATCTTCGTTATGAGGCCCCTGCCCCAATAGTCCCGCGAAGTGACGCTTCGCCAGGTCTGGCATGGCGTCACGATCTTTAAAACCTTGGCCTAATCTGCCCATCAGCGCATCGATCTTCTCGCCGAACGGGTCGTCATCAGACCGGTCAAAGGATGGCGCTGGCTGCGCCGCAGACCAAGCCCGATAAAACAGTGACGTCATCCGGTGATGGAACAGATTGGCAAAACTGACAAAGGTTGGATCGCGGTGATTGCGCAACCGGTCGCGGGCAAACTCGGTCAAGTGCAGCGGCAGCGGCCCATTCGGCCCGAAAAGTCCGAAGAACCGGTTCGCCATCCGGTCCGGCGCCCCTTCTTTCCCCAGCTGATAGTCCGAGATGGTCGATGGTGGAAATGCAAGCTCGGCCTCTTGTTCCAAACGCACAGCGTCTTCCGACGGCTTGCGCGACCGTCCCAGCCGTGGCCGGTCGTCATGTGCCGCCTCGATCAAGCGTAAGGCTTGAAAGATATGGAACTTCTGGGGGGCGTCCTTCAGCGCATCCAGGCGCGTCAGATCAGGCGCCGCGTCCCGGTCCTCGCTGGCCACCGTGCGACCTCTCCTCTTTGTTGTGAGTGCAACACTGTTTCAGTGAAACTGTTCAAGCTGACGTATTTTGCAAAAAAACGCTCAAGGACAGCGCCAAGCAAATAGACACCACTGCCCTCGAAGAAGCTTTCTTCGAAGCTGACTTTCAACTCGGTTCCACGCACCGCGGTTGACAGCACCTCATCCGTCAATCGACGCACGATCGGGCGGCTGGACAGAGAGATAAGACCCTCCATCTGCTTTTCCTGGTTCACGTCACCCAGCGGCGCGTAAAGACCCAGCAACTCGCGCAATGCCTCGGCCCCCTGCCCCCGATCTGCATCCGTGATCGACAGATAGTTCAGGCTGAGGTGACTGATCAGCCGCCAAGCCGCGTCGCCCTGGGCCAAAGACGGTTTAGGCCGCGTCGGCGGCACGATCGCCCGGATCTCGGAAACCGGGCCACCATCGGGCAGGTGGAACTCGCTTTCGCTGCCACCGATCGACAACAGCAACGGCAGATCCCGGTTGGTGCACATCGCCGTAACGGCCAGTTGTTCCAGATCCTGCGGGTAGGGCGCGTTGTTCCGGTCTGTCAGGGACAAGTAAAGTTCAGAGCCCAGGTAAGAGGTACGCACACCCTTCAGACGTTGCTTTTCGGACCGCTGCCGCATCCGGCGCCGAACGGCGTAATAGGCCTGATGCGCATCGCCCAGTGTCGTGAAATCATCAGCACTGTAGAATGGTCGGAACTTGATGTCGTCTTCGCCTTCACCGCGCAGACCCACAACGTCATCGACGCCATAGACTTCGTAATCCAGCGGCGCAGTACGGTCCACTATGACATGGTTGTCGACGTCCCGACCGCGGACTTGCACCCGGTCGCAGCGCTTTGGGAAAAGGTTCACCGAGGGCACGGCAAAAAGCGCGAAGCTTTCCATGCCCAAGGTCGACTTCAGGATCGGCGCACCATTCTTCAGGGCAATATAGATGTCGACATTGTTGCCTTCGGCCCTGGCCAGCGCCGGGCGCAGGCCTGTGAGGTCAACAAAGAAGAACCGCTGCGGCATCGCGAAGAATTCCTGCAGCAAGCGATACCCGTCAAAAGATTGCCCCGGCGTCGGCAACAGCGCCTCTTCAGAATCGAAACCCCGCGGGACCACTCCGCCTAGCGGCATCTCAACCCAATCGGCCCGCCGGTCGGTCGACCGGCCCGCCAGGGCCACGGTTTCGTTGACCAGTACTTCATAAAGACGCCATGGCTCGGCGGAACCACCGCTTAGGAACAGTGTCAGAGTATCCAGCGGAAGTTCGGAAATTGGTTCGGCATCCATACGCTCCAGTCGCAACCGTATCGCGGCCTGGGCATCATTGCCTTTCGAAACACCGGCTGCGACCAGTTCGCTGCGGCCTTCGATATACTCGACCTCGGTCAATCCAATTGGCCAAAGGACCGTGTCCTGCGAGGTTGTGAACAAACACGCCGTCTGCTCGTCATCACGCAGCCTGCTGCGCAATGTACTGCCGCGTCGCAGCAAAAAGCCTTCTTCCATACCGCCCTGGGCCACGTCGGGCACCAGTTTCGTCACCATCATCGACGGCGTTGGAGCCAGATAATGGGGGTAGACAATTTCCAGGAGGTTCTGCGCGAAGACTGGATACTGAAGATCCAGCTCCAGCTGGACCCGCGCCGCCAAGAAGGCGAACCCTTCAAGCAACCGCTCTACATAGGGGTCCAGGACCTCCAGCCGTTCCATGCCCAGGCGGGCCGCAATCTTTGGGTATGCTTCGGCAAACTCGCCGCCCATCTCACGAACAAACGCAAGTTCCTGATCATAGTACTTGAGGAGACGGGTATCCATCGCCGGTCATCCCCTACGTTCGACAGATACTTCGCCTGTAGTCACATCCAGGGCCGTTCGCAGAAACAGCTCCATCGGCAAAGGCTGTGCCCAAAGCTCCCCATGGATGTCGAACGAAATCACTGCGCCGCCGCCGGATCCCTTTTCCTTGTGCATGTCAACGACCAGGGTGCCCGGCAGGATACGCGGCTCGAACGCCTCGACCGACTCGCGGATCGACCGGCGAATCTCGACAGCGCGTTGTGCGCTCGACGACTGCCCTGCAACGTCCCGAACACCGTAATTCACCGTCGAGGTGGCGACGTGCGGAAACTGTTCCAGATCGTGCTCACTTTCCATGTTGGTTGTGTTCAGCAACCACGCCAAGTCACGCTGAATGATATCGCGCAGACGGCGCAGATCGATGACGCGCTCGGTATTTGCCTCGGTTTTGCTGGTTGGCTCGTCGTCGGTTAAGCGGTCTAACAACGAAGGCTGCAACCGTTCTGCCAGCGTCAGATCAGCCATCGGCCCCGCTTTCCGAAGCCGTGTCCGCTGCATCATCCGGCGGCAGCTCGACCGCGGGCGGATCACCCAGAACCAGCTCGCGCAGATCCATCAGCGCACAATCGGTTTGGTCGGTGGCCAGCAGACGCTGACCTAGTGCCTTGGTACCGCTATCATCCCAAGACGTCGCATGACTCATCTTCAACGCAGTGTCGCCTGCATCTAAGGTTCCGGCATACCGTGTCGGGATCAGCGCCACCGCATCACCACCATTGGCCCAGGTAACTTCTACCGCTGTCCAGACCCGGTCGCGCAGGTCGCTGGGCTCTTCGGCCTTGATCTTGTGAACTGTATCGAACGGCGCCCAGAAGTAACGACCGTTCACGATAATCTCTAGAACCGGGCCCAGCCGCATGTCGGCATCGGCAACCCACTCAAATGGCTCTCCGTTCAAGGTTCCGGACACGGCATCGGCCATCTCGAACGCTTTTTCCCGCAGACCTGCGGCCTCTTCAACCTTGCCAGCGGCTTCGGGTTTCAGCGCTTCGATCAGCAACGCGATCCATTCGTTCGGTTCACCAAAGACCAGAGGAGCTTTTTCACCCGCGAAGACCTTTTCGCGATAAACCTCGCAAATGATCGCCTCTCGATAAGTCTGGGCCATTGGCGTTGCGGTTTGATCCAGCTCGCCGCAAACCTTCAGTTGCGTGATTGCACGCTTCCAGTCGCCCATCACGCAGAGAAGCTGGAACAGAAAAATCCGAAGCTTGGCGTCAGCTGGGGATTTGCGTACCTGATCCTGCAACGCACTTAGTGCGCCGTCCAGGTCGCCTGCCTTTAAAAGTTCTTCGGCCTGCATTGACCCAACTGCCCTCAAAAGAAAAATGCCTGGCGCGGGCGAAACCGCGCCAGGAAATTAGCGATCGTCTGATCAGACTGCGTAGTCAGCTTTGTTCTTGACGCGGCTCCATTTGGCCTCGCCCTGACCACCGTCGGCCTTCGACATTTTGCCGTCTTTGGCCTGCTTAAAGTACTCGATCTTGATCGCACCGTATTGGAACACGATCGACTCTTCGCAGACATCGTCGCCGTCAGACCCGGACCATGACATGTCCTGCACCATCACCAGCTTGAAGTGGAACTTCATGAACGTCGCGCCAGAGCTATCCGAAGAACCGCCCGAACGACGCAGCTCGATGATGGCTTCTTCGAAGTGCGTGCCGGTGCACAGCGTGTGGAACAGTCCGCAAGAACCGGTATCGGTCTTCTTGGTGACATTGAACTCTTTGAACGAGGCCTTACCGGCACCACCACCGCTCGAGATCGAGCCAATATTGATGACGTTCTCGGCACCGAATTCAAACGAGATCAGCTCGAACGCCTTGTTCTTCGACATGGCGTCGTCTTGGGTTTCACCAACGACCAAGCTTTGGTTCGGGAAGTACAGAAATGCGTCGAATGACATGGTTTTATCCTTTTAATTCGCCTGTAGCAGGCAGGGGGAGATATCCGGCGGAGCTTGCTGTTCCCCGCCAGAATGGGGACTCATCCGCCTTTTTGTGACGGAAGTTTTGAAACCAGACGGAGCGAAACTGAAAGTCCCTCCAACTGGTAGTGTGGGCGCAAGAAAAACTGCGAAGTATAGTAGCCTGGGTTGCCTTCGACTTCCTGCACTTTCACTTCTGCGGCGGCCAGCGGGTGCCGGGCCTTGACTTCTTCGGGCGACGTATCGGCGTTGAAGTCCACATAGTTATTGATCCAGTCCTGCAGCCACTCTTCCATGTGATGGCGCTCTTTGAACGAGCCGACCTTGTCGCGAACAATGCACTTTAAGTAGTGCGCGAAGC
The DNA here is from genome assembly GCA_039028795.1 of Pseudomonadota bacterium. Lineage (GTDB taxonomy): Bacteria > Pseudomonadota > Alphaproteobacteria > Rhodobacterales > Rhodobacteraceae > Thermohalobaculum. The sequence goes on from JBCCHJ010000045.1 coordinate 41,180, forward strand.
GGCATGTCGCGAAGAGGTACGGCAAACGAGCCGCCAAGTTGGCATTCGCGGTTGCGTCCGGATCGTCGTATTCGGCTGGCTTCTGCAGCGACTGGGCACCAATGAACGCCGCCATATCCGAATTCTTACGGTGGATCAGCGGCATCATGCCATTCTTGGCAAGTTCCGCCTCGCGCCGGTCCGAAATAGCAATCTCGGTCGGGCACTTCATATCGACACCACCATCATCGGTCGGGAAGGTGTGGGTCGGCAGATTGTCCACCGTACCACCGGACTCTACGCCGCGGATCCGTGTACACCATCCGTATTCTTTGAACGACCGGGTGATGTTGCGGGCCATGCCATAAGCGGCGTTCACCCAGCAGTACTTATTGGCGTCCGACCCTTCGGTATCCTCTTCAAAGGCAAACTCGTCGATCGGATCGGTCTTGGCGCCATAGGGATACCGGCCCAGGAACCGAGGCATTGCCAGGCCCAGATAGCGGCTGTCCTCGCTTTCGCGCAAAGACCGCCAGGACGCATATTCCGGCGTCTGGAAGATCTTTGTCAGATCACGCGGATTGGCCAGTTCTGACCAGCTGTCCATCTGGAACAGCGTCGGATTGGCACCGGTGATGAACGGGGCGTGCGCCGCAGCTGCAACCTTGGACATTTCACCCAGCAGTTCAACGTCGGGCGGGCTATGGTCGAAATGGTAGTCACCGACCAAGCAGCCATAGGGTTCACCACCGAATTGACCGTACTCTTCTTCGTACATCTTTTTGAAGATCGGTGATTGATCCCACGCGGTGCCTTTGAACTTCCGCATGGTCTTCGACAGGTCCTTTTTCGAAATGTTCAGGACCCGAATCTTCAGCATTTCATCTGTTTCGGTGTTGTTCACCAGGAAATGCAGACCGCGCCATGCGCTTTCCAGCTTTTGGAAATCCTCATGGTGCATGATCAGATTGATCTGCTCGGTCAACTTCTTGTCGATCTCGGCAATGATGCCCTCAATCGAGCGCAGCGCATCATCCGATACCAGCGAGGTGTTTTCCAACGCCTGCTGAGCCAGCGTCTTGACCGCCTCTTCAACGGCAGTTTTTGCCTCATCCGACTTGGGCCGGAATTCCTTCTTTAGAAGGTTCGAAAATTCGGATGTGCCAAAGGCTGTCTCTTCTTCGGCGACCGCGGCTTGTGTTTCCATGTCCGCCATGACTTATTCCTCTCCTTCGGCTTTCGGTGCAGGCTGAGAGGCCAACGCTTTCAACAGCGTCGGGTCTTGCATGATCTGCGCCATCAGGTTCTCTGCGCCGGTCTTTCCGTCCATGTATGTCATCAGATTCGACAATTGGGTTCGCGCCTCCAGCAATTTTCTTAGCGGCTCGACCTTCCGGGCGATCGCTGCAGGCGAAAAATCATCCATGCTCTCGAACGTGATGTCGACGGCTAGATTACCCTCGCCCGACAAGGTGTTCGGCACGGAAAACGCGGCCCTAGGTTTCATCGACTTCAATCGGTCATCGAAATTGTCGACGTCGATTTCCAGGAACTTGCGGTCCGCGACCGCAGGCAGGGGTTCTTCGGACTTGCCGGAAAGATCGGACATGACGCCCATAACAAAGGGCAACTGAATTTTCTTCTCGGCGCCGTAGACTTCAACATCGTATTCGATCTGAACACGAGGCGCACGGTTGCGTGCGATGAATTTCTGGCTGCTTGTGGACACCGAAGCGCTCCTCTCTTGGTTTGAACTTGAATGGTCGTAACTAGGATCGTTGCATCCTACGCATTACGAACCAGTCAATAGTCATCGCCCTCTTCCTGCAAGCCCCCTATCAGCGAAACATTCTCGACACCCTGTGGGGCCATATCTTTAATGATGGTCACGAAGTCTGCTGATACGAGCTTGCGAGCTCGATTCAATAGTAACGGCACCGGGCTCGATGGCTCGTTGCGCATGTAGTAGTCATTGATCCGGTCAATCATATTGACCACGTCATTTTTATTGTTGATCGCTCCCGAAATCGGTCCGCCGCCACCACCCATGGGCGTCGCAGTTCCTTGGCCACCCATACCTTCGGCTAGGTCGTTGTCTTCGGGTGCCTCACCGCCGGCATACGATGCCAACTTTCTGGTGATCTGCAGCATGGTCCTTTGAATGTTGTCCAGATCCGGACCCATGCCCGGTGTCTTGTCATCAAAGACTGCGCCGATTGCCTTGATATGTTCAAGACAGGATGCAGCGGCCTCTTTGATAGTATCGAGCGTTTCTTCGTCAGTGTCCTGAAAGGCTGCCGAAATTGTCGCAGCATCCGGGACATCTTCCATGTCGGCAGGTGCCGTGGTCTCGCCCTCGGCGACCATAATGTGGCGCAGATTAAACCGCCCCAGCCCTCGGCTATCAGTCAATGGCGCAAATCGCAGGGCCCGTACGACCTTATCATCGTCTGAAAGACCAAAGACCGCGTTCACCCGCATCGTAGGGTCGTCATCGTCATCGGCGTCCAGTTGCGGATGTACGCTGTCCCAGAATTCTTCCAGGCAACCGCGGACATAGCGCAGGACTTCTTCGAATGCCGGTATGCCCTCGGTCTTCAATGCGGCGTTTGCCAGAATAACCGCAGCGCGAAGATCCTTGCTGCGGCCCAACACAACTTGGGCTGCGTTGATCACCTCGTTCCAGTCGGGATCTTCAGCTGCGATGACCGAGTCGCCGACCTGACGTTCTTCGCCAGGCTGCGCCGCAAGCTCCATCGCTGAGAAATCCGGATCGTATTCCAGATCTTCTCCGCTTGGCGCGTCGTCGCCAAAACTCGTCAGCAGTGCATCGACGTCAATCATGGCGCCGAAATCTCCCCACCTGAGCGCCGCATAGAACAGGCGCGCTGTGTACTCTATTTTCTTGTGACAGAACCTCTAAGAGCCTTGATACACCCTGCCAACAGAATAGGGCAAGACTTTGAACATCTGCACGAACACCAACAAAAAGCGTTCTCTTTCGCGATATCTTTCGCATTAGCATCTTAGTTCTTGATCCCGTCTCGCTACCACACACTTGCGATGGGCAGGGTGAATATCGACGAACGCTGATTCACTTCTGTACCAAATGGTACATGGCCACACTCATTTGAAACGCGCCTCCCCGAACCAATGTTCGTCGGGAACAATCTCGCGGGCTTTTCGCCCGAAATTCGGGCTAACGAAGGCCTTTGACGGTCGGTCAACGAAGCCTTCACCGAAAATCAGTGACACCCATCAACGCCTTACCGTGGGGCCGTATCTCCTACTTGCTTACGACGGACGCTCGCTAGAGAACCTTCAAGTGACTTTGATCTGCCGGTCTCGGTCTGGAATTTAAGTCTGGGCGGTTTTCCCCTAATGTCGTCAGGTAGTCTTCTGATCGGAGTACAGTATGACGACTTCGATGCGATTCGCATGCGCCTTTGTGCTTTTGGCCAGTATCGCCAGTGCCCAGACGCCAGCGATATATGAATTCTGTGGCGGCGCCATTGTCCGGATGACCCCAGTCGATGGCCCCGAAAGGATCCTGCGATTGGACGTCGAAAGTGGCGAGGACTGGGTTAAGTACGGACAGATCGTTCTGGACACCGAAGGCCGCCGCAAAAGCCTGGAAATCGATGGCCGGGGCGAGACGATCTTCGAGCCCCATAACTGCGAGAAGACGGTTGGGATCTGCCAGTATGTCGAAACCGATCCACAGGGCATTTCCATAAAGAAGGCCCGGATCAATGGCCGTGATGGAGAAGAATGGAGCTACTCCATCATGGAAGACCACGGCAAAGGGTTCGAGTTATCAGTTGTCGGCAAAGTGACATATGCGGATGACGGCCTCGCCCAGGACGAATCCTGGACCTCGGTAAGCTCCTACACCCAGGACGGATGTGCCAAGCGCATCGTTCAATAACCTGCCGGGTAGCTCGCAGTAGACTTTCTGTACTCCTGCGATTCGATGGCGTCAGCTATCGCGACGCACGTTGATGACCATGTCGCCACAGTCGAACATGTCCGGGTGACGTTCGCTTGTGAAGAATGCCTTCCGTCCACCCTTTTGCAGTCTGTCGAGTTTGACGACGACAGGCCGACCAGACTCGTCCGGCGCTGCGGGCAAGATGCTCAGTTCCGCACCGTTCATGGCAAGATCAAATTCTAACGACTCGTCAGAATATGTTGACCGGATGCGATGCGAACGCCCACGGGCAACCGCCAGATTGACGGGTTCGTACCGAAAGGTTCTGCGGCATTTGAGATCCACGTTCCATACGTCAGGACTGAAGACAACGGAAAGGCGCAGCACGGGCAAGTCCGGCGCAACGTCGGAAACACCAGGCTGGATGTAAACAGCAGTATGTAGCGAGGATGTCTCCCAAGGAACCTGCAGCCCATCGGTCGCGGCAACAACCTGCTCACGGACCTGGGTGAAAATCTCATGGACATCCAAGTCTGGGGTCTGAATGGCCCGTGCCAGGGCGGCGGTATAGGGGCTGTTTCTGCCTTCCCCATCCAGCGCGACATCGCCGGGACCCGTCGCATAGGCGACAAAATTGCCGCCACTTGCGGTCATCCGCGCCAAACCATCCCCCAGTTCGGGCAACCTACCGGCGCCATCTTCAAACGGGTTGTTACGGCAAGCATCCAGAACCATAACACTGGTGACGCCCGGTACCTGAATTTGCTCCAACACCCACTCTGCCGCCAAAGTTTCCCGCGCGAAATCGGCTTCGGAGCGAATATCAACATTAATCGGAACAAGGTAGTTGAAGCCATCGCTCCGCACGCCATGTCCGGCGAAATAGAAGAATGCGAGCGCACCGGGTTTGGCCTTACGAACCTGGCGACCAAAGCGCTCAATTGCGCGCGTCATACCTTCACGATCCGCCTCTGTCACCATGGTGACGCGAAAACCGGCCTGTCGGAGCGTTCGCTCCATCAGTTGCGCATCGTTCACGGGATTGGCGAGCGCTGAAACGTTTCGATAATCGGCATTGCCAATTACCAGCGCCAATCGATCTTCAGCGATCGATTTCGTTGACGTCAAAACAGCAACGATCAGAAAAAGCAGGACCAAAAGACGGGTCATGGGCTATCCTCCTATATTGTAGGGTTAGTCCCTGCCGGGTCTAGAAAGGTTCATTTTTTCGATGCGGCTCGACAAGCGCAGGCGCTTCAACATCGTTGATATCGATCTATCGACGGCGCCACAGCCCAGTACGCCCGTGAAAACACTGGCAAATTAAGTTCATCAGCTCATAGCTTGAACCGCCTAAATAATAGGATTCGACATCAAAAAACGAAATTTTTCATCGATCGCAAGGCCGGTCAAGTCGTCCTTCCTCGAAAAACAGTGCGAATTCCGACCCCGTCATTGAGTTATCCAATGCCGCCAAACCGCGCGCAGGTACAGAGTTGCGTCCCCGTCGAGCCCCCTCAACAGGCCGATCACCACACCATCGATTTGCTTGGTGTCTGTTTCCGCTGTCGCCACAGTTCACTTCCCCAATCAGTTCTGATTTATCTTACTACCTTTGATCGTCACTTCTTTGGTGGCTTTGGTAAGGATAGCGCCTTTGCCGTTAATCGTAATGTCCTTACCTTCGATATTGATTGTTCCGTCCTTTTTCATCGCGATGGACGCCGAGCCACATTTCAGCACAATGCTGTCCTTTGCGGTTAGGGCGTAGTCAGAGCCGATATCGAAGGCACAGGCCTCGGCGGTCTTCGTCATCTTCGACTTTGATTCGGTGGACTGAGCGCCGGTAATCTTATTTGTCTGATCTGCCCCGACCGAAACGGTCTGCCCCGCGCCGACATCCACGCTTTGAGAGGCACCGATGTTGACCGTTTGCGCGGCGCCAATTTCCCATGAATCGATCGCTCCGATGTTGTGGCTTTGCGCAGCGCCGACAGTGACGGCCCTGGCGATGCCCACGGTCTGAGTCTGCGCGCCGCCTACATTGCGCGTCTCTGCTGCGCCGACGGTGTCAAATCGTGCAGCGCCGACGTTCACCGTTTGCGTCGTTCCAACTGTTTGAGAATGCGCCGATCCAATTGTCTCAGACGAATTGGATCCGACCGAAATGGTCTCATCAGCCCCCACAGACAGGCTGCGATTGGATCCGACAGATTCCGTGTCATCCGTTCCGATACTGACGGAGCGGTTGTTGCCAACAGTCGTTGATTTGTCATTCCCGACGTCTTCCGTGCGATTGTTGCCGATGGACTGGCTAGAGTCGACATCCACCCGCTCGGACATGTTGTTCTGAACGGTGCGGTTCTCATCGGATGAGAGGATGGCTCGCGGTCGGGCAAAATCAAGATGTTGATGCCACGATCATTGATCGCATTGAGGATATTAACTGGCTCTTGACCTGTCACCACATTTTTGTGCAGCGGCCAAATGTCCAGCATGGAGTAATATGCGGCGGGGGCTACAGGTTGAAATGAGAAGAAAGCAGGGTAGGCGAAGAACTCATTTCCTTCTGTGCGATAAGCATCGTAAAAAGCGGTCACATAGCTCATGATAAGCGTCGTTGCGCCAATGCCATCAACCCGATTCGGGGCGATGACGCCCAGCCGATCTGTTTTGCCAACGTCTGCAAAAAAATCAGCGTGCGAGCAAGCAACCTGCTCAACCGTCAGTTGAAAATCGTGACCTCGTAACTTTGCGCTCTGCACCTTCTCTCTCCTATTTGGTATGTCAGTTATTCAGTTTTCAGTACATCAGCTTGTTCTTAACAAGGCATGGAGGATGCTGGCTGAAATGCTGAAATGCTGACTAGCTTTCTTCTCTTTTCCCTTTTCCGCTGGGGCGCTTTGTTTTCTCAGCGAGGAGCGCAGCCAGGTTGTCTATCGTACGTTGGTACGCTTCATTCGTCGCCGTATTGCTTGTTTGCCCATTGGCTTGGCGTTGCTGCTGCTCGTGCAGCTGTTGCTTTTTGCTAAAATCAATCAGCTTGCGAAGGGTTTCTTTGACAAGAGACATGAGTATAAATTACATGTGTTGGTTGACGTTGTGTCGAAATTCGGCCGATTTTTCGACCACCTGCATCCCAAACTGACTCCGCGCC
>JBCCHJ010000046.1:0-47667 GCA_039028795.1 Pseudomonadota bacterium
GAACTGAGCCATGGGCCAATGCGCCTCGAAGTGATGGCGCGGGATTGAGAAGGGATTTGTTCGGCGCGGCACAACCTGCCCCCGAATTGCGCTGAAACAGGCCGCATAGCCGGCGCGGCGCACAAACTCCAAAGACCTGTCGTCCACAGCGGTGTGCGTTCCGTACGGCCAAGAAATCATCCGGCAAGGCGACCCAAGGCGGGCCTCGATATCTGCCTTGGACCCGGCGATCTCGTCTTCCATGCGGCTGTTGGATCCGGAAATTCGGGAGAAACGCACATGGGTCCGGGTGTGCGATGCGATGCTAAGTCCATGTTCCTGCGCCCGTCCTAGGTCATCCCAATCCGCCATTTCGATCACGCCCGGATGTCCCGCGGTATTCATGCAATAGTCGCGTACGATGTCTGGGGAGGCGCCGATGATCGACGTCGGGACAAAGAAGGTGGCGGGCACGTCAAGATCCCGGAGAACCGGTAACGCCCAAGTCACGACGTTGCGAAAGCCGTCATCGAAGGAAAGGTGGAACGCTGGTTGATTGAGAGATTTAGCACCCCGGATCACCTTCAGCACCTCTTCCTCCGTCAGAAACGTTCCCCGGTCCGCCAGATACCGGATCTTCTGTGCGAACGCTTTGACCTGATCTTCGAAGACGTAATGACAAAAGAATAACCTTAGCGAAGGTTGACGCGCCGGTCTGCTGAATTGGCCCAGTAAGGACAGTTTCGCCTGGCGTAGATGGGCACGCAGATCGCGGGGTTCTGATCTTTCCGCCAGATCGCGTTGGGTCGTGATTTCCAGAGGCTGATGATGAGGCGCATCGAACCCGGGATCTGTTCGCAGGCGTGCGACAGGCCCAAGCATATGTTCAGGTTTGTAAAGGTTCACCTGCTCGCGCCCCACACTCATCGCATCACGACAAATGGCATATCACGGGACGCGATCACGCCGTTTCACCATCGCGCCATGTCGCCGGCTACCTGGAGCCCCGGTGTTCGCGGACAGAGATCACAATGCCGCTGAGCACCACGATGATCATGCCGATGGCAGCGGCCGTGTTCGGCAGATCGCCGAAGATCCACCAGCCCAGGACAACGCCGACCGCGATCTGAAGATAGGCCAGCGGGGCGACGCTGCTGGGTTCAAGCCGCGCATAGGTGAAGATCAGCAGGAAGTGGATCATCGTTGAGAGCAACCCGATGATGATCATCAGGCTGAGATCCCAAATATCCGGCGCAATCCACGAGAATGGCATAACGGGCGTCAGCAAGAGGACCGAGATCAGACCCGGCACGGCCAGCATCATCATCGGCGTGGTGCTGCCGGTCAGCCGCCGGGTCAGCAGAATATACGCCGCCGCCGACACCGCCGCCAGCAGTGCCAAGGGCACGCCGATTGTCATCTCGCGAAACCCTGGTTGTACGACCAGCACCACGCCGGCCAATCCCGCCAGTGCCGCTGTCCAACGGACCGGCCCGACTTTCAAGCCAAGCGCGAGGGCCGAGAACACCATGACCATCAGCGGAAACGTGAAGATCAGCGCCTGTGCATCGGCCAGCGGCATGAAGCGCAGCGCAGCGATATAGGCCACGGCCATCAACGCGAAATTGAATGCGCGGAACAGATGCAGCGGGCTAAACGGAATTCTGGTGCCGCCCCGCAAAGCCAAGGGCAGCACGATCACCACGTGTACCAGATTACGGACCCAGGTGATCTGTTCGGCCGGGTAGGTCGCGACCACCAGCTTTGAGATCGCATCACCGATCGGCAACAGCACCATGGCCGCGAGCATGGCGGCAAGCGGGAGTATCACCGGATCCTTGGTCATCGATTGATCGGTGGCATGAGTCACCGTATCCTTGCGGCGTTATGGCAGTTAACCAAAAAACATGGATATGCGGCGGCGCGGCCCTGGCTTCGGCTGTTTTCCTGTTGTCCGTATCAGCGCCGTCATTGGCGTCAGAAGCAAGCGTTACGTTTCGCGGAGAGACCTATGCAATGACGATTGATAGCTGCCGGGCCGGTGGTACCTGGCATATGATTGATGCATCAGGCGGCGGGGCGACGCTCTCGATCGTTGGAAATACCAATCAGGACGGTTCAACCTATGAAACGTTGGACTTCATGGTGGATGATATTCGTGCCAGCGATGTGAACAAGGACAAGCCTTTCCAGTTCGATGGCACGATATACCGGTTCTCTGGCGAGGTATTTCAGTCCGACAACACTGGATCATCGGGGCAGATCGAGATCGAGGTTACCTGTTGATCTGATCTACGCCAGGCCGCGCGGTGACCTGGCGCGGTATGATCTGTCTTTGGGCGATCCAGCTTTGATAGCTGAGCGACCGGATGGTGACGGCTTCTAAATAATCGGCGTTTGGTCATTCAGCATATGGCCGGGCGCGTTATCACGGCTTTCCCGGACAATTCCGGTCACTGTGGTCTGGTTCCGACGTATGCGGTCCAGTAGCCAAACGGGCGATAACTGATTTCGCTCGCCGCGCCTGGAAGGCGGCGTGCGATCGCTTGTCGTGCCGCGGCCTGGTTCCGCTGGATCTGCATCGTCAGGAAAGGTATCCGCCGCTTGCTCTTAATGATGAAGCTAAGATCGCCGAGATAGACGACCTCTCCAGGGGCGACGGAAAACGCATCCGGCGCATTGGCCGGATCGGCGGCCGGATCCTCAGGCGAAGGACCGAACTCCAGATTGCCGTCGAAGTTCAAGGCAGACGCAAAAATGTACGAACCTGCCGCGACTTCTATGACCCTTGGGCCCTTGAAGCTAGAGTACAGATGCTGTGGCATATACCCGATGTTATACGTGGCGGTGCCATTGCGCTGCTGTACCGTAATATTGATCGGCGACGAAGCAGTCCAACCGAGCCTTTGGGTCGCCTTGACGACGATGATGCCCGAGCCTTTCGCCTTGAGGGCTTCCAAAGATGGGAGTGGCGGTTCCACTGGTGGATTCACGCAAGCAGAAACCGTCAACAAAATCACAGAAACTAACAGCCGAAATAGCACCGGGTGCCTCTGAAAAAATCGAATTGTCGGAGGAGTAGGGTGCGTGCACGCACCCTACGCACATCAATAGGTTACCACTGCGCGGATCGACTCACCAGCGTGCATCAGATCGAAGCCCTTATTGATGTCGTCGAGTGGCATGGTGTGGGTGATCATCGGATCGATCTCGATCTTGCCTTCCATGTACCAGTCGACGATCTTCGGCACATCGGTCCGGCCACGCGCGCCGCCAAAGGCCGTGCCACGCCAAACTCGACCTGTCACCAATTGGAACGGACGGGTCGCAATCTCGGCCCCGGCGGGGGCCACGCCAATGATGATCGACTCTCCCCAGCCTTTGTGGGCGCACTCCAGCGCATCGCGCATTACCTTCACGTTGCCCGTGGCGTCGAACGAATAGTCCGCGCCGCCGCCGGTCAGGTCGACCAAGTAGGGCACCAAGTCGCCTTCCACTTCGGACGGGTTCACGAAATCGGTCATACCGAAATATTGTGCCATCTGGACCTTGCCTGGGTTGAGGTCGACCCCGACGATTTGGTCGGCGCCCGCAAGGCGCAGGCCCTGGATGACGTTCAGTCCGATGCCGCCAAGGCCAAAGACCACGCAGCGGGATCCGATTTCGACCTTCGCCGTATTCATTACCGCGCCGATGCCAGTGGTCACACCGCAGCCGATATAACAGATCTTGTCGAATGGAGCGTCCTCGCGCACCTTGGCCAAGGCGATCTCGGGCAAGACCGTGTGGTTCGAGAACGTTGAGCAGCCCATATAGTGCAGGATCTCATCGCCATCCAAGGTGCTGAACCTTGAGGTCCCGTCGGGCATCTTGCCCGCGCCCTGGGTGACCCGGATGGCCTGGCAGAGGTTGGTTTTCGGGTTCAGGCAGTAATCGCAGTCCCGGCATTCCGGGGTGTAGAGCGGAATGACATGGTCGCCCGGTTTCAATGATGTCACACCGGGCCCGCACTCGACCACGACGCCAGCGCCTTCATGGCCCAGAATGGCGGGAAACATACCCTCAGGATCCGCGCCGGAAAGCGTGAACTCATCGGTGTGACAGATGCCTGTTGCCTTAATCTCTACCAGAACCTCTCCGGCCTTGGGGCCTTCCAGGTTCACCTCCATCACCTCAAGCGGTTTGCCCGCTGCGGTCGCCACGGCTGCGCGTGTTCTCATCTGTCCCTCCCTTGGGCGCTCGCCGCGAGGCGGCTGGTTCTTTTGAGCTGATAAAAGCGTACCGAGGTGGGTCGGTCTTGCCCATACGTTATAATATAACGAAATTTCGCGCCTGATCGTGTTCGGCAAAAAGGCATTGAATGCCATCAACCCGATTGCCCAGACCTGCATTGTCCGGCTAATCCTGACGTGTAGCCAAGCAGAGGAGTCTTATGTCACTTATCCGCAAGACTGCACGGGAAGTTCGAACGATGCTGGCCGAGGGCGACGTCACAACCGCTGATTTGCTGGATGTGCTGGAAGCCCGGGTTACCGAGGTCGATGGTCCGATCAATGCCTTACCCACGCTGTGTTTTGATCGGGCGCGGGGGGGCGCGGTGGATAAGGACAGCGTGCTGGGTGGCATCCCTGTGGCGATCAAGGATCTGTCCGCCGTCGAAGGCGTGCGCACCACCTATGGGTCCCCGATCTTCAAGGACAATGTACCGGAGGCCTCCGACCATATTGTCAGCCGGATCGAGGAAAATGGCGGCATAGTCTACGCCAAATCCAATACGCCGGAATTCGGGGCCGGAGCGTCGACCTTTAACGAGGTTTTCGGCCGGACCTACAATCCCTGGAACCTAAGCCGGTCTGTAGCGGGCTCTTCCGGGGGATCCGCGGCGGCGCTGGTCAGCGGCCAGGCCTGGCTGGCCCACGGATCGGACATGGGTGGGTCCCTGCGCAACCCCGCTTCGTTCTGTGGGTGTGTGGGTTTGCGGCCGTCGGCCGCACGGGTGCCGTCTGGCCCGTCTGCGAACGAGTTTGACGTGTTGGGCCAGCAAGGTCCCATGGCCCGCAATGTCGGTGATCTGGGGATGTTTCTGGACGCGATGGCCGGGGCGCACGCGGCGGAACCCTATGGCCAACCCGAAGATGCTTTCCGGAAAGCTGCAGAAGCGCCGGCGGTTCCGCAGCGCGTGGCCTGGTCGGCGGATTTCAATGGCTTGACCCCGGTGGACCCGGAGGTCCGGGCCATCACAGAGTCCGCCGCCAAACGCTTCGAAGCGCTGGGGGCCACGGTCGATGAAGCCTGCCCGGACTATTCCGCTGCCCACGACGCCTTTCAGGTGCTGCGCGCGATCTCCTTCGCGACGGGACATGATGACGATTATCGCAACCACAAGGATCTGCTGAAACCGGATGTGGTTTGGAACATAGAAAAGGCCTTCGACATTACCGGCGCGGACGTCGTGCGCGCCAACCTGATCCGTAACCGCATGACGCAAAGCCATGCTGCTTTCTTCCAGACCTATGATCTGTTGCTCAGCCCGGCGACGATCGTGCCGCCCTTTGCAGCCGAGGATCGTACGGTGACTGCCTGCGATGGCGTCGAGTTTGAAACCTATATCGACTGGCTGGCTATCGCCTATGCGGTGACGCTGACATCGGCGCCGGCGCTGTCGCTGCCCTGCGGCTTTACTGGTGACGGCCTGCCAGTTGGCCTGCAGATGGTTGGTCCCTTGCATGGAGAAGCACCGCTTCTTTCTTATGCGGCGGCGCTGGAGGCTGATCTGGGCCTGGATCTGGGGCCCATCGATCCGCGGGAAGGACCCATCCCCAAATGAGTGCATCAGGCGATGTTCGCGAGGCGGCTCTTTCCGCCCTTGCCTGGCAGGTTGAGCTTGGCGCGGATGAGGCGATTTCCGAAACACCGATCGACCGGTTCGTCGAGAGCAAGCCCAAAGCTGCGCCCGCTGCCGGTTCCAAAAGCAACGCCGCCGAAGATCCGCGCGGGCGCGATGCTGCCACGGGCGCGGCGGAGGATGCGCGGCCTGCCCCGAAACAACAAACAGAGGCCGCCATGGAGACCGAGACCCTTGCTGCCCAGGCAAACTCTTTGGAAGAACTGGCCGGGATCATGCAGGCCTGGGAGGGCTCTCCGCTGAAAGCGGCAGCGCGGAACTTCGTCTTCTGCGATGGTAACCCCAAGGCGCGGCTGATAGTGGTGGGTGAAGCTCCCGGCGCGGAAGAGGATATCCAGGGCAAGCCGTTTGTTGGCCGGGCTGGGCAATTGCTGGACCGGATGTTGGCGGCGATTGGTCTCAGCCGTGCCGAGGAAGATCCGAAAAAGGCGGCCTATATCACCAACATGGTTAACTGGAGACCCACTGGAAACCGCACCCCGACCGAAAAAGAAGCGGACTTGTTCCGTCCGTTTCTGGAACGCCATATCCAGTTGGCCGACCCGGAGTTGATCCTGACGATGGGCAACACGCCCACCAAGGGCCTTCTGCGCACGACAACTGGCATCAAGCGCATGCGTGGAACTTGGGTGAAGCACGAGTCCTCGGGCAAACCACTGCTGCCGACATTCCACCCCGCCTATCTGCTGCGCAGTCCCGGGGAGAAGCGCATGGCCTGGATGGACATGCTGGCGATCAAGAAGGCACTGGAAGGTCAAAGCCCGCTGTGACCCGTATCCTGGCATTTTCCGACGTGCATATGTCCCACGGGCGGATGCGCAAAATCGTCAATGCAGCGCCTGACGCGGATGTCGTCATCGGGGCCGGAGATTTCTGTAATGCCCGGCTAGGGTTGCGTGAAGCGATGGAAGCGCTGCGGCCGCTCGACGACAAGGCGATCTATGTGCCAGGCAATGCCGAAAGCGTCGAGGAACTGCGGGTTGCCACCACCGCCAAAGTGCTGCATGGCGACACGATCGAAATCCATGGAGTGACGATCTTTGGAATCGGCTATGCCATCCCGGTCACGCCGTTCGGCGCATGGTCCTGCGATTTAACCGAAGAGGCTGCAACTACCCTGCTGGATCGAATGGACACCGCAGACATCCTAATTAGCCATTCGCCGCCCCAGGGTGTGGTCGACTCCGATGGCAGCGGACGTTCGTTGGGATCCATCGCAGTGCGCGATGCCATTGAACGGGTCCAACCCAGATACTGTTTCTGCGGCCACATCCACGGCTGCTGGGGCCAGTCGGGAATGATTGGGATGACCTCGGTCCACAATTTGGGACCGGGCGTGAACTGGTTCGAGATTTAGAATTCACGAACCGTGCCACTGCCCCGCCAATCCAGGTATCGAATGCCTGTCAGATCCCTGTTGTTGTGATCTCATCAAAGGGAAAGACCGCTATTGGTCTACATCATCTGGGGTCGACCAGCATGGTGAAGACATCGACGCCGTTGGAAGACACGTCACATTCAACTTTCACCTCGCGGCTGGACCCGTCCAGATCTGCCTGGAACCGTCCTTTGACCCGATACATGAAGTTCTCCATTGGCTCGGTCACAAACCTTTCGATTGGTTTTGCCTCGCCACCGCCTTTTTGTTCCAATTCTTGCATCGTCCGCGCCGTGCAGGCCAGAATAGCCTGATCCGGTAGAATGCGGATATTATCCGCGGCGATCGCCGTGCTGGACAGGAAAGCCAGGACGATAAGTGCACGCATCATCTTCCCCTTTTCTGCCGCCACTTTGCGCCAACTGGTCGGAAATAGCATCCCTGGACTCGAAATCGTGATCACGCGACATGATGGATGCTGCAAGGCCCTAGGCTGGCGCGCGTGAAACGATATGCTGACGTTTATGGCCGCCAAAGAAAGGACACCTCATGTCCAGCACTGCTAACACCCGAGAGTTCATCCCCGTCCGGATCGCGGTTCTGACGGTTTCGGATACCCGAAGCCCAGACGATGACCGGTCCGGCGATACGCTTGTCGCCCGGTTGGACGAGGCCGGCCATATCCTGGCCGACCGCGCAATCGTTCAAGATGACCGCGCCGCCATCGCCGCGCGGCTGATGGCGTGGATCGAAGATCCTGAGGTGGACGTCGTGATCTCGACCGGCGGCACCGGGCTAACCGGGCGGGATGTGACCGTCGAGGCGCACCGCGATGTCTATGAAAAGGAAATCGATGCCTTCGGGGCTGTGTTCACCCATGTCTCGATGGCCAAGATCGGGACCTCGGCCGTGCAGTCCCGAGCCTGTGGCGGCGTGGCTGGCGGCACCTATCTCTTTGCTCTGCCCGGCAGTCCAGGGGCTTGCAAGGACGGCTGGGACGAGATCCTGGTCAAGCAATTGGACTACCGGCACAAACCCTGCAATTTCGTCGAGATCATGCCCCGGTTGGATGAACATATGCGTCGCAAATGACGGTGGCTTCTGGACGATTTGACTAAAACGTCAGGCATAAAGCATCCATCGGCGAATTTTCGCTTAACCTATGTGACGCTGTTTCAGACCATATCCCGTCCCCTTAGGGTGGGCGGGGCTGAAAGAATATAGAGCCGTCCGAGCCATCTCATAAGCCTGGGCTAATCTACGAAGATTTAACGAAGTCTTGAGTAAATCTAACGCTTCAGCCTGTGGCTGATGCAGGCCGGAAGGACAGGTGTATGGTGAAGTGGTTTTCTATTCGGCACGAAGACGACCCCGTCATTTTGGATCACGGATATCTGCAGCGCTTGGGCAAACATATCGGCGAGCGGGAAACCCGCGAACTGTTGGCCGATGGTATGCTGGACCTGACGGATCGCTTGGCCGTCCTACGCCGACACGGCGAAGACGGAAATCTGAAAGGCGTGGCAGATTTGGTGCACGAGATTGCCGGCGCTGCAGGTCACCAGGGCCTGACCGCAATGTCCCACGCCGCGTTCGAGGCCTCGCGCCTGGTGCGAGAGAATACGGATCCCGACACAGATGCCCTGGCAAAACTGGTGCTTCAATACCAGGATGCTTCTTTGACCGCGCTTTCGCAATTCTGCAATGGTCCATCCGGGGATGATGTCGACGGATAGTTACGATGCCTTTTTCCACCGTATTTGCGACTGACTTGCGTCTGGCGACTGCATGACTAGGGTCATCGTCCCACAGAACTAACTTCCTCGACCGCGCCGGAGAACCGAATGAGCAGCGAAGACACCCCCGGGGACACCGGTTCCGATTCAGGCGCAGAGACCGATCCGATTCCGATCACACTGGTCGAAAGCCAGGGCCTTGACGCGGCTTTGGCCGAGGCAGGTCCGATCGCGGCGACATGGGCCGCGCAGTCCGGTTTTACTGGCAAGCTGGGCCAGGTTCTTCGTCTGCCGTCATCCGAAGGTAAGATTGCGCGGATCCTTTTCGGTTGGGGCGATGCCGCTGCCAGACGGCGGGACCGGTTCCATTTGGGGGATCTGGCCAGGTCAGCCTCGGCCGGGACCTACCGGTTGGATACAGCGTTGGATCCGGATGCGGCGGAGGAAGCGGCGCTGGGCTGGTTGCTGGGCCGGTACCGTTTCACGAAATACAAGGCAGGTTCGGCGGATGACGCGGCGGACTTCCTTGCGCCGGACAGCGTCGATCCAGCGCGGTTGGTTGGAATCGTCGAGGGCGTTTTCCTGGCCCGCGATCTGATCAACACCCCGGCGAACGACATGGGGCCAGAGGCGCTGGCGACAACAGCGAAGCGTTTGGCGGACCGGCACGGTGCAACCTGTCAGGAGATCACCGGGGATGACCTTTTGGATCAGAATTTTCCGCTGATTCATGCCGTTGGCCGTGCCGCCGCCCAAGCGCCACGGTTGATCGACCTGAGTTGGGGGGACGCGTCCCACCCGAAAGTCACGTTGGTCGGCAAAGGCGTCTGCTTTGACACGGGCGGGTTGAACATCAAGCCGACCGGTTCAATGGCCTTGATGAAAAAAGACATGGGCGGCGCGGCCTGTGTGCTGGGTCTGTCGCACATGATTATGGCGCTGGGCCTACCGATACGGTTGCGTGTTTTGGTACCGGCGGTTGAAAATTCGATCTCCGGCCCGGCGATGCGGCCTGGGGACGTGCTGACGTCTCGGTCTGGTAAAACCGTGGAGATCAACAACACCGACGCGGAAGGCCGCCTTGTCTTGGCCGATGCCCTGGTCTTGGCGGCAGAGGACGACCCGGACCTGGTAATCGATATGGCAACGCTGACCGGGGCTGCGCGCGTGGCGCTTGGGCCAGAGGTCGTACCGTTCTATACCTCGGACGATGATCTGGCCGTCGATTTGGCGCGGGCGTCGGCCCAGGTGGCGGACCCGCTTTGGCGCATGCCGCTTTGGCCGGGATATGAGCGTGACATCGAACCCGATATTGCTGATCTGGACAACGCACCTAAGGGCGGTTTTGCCGGGTCAATCACAGCAGCCCTGTTCTTACAGCGTTTTGCAGGTGACGTGCCCTGGGCGCACTTTGATATCTACGGCTGGACACCTGCCGGCCGCCCCGGCCGTCCGAAAGGTGGCGAGTGCCAAGCAGCGCGCGCCGTTCTTCGGGTTCTGGAGCAAAGGTATCGAAAAGAAGGGTGAGAAGACATGACACATGATCCGCGCACCACATTGGCCCGGCCTGATCTTGCTGCTGAAGACCTGAAGGGCACGGTCGAGGCAGAGCGGTTTGTTCCTGGACATATGTTCCGTGTATCTTCGGACCGTACAGCCCTGCGCCGTGGGCCTGATGCAAGCCAGGGAATGGACACGGTCTTGCTGCATGGCGAACGGTTCCGGGTTCTGGAGATTGCTGAAGGATGGGCCTGGGGACAAGCCGAATTGGATGGCTATGTTGGATATGTCACGAAAAGCCATCTGACCAACGCAGACGGGTATCTGCCCACACATCGCGTCACATCCAGAACGGCGCAGATCTACCGGACGCCGGAACTGAAGGTCCCGCCAGTTCATTTCCTTCCCTTCGGCGCTCAGGTTCAAGTCACCGATACCCAGGATCGGTATTCTGCGATTGCCCCAAATCAATGGATACCCACGCCGCTATTGTCTCCGCTGGAAAAACCGGCGCCGGATTGGGTCGCCGTGGCCGAAAGCTTTGTCGGGGCACCGTATGTGTGGGGTGGCCGGTCTTCGCTGGGGCTTGATTGTTCGGCTTTGGTGCAGTTGTCGTTGCAGGCCGCCGGTCAGTCCTGCCCGAGAGACTCGGATATGCAAGAAGCCCAGCTTGGCGAAACATTGAAGAAAGATGTCCCGGCGCAGCGGGGGGATGTGGTGTTCTGGAAGGGCCATGTCGGCATCATGCTGACAAAGACGCGACTTCTTCATGCAAATGCGCATCACATGTGCGTCGCGGCGGAACCGTTAAATGCGGCCGTTAAGAGGATTGATGCTGCGGGCGATGGACCGGTGACACGGCGCGCACGGCTCGACGTGGCAGCGGCAAAATAGTAAGCTCTGCGTCAAACGCAGAAACATGCGGAGTGCCGGATGACCAAGAGCAGACCCGGCTGGACCATTGCAGCAGCAGCGGCAGGTGCCATTGTGATGGCGGGATGTTCCAGCAACGCAACTGAATCTCAAACCACATCTGGTTCGAACGTGACGGCGGCAACGACGCAATCCGTGCAGGCCCCACAACCTAGGCCCGCGACATTTGACGCCTGGAAGCGGCAGTTCCGTGCCAAGGCGCTGGCCTCGGGTATTGCGCCGGCGGTTTTCGACCGGGCCATGCAGGGGGTGCGGCTGAACCGCAAAGTGGTTGAGCTGTCCGGGCGCCAGCCAGAATTCACTCGGGCGATCTGGGAATATCTGGATGGCGCCGTTTCCTCTAGCCGGATCAGCACTGGCCGTCAGCAGGCCGATCGCAAAGCGCAGATCATGTCACAGATCGGGCAGCGATACGGAGTTGATCCCAACATTGTCATCGCCATTTGGGGTCTGGAAAGCAGCTTTGGCGCGAACTTCGGTAGCATTCCGGTCGTCCAGAGCCTGGCAACACTGGCCTATGAAGGCCGGCGTCAGAAGTTCGGTGAGGAGCAGTTGTTGGCCGCGCTGAAGATCCTGCAGGCGGGCGATATCTCGCCCGACCGTATGGTTGGTTCCTGGGCCGGTGCGATGGGTCATACACAGTTCATCCCGACCAGCTTTTTGGATTACGCCGTTGATTTCACGGGGGATGGTCGACGCGACATCTGGGCCTCGGATGCAATTGATGCGCTGGCCTCGACTGCCAATTACCTGGCGAAGTTCGGCTGGCGGACAGGGCCGCCAGCGGTGGTTGAAGTTAAGCTACCGCAAGGCTTCGATTATGCAACGGCTGACGACAAGATCAAACGGACGGCCGATGAATGGCAGGCCATTGGCGTTCGGGCGGTGAACGGGTCTTTGCCACCCAGCAGCGATGTCTCGATTCTGCTTCCCGCAGGGGCGCGGGGTCCGGCCTTTGCAGCCTATCCAAATTTCCGCGTGATCAAACGCTATAACAACGCAACGGCCTATGCCTTGGCTGTCGCCCATCTGGCCGACCGGATCGGCGGTAGTGCGCCGTTTCAAGCGTCATGGCCCCGTGACGACCGCGCGCTGTCGCGGACGGAAAAGCAGGAACTGCAATCACGGCTGACGGCCCTCGGCTTCGACACCAAGGGCGTTGACGGCATCATCGGGCCGAACAGTAGGACCGCGGTGCGCCAGTTTCAGAAATCAGCCGGTCTGATTCCGGACGGATATGTTTCCGCCGCGTTGCTGCAGCAGGTTCGCCAACGCGGCGGTTAGCGTTCGTTTCGTAAATCGGTTTGTTTGGCCGGCGTTTAAGCCTTAGCATCGCAACAAGGCGAAGCGAGAGGATCTATGCCCCTAAAGTCATGGCCAGAAAGCGCGGCCCGATTGATCGCGGTCGCTGCGCGGCGCGAACCTGCGGATTTAGTGGTCCGTGGCGGCACTTGGGTGAACGTTCATTCGGGCGAGGTCATCCTGGGCACCGATGTGGCAATTGCGGATGGCCGCATTGCCTATTGCGGCCCGGATGCGTTCAGCATGATCGGATCCGAAACCGACGTGATTGCAGCCGAAGGCCGGTACCTGGTGCCGGGCCTCTGTGACGCGCATATGCATGTTGAAAGCAGCATGCTGACGGTCACCGAATTTGTCCGGGCGGTGATGCCGCGGGGCACGACCTCGATTTTTATCGACCCGCATGAGATCGCCAATGTGCTGGGTCTGCCGGGCGTCCGCCTTATGCATGACGAAGCCCTGGTGCAGCCGATCAATGTCTATGTGCAGATGCCATCCTGCGCACCATCTGCCCCGGGATTAGAAACGACAGGCGTCGAACTGGGACCGGAGGACGTCCGCGAGGCCATGACTTGGCCGCTGATCATCGGCCTGGGCGAAATGATGAATTTCCCTGGCGTCGCTGCCGGGGATCAGAAGATGCTTGGCGAAATCATCGAGGCACAGCGCGCCGGCCGCATCGTCGGCGGGCACTATGCCTCGACCGATTTGGGGACGCCATTCCATGCCTATGTCGCCGGCGGGGCCGAAGATGACCACGAAGGCACGCGTGAGATCGACGCGATTGCCAGGGTCCGTCAGGGTATGCGGTCGATGCTGCGACTGGGATCGGCCTGGTACGATGTGGCCGCGCAGGTCACGGCAATCACCAGAAAGGGGCTGGATTCGCGGAGCTTTATCCTCTGCACTGATGATTGCCACTCTGGCACATTGGTGCGTGATGGTCATATGGACCGGGTGGTGCGCCATGCGATTGACGAAGGTCTCGAACCGATCCAGGCCATCCAGATGGCGACTTTGAACACAGCCACGCATTTTGGGTTAGAACGGGAAATCGGATCCATCACGCCGGGGCGCCGAGCGGACATTCTGGTGTGCTCGGACCTCGATACGCTGAAGATCGATTTGGTCTTGGCACAAGGTCAATTCGTTGCTGAAGACGGACAGGTGATGATCGATCCACCAGAGTTTCAGTTCCCGGATTCGGCACGCAATTCCGTGAACATGCGTCGGCAATTGACGGCCACTGATTTCGACATTCACACGCCGCTGGGCACGGGACAGGTCACCGCGCGGGTTATTGGCGTCGTTGAGAATCAGGCGCCGACCCGGGCGTTGCAGGCAGAACTACAGGTCGAGAACGGCGTGGTGCAGATGGATGCCGCCCGCGACATCTGCCAGGTAGGGTTGATTGAACGCCACCGCGCAACCGGCGGTACGACGAACGGGTTCGTCAGCGGCTTTGGATACACCGAGAAATGTGCGCTGGCGTCCACGGTCGCCCATGACAGCCATCATATGATCGTGGTCGGCACCTCACGTAATGACATGGCAGAGGCCGCCAACCGGCTGCGCGATGTCGGTGGCGGGGTCAGCATGTGGAAAGATGGCGAAGAAATAGCGCTGATCGAACTTCCGATCGCAGGATTGATGACGGATGAACCAGCGTTTCGCGTGGCCGCCCAAAGTGACCGGTTGATGGAGGCGATGCGCCGCTGTGGATGCGAGATGAACAACGCCTTCATGCAGCATTCTTTGTTGGCCTTAGTCGTGATTCCGGAACTCAGGATTTCCGATCTGGGCCTGATCGATGTAACAAAATTCGAAAAGACGGGCTTGTTCGTGTGACCCGTGTCGGGAACTTATGCTTCCCCCCCAACCGCTCGCCAGCCTAGAGCGGAACACCTTAGCGTACATGAACGTTCAAGTACGGCCATTCACCTCGGGCAGTTTTATCGCTGACATCTTTGATGGGCCGTGGAGACGGTATGTCAGCGACTGCGGTGGTATTCTGGGCTGTTGGGACCGCGAAATCAGCGCCTGGCAGGATGTCAGATATTCGCGGCGCTAGACCACAAAATTGAAGCCCGCTTCCAGATCGCCATCGTGCCGCTCAACCGGATCGATCGACAAGGCCGCCTGTTGGGACGGTCCCAGTGACCCATAGTGCCAGTCGCGATCGTTCTCTGGCGCATCGACCAAGTAGATTCGCGTCTCAAGCGTACGACCGCGGGGACGGCTGACGCGGGCATGAATGTGCGGTGCCTTATTGCCATAGGCGATCGGCAAAATCGTGCGAAACATGAAGTGCCCAAGGTCGTCTGTAATTGCCGATCCAAATCCGCGAAAAGCGGACGTCGTCGGTAGATCAGCATCGCGATAGGAACCATCAGGGCCAGCTTGCCAGATATCGATTCGTGCGTTCGGGATCGGATTTCCGTCGAAATCCATCACCTCGCCAAACAAATGCAGAATCTTAATCCCGTCGATTCGTAGCCTCGAGGCTGACTCCACAAGATCCCAGTCCGGCGCCTGAAGAACGTCCGGGGCGACGGCTGATAAATTGCGTTTGGCCAAAGACGGCGTCATCACTGCAGTTGCGGCACCTGTGGTCCACAACCCGCTTTGCAGGCCAGCTAACGATAGAACCGCAGTTCGCGGTAGGTTCCGAAACATCGAACACCCCTTTCCCAATCTCAAATGGGACCCCTTCGCTGAAAATTCTAACGACATTTCCTCAATAGGACGTGAAGACATGTCATTGACGAATGGTGTCGATTCTGGGCGCAGGTGAGTCGTGCATTCCATGGAATCGCCAGGGGGAACGCGGTAAGCCGACATAAGTCGCAGATCTGGGGACAGAGCAATGAAATCGGAAGCACGGGCAGTTGTTGTGGGTGGCGGCGCCGTGGGCGCCTCGATCGCCTATCATCTGGCGAAAGCAGGTTGGGAAACCATCCTGCTGGAACGGGACGAACTGACGTCCGGCTCGACCTGGCATGCGGCGGGCCTGTTGCCCCTGTTCAACATGTCCTACGCCACCAGCCACATCCACGACTATTCCGTGAAGTGGTACAAAACACTGGAGGAAGAAACCGGGCTGAATGCGGGTTTCTCGGTCGTCGGCAACCTGCGCATGGCACAGACCCAGGACCGCATGGACGAATATATGCTGTATGCGTCTACTGCGGAGTCCGTCGGCATCGATCTGGAATGGCTGACCCCGGATCAGATCAAATCCCGCTGGCCGCTGGTCCGGACCGAAGACCTGAAGGGCGCGATCTATCACCCGACTGATGGCTATATTAACCCTGCCGATGTGACTCAGGCCATGGCGAAGGGCGCGCGCCAGTTGGGCGCCACGATCGTGCGGAAAGCCCAAGTGGATTCATATGAGCGGGATGGCGACGATTGGATCGTCAAAGGCCGCATTATGGCGGAAAAAGGCGGCAACCTGATCGCCACCGAAGAGGAGTTCGCCATCCGGTGCGAGCATGTCGTCACCGCCACCGGCAACCATGCCCAACGGACTGCCGATCAGATCGGCATTCGGATGCCAGCGATCCCAGTCGAGCACCAGTACATCGTCACCGAACCAGACCCCGCGCTGGTCGAGTGGCGGAAAGACAATCCCGAACACCCCGTTCTGCGCGATGCCGATGCCAAGTGGTATGTCCGTGAAGAACGCGGCGGCTGGATTCTAGGTCCCTATGAGAAAAACGCCCCAGCGCGGTTCATCCATGGCGTGCCGGACAGCTTCCGCGCCGATTTGTTCGATCTGGACCTCGAACGGATCGAGGTTGAGTACATGTCCATGATCCACCGGATTCCATCCTCGGAAACCGCAGGACTGAAGGACGATTACAACGGACCGATATGCTATACACCCGATGGCAACCCGTTGGTGGGCCCCGCGCCGGGGCATCGGAATTTCTGGCTGGCCGAAGGGTTCAGCTTCGGGATCACCGCTGCAGGCGGCACGGGATACTACATGGCCCAGATGATGACCGAGGGTGAGGCCGAGATCGACATGTGGTCCCTGGACCCCCGTCGGTTCGGCCAGTGGATGAACAAGGAATATGCGGCCCGCAAGAACGAAGAATGCTATGACCACGTCTACATTCTGCACCATCCGGACGAAGAACGTCCCGCAGCACGCCCCCTAAAGACCGCGCCCAGCTATGACCGAATGAAGGCCCGGGGGGCCCAATTCGGTGCGGTCAACGGATGGGAACGCCCGAACTATTTCGGCCCCATCAATGCACCGGACAGCTTTGACCACGATGCACGGTCCTTCCGCCGGGGTGGATGGTGGCAGTATGCGGTCGATGAAGCGAAGGCGATCCGGGAAGGCGTTGGTCTGATCGATGCCACGGCATTTACCAAGCACGTGCTGAAAGGCCCGGGCGCCACCGCGTTCCTTGATTGGCTGACCTGCAACAAGCTGCCCCGAGTTGGGCGTACCAACCTGACCTACGCATTAACGGATGCGGGTACGATCCGGACCGAGCTGACGATCCTGCGTCAGGCGGAAGACATATACTATCTGGTCACTGCAGGCGCGGCTGAATCCTACGACAGCGACTATCTGGCGAAGATGGTCGAGGACAATCTCGACCGGTTCGGATCCATGTACCTGGCCAATGTCACCGGCCAGTATGGCGTCTTCGCCATTGCCGGACCAAAGTCGCGGGATGTCCTGAAATCCTTGGTCGTGGATGCAGATCCTGACACCGCACTCACCAACAAACGTTTCCCATGGCTGTCGGCCCGCACCCTGGACCTGAAAATGTGCCCGACAACCGCGATCCGGGTTGCCTACACAGGTGAGCTGGGGTGGGAGTTGCATCACCCGATGGAAATGCAGAACTACCTTTTCGATCAGCTGATGTCGGCGGGCGAGCCCCACGGTCTGAAACTGGTCGGCGCCCGGGCCCAGAACTGGCTGCGCCAGGAAAAATCCTATCGCGCCTTTGGGTCAGACCTGGGCCGCGATGCGACACCTCTGGAAAGCAGCCTGGACCGTTTTGTCGACATGTCCAAAGACTTCAAGGGCAAGGCGGGGGTCGAGAAAACCGGTGTTCGTGCCAAATGCGTGACCCTGCTGATCAACGGGCCGGGCGATGCCGATCCCTGGGGCCGCGAGGCACTGGTGCTGGACGGCGAAAAGGTCGGGCGGCTGACTTCTGGCGGGTATTCCGTTCACTTCGGCAAGCAAATCGGCATAGGCTATGTTCGTCCTGACTTGGCCACCGTTGGCCAGAAACTTCAGGTCCGCATGCAACGAGAGCTTTGGGATGCTGAAATCACGGAAGACAGCCCCTACGACCCGAAGAACGAAACTATTCGGGTGGACGGTTAGCCTTGGCCTGATTGCGTCGGCAGCATTTGCTTCTGATATTCAGACCATCGAAGGCAACGCGACCTGGGATGAACCAGACCCTGTTCCCCGGGGCTCGATGCTGGTTGTCGACCTGGTCGATCTGACCGAAGCGGGCCGCGTGACAGTTCTGTCCAGCATGAGCTTCAAGCCAGCAACCGGTACGCCCCTGCCATTCGTGCTGCATTACGATGAAGAACTCGTCCGGCGAGGGCAGGCCTATTCCTTGATCGCGCGGTTGGTGATAGACGATGACGTTCTGTTTCGATCCACGACGCCCGTTCCGGTATTAAGAACATTCGAGCCGGAGTCGCCACAGATTACAATGCAGAAGGTGGTTCCCATCGTTAGCGATGACACGCCGGTAGGACTGTCCTGGGATATTGTTGCAATTGTCGGCCAAGAACCGCTGGGCTACACGCCAATGTTCTTTTCTTTGAACGAGGACGGGACGATCGAGGGTGACTTAGGCTGCAACACCTTCAGCGGCGCCTATACCATAGATGGTCCCAAGTTGGAGTTCAGACGCTTTGACGCGACCACCTTTGGGTGCCAAACGGCCATTTCGGAACAAGAGCAGGCCGCGCGTTCGGCACTACGTCGTACCGTCACGTATCAAAGGGCTGGCAACGACTTGTGGTTTCTGGATATCGCAGGATTGGAGACGCTGAGGCTGGAAAGGCGCTAGGCAACGGCGCTGCCCTGGGGGCCTTGAAATTCAGTGCGCGCTGGTTCGCAGCCGTCTTGCCAGTTCCGGCGTCTCAGCAATAATCAGGTCGATGGTTTTCTTGACGTGCTCGCGGGCCGCTGCGCTCAGATGGTCTTCCGGTGGAAAAAGATCATCGACATCTGGCATGTCATGGGGAGATCCGGTGGCTGCTTCAAAGAAAACTGGCACATGACGCTGGATCCGTTCCTGTAGGATCTGCTGATGGTCGCTGTTCATGGCAATAATGACATCATGGGCTGCCAGGATGTCAGAACTCAGCGTGCGTCGTTGGTGGCTAGAGACGTTAAGGCCAAGTGAGAGCAGATAGTCGGCGACGTCCTCGCGTACAGTCAGTTCCGGCCGGTGTGCCGTTCCGGCGGAAGATACCCGAATTGCTGACCCCGTCCCCAGTTCCCGTCGCAGCGCAAACTCAGCGGTCATGCTGCGGAAAATGTTGCCCGTACAGATGAAGAGAACGGAGCGCGCCAAGGCAGGTCCCCACAACGAATGGCATGGTCAAAAAAGGGCGGGCATCTAGGCCCGCCCTGCAAGCGTCACCGCATAATCTTGCCCAAGATGTCGTCCAATGGAGATCCATCGCCATCGGCGTCCAGCATATTGGTGATCATCGAGAGATCCAGGCCGCCGCTGCCGGGTTTGTTCTGCGTGCTGAGCAGACCGCTGAGCATCGACATGATGCCGCCACCCTGGTTCGTCGTACCGCCCTGCATCTGTGTCAGCAGACCGGAAATCGAGGTGTCGGGTGTCTGCTGCTGCATACCGCCCTGCAGCATCGCCGCTAGTGCGGGTAGAAATTCCTCTACCTTGTTTTGTTCAACGCCGGACCGGTTCGCTGCCTCGGCTGCCAATTCGCGGGTCGCATCGCGTGAGCCAAGGATCTTCTCCAGGAAGCTATCGCCTTGGGCGCGGGCCTCTGGCTCGGCGGCCGCTGCCGGATTGTCGAACAATCCGCCCTGTTCCTGGCCTTGCAACTGGCTCAACAGAGACTCCAATCCACCGGACTCTGCGCGCTTTTTCGCAGCCGACCCAATGGCAGGCGCTAACATTCCAGCCAACCCGCCGGCTTGCTCCTGGTCCAGACCCAATTTATCGGCCAATTGGCTCAATCCCTGGCCGCCTTGGGCCTGGTTCAACAAGTTCATAAGGGACATTTCGGTTCTCCTCCGTCCTGAAACTTTCCAACGCGTAATCCACTGGCTTGGCGGTATCATGAACGAAAATGGGCCGCAGGCCAGCCTGCAGCCCAAAAAAGTCGCCTTTTTGTCTAGTTTCAGGGGCTATTTTCCCGCTGAAATAGAAAACGCCAATTTTGTCTTGTTAGGTCATTCGGTGCATTGAGTTATTGGTTTTGCGATCTCGCCACCACGCAATGGCGCGAATGAGATGCAGCTAACGCGCGATGTTCCCGCAATTCCCGGTTTGATTGTCCCGGACCAATTGGAAATTTTCGGGTCTGCCGCCCAGATGTTCGCAAACAACATGCCGGGAAACTTCGGCACCGTCCCGTCCGCCGATGTCATTTCATGGATCAATTTGTCGCCAACGAACCAGCGCACGCTGTCGGGCCGCCATTCGAACGCATAGCGCCTAGGGCGATCTGCTGCATCGAAACCCAGATCGATGAACTTGTTGGTCAGATCGCCGTCCACAAAGGTCGCCACATGGATCTGCGTCGTGTCCTTGCCCAAGAACTCGATATCAATCTCGTCATGGCGGGTGCCATAGTAAGGCCCGGTATACGTAAAGAACCCGGTTATGACACCTTCCCCCTTGGCAGGTTGCATCACGACTTCATATCGGCCGTATCCCGTCGGCAAATGACGGCGCAGGGACCCGGCAGAGAAACCCTTCGGCCCTGCCGGTGTCGGAGCCAAAGCCAGGTTCAGACCCTTTTCGATCGTCACGGCGTCAGGGAGCCAATCGACGTCGAACCAAGGATGGGTCGCGGTGTACTTGGCCACGTACCAGTCTGACTGTTCCAACGACTTGAAGTTGTCGACAAACCCTTCGGTCGAAGGGTTCAGAGGATCGGCCGCTCCGTCAGTTATCATCCCGCAAAGCATCGCAACCGCGATTGCGAACCCGGCCAACTGATGATTGAACATTTACGAAATCTCGCACATCGATTGATAGACATCCGCAAATTTATGCAAATTTGTGGAAAACCTCGCTGATCCGAAGCGGGAAATTTGTCTTAAATTAAATCAAGATGTCTCTTTATCGGCGGACAACCTGAGACGTCTGCACAACTTTGTACAATTCAATACGACCTGCCGGGCCGGTTGTCAGTGAGCCCAAGGCCCAATGTGACATCCGCTACATCTCGTCTGATGGCTACAAGGATAAACTCACGTCACTTCATTGCATTTTGACGGAATGACCAAATGCATTACTCAAAGTACGCATTAATGGCGTTGCCGTTACTCGCCTTACCGTCCTGTTTGACAGCGTTCGGTAATTTTCCTGGCAAGACCTGTGATGCTCGGCCCACCATCAACTTGTTCAAGCTGAACTATGAAAACCGCCGAAAATGGAAGGCCCAGGAAACGCCGCCTGTGATTCTGCCGAAACTGTCCGAGGTGCGGGACGTCAGCGAAGTTCCGGGGACGGAGAACAATCGAATCATTCAATGCCAAGGCACGGTCGTGCTTGCGGACGGAACAACGGTTGGCGTCTACTACGGCTGGGCGCGGAACTATAAGCCGAACTGGGTCAGTGGTCCGCGATTTGGCTGGTGCGTGGAAACCGAGGACGGATACCCACCAAAACCACGACCTAATTAAAAAAAGCCCGGCCAAAAGGCCGGGCTTAAAGGAGGGTTTAGTTCACCTCAGCTTTCTGCTGGCTGTTCTTGTTTTTCCGGCTTCGCCGGTCTTTCGATCTCTTCCCCAGTTTCCTGGTCAACAATTTTCATGGAAAGTTTGGTCTTACCGCGGTCGTCAAAACCGATCAGCTTGACCTTCACTTCCTGGCCTTCCTTTACCAGGTCTTTCGGATTGGCGCCCCGTTCCCACGTCATCTGGGAAATGTGAACTAGGCCATCGCGCTTGCCAAAGAAGTTCACGAAGGCACCGAAATCCATGATCTTCACGACCTTGCCGGTGTAGATCTTGCCGGCCTCTGGCTCGGCCACGATAGCGTTGATCAGCTCGTAGGCTTTCTCGATTGCGGCGCCATCTGGCGAGGCGATCTTAATGACGCCGTCGTCGTTGATATCAACCTTGGCACCCGATTCTTCGACGATCCCGCGAATAACCTTGCCGCCCGAGCCGATGACTTCGCGGATCTTGTCCGGATTGATCTGCATGGTCTCGATCCGCGGGGCGTGGGCCGAGAATTCCTGACGGCCTTCGGACAGCGCCTTGGCCATTTCGCCCAGAATGTGCATCCGGCCGTCCTTGGCCTGAGCCAAAGCGACTTTCATGATGTCAGGTGTGATACCCGCGATCTTGATGTCCATCTGCAGCGAGGTGATCCCAGCTTCGGTTCCGGCCACCTTGAAATCCATGTCGCCCAGGTGGTCTTCGTCACCCAGAATATCCGTCAGCACGGCGTACTGGCCATCTTCCTGCAGGATCAGACCCATGGCGACGCCAGCCACCGGCGCCTTCAGCGGAACCGCAGCGTCCATCATGGACAGCGACCCACCACAGACCGTGGCCATCGAGGACGATCCGTTGGATTCCGTGATCTCGGACACCAGACGGATCGTGTATGGGAATTCGGTCGCCGGGGGCAGCACTGCCTGCAGCGCGCGCCATGCCAGCTTACCGTGACCAATCTCGCGCCGTCCCGGAGGGCCGTTGCGCCCGGTCTCACCCACCGAGTAGGATGGGAAGTTATAGTGCAGCAGGAAGCGCTCGCGCCATTCAGCTTCCAAGGCATCGATGATCTGTTCGTCATCGCCGGTGCCAAGCGTGGTGACCAGCAGGCCTTGCGTTTCACCACGGGTAAACAGGGCCGAGCCGTGGGTCCGAGGCAGCATGCCGACTTCGCACACAATCGGACGCACCGTCGTCAGGTCACGACCGTCGATGCGCTTACCGCTGGCAATCACATCGCCGCGCAGCACTTCCGAGTCCAGTTGCTTCAGGCAGGACTTGATCGCGCCTTCTTCGTCGGGGTGCTCTTCAGCCAGAGCCTCTTTGACCTTCTGGTGCGCATTGCCCAGGAATTCTTGACGCTCCAGCTTGTCCAGGATCGCAAAGCCCTGGCGAATTTCGGCCTCGGCCATGCCTTTGATTTTGGCATAGAGGTCCGAGTGATCTTCTGGCACGAAGTCAAACGGCTCTTTCGCCGCTTCTTCGGCCAGCGAGATAATCGCATCAATCACTGGCTGCATGGCGTCATGGCCAAATGTGACCGCGCCCAGCATTTCGTCTTCGGACAGTTCGTAGGCTTCCGATTCCACCATCATCACGGCGTCTTTGGTGCCTGCAACAACCAGGTTCAGGCGTTGTTCCGGATTGTCGACCAGCTTTTGCATGTCGTCGACTTTCGGGTTCAGTACATAGTTGCCGTCTACGAAGCCAACGCGGGCCGCGCCAATCGGGCCGCGGAATGGGGCACCGGATATGGTCAGAGCCGCAGAGGCCGCAATCATACCGACGATGTCCGGGTCATTTTCCATATCGTGCGACAGCACTGTGATCATGACCTGGGTTTCGTTCTTGAAGCCCGGTACAAACAGCGGACGGATTGGACGGTCGATCAGGCGGCTGGTCAGGGTTTCTTTTTCTGTGGGACGCGCTTCGCGTTTGAAGAAGCCGCCGGGGATCTTGCCCGCGGCATAGTACTTTTCATTGTAGTTGACGGTCAGGGGAAAGAAATCCAGGCCCACTTTCGGGTGCTTGTCGAAGACGACGTTGGCCATTACGGTGGTTTCGCCATAGGTCACGATGACCGAGCCATCGGCCTGACGGGCAACCTTGCCTGTCTCGAAACTAAGCGTTTCTCCACCCCATTCGATTTCTTTGCGTACGATATCAAACATTCATTTTCCTTTTCATGCGGCCCCACCCGTATGGTGTGGACCGCCCAGCGTGCCCCTCTGGCACGGACCCGGTTTCATATGTGCCATGGCACCGCGCCTTGGGTCAGGGGCGGGCACGCTCGGACGTGGGTGCGACCATTCGGGCCACGACATGGCCACGGGCTGGCGGACCGGCCCAAAAGCAAAAGCGCGCCCATGGGACGCGCTTGTCGGTTTAGCGGCGGATGCCAAGCCGTTTGATGATGTCCTGGTACCGGGCTTCATCTTTGGCTTTGGTGTAATCCAACAGCTTGCGGCGCTGGGACACCATTTTCAGTAGACCACGACGTGAATGGTTATCTTTCTTGTGGCCTTTGAAGTGCTCGGTCAGGTTAGTGATCCGTTCGGTCAGGATCGCGATCTGAACCTCTGGGCTGCCGGTATCGCCCTCTTTGGTGGCGTATTCCTTGATCAGCTCTTCCTTACGCGCGGGCGCAATCGACATCGGGATTTCCTTTCTTTTATCGTTTAAACCGATCCCACCGGCCAGGGCCGGGATGTCGTCCAGCACGGTCAGCGAGAATCGGATTTTGTCCACAAATGGACAATGCGGCGCTATATGGCGGCGTTTTCTACAAAAATCCAGTGAAATCGCCTAACCCACAGCGGGTCGGTGTCGGAATCGCTTTTGAATGAAATTCGACGGTACAGCGGCAACCAGTGCAGACAGGGCACCGACATAGGCACGACAAGACCCCACTTTTGGCCAAGAATCACCAAAATTGAAGCTTACCTTACGTCACTAAGGATGAGTTATTCGTTCATTGCGTAGCATCCGTTACAGCTTTTCTTTTCCGCGTCGCCAAGAATAGTCGCACTCAATTTTGAGAGGAAAAGCCAAGATGGACAACATAATCGGCTCAATCATGATGTTGGTGATTTGTGCATTCACGTCGATTTTTGCCGTGATGCTGGTCCTGCCAGACGCATTTACTGCACTGCTGCAGCACATCTGATTGCCACTTAATCCACCATGAAAACCCGGCTGGGGTGCAGCATCCCGGCTTTGTACATAACCAGGGCGACTGCGTTTCCATCGACGGAGGCCCACGCCTGATCACCGTAATTCAGATCCGAGAAAGTAATCTGTGTCGGATTTCCATTGCGCAGCCGTACTGCTTGTTCTGGTTTGACCGCTACTTCCGGTAAATCCTTCAAACCGGCTTCCAGGGGCAGCAAAGGCGGCAGGCTGTCCGATGATCGGAATTCTTCGTTCAGATCTTCGAAGTTCACTGCATTGTCTAACGTGAAGCCGCCGGAAGAGACACGGTGCAATCTTGCCACGTGACCATGGCACCCAAGGACTTCGCCCAGATCCCGGGCGATCGAGCGGACATAGCCGCCCTTGCCGCAAACCAGTTCCAGTTCGACGTGATCTGGATCAGGGCGTTCGATCAGCGCCAGTTTCTCCACATAAAGCGGACGCGGCGCTAAGTCCAAATCCACACCATCGCGGGCCAGATCGTAAGCCCGTTCGCCCTCGACTTTGACGGCAGAAAACTGCGGAGGGACTTGCTCGATATCTCCGGTGAAAGACGGTAGCGCCGCTTCGATGTCTGCATCGCTGGGGCGTAGATCTGATGTTGTGATAATCTTGCCTTCAGCATCATCGGTGGTCGTCTGCTGGCCCAGGCGGACGGTGAAACGATAAGTCTTCAGACATTCCTGGGCGATCGAGACAGTCTTCGTTGCCTCGCCCAAGGCGATGGCCAGCATACCTGTCGCCAGCGGATCCAACGTGCCGCCATGTCCGGCCTTTTGGGCCTGCAAGGCCCACCGCACCTTGTTGACCACGGCGGTCGAGGTCACGCCCTTCGGTTTATCGATGATAAGCCAGCCATGGATCGGCCGGCCCTTGCGTTTCCTGGCCATGGTCAGCCTCAAGTTACCGGGCGCGTTCTGTAGCGCCCGGCAGCATCGGTGAAAAGGCCTATTCGGTTAACACCGCGTTCACACGCGACGCGTTTTCGCAAGCGGTCTCGCGCAGATCACGCACTTGGCCAAGCCGGTCGGACTGACCAGCCAAATCTGCGAGACCATCGACAGCGACGCGGACCGTCACGCCGTCCAAGGTTTTGCATCTGGCTAAAATGGCGCCAGTGGCCCCGTCCAGCGCACCTAAAATGCCGCCGGATTGAAACCCGGAAACGGTACGCGGCGCGATCATACGGAATGGATCGCAACCTGAAACAGACAACATGATCAAAGGTAACAAGAGGTATTTCATTTGAAAAATCCATCTCTGAAGGGAAAAAGGAAACGCAGCAACTCTAAGCGCGCTAAGCCATGACCGAAATCAAGCGGGCTGGACGCGCAGCACGCATTACCGGCGCGGAACCTAGCGTGGAATATTTAAGATAAAGTTGAATTGATTTATGTGTTTGTGGTCCGAGACTGGGAATCGCTCGGCTATACAAAAAAAGCTCCCGTTTTGATGGGTCAGGAGATCCCATTAATGAAGCCGTCAGATAAATCGTATGGCCGCATAGGTATGGCCAACGGCCGGACACCTAAGTCGATCATACCAAAGAGACAGCGAGTGGAACTTAACGCTACCGCATTGCTCCAGCTTTGTCTCTCTAGCGCCCCTCACGCATCCACGCTGCCAGCAGAAATGCACCAATTAAAGCCGCTGCCAGCAAGGCAGGCATCAACGGATGCAGCCTGACCCCGGTTACACGATAGGCGTCGCGGGTGACCAATCCGACCCACCCACGCCCGCCTGCGCGGCGATCTTCGCCAATAGCGCGCACTGATGGGGTCTGTTCCGACAGCCACGCGATTTGGCCGCGGGTTGACTTGACCAAAGGCGAAAGCAGCGCGTCACTTGCCAGAGGGTTGGCGTACTCTGCCGGGCTGGGCGGGCCGACAGCAGCAACTGCCTTGGCGTCTGCATCCTCCAGCCGCCATAATCCTTGTTCCGCGCCTTCCAGAAGGGCTTGCCAGCGACCGGGCGCTACCTCGGTATAGGGTAAAAGTTGAACCTCACCGCCATCCGGCGGCGCAGCACGGACGCTGTCTGGGCTTTCATCAGCAAGCGATCGACGCTCGATTACAACGTTTTCGCCATCGACGCGTGCAAACAGCGCCTCTTCTTCCAATTCCGGCTCTTTCATCAGCCAATGTGCAACCCGCCGCAGCAAATCGGCCTGAGGCCCGCCACCGTCATAGCCCCTGGACCAAAGCCATGCATGGTCCGAGGCTAAAAGTGCCACGCGACCGTCCTCGACCCGATCCAGGATCAGCAGGGGCTTTCCTTCATCACCCGCCATGACGACGTGGCCGGATCTGGGATCCACATCAATCTGCCGCAGCCATTGGCCCCATGTCGGTGGTCCGGTGACGGGGGCCAACCCTGCGGTGACGGGATGGCGCTGTCCAAGCTCGGTGACCGTCGGCAGAAAACTGCGTTCGATGATATTTACGGTCGGTGCTGCCGGTAAGACATCCGCCAGGGGCGTCCGGCTAAGGCTCTGCGCACCGGAAAAGGCCGGCCCGGAAGCAACCAGGATCGCGCCACCTTCACGGACATAGCGCGCAACATTGGCCAGGTAACCCGACGATAGGACACCGCGCCAACGGTACCGGTCAAAGACGATCAGATCGAAGCCGGTGATCTTCTCCAAAAACAGTTCGCGGGTTGGAAAGGCAATCAGCGAGAGTTCCGAGACAGGTGTGCCATCTTGTTTCGCCGGAGGCCTTAGAATGGTGAAATGGATCAGGTCGACCGTTGGGTCGGATTTCAACAGATCACGCCATGTGCGGCCACCTGGATGCGGCTCGCCAGACACCAACAGCACTCGCAGCCGATCGCGTACGCCGTTGACGGTGGAGATGATGCGGTTGTTTCGATCCGTCAGCTCGTCTGGATGTTTGGGCAGTTGAATATCGACAACCGTTGGCCCGCCGTGTTCGATGTCGATGGACAAATCGATAGTGGTTCCAAGTTCGAGCAAAAATGGCCGGGGTGTGCCGCCATCCACGGATACAGTGGCGGGCACACGTTGACCAACTGCTGAAGGCGTTGTGCCTAGGGCTTCAGCCCGCAGGCGGAAAACCACCTCTTCGCCGACAATTCCGAATGCTGGCGCCGTTTCCAGGGCCAGCCGCAGGTCGAACGTGTCTTGTTCGCCTGCGATAAGGCCGTGAACCGGGCCGGGAAAAGCATCCAGCCGCTCTGGGTCATGGACTTGCCCATCGGTGATCAGGAAAGCCCCAGCGATCTGAGCGGGCGCAACGCGGGCCGAAGCCTCATCCAACGCCGTCAGAAGCTGTGTGCCCCGGTCTGCGTCAGACGCATCTGGGCCAACCTCGACTGTCACCAACTCGAACGGATCACTGGTCGTTGAAATTGCCCGAACCTTATCCGCAAGTTCAGCGGCGGCGGCATCTATCTGAGCGCTCCGATCCTCCAGCGTTGTGCTGGCCGTTTTGTCGACCACCATGAAGGCGACATTGGGCAGGCCTTCACGGTCTTCCTGGCGCAATTGCGGGCCTGCCAAGGCCAGCAACAGCACCCCGAAGGCCAACGCACGCGGGAACCAGCCCGACAATCGCCAATAAAGCGCTGCTGCGACGCCCCCAAGGGCGAGGGCCGCAAGAATCCATAAAGTGACAATTGGGAGCTGCGGTGCGAAGCTGATGGAAAGATCGCCCATGCTACTGTCCCAACCTTTGCAGAACCGCCGGTGCGTGGACCTGATCAGACTTATAGTTGCCCGTCAGCGCGTACATCACCGCATTCACGCCAAATCGCACGGCCATTTCGCGTTGGCGGTCGCCGGGACGTCCGATCGGAAACATCGGAAAGCCCTGATTATCGATTGCCCAGGCGGCGGCCCAGTCAGCGGACCCGACGATGACCGGAGATACATTGTCATCCACCCGGTCAAACTGCGGGATATCGGCGGTCTCTTCAACCTCTCGCTTGGGGGCTGCCTCGGCCCAGATCCGACCACCACGCCAACGGCCCGGGAAGCTTGATAAGAGGTAGAATGTGCGCGTCAGCACATGGTCTTCGCCAACGGGTTGCAGCGGCGGCAGGTTCAGCGCCCGCGCGACCTCGCGCATCTGCGTGGCGGATGCGCCACCAAATCCGGATGCCCCGTTTTGCATATCGATGATCAACATGCCCCCGCCTTGCAGATACCGGGCCAGGGCCTCTAATCCTTCCCGGCTCGGCAAGGTCGCAGCCGTCAGCGGCATGTAAAGGACAGGATAGAAACTCAGCTCATCCGTTGCCGGGTTCACACCGACCGAGGGGCCAGGCTCGACTGCCGTGCGTTGGCTCATGGCCGCCGCCAGTCCAGCCATTCCGGCAGCAGAGGTTCGGTCAATCCGTTCGTCCCCCGTGCGGATGTAGCCCAATGTTGTTTCTGCAGTTACTTCGACCGCAGCGCCATTGTCCGATTGTGCCGTGGCATCGGCAGCGGTCATCGCTGCCAAAGCAAAGATTAGAGTTGAGGTGGCAGTTCGAGACCCGAGCCGTCCAGACGCAATCAACGTCCCTAGAACGTCCAGCGCGATCAAGATGACTGCGATTGCTAGCAAAATGGGCCCGTATCGCTGGGGTGCGGTCCCGCCAAGTGTTTCAACGACAGCCCCAGCAGGCGCCGCAGGAAATGTCGTCAGCGAATCTTCGGTGCGGAACAGATTAATCACTACGCTTTCTGCGTCGGATCGATCCGTGGAAAGATTGGACTTGGTATAGATGCCGGGCGGCATATCCGGTCCCGGCAGGCCCGAGGCCAAACGTTCGCCTGGGACATTGTCTTGGATACCGGGCACCGGCTCAGCGTCGCCATTAGGTCCCATAAGGACTTCGGCGCTCCACAAAGTTCCGGCCAGGTCAGCGGTATCCGGCAGGCCTGAAGACTGCCCCGGAGCCAGCGCTGTAATGCGGCCCAGCATCTCAACGAAGAGGCCCGATAGCGGCAATGACGACCATTCGGCGTCAGCCGAGATATGGAACAAGACGACTTGCCCGTCGCCGATCTGCTTCGCTGTAACCAGCGGCGTGCCATCGTCCAACGAGGCCCACACACGGTCAGCGAGATCCGGCGAAGGTTCTGCCAGTACCTGGGTGCGGACATCGACCTCTTCGGGCGGCTCCAGACCGCGGAACGGGCTGTTTTCCACGAAGGGACCTAACGCACGGGGTGATGACCAGGCCAGCGCCCCACCCAGGACGCGTCCGCCACGGCGTAGGCGGACAGGCAAAAGGAGATCATCCACTTGCGCGCTGCCAAACCCCTGAGCACCGATAGAAGCAGCTAGCCGAGGTCCGGCAAAACGGATCAGCAGACCGCCTTCTTCGATCCACGCGATCAACGCCTCGCGTTGATCTTCCGGCAGATCTCCGTGATCGGCCAGGATCACTGCTGGCGGTAAATCGCCGATAAGATCGGCTAAGGTTCCGGCGCGAATATCCGCCCAAGGTACCAGCGCCTTTTCCAGATAGTGCGTCGGTGAGGTCAACGTCGTCACCGCTTGCTCGGTTTGCGGGGCAACGAGGCCCATGGTGATGCGCCGGATGGCGCCATCGGCAAAAGCGGCGCCGCCCGCGCTTGGCCGATCCGCCAGGGTGATCCGTGTCACCGTATCCTGCAATTGCTGCGGTAGATCGATTGTGACGGTTGCCCGCCCGCCCTCTTCGATTGGCGCATCAACAACGGCGATCCGACGTTCGCCGCCGCTTTCCGATCGCGCCAGAGCAATTACCTGTGCCACTCCGCCTTCTGCGGCAGACAAAACATCCGCACGCAGCATGCCGTCCTCTAGCCGCGGGGGTGTCAACGCGTTTGCCGGTGCTTCACTGGTCACGATCCTAAGCGGACCCAGGGATGTCAGAGTGTCGAGCAGGTCTTCCGTCCCATCACGCGCCAAGCCATCCTGTAGCCAGACGGTTTCCGTGATGCCGCGATCATCAGTCGAAAGCGCCTGCTGGACGCTTGCGTGATCAGGCTCCCACGGGCGGGGCGCCAATGACCCTAAAATCGCCTCGGCCTCTTTTGCCGACGTCACCGGCGGGGCACCTGGATCAGATGCGGGCCACAAAATCACCTGACGACCAGCCTGATCTGCTTCTTCCAGAATGGCCCGAGCCGCCGCAGTGCGGTCGGCCCATTCCGGGGCGCTGGCCCATCCCTGATCCATAAGCACCAGTATCGGACCACTTCCGGCTGTCAGTCGGGTCAGCAGGTTGGAGACCGGCTGCGACAGCCCAATCAGCGCAGCGGCTACCGCCAGACAGCGCAGCAGCAACAGCCACCACGGCGTCTTGTCGGATTGGCGATCCTCGTCCTCCAGGCCCAGCAGCAGACGAACGCCGGCAAAGGTTTGGGTCCTCGGGCTCGGCGGTATGGTGCGCAGCAGCCACCATAGGACCGGCAAGCCGATCAGACCGGCCAAAACCCAAGGGTTCAGGAAGGCAAGCGTGCCGATGCTCAGCATCAGGTGCCCCCCAATATGTCATGTATGTGGACCAATGGTTTGCGCGGGCTTTCATCCGTTCGGTGCATGAGCAGTTGCCATCCTGCGCGGCGGGCGACACCCGCCAGATCTTCGCGTCTTTCTTCCAACCGGGCCAGATAGGCATCGCGCAAGCTGGCGGCCTGATCCGTTTCATGCCTGACTTGACGGGCAACCGATTCAAACCGTGTGCGTCCGTGGAAGGGGAACTCCTCTTCCATCGGGTCCAGAACCATCACGAATATTCCGCCGGTGCCCTGTCCGGCCGCATTTAACAAAGCCGGGAAGACCGCATCCCGCGGTCCCATAAAGTCGGATATAAAAATCGCCTTCCCTGCCTTTGGCATGTTTCCATGCGGTGGGGCGCCGAAATCGGGCGCATTATGGTTTTGCGCATCCAATAGCGCGGCGACCCGCATCAACTGCGTTTCACCGGTTCTCGGCCGATCAGCTTCTGTGCCCAAAAGCCCAAACCTCTCGCCGCCCCGGTTCAGAAGAACAGCAATTGCGGTGGCTAGCAGACGCGCACGGTCAGACTTAGTCCAGTCGACTTGGTCAGATTTGAAATCCATGGCCTGGGCGCGATCGCACCAAAGCAGGACCGATTCAGCGGCCTCCCATTCCATTTCCCGAACAAACAAGCGATCTGATCGGGCGGATCTGCGCCAATCGATTTGGCCGAGACTGTCACCGGGTTGCGCTGCACGATACTGCCAGAATGTTTCGCCGATGCCCGATCGCCGACGTCCGTGCACGCCGATCGCCAAATTCGAAACCAGACGTTCCGCTTCGACAAGCAATGGCGGCAAAGAACCAGAGATTTTCTCTGCATCACGGCGCAGGTAATCGGCGCGGGTCTGGGGGGTCGTGTTCATGGTTCACCCACCGTGCTGAGCGACAGGATGGCGGATGTCCAAAGTCCGAAAACGCTGTCTTGCAGCAGGGTCAAACTCAGCGGGCGGTCGCGATGATTGAAGTACCAGGTGATCCCGTCGTCCTCCATATCTGTCCCATCGCCCTCTTTCTCGATCTCGGTACCAAGGTCTGTTGCAAGTGCCTCGGCGGTTTCCAGCAAGTCTTTCCCTTCGTGATTCAGCAGATTCACCACGCAAAGCGGCTCTATGGGAATTCCAAAGACCTCTTGCTTGCCGGTGACGGTCAGGCTGACTTTCGTGTCGGTGTCCGTTGCCACATCATCGCTGTCGCGCTCCAAAAGGTTCAATTCTGCAGCCCGGTCAATGGCCTCTTTGAAGTCCGGCAGAGTTGTAACGCAGACATCGCGGATAATCGTCGCTGCCAGAGCTTTAGGATCCTCCGAAGCAGAGGCTTGAGGAAGCACTGCACAAAAAGCGCACAAAGCAATAACCGCAATCCGGGTCACGCAACCGCGGCCAATTTCTGTTGTGCCAGAAGTTCCGTGATTACGCCGTTGATCGATGCGCCTTCAGCGCGGGCCGCGAAGCTGAGTGCCATACGATGGGTCAACGCAGCAGGGGCCAGGGCGTGGACGTCCTCCAGCGACGGCGCCAGTCGGCCCTGCAGCAGCGCCCGGGCGCGAACGGCCAGCATCAAAGCCTGTGCCGCACGGGGGCCTGGACCCCAGGCCAGGCGTTTCGTGGAGATATCTGCTGCATCCGGCGTTCCGGGTCGGGCCGCACGGACCAGGCTGATGATCGCCTCGACGATGCTGTCGCCGACCGGCATCGCCCGTATGATCTTTTGCATCGCGATAAGTGCAGGTCCATCCAGAACCTGGCTGGATTCGGCCTCTTCGACGCCGGTGGTCGCAATTAGAATGTCGCGTTCCTCATCGCGGCTTGGATAATCCACATCAATTTGCAGAAGAAACCGGTCCAGCTGCGCCTCGGGCAGTGGATAGGTGCCTTCCTGTTCGATCGGGTTCTGGGTTGCCAGGACGTGGAAAGGTTCGTCCAGATCCATATCCTGGCCGGCGACGGTGACCCGGTGTTCCTGCATGGCCTGCAGAAGTGCCGATTGGGTTCGCGGACTGGCGCGGTTAATCTCGTCCGCCATCAGAAGTTGGGTGAAGACCGGACCCCTGATGAACTTGAAGGTCCGGCCACCATCGGTGCCTTCTTCCAGCACTTCGGACCCAAGGATGTCCGCAGGCATAAGATCCGGTGTGAACTGAATTCGGTTCGCCGAAAGGCCCAGAACGGTCCCTAACGTTTCCACCAGCCGGGTCTTTGCCAGGCCAGGAACGCCGACCAAAAGGGCATGCCCACCCGACATTATGGCCGTCAGGCTGAGCGCGACGACATCATCCTGGCCGACGATACGCTTTGCGATCTCTGCCCTTGCATCGGACAACTTCTGTCCTGCCGACTCAATTTCGGCAACTGGGTCTGACATGTCTTAGGACTCCGAATCTGCTGCGTTGCGCCATCGTATCAGAACATAAGATAAGCTATGTACGGCATTGCCAAGGCAACAAAGGTTAACAAATGTCTGATAACGGTAATCAAGCTGTCGATCCAGCGGCGGCTGACAACCTCGCAAAGGCCGTGGCAGCCGCAACAAAAAGTGCTCGCGGGCCAGCGCCGGTACATCTTTGGGACCCACCCTATTGTGGGGATCTGGACATCAGAATCGGCCGTGACGGCCTTTGGTGGTACTTGGGCACACCGATTGGGCGGGTCGAGCTGGTCAAATTGTTCGCCTCGGTCCTGAAGATCGAGGATGGGAAATACTATCTGGTCACACCGG
Source organism: Pseudomonadota bacterium (assembly GCA_039028795.1). Classification (GTDB taxonomy): domain Bacteria; phylum Pseudomonadota; class Alphaproteobacteria; order Rhodobacterales; family Rhodobacteraceae; genus Thermohalobaculum. Next base: position 34,073 of record JBCCHJ010000046.1, read on the forward strand.
TCGAAAAAATTGGGATTACGGTCGACGATGCACCCTTCGTCGCAGTAGATTTTGAAGTTTCAGATGCTGGTCTGGCGCAAACGATTACATTCGAGACCAATATCGGCGACCGTTCGGTTGCAGGACCGGAAAATGAGATTCGTGTAGTCCGGGACCCGGATAGTGGCGAGCCGTCGCCCTATGTGCACATCCGCAGCGGGCTCGAGGCATTGATCGACCGCAAAAGCTATTACCGCCTGGTCGAGATTGGCGAACACGAAGAGGTTGATGGTGAACGCTGGTTCGGCCTGCGATCTGGCGGTTTGTTTTTCCCGATTATACCATCGGCTGAGTTGGAAGTTTGACACGAAAGAGCGCCCGCTGGTCCCAAAGGCCGCGCCGCCGAGAGCGGATGGAGCGCCCGACGCTGGTGAAAAGACCTGACGGCGCCCCGCAATGCCATGGTGGTGAAGACTGTCTGGTCCTGGATATGTGGTTTAGAGCTACCGAGGAACAACTCGAAGTTGGGTATGATGACGAGGATGATTTCGTCAGCATCGCTGAATTGCCCAGCGCGCTGCAACGTCTAATCGATCCAGAACTCATAGTTGCGAAGGACCGCGAGGCTGTCGTGATCGTCGATTACCCGATTGATCAACCCGTTTCATATGCCTTCAAAGCAGCCAGTCGGCGGGGCTTCACAAAACGAGAGATCATCCAATCGATCTCGACGATTTATCAGCAGATCTATGCGGCTAAAGGAAATCCCTACGGAATATGGGGACATGTTATCGAGGATCTATATTTCGGCATCGTCCATCTCTATCGCGCAAACGGACATCTCTGGATCGTGCCGATTGTGGGCAGTTGACCGGGTTTCCAGGTCTCAGAGGAGCTAAAGCCGGTACGTACGCCGACTGCACACCGGCGTAGTTTTCGGACCGCTATGCAAGATCACCGAGTCGCGGATCTCCTTCTGGCCTTCTTTGGCCAGAGCTACAGCGTCATCTGGAAGACCGAGAAGTCCTGCCCAGGCAGATCGACCCGAAGCCTTGCATTGACAAGGCTTGCATTTCTACCAGCGTCGAAGCACGTTCCGATTTGGGGCTTGAGCAGGGTGATTTCATGGATGAGTTTGGTAGCGATTTGGCCGCTTCGGTGCTGCCGCTTTTGTTGGTTCGAGACGAAACGGACCAGGTTTTGCTCGAAGTCAGATATTCGATCGTGAATGTTTCGGATACAACGCGCGAAGAAAACTTTTCGTTCAGGATTGCGTTGGAAGATGTGACGTCATCCGGACAGCCAATTTTCTTCTCTGCGGCGACGGTTTTCAGTCCTTTGCAACCGGGCGAAGGAAGGGACGAAGAAGTTCTCGTCCGCCGTAGCGCCGAGGTGCTGGACTTTTCGTCGAGACTGCAGTTGGAGCTAGAGGTTTTCGACAATCAGATCGACCAAGACGGTCTCGCCAACAACGTTGCGGGGTTCGGGCCAGTTGCTCTGGCGGATCTGGATATCGGGATAAGAGACAACTTAGGACCAACACCTGGGCGGCTAAGCGGTACGGACGCCAATGAAACCTTTTTGTTCTTTAACGACGAGAGCCGGGATCTCGTTATTGGCTTCGATCCAGCGAATGACCTGCTTGACGTTTCTGAACTGGAGGCCTCATCGCTGGATGACCTTAGGTTGACAAATCTTTTGGGCGGCGATGGCAGCATTCGCTGGGTTCAAGTCACCGATCGCGAAGGCGATGCAGAGTTTATCGTCCGATTTGCCGACTCAGGGGCGACCGATAAAGCTGCGTTGACCGCGGATAAGTTCGTTTTCACTGCGGGAACGCCTCGCCCGATCGACCCAGAACCTCTAATCCAAGTGTTGGACAATTTTTTTCGGGATACGTTTCAGGGCACGGAAGATGCAGAACGCTTTGTTCTCGCCCGCGACGGCGATCGCGATGTGATCCGTGACTTTAATGTCGTAGAAGATGTGCTGGATGTGACAGCGCTGGGCGCGGCAAGCCTTGATGATCTTGCACTAACAGAATTGGTCAATGGAAGCGGTGAGGTACGTTGGGTGGCGATCGCTGGGCCAGAAGACGTGGATGAGGTGATCGTGCGTTTTCTGAACGATACGCCAACCTCAGCCGCGGCCTTGACGGCTGACCGTTTCGTGTTTGCAGATGAGCCATTGGTGCTGCCTGAGCCAGTCTCTACGATAGTAAATGACACATCTGGACTGGATAATCTGCGGGGCCAGTCTGGCCCAGAGATCTTTGCATTTGGTGATGATGGTCAGCGGGACACTCTGCGTGACTTTGATCTGGGCACCGATCAAATCGATGTTTCCGCCTTTGGAGCCACCGGTTTGGGTAATCTGCAGATTGAGAATTTGATCGGCGGCAATGGCAGCGTTCGCTGGGTGCAGATCTCTGACAGCGCGGGCGACGCAGAGTTGATTGTTCGTTTCAATTCAGACCAAGTTCTCAGCGCAGATGTGCTGGATGACGCCGATTTCATCTTTGCAATGGCATAAAAGTCGATCACTGTCATCGCAGGTCCTTCGCCCTGCTTATTCTTCCATGATCAGCGTGCCAGCCCCGTGTTCGGTAAACAATTCCAGCAGCACGCCGTGGGGTGTCGTACCGTCCAGGATTACCGAGGCCCCGCAGCCCTGGTCCATGGCCATCAGCGCAGTTTCGACCTTGGGGATCATTCCTCCCGCGATGGTACCATCGCCGATCAGGGTCTCGATATCGGCGCGGGTCAGGCGGGTCAGCACGTCACCGTCTTTGTTTTTCACACCCTGAACATCCGTCAAGAGCATCAGGCGCTCGGCATTCATCGCGCCGGCCACGGCACCGGCGGCCGTATCGCCGTTGATATTGAAGGTTTCATCCGCTGAGCGGCCCGCGCCGACCGGTGCGACCACAGGAATGAAATCCGAGTCGATGAAGGTGTTCAGGACCCTGGGGTTTACCTCCACCGGCGCGCCGACAAAGCCCAGATCCAGCATCTTCTCGATGTTGCTGTCCGGGTCTTTCTTGGTCTTCAGCGCCTTTTCACAGACGATCAGATTGGCGTCCTTTCCACTAAGGCCAACGGCCTGCCCGCCCTGCGCGTTGATCGCGGCCACGATGCGTTTGTTGATGACGCCGGCCAGAACCATCTCGACAACTTCGACGGTCTCGGCCGTGGTGACGCGTAGTCCATCTTTGAACTCGGATTGGATCTGCAAACGGTCCAGCATCTGATTGATCTGTGGCCCGCCGCCATGAACGACCACCGGGTGCACGCCGCACTGCTTCATCAACACGATATCGCGGGCGAAGCGCTCCATCGAGGCCGTGTCACCCATGGCATGCCCGCCGAACTTTACGACGATTGTAGTGCCATCATAGCGTTGTAGATAAGGCAGAGCCTCGGAAAGCGTTCGCGCGGTGGCCAACCAGTCCCGTTTCATGGCTTTCGACAACTCCATGTGGTCCCCCATTTTCGGGCGTTCTAGTGATCTTCCTCTTCAATTTAAAACAAATTTTAGATCTTTCCGTTTGAGGTGTTGACCACTTTTAGAAGTCGTGTCGACATTCCTGCACCAATTGCGTCCCTAAAGCGCGGACGTGGCCGCCAGAATACATAGAATTTGAAGTTGGATGAGTTTTCGTACCGCAAGGATTGGCCGCGAACAGCGTTATTCCGGCGACGTTTCTCCATGCCTTACCTCCAACACGCGCAACCAGGCCAGTAAGGCCAGCAAGACACAGACTACGCCCGACATCATCCAAAGTGCTGCCGGGAACCCACCTTCTGAGTCGGAAACCACCCCGATCGAGGCCGGGCCGAGCACACCGCCAATCTCGGCCACCGTAAAGAACATGCCGCCCGCCATACCTGCCCGGTCAGGCGGTACGCCTGGGGCCTCCATCAGCAGCAGGATCGCCACAGTCATCATCGAGGATCGCGCGATACCTTGCAGAACCAATCCAGTCACCAGCCCAGGTCCGGGAAGCAGTTGCAGCAAAACCGTCGCGACACCGATCGCAACGAACAGGCCCAGCATGATCGCTACCCGACGCTCCGGTGTTGCAAACCGAGGAATAGTCAAAGCACCGAAAACACCGACGACGGTGGGGATCGACGCCCAATACCCGGCCTCGGTTGCCGTCATGCCCTTAGACCGCAGAATCTCAGGCAGCCAATTGCCCAAGCCATGGTTCAGCATGAAGATGCCGATGCTCATCAGCAATACGATCTGAACCGTGCGCAGCCCTGCGATTTCGCGAAAAGCGGCCAGGCTGCCTGCCTTTGACAGGCCCGATATTTTGCCGTCCCGAACCTTCGCTTCTGGGTGGCGGGACAGCGCCCACCAAACCAAGCCCGCAACAAAGACGAACCCGGCAAGGGCCCACATCACCCCGCGCCAGGACCCTGTCGCAGGCAAAAGTACCGGGTTGGTCAGGGACAAAGCTGCGATGTTTCCAAGGGCCGGGCCGGTCATATAGATGCCCATGGCCATGCCCCGGTCAGCCCCTTCAAACCACAAGGCGATCAGCTTCGGCGCGCCGATCGACATCAGTGGGCCACCCAAGCCGAACACTGCGACGGCAATGAACAGCATCGTCTCGGACCCAGCCATCCCGCGCAGTGACAATGACAAGGCCATGACGCACCCAGCAATCAGAATACCAACGTCCACGCCTGTCCGGTCCATCAGTGCGCCCAGGGGCAGTGCCGCCAGGATATAGGTCAGTTGCCATGCTCCCAGCACCCGGCCCATGGCGCTGTTCGACATGCCCAGGTCCGAGGTGATCTCTGCCACCAAAGGGGCCATCGACGCGATTGACACTCCGAAGGAAAAATACATTAGCCAAACGCCGAACAACACGACCCAGCGATAAAGATGTGGCGTGTCGGGGGGAACGCTCATTCAGCAGGTGCGGCCATAGTTTGGCTTTGCGGTAGGCTCAACGCCAGAACAATCGCTGCGCCGACCATAACCGCCAGGCCAGTAAAGGCCCATAAGTAGCTGCCGGAGGCATCGAAGATCCAACCGGCGATGATCGGTCCGATCGATCCACCGATGGTCCCAAAAAAGAGGATCGGGCCAAAGATTGCGCCATGCGCGCGCAGACCGAAGAATTCGGCCACGGTGGGTGATACGACGGTGAACAGACCGCCATGGCCAAAGCCGTAGATCGCCATAATGCCATACAAAGCCCAGTGTTGGTCCGCGACGATCAGACCGAAGAGGCTGATCAAAAGCGGTACGAAACACATAACATAGGACCACCGCCCGCCGATCCGGTCTGTGAATGTGCCGACGGTTAACCGCCCGGCAATCGATGACGCCCCGACGATGGACAATAAGACCGCGGCGTTTTCTGCCGTCATGCCCAGGTCCGTGCCATGAACCACGATGTGCAGCGGGACTGTCATCAAGGTTGGGAAAAAAAGAAACTGCATGAGGCACAGCGACCAGAAGGCGCGGGTATGGCGAGCCTCTTGAAAGCTGAGACCGGCCTGCGGTGCCGTCGTCGTCGCCTTTGGTTCAGGCGGCAGCTTCATCAGGCCGGCGGCCAACACCAGAAGAACTATTGCGCTGAGACCCATGATGACCACGGCCCCGCGCCAACCCTGCGAGGCGATCAAAAACGCCGCAATTAGGGGCATCGCAACCTGCCCAATTGCCGTGCCGGTTTTGACGACACCCGTCATAATGCCCCGGCGTTTTTCAAACCATCGCGCGATGGTCGATAAAGTGACTACGTCATGAGTGCTCATCCCGATGCCGACGAATAGACCGAACAGGATGAATAGATGCCAGGGCTGGGAAATTTGAGAAATCAGCGCGAACCCGGCACCGCAGATCACTCCGGCGGAGCCCAGAACAATCTTTGGGCCATAACGATCATTTAGCCGGCCGCCCAGGATTGCTAGCACCCCCATGACCAGAAACGCGGCTGATGTGCCTGCGGAGAGCAACGTTCGGGACCAGCCGAACTCATCCTCGAATGCCTTAAAAAAAAGCGCATAAGCGAACAGCAACCCAATCACGGTGAACTGGGTCATGCAGGCACCAATGACGATAAGATAGCGGCGGTCCAAAAGATGGCCTCTTGCGGGATGGGTTTGGGATCGTCGCACCGGTCTCGCAGGCTGCCTGTAAAAGCGCAATGACGAAGTGAGGCAGCGGATGACTGATCACACTCCAAAATTTGGCAGCAGACAAAGGTCAAAATTCTCAATCTGGGCCTATCGGCAGGCGCTACAAATGGGCCTTCTGCGGAGGGAATGTCGTACTGTGACGTAGTGAACAGAACAGGTTGCTATTCGCCTCAGTCGCCGAGGTTGAAATCGCTTTGCAGGCCCTTGCGATCAGGCGCGATGTGCAAGTGATCCAGTGCCTCTAGATCTATTTGATTTCTGAACCAGTCAGATGGATCGACGTCCACTTGGGCAGATATGGTTGCAGCAGAAGTCATCGCTTCCTTGGAAGACTTGGTAACCTCACTGCGTGCCGCTGTAGAAGAAGAAGATCATGATCCCGATTATACCACCTGCAACGGCAGGCAGGATCATTTCGCCAAGCGGGAACCGTCCGTTGGAGATGCTGGCAAAAAGCTGCACCCCTGCGCCAAGTAATGCTCCACCGACAACAAACTCGAACACGTTGCCCTGGAATGTATAGTTCATGATGTCCATGCGATCTCTCCCCGTCTCGTTCTCTTCCGTTGCTTGTCATGCACAATGACTGGCCGAAAGTTCAAGGTGTCAGGTCCCCAACCAAACGCCAGAACTCTATCGCAACTAACCTGAAACTTGCCGCCAATACCCTTCGCAACGTTCGTGATGGTTTAACAGCGAATTGAGGGTACACGAAGGCAAATCATCAAAGTTGGGATTTTCGTTATCAAGCCCTGTGTGCTTCATGTTTCGAATTTGTTCGGGTTTAGATTTGCCGCTGATGTAAGAGTGGCCGCCTGATAGGTCCATACTTCGCTGGGTACTACTTTCGGTTCTGCCGCCAAGGATGTCGCTTGATCTTGGGTGGCCTACTGGCCGTGTTCTTACCTGGCATTGGTGTCTTGGCGTCTGAGAAAGATGTTACCTTCCCGGTGGTGCAGAAGGCGTGACGCTGGCAGGTGCACTTCGTGTGCCAGACGGAGGGCCGCATCCGGCCGTTGTTCTATTAAGTGGATCTGGCCCACAGGATCGCAACAGTACGATCCGGGGACTTCAGCCATTCGCGCAGATTGCAGCGGTTTTCGAAGTCGCAGGTATTGCGACGCTGAGGTTTGATGACCGTGGTGTCGCCCAATCGACCGGGAACGCAAATGTACTGATGGCTGACGAGGCGGCGGATGCCACGGCCGCATTGCGATGGCTTTGCCAGCAGCCCGGTGTTGATCAGAATAGAATCGGGTTTCTGGGTCACAGTAGCGGTGCAATCGCCGCCGCGGCCGCGGCCAACGGCGCAGTCTCAGCAGCGTTTAACATAATGTTGGCGGGCCCGGCGCTGCCCGGTGACAGTGTGCTCCGCACTCAGATCCAGGCGCGGATGGTCAGCGTTGGACAACCGCCAGAACGAATTTCGCAAAACCAATGCACTGGTGGACAGATTCATCACGGCGACATTGCTGGATGAAGAACTGAGGGCTGAAACCGAAAAGATCGCAACACAGATCGGCGCTGGAAAGCCTTGGTCAGACGCGCAGTTCAGGTTCTTTGGATCGCCCTGGTTACGGCAATGGTTGATGCTGGACCCTGCGCCGAATATGGCAAAAATGCGCGGGCCTGTTCTTGCCATTTTCGGTGCAGAGGACATTCAAGTCGATGCTGAAAGCAATGCCGCCGCTGCGCGTACGGCGTTGTCTTCGAACGCTGACGCCAAAGTCGAAATCTTGCCGAAACACAACCATCTGTTTCAGGAAACGCTTACAGGGAATGTCGGGTCGCCGACCGGCACTGCACCGTCGCAAAAAACCTTGGATCTTATGGCGGCATGGATCACAGCGACCAAACCGCGTGCCGATGGGTGCACCGTGGATTGAGCGTCATATACCCAAGGATCGACCCCCGGATCATCGGCCGGGGACAACCACAAGGCCCAAGATCAGATCAGTTCACCGACAAGGGCACCTCGGCCAGTACGGCTTTATTTTCACCGTTGTAGTACTGCAGCTTGTATTCGCCGGTTTCCTTCGGTGCTGTGATCGTCAGCGTTCGGTTGGCGTAATCGCCTCTGGTCAACCGTTGTGCAGAAATGCGCTTGCCGGTTGCAGCGTCGATGGTCCTGATCTCATCATACCGTGCGCCAGGGCCTTCCCATATTACGCCGAACTTGGTTTCCACTTCGACTACCTCAGGACCAGTAATTGATACCGGGATTTCCGTCACCTCAAGCGGATTGGACGCCATCACGGCTCGGTTTTGGCCATTCCAGTATCGCAGTTCATAAGAACCAGGCTTTGCAGGGGCGGCTATCTTCAGCGATTTCGCGTCGTAATCACCTTTTGTAAGGCGGACGGCACGGACAACCTTCTCAGTCCTTGGATTCCAGATCTGAACATCGTCATAACGGGCACCTGGGCCCTGCCAGTTCACCGTCAATGTCAAAGCTTGCCCAATCTGCGCAGGCGCTACCAAAACCACAGACGCCGCTATGATGTTCACAGGACGCGTCGCCAACACAGTCCGGTTTTGACCGTTCCAGTAGCGTAGTTCATATGCGCCCGGCTTGGCCGGGGCAGGCATTGTCACTTTGCGGTTATCGTAATCGTCCTGAACCAGCCGCTTGCTGGTCACAACCTTGCCATCCCCGTTCCGCGCCGTCGGATCCCAGACCTGGATATCGTCGTAGCGCGCGCCCGGTCCTTCCCAAGTTACAACCAGTTTTGCCGCGGCTTCCACATTTTCGGCAGCCTCCAGCGAGACAGGTGTGTCTTCCACCTCGACCGACATAATCGCCAAGTCCTTGCGGTTGTCACCGCTCCAGTACCGCAACTCGTACGGTCCGGCCTTGGCAGGACCAGGCAGGGTCACGTTCTTGTTGTCATAGTCACCGTGCACCAGGCGTTTGCTCTGGACAGTTTTCCCATCAGGACCCTTGTTCGGATCGAAGAGGTAGATCTCGTCATTGTTGTCGCCCGGTCCTTCCCAAGCAACGGTGAACGCCTTGCCCACCGAGATCGGACCGTCCACGGTCATCGAAACGACGGCATCCACGACCTCAACGGTCACCGAAGCGAGGTCCTTGCGGTTGTCACCGCTCCAATACCGCAGCTCGTACGCGCCGGGCTCGCCAGGGCCAGAGATCGTCACTGTCTTGTTCTCGAAGTCGCCCCAGATCAGGCGCTGGCTGTGCACTGTTTTTCCATCTGTGCCCGCATTCGGGTCGAAGAGATAGACCTCGTCATTGTCATCGCCCGGGCCTTCCCAAATTACATTGAACTGTTTGCCGACCGAGATTGGCTCTTCCGGTGTGATCGTCACAACCGTGTCCACAACCTCGACTGTGACGCTGGCCAGATCCTTGCGGTTGTCGCCGCTCCAATAGCGCAGCTCGTACGTTCCAGGCTTGCCAGGCCCAGAGATTGTGACGGTCTTGTTTTCGAAGTCGCCCCAGATCAGGCGCTGGCTATGGACTGTTTTCCCATCCGTGCCCGCATTCGGGTCGAAGAGATAGACCTCGTCATTGTCATCGCCCGGGCCTTCCCAAATTACATTGAACTGTTTGCCGACCGAGATTGGCTCTTCCGGTGTGATCGTCACAACGGTATCCACGACTTCAACGGTCACCGAAGCGAGGTCCTTGCGGTTGTCACCGCTCCAATAGCGCAGTTCGTACGTTCCGGGCTTGCCAGGGCCCGAAATTTTGACAGTCTTGTTTTCGAAGTCGCCCCAGATCAGGCGTTGGCTGTGAACTGACTTGCCGTCTGGGCCGGAGTTCGGATCAAAGAGATAGATTTCATCATTGTCATCGCCTGGGCCTTCCCAGGCGACATTGAATTCTTTGCCAACGGAAATCGGCTCTTCCGGGGTCAGGGTGATCGGAACACCCTGAACCTGGACCTCTCTCGTTGCCAGCACCGTCCGATTATCCGCGTTCCAGTATTGCAGAATATAGGTGCCTTCCGTCGCAGGTGCGGAGAGCTTAACTCTGCGGTTATCATAGTCGCCCCAAATTAAGCGCTGCGAATGCAGTACCTTTCCATCGGGCCCAGAGTTCGGATCGAACAGATAGATTTCATCATTGTCATCACCCGGTCCAACCCATGCCACGCCGAATTCTGTGCCAATCGAAACCGGCTCGTCTGGGGTCAGCGATACCTCGGCATCGACGATTTCGATATCGCGGGTCGCGATGATTTCGCGGCCTTCATGATCCCAGTACCGCAGTTGGTACGTTCCCGGCTTGGCGGCGACCGGCAATTGTACCGAACGATTATCATAGTCGCCCCACTGTACCTGTTGGCTGTGCAGCACCTTGCCATCAGGACCTGAATTGGCATCGAAGAACTGAATCGTATCGTTCTTGTGACCTGGCCCGTCCCAACCGATTGTGATCGTCGCTGCGATCTCTGCACTGTCTGGTGCGGTCAGAGACGCCTTTGGCGCCGGTGGCTCTACGGGCGCTGCAACGGTTTCGTTGAGCGCTTGAACAAGCTCTTCCTCATTGCCGGCCGAGATATACACGCCGCCGGTTTCCTCTGCCAAGCATGACACTTGCTTGCCATCCTCCTTGGACAAGCCGAAGCCAACGACATGGGCGGTAAAATCAACACCGCTTTCTTCCAGCGTCCGGCCCAATGCGCACGGATCGGCGTCGCAAGTCTCCAATCCATCGGTCACCAGGATGACGGTTGCTTTGTCTTCCGTATACTTCAGAGACTCCGCAGCTTGCAGAACGCTGTCGGATAAAGGTGTTTTGCCCTTCGGCTTGATCCCATTGACCGCGTCCGTGATCGCACCCGCTGTGCCCGCGCCCGCTGGCACCATCAGCTCGATATCCGAACATTGGCCTTTCTTCCGGTGGCCATAGGCTATTAGACCCAGTTCAAGGTCACTGGGCAGCCCGCCTAGTACCTGCCCCAGGGTTTTCCTGGCTATCTCGATCTTGGCTTTGCCGTCTATCTGGCCCCACATGGACCCGGACGCGTCAAGAACAATTATTGCACGCTCTGCAGCGATGGCTGGAAGCGCAAGGCATGCCGTAATTGCGGAGGCGGTAAGAAGACGTCGGATCATCGGGGCAACCTTCTGGAGACTGGTTCGAATCGCAGAGCGCAAGGCTACTAAACTTCCAGTAATCTGTCCCGATTGGCGGAATTATTCTGCGTCGATCGTCACAAACCCCACAAAATGCCGAATCAACGATCAACGTGGAAAATACGACATACCCCGTCGAAAACGGCACATGACGCTGTTTGGCTGCGAAATCTCGAAAATACGTCCCAGAGACGTTCAAAATGGCTTTATCCGCGCAAATTTTGCTGTTGAACTCTCTGTCATCGTCTGCCCATTATCAAATTGTCATAACGGAGGGCAGGGACAGATGGAGTGACTGGCGGATACCGCCGAAAGCTCTGTTAGCGGCACAAAAAACGGATGCCGCGGGCGAAAACGACGACGATCAATAAATGTCCGCCCTGAGAGAGATCATCAACAGAGGAGCACCTTGATGAGTATCAAACGACCAGACGGGCCTACGTTCCGTGACCTTGGTCAGCACGACCAAGACGTGGTCAAAGCTGCCCTGAAGTCTGGCGCCAGCCGGCGTGAGGTCATGGGCTGGCTGATGGCGTCCGGCGCCACTGTTGCGATGGCTGGTTCCATCGTGACCAGCGCATCCGATGCATTGGCCGCGACGCCGAAAAAGGGTGGCAGCCTGCGTTTCGCATGGGATCTGCACGGTCCGTCCGACACGCTGGATCCGATCCTGTTCACGTCGTCTCTGGACTATGGCCGGGGCCGGATCAACTACAACAACCTTTGCCGTTTTAACGAAGACCTGACGGTTGGGCCCGAACTGGCCACCGAATGGGAAGCAAACGCAGACGCGACAGAGTGGACGTTTAAACTGCGCAAAGGCGTAGAATGGCACGATGGCTCGAAATTCACCGCAGACGACGTCGTCTACTCGATGATGCGTCATATCGGCGAAGACAGCCCTTCCAAGGCGAAAGTGCTGGTCGGCTCGGTCAAAGAGTGGGTCAAGGATGACGATCTTACTGTGAAGGCCGTTTTGGATGCGCCGAATGCCGAATTGCCTGTTGTCCTTGGCACGTTCCACTTCAAGATCGTCAAGAACGGCACCACAGACTTCCAGAACCCTGTCGGCACCGGCCCATTCACGCTGAAGGAATTCAAGCCGGGTGTCCGGTCCGTTCACGAACGGAACGACAACTACTGGAACGATGCGCACGAAGGTCCGTATCTGGATCAGATCGAAGCTTTCGGCATCACCGACTCAGTGGCCCGTGTGAACGCGCTGATCGCCGGCGACATTCACATGAGTGCGAACCTGGATCCAAAAGCGATCCCACAGATCGAAGATGCTCCGAATTCGGAGGTCTTCGCTGTGCCGTCGGGCCGTTACCCGACCATCACAGCAATGATGGACAAAGAGCCGGGCAACAACCCCGACTTCCGCATCGGCATGAAGCACCTGCAGCGGCGCGACCGCGTTCTGAAAGTGGTCCAAAAAGGCGTCGGCACCTTGGGCAATGACCAACCGGTCGGACCCGCCTATGGTGCGGGCTGGTGCGAGGCTGCGAACGATCCAAACACCTATCCCTATGATCTGGACAAGGCCAAGTTCCACTTGAACAAGTCCGGTATCTCGGGTGCCGAGATCCACGTGGCCGAGGTCTTCCCAGGCATGACCGACATCTGTCTGATGCTGCAGCGTGAAGCATCGAAGGTCGACTTCGACCTGCAGATCAAGAAAGTGCCGAACGATGGCTATTGGGGTGCCGTCTGGATGAAGAAGCCGATGAATGTCAGCGCATGGAACATGCGTCCGTCGGCCCAAATCATGCTGACACTGACCAACAAGTCGGATGCGCCTTGGAACGAAGCGGCATGGAAGAACGAGCGGTTCGACCAATTGTTGGCGATGTCGGCGGGTGAGTTGGATCCGGCAAAGCGTGCCGAGATGATGTGCGAAGCACAGAAACTTTGCTCGACCGAGTCTGGCTCGCTTATCCCGACCCACGCGGCTTATCTGGACGCCAAGTCCACGGACATCACTGGCTTCCCGCGCGTTCCGATTGCTGCCTTAGGTGGCATGGAATGGCCGGAATTCGTCGGCTACACGAGCTGATAACCCTCTCTACTGCCGTCGGCCCCACGGGGCCGGCGGTTCTCTTTTAGAGCCATTATTACTTTTGCAGCCAAAGAGAGGGGGGCGCCCAAGCCATGATGTGGAACATGATTCTGCGGCGCATCGGCGTCGGGATCGTACTTATCGGGGTTGTTTCGATCCTGATATTCGTCCTGACCCAGGTTCTGCCAGCGTACCTCTACTAAGAGTAAGCACCTGAAGATGCCTTTCTATGCTTTTTTTAATGCGTCGGCCCTGTTGCAACATGCAGCTGCTGCAGCACAATGTGCAACATC
>JBCCHJ010000047.1:0-46935 GCA_039028795.1 Pseudomonadota bacterium
GCATCGTGGATCAGCCGTTCAGTTTCCGGCAGATTTGCCGCCGGACTATCCGACGAATTTAGTTGGACAAGCGCCGCCTTCATGCAGCCAGCAAAGCATCCAGCTTACCGGCGCGTTCCAGCGCATGCAGATCGTCCGAACCGCCCACGTGGGTCTCGCCAATAAAAATCTGCGGTACGGTTCGCGAGCCTGGGGCACGCGTTGTCATCTGGGTGCGTGCGGCCTCGTCACCCATAACATTGATTTCATTGTATGCAACGCCCTTCTGATCCAATAGGCGCTTCGCCATATGGCAGTAGCCGCATATCGGGCTGGTATAAATATCAACGTTCTTCATCTGCCTCATCCTTGATTGCCGGCGCGATATAGGATGTCTGTTCCTTATGCACCAGAGCCAGCACAAGAATGTCAACTCGTGTCGCACCGGCCGATAGGCACGCTGATGTGATCGCGTTCAGCGTTGCACCGGTGGTTAGAACGTCGTCGATCAGTAAGATCCGTTTGCCGGTCAACGAGGCATTTATCCGGAATGCGTCGACCAAGTTTGCCACCCGGCCTTCCCGACTTTTACCATCCTGAGAGGCAGTACGCCGGGTGCGCAAGACGGCCCTCGGCGCATAGGCCCCTGGGCGCCCAGCGGTTTGCGCAACAGCCCTTGCCAGCGAGGCTGCGTGATTTCCACGGCGCTTCAAGCGACGCGTCCAGTGGAGTGGCGCTGGTACAATCATATCGGCCTGGGCGACTAAATCGGATCCAGCCCTTGCCGCCCAGGTAGCCAGCGTAGGCACCAAGTCCAACCTGTCACCGTGCTTCAGGCCCAAAACCATGCGCCTTCCTGCATCCTCGTACAAAAACACGGCCTTGCCTTCGGTCCAAAGTGGGGCATGATGCAGGCAGTCCTCGCAAATCAGGTATTTGTCGTCGATTGCGGCTCCAGGGATTGGGCGGCTGCAATATCGGCATCCCGCGCCGTCAAGAAAGGCGACGTCGGTCCAACATGACGGGCACAACTGACCGGAATTCGATGTGTCCGCCCGGCATAAAGGACAAGAAGGCGGATAGAGTGCCTGTGAAAGACGGCGCAGTATTAGGCCTGGGATGCTTTGATGTGCCGAATGCGCTGCCATGGGCGATCTCCTTTCGCCCCCCGCGCTGGGAGTGTTATATCTCGCCCTGATGGCAGAAGAAAACAAAAAGACGCTTGTCGATCCGGGACTTTTGGCAGCCCGGCGAGACAGAGCGCAAGATCTGGGATTTTCCGGGCATGGCGATTTCCTGCATCGTGAAGTTGCGTCGATTCTGGTGGATCGCTTGGCCGAGGTGAACCGGCCCTTCCAAAATGCCGTTTTGATCGGAAGTGCTGGCGGTGTGCACGCCGATGCACTGCGCATGGCACTGCCAGGCGTCAAGCTTCGGCAGATTGACGTGTCCCTTGCGCGGGCGACCGATGCGTGTGCTGAAAAGGTGCCTGACTATCAGATCCTACCGCTCGCTGTGGAGAGCCAAGACCTGATCATTTCGGCGCTCGAGCTTCATTGGCAGGACGATCCGGTCGGTCAGTTGATCCAAATGCGCCGAGCACTGCGCCCCGACGGCCTTGTGCTTGCGGCTTTGTTTGGCGGGGAGACACTCTACGAATTGCGGACCGTCCTTGCCGAAGCCGAAATCGAGATCTCGGGCGGACTGAGTCCTCGTGTCGCACCTATGGCAGAACTGAGGGATCTGGGTGGCTTGTTGCAGCGCGCCGGGTTTGCAATGCCAGTAGCTGATTCCGACCGGTTCATCGTCAGCTACACTGATCCGGTGGCCTTGATGCACGATCTAAGACGGATGGGAGAGACGAACATCATGACCGATCGGCGCCGGATGCCGCTTCGACGCGAAATTTTAGTCCGGTGCGCTGAGCTCTACGCCGAACGCTTCCCGGCCGATGACGGGCGCATCCAGGCGACTTTCGAAGTGATGTTCCTGACTGGCTGGGCGCCGGCTCCCGATCAGCCCAAGCCCCTTCGCCCGGGGTCGGCAAACGCTCGATTGGCGGATGCCTTGGGCAGCACCGAGAGGCCAGCCGGGGATGTCGCCCGACCTGCTCCAAAGAGAGCACATCGGGCTGATCCGTCGGGATAATGTCTATTCAACGTCGCTGACTTCGGTCGTCGTCACCTCTGTCGGTTCTTCATCATAATTTGCTGGGGCAACGCTCACGTGCTGCTCAACTTCGTCGGACTGATTGCCAATGGCAGTCTGATTGTCACTACCTTCTACGTTATCCGAAGATGCGCGATTGTCCTCGCTATCATTCGTTTGGCGCTCTAATTCTGGGTTTTCCGCGGAAACTGCGTCTCTTTCTGTCCGGAATTGCGGCGCAGGCTGCTCGTCAGTTGCACCAACAGTACCTTCAGGCTCTAGTTCCAGCGGCTCGATCTTTATGGAAGCGTCTGGCGGCAACGGTTGAACTTCGCGCGGGATGCCGTCATCAACCAAAAAGAAATCCTCCGCTGCCGCGATAAGTTCCGCGACCCGCCGGTCATCCAAAATCTCGTCGGCGGGATCGATCCGCAGCGCCTGTACGGCCTTCACGAACCTGGAATAACGACTGTCCGTTGAAGCACGGATGTCCTGGAACTGGCCGGCGTTCGCTTCTCGTTCGACTCCGGTTACAGGTCGAACAGGATCAGGTACGTCCAGAACCTGCTCCGTGCGGACCCCACCGACCCGTGTCGCGACGGCCGACCCCTCCAAACGAGTGTTTTGTTGGGTCTCTCGAGGTGCGTTCAGCAGCGGAGCGAGCCCGGGTGCTGTCGAGATGCCTGATACGATGCTCATTGGCGTTTTCCAAGGCCGTGCCGTATTTCGTCACGCTCCGGTCTTCTGCCCGCATCAGCCACAAATTTTGTTCAAGATCGGTTCAAGAATGCTTGCGATGATTTAAAAAACCATAAACACGATTTCATTGACGTAAATCCAACCAGTACACTAGTTGATACTCGGCGCAATCGAGATAGGTAACCGGACATCACGTGACAGGAGAGATCATGCTGGATCAAACCGCACAAGACATGGCCGGACGCGGACGGTTGGCACATGCTGGTGCCGACCATCCTCCGATTCACCAGTCGAAGGTCGGTGTGCTGCTGGCCAATCTGGGTACACCAGATGGGACCGATTATTGGTCCATGCGGCGGTATCTGAACGAATTTCTGTCCGATAAGCGCGTCATTGAATGGCCCTCGTGGCTCTGGCAGCCCATCTTGCAATTGATCGTTCTTACTAAGAGGCCTCGATCTTCGGGAGAGGCCTATCGCGGAATCTGGAACGATGATTTGGATGAAAGCCCGTTGTTAACGATAACACGGGATCAGACGGATGCGCTGCGCAATCGTCTTGTAACGCGCTTCGGTGGCGATGTGATGGTCGAATTCTGCATGCGTTATGGCAATCCATCGACCGACAGCGTGGTACGCAAGATGGTGCGCGCAGGATGCGAGCGGATCGTTTTCTTCCCGCTTTATCCTCAATATGCCGCTGCTACGACAGGCACCGCCAATGATCATATCTTTCGAACGTTACAGGATTTACGCTGGCAGCCCGCGATACGTACGGTGCCTGCCTATTACGACAATCCCGCACACATTCAGGCGCTGGCTGCGTCGGTTCAAGAAGCGTATGCAGGGTTCGAGACCCGACCGACGGCCTTGGTCGCGTCCTATCACGGCTTGCCGCAAAGCTATTTCAAAAAGGGTGATCCCTATCACTGCCATTGCCAGAAGACGACGCGTCTTATGACCGAGGAACTGGGGTGGGACCGCGGACATGTCCATACGACCTTCCAATCGCGCTTTGGGCCCGAAGAATGGCTGCAACCCTACACGGTTGAGTACGTCGCGAAGCTGGCCGAGGAAGGGCATAAAACAATCGCTGTGATGGCCCCCGGATTTGCTTCTGATTGCGTGGAAACGCTGGAAGAGATCAACGAAGAAATCAAAGAGGCGTTCGAGCATGCAGGCGGTGAAACCTTCCACTACATTCCCTGTCTGAATGCCCACTCCGCCCATATCGACATGATCGAGAAGATCGTGTTGAGCGAAGCGCAGGGATGGCTCTGACCCTGCTAAGCACCACCCGCGTCGGCGATGGTCCTATAATTCATAAAGATATGGGCGTCGATGTCGGCGCTAACATCAATGGACCGTGTATGATCCGGGTTCCGGACTGGGCCTACGGTCTGGGCAAGTATCATCTCTATTTTGCACATCACCGTGGGGACGGGATACGGCTGGCATACGCTGACGAAATCGAAGGGCCCTGGACGATCCATCCGGCCGGTGCCTTGGCTTTGTCCGCATCACATTTCCCAACCGAGTTGCCAACCCCTGAGGTCTTACCCGATTGGATGCAAGTCGCGGGTGAAGATCTCTATCCTCATATCGCTTCTCCGGATGTGCATGTGGACCATAAAGCAAAGCGAATACTTATGTACTTCCACGGTATGCTACCGGGCGGGGATCAGCAGACGCGCTTGGCGATATCAACCGATGGGGTGCGCTTTGATGCAGTTGAGCCCCTTTTAGGGAAGTCATATTTCCGGGCCTTTCGCTATGGAGGTTGGATCTACACATTGCCCCATGGCGGGCGGATGTTCCGGGCGCAGGATTGGGTTGGCCCCTTTGCAGCAGGACCGCAGTTGATCCCGTTCGAAGTCGTCCAAGGGCACGGCATCGGTATGCGGCATGCCGAGGTGCATGTGATCGAGCATGTCCTGCATATCCTATTCACACGAATGGGCGATTGCCCCGAGGCGATCCTGCATTGCACCGTTGATCTAAGCGCGAACTGGCATGATTGGAGGGTCTCAGAACCAGCTTTGGTGCTGCAACCAGAATTGACCTGGGAGGGCGCAGAACTTCCGCTGCAGCCGTCGCGGATGGGCGCGGTCGATGGCCTGGCACGCCAGTTGCGGGATCCGTGCTTGTTCGTCGAGGACGGTCAGGCGTGGTTGCTCTATGCAGGTGGCGGGGAATCCGCCATTGGATTGGCGCGCCTGGACGGCTTGCTCGACTAACGGATCTGTTGCAGCACCATCGCGGGCGTACGCAGTGAAACCGCTGCTTTGCTGATTTCCTCCGCCGCCCGATTGCACGTGGTCTTGTCAGATAAGTAGCCGTCTGCGCAGCGAACCGATGTGCGCAGCGTATCCTTTTCGCCATTCACCATGGACTTGTAGAAATCGAATTTACCCGCGCGCTGTGCCTCTGCGATGCCATTCCTAACTTGGGCGCAGTCGACGCTGGACCGTTGCAGCGCAACCCCTAAGGCGCGATCTGACTGCGGGGCCAAACACAGCTTCCAAATGACATCCAAATGTACCGCCGGGAACATCCGGATAAGCGTTTTGAAGCGTTCCGGCAGACAAACGTAGCCGTTTACGACACCTGAAGGTTCCCAGAATTGATAGCTCTGTAAGAAGCTATTGCCGGCAAAGCTGTTGCAGTCACTCCTAGGGGCGGGAACGAAATCAATCGGTTGCTCTGGCAGTTGAACGCCTTCTTTCACGAAGTTCAGGGAACGGGCGAACTCCAATTCCAGATTACCTTGTGCATTAAAAGGAACCAGAGAAACCTGAGCGCCGAACGGCAGTGGCGCAACCCGCAGGAGAACGGTCTGCCCATCCATGTCCAAGACCGCTTCGGCAGAGTCTTCTACGCGATCGGCTTCAAAGTTCTGGCTGTTGCCATGGCGGTCGAAGAAAGTACCCATAAAGCCCTGAGGATCAGGCTCAATTCTGATTGAGGCACCCGCGGCATCATCGACCCCGAAGTAGAGGCCATTCAAAACCTCGTCAGCACGGGCAGCCTGGCCACTGAGCACCACAAAAACCAACATCAGTAAAACGGCCCAAAGACTTTTCATCTGCTCTTCCTGGTTTTCTTGAGCGCCCGCTGCACCTTGGGCGCGATTTGCCGCAAGAGCAATCGAAATGAACACGAAAAACAGCAACGTTCAGTAGTGGTATGGATCGAGCAAACCACCTATATGCACGGCAGCCTCGACAGGGCGAACCGAGCACGAAGTTATCATCATCCCCTTTGAGCAGAGTGGAAACTCTGCAATACTACCAAAAAGAACAGACGGGCGGAAAAGATGGATTGGGACAAGCTGAGGGTGTTTCACGCCGTGGCTGATGCTGGGTCGCTGACTCACGCAGGCGATCAATTGCATCTAAGTCAGTCCGCGATCAGCCGCCAGATTCGTGGATTGGAAGAACAGCTTAGTGCCACGTTGTTCCACCGGCATGCGCGGGGCTTATTGCTGACCGAACAGGGCGAGCTTCTCTACCAGGCGACGTTCGAAATGCAGAAACGTCTGACCCATGCCGCCCGGCAGATCAACGATTCCAAAGACGAAGTGTTTGGTGATTTGCGCGTTACGACCACGGCCGGATTTGGCACGACGTGGCTGGCGCCCCGTTTACCGTCATTGTTCAATGCCCACCAAGATCTCTCAGTGAACCTGATCCTGACAGAGGACACGCTGGATCTGGGTATGCGTGAAGCGGACGTCGCAATCAGAATGGGCGAACCGACTCAAGCTGACCTGATCCGCCGCCCGCTTATGGAAATCAGGATGCGTCTCTATGGATCGGAAGAGTATCTGGCACGTCGGGGCGAGCCTGGATCCGAGTCTGATTTGCTGGATCGCAGGTTTATCAGTTTCAGCCCGGACGCACCGCAGCCCGAAGCTTCGCGGGTGTGGGTCAATTCCAAGTTTTCCTCAGAACGACATTCGCATCTGACGATGAACAGCTATTTTGGCGTCTTGAAGGCAGCCCTTGCGGGCCTGGGAATTGCAGCTTTGCCTGACTATGTGACGCGCGGATATCCAGAACTGGTCAATGTGATGCCTGAAGACACATCCCCAAGTTTCACGGTTTTCTTCTGCTATCCGCAAGAGTTGCGCAGATCGCAAAGAGTCTTAGCATTTCGCGATTTTTTGCTGGAGGAAGTTGCGATTTTCAATCGAGAAGCTGAAGATCACGCCGCCTGATTTTCACGAATTTCTCGCCGGCTAATTCTTATTTACTCTTTTAAATCAATTTCTTAATGAGAGATTCTCATAGATTTATGCTAAATGGTAGGGAGTCATGCAATCAGTGCAAAGCAGCTTTGATTGAAGTGCCGATGGTCCGTACTTGCCAGACCGATCGCGCCGCCATATGTGCTCAATCGAAGCGTTAAGGCGCTTCAGGTTGTGATACCTCCCTGTTGAACTGGCCGGGCCTAGCCCGGCCTTTTTTTTATGCGTATACGTGCTAAAGCTAGTCGAAAGGACAGCTTTTCACTTTCAAGCTGTATTTTTGCCATTTTCAAAAACTAGAGCGTTCTAGTGGGTGTTTGGTGGGCTGAGTTTTGAGTCTCCAATCTCCGCAGTTTGAGTCGCGCGGAAACAGCGCTGTATAGAACGAGGAATGATCAGTGTTTAAAAGGAACGACGTCTTTTGGAGCGTTTGTTTCTCGCTCGCAATTGCCGTCCTTATGCTCACCATTCTTATGATTCGTACCGAGCCGGTCGAAACCTGGGTGCTGTTTGTCTATCCCGCCATAGGTGCGCTTTTGGCCCATGTGGCCAGTCGGACCAGCCCAACCATTGAAGAGATAGCCTGGATTGAAACCAGCACAATAGCGGCGGCCTGCATCGTTGTTCTGGCTGCATTGGTTAACCTGCTTTTGATCGAGCTATTGGTTCGTGAAATGCTGCTGGGCGAATTCTTGGCTGGGACACTTCTGCAGCAGTTTTCCTTCTTTGCGCTTCCTACCATCTCGGCATTGTTGTGGTGGGCCCTTGAACGTCGGCTGTCTCGTATGCGTCAAGCCGGCAAAAAACGAATGGAAGACAAAGAGCGGCCGCATACACAGATTGAAAAATCTCTCGACAAAGAAAAAGCCTCAGAAGCGACCGAAAAGGCCGCTTGAGGCTTTTTGAAGTCCATTCCAGCTATCGCCAGAGACGGTCACCTTCGTCAATATCGGTGTAAAGTCCCGCAACCTGTTCGCCATACCCATTGAATAGCTGCGTCGGTATCCGGTTCTGAGATCCCAGCACGCGTTCGGTGGCTTGGCTCCACCTCGGATGCGACACCGCCGGGTTAACATTGGCCCAAAAGCCATATTCTTTGACTTGTAGTTCTTCCCAGAACCCCACCGGACGCTGATCTGTAAATGTGATCCGATCGATACTTTTGATCGATTTAAACCCGTATTTCCAAGGCAGATGCAAACGCAAGGGAGCACCAAGTTGCTTGTGGAGCTCTTTGCCGTAGGCACCCACAACCATCAAAGGCAGCTCATTTTTTGCCTCTTCAATGGTGACGCCTTCAGTATAAGGCCATGGAAACCAGTGCTGACGCTGTCCGCGAGCCATTCTTGGCGCATGGAATGTCTTAAACTCAACATAGGTCGCATCTGATTTCGGCTTTGCCATTTTGACAAACTCGGCCAGGGTGAAACCAATCCATGGGATCACCATGGACCATGCCTCGACGCAACGGTGACGATAGACCCGTTCCTCGATTGGCATTTTCGCGATCAGATCTTCGATTCCGATCTCAAACGGTTCTTCAACCAGGCCGTCAACTGTGATCGTCCAGGGATCTGTGACAAGATCCTGAGCTGCCTGATGAATTTCCTTGTGCGACCCGAATTCATAGAAATTGTTGTAGGTCGTATTTGCTTCTTCCGATGTGATTTCCCGTCCGGCATCTTTATAGGCGGGGTTCACCGTCAGTTCGCCGGACCATTTATCTTCCGGTGCGGCCCAGGCAGGCATCGCCGTAGATGCGGCCAGAAGGCCCGCACCCGCCATCCATTGACGGCGGTTCAGGAACACGTGTTCCGGCGTGACCTGAGATTCAGGAATTGCCCAGTCCGGCGGCGTAATGTTGTACATTGTACTCTCCGTTGCCTGTTGAAGGCATATCTAAGGGCGCAGGCGCTGACGTCCAACTCACGTATCAGTCAGGTTTACTACGTGAAATGTCCTGAAATTTGGTATTTTCAGGCAATTTTCTGGTCAGAATAGCCCTGAAGGCACAAAACTGCCGTAAGGTTGTTATGCCGAATTGAAACATCTTGCTCCAAAAAAATGCTTGCGGCGGATGACCCAGACCTGAGTGGTCACGACGGATGTTCTTCCGGATTAAGCATCCACCCAACATTGATCAGACTTAGTGCTGCTTCACAAACGATGGAGCAAACTAGTAAAATTGCTCTGTTAAATAATTATGAGCGCCGTTCAAATTATTGACAAGACCCCTCGAATCGGTTTTTATGAACGCAGTTCAAATAGGAAGGGGAATTGAACCGTGTTAAGAATTCTAACGATGAGCGCAATGGCCCTGGTAGTTTTCGCGCATTCTGCAGTTTATGCGGGACAGTTTGGCCAGGTGGGAAAATTACCATACACCTTGCGCGGTTTATCAGCCGTCTCTGAGTCTTTGAAAGCTTCTCCCAAGATCATAAGTGTCCCGGTTAATGTTTCCACCGCTCCCATCCTTGTGCCTGCTACACTCTCTGCATTCTCGGTTGAAACGACCGTCACCAATTTATTCGCCAAAACGGTCAAACCGGCCAGCGAAGCCCCAGAATCTTTGCCCTTAGGAAGAATGGAAACTGGATCAGAATAAAAACCTAAGACCGTAAACAGTCGGGAGCTCCTCATGAAGTCTTTCAAAGCGCTCATTTCTGCATTGTTGATTTTTCTAATCGCGGAGCCGATTGCATACGCCGGTGACAGCCAGGTAAATGACCCCGTCCTTTCTGACACCCAAGTCATCTCGTTTTCCTCCAAGATCGAGCAAGCCTTGGCGGAACGGAGTGCGTATATCGCAATAGTTGGTCGTCCAGGTCGCCCACCGTCAGATTTGCCGGACGGCGTTCGATACACTCATATGGGTTTTTGGATCTATTCTGAGTTCGAACTGCCCGATGGGACGCTTTTGAGGGGCTATCGTGTCCATGCACTCTACCAATTAGCGGAACGACTCGACGTCAGTCGCTTAGTAGAAGACATGCCAACGGATTTTGTCGCAGGGGCGGTCCGGCCAGAACAGCAATTGTCATTCCTACGTTCGAATTTCAGAAAAAACTGATTGCAACTCTGTCGGGAACGGTGGCCCAATCAGTCCACAACGCCCAATACTCCGTCGTTTCGAACCCAAACTCTTCTAAATTCCAGAACTGCACAGAGTATATGTTGGATGTGGTTGTCGCCACTCTGCTGGATACGGATGATATCGGTCAGATCAAGCGAACCATTTCGAATGAGTTCCAGGCGCAAGAGATCGAATTGAACCCTTTCGTGCAGTTGCTAGGGCCAATCTTCGTTAAGGAGCTGTCCCTTTCAGACCACGCTGGGCCAATCCGAACGGCGACGTTTTCCACGATTGCACGCTACATGAGCAGTAAATCTTTGGTTGATGAAATGTTCGTTCTGAAGTCAGATTCAGAGGGCGGATCCCACGCGGCTTCAGAAGACTTCAGGACATAAGAAACGAAGTCGGGAATGGTCGCAGTTCAATCAAAGAACTCGGCCTCTGTATACCCTTGCAGAAATAGAACTGCCGTAAGGTCTCCATGCCGAATTGAAACATCGGCCTGCTCAGCAACAATAGGTTTTGCGTGGTAGGCCGTTCCCAAACCCGCCGACTCGATCATCGCGAGATCATTCGCCCCGTCGCCCAAGGCGAGCGCATCGCCGTGCAAAAGACCGTGCTTTGAGGTCAATTCGTTCAGGGCTTCAAGTTTGGCTTCGCGCCCTAAAATGGGTTCGCCAACCTTGCCGGTCATCGCGTCATTTTCGAACAGCAATGTATTCGCGCGATTTTCATGAAAACCTGCGGTCGCGGCCACACGTTCGGTGAAGAAGGCAAAACCGCCGGACACCAAGGCCGTATAGGCCCCATGGGCGCGCATGGTTTGTACCAACGTCCGTGCACCTGGGTTCAACGAAACCCTCTCATCATAGACCTGTTGAAGTTTTTCTTTCGGAAAGCCCGTCATCAGGGCGACGCGGGCACGCAGGGCCTCTTCAAAGCTGATCTCACCTCGCATAGCCGGTTCGGTGATCGCGACCACTTGCTCGCGTACCCCGGCAAAGTCGCCGACCTCGTCGATGCATTCGACGGAAATCATGGTCGAATCCATATCCGCGATCAGAAGTTTCTTCTTTCGGTTGGCCGCCGGTACGAAGTTAACGTCCACATCCTTTACGTCTGCGGGGGCAGGGGTTGTCACAGACACCTCTGCTGCGCTCTCCGACAAGCGCTTCACAGGCCCGATTGGCGCAACACTTGAAAGCGCTTGGTCGATCTGACTGTCCGACAGCCCCTTTTCCGGGGCTGCCGTCAACACCATTACATGTACCACTCTGGTCAGCCTGTCGCGGCCTGATCCGCTTGCGGAGAGGTGCTTTCCAGTTCTTCGGCCAGCAAGAATGCCAACTCCAGCGCCTGACTGGCATTAAGCCGGGGATCGCAAGCTGTATGGTACCGTGCCTTCAGGTCTTCCGACGTCACTTCATGCATACCGCCCATGCATTCGGTCACGTTTTGACCTGTCATCTCGAAGTGCACGCCGCCAGGATAGGTACCCTCTGCCTCGTGAATTTCGAAGAATTCGCGAACCTCTTGCAGAACCCGCTCAAATGGGCGGGTTTTGTAACCGCTGTCGGACTTGATCGTATTGCCGTGCATGGGGTCGCACGACCAGACGACACTCCGGCCAGACTCTTTCACGGCTTTGATCCATCCTGGAAGGTGGTCGGCGACCTTGCCAGCCCCGGTCCGGCAGATCAGCGTCAGGCGCCCCGGCACGTCTTCTGGGTTCAAAGCCTCGATCAAGCGCACGAGCTCATTTGGCTCCAGAGACGGACCGCATTTCATGCCGATCGGGTTGATGACACCTTTGCAGAATTCAACATGTGCGCCGTCCGGTTGCCGTGTCCGGTCGCCGATCCAGATCATGTGGCCTGAACCCGCAACCCACTGGCCAGATGTTGAATCCAACCGGCAGAGTGGTTCTTCGTACTCCAGCAGCAAGGCTTCGTGGCTTGTATAATAGTCCACCCCGCGCAAGGGATGTGCGTTTTCAGGGTTAACGCCGGTGGCTGCCATGAAGTCCACGGCGGTCTGCACGCGCTCGGCCATCGCCATATATTGCGTGGATTGAGGCTCTCCCTTGGCGAAGCCCAAGTTCCAGGCCGCAACCCGTTGCAGATCCGCGAACCCGCCACCCGCAAAAGCCCGCAGCAGGTTCAGTGTTGCCGCCGATTGCAGATAGGCCTGATGCATCCGTTCAGGGTCAGGAATGCGGGCATCCGACGTAAAATCGAAGCCATTGATGATGTCCCCACGGTATGAGGGCAGTTCCACGCCATCCATTGTTTCTGTATCGGACGACCGTGGCTTGGCGAATTGTCCGGCCATGCGTCCTACCTTCACCACGGGTTTGCGTGCACCAAAAGTCAGCACAACCGCCATTTGCAGCATCACCCGGAACGTGTCGCGAATGTTGTCCGCGCTGAATTCCGCGAAGCTTTCGGCGCAGTCGCCGCCTTGAAGCAAAAATGCCTCGCCCCGGGCCACGCGGCCCAACGCTGCGGTCAACTCGCGCGCCTCACCTGCAAAAACCAAGGGGGGATAGCTGGCCAGCTTTTCCGTTACCGCTTTCAAGGCTGCTGCATCGGGATAAGCAGGCATCTGCAGCCCCGTGTGGTTGCGCCAGCTCGACCGTGTCCATGCTGTGTTCATTGTAGCTCTCCGATCAACGGTTTGGAGCGCCCCTATAACTGAAGGTCTTAACCCTGGCCAGTGCCTGCGCACATGCAGCATAAATTTGTTGAAATCCATGCTTGACGCGCCGGACATCTCGGCAGAAAGGTCGCTGTTGAGGTTGGGCTTATAAAGCCGCTCTCATGTGTGAAGGACCTGGGCCAGATGGTACATACCGCTGCCGACGAGCCGGCCAAACCGCGTGAGTTCGTCTTCCTGCTAACGCAGGAATTTTCGATGATGGCATTTGCTGCAGCGATCGAACCGCTGCGGCAGGCCAATCGCATGTCCCGCCGCGAACTGTTTAGTTGGCGTATTGCCTCTGAATCTGGACAGGCCGTGGTCTGTTCAAACCATTGCACCGTGAGCGCCGATATCGGGCTGGAGGATGTTCAGCGCGGTGCGGCGATCATCGTGTGTTCGGGTCTAGAGCTACGTGAAGCCGCCAGCCGCGCGGTGCTTTCTTGGCTGCGGACCCAAGCGCGTCGCGGTGTGCGCATGGGCGCGGTCTGCACAGGTGCACATATCCTGGCTAAGGCCGGTCTTTTAGACGGCAAACGCTGTACGATCCATTGGGAGAACCAGGCAGCATTTGCTGAGGAGTTTCCAGAGACCGAGCTTTCGAACCTGCTGTATTGCATGGATGACGGTGTTTTCACCTGTGCCGGGGGCACGGCATCGGCCGATATGATGCTGCAACTGATCACCGAGGAACATGGGTCCGATCTGGGCGCACTGGTGGCGGATGCGATGATCCATTCGCCGATCCGTTCGGACGCCGATGAACAAAGGCTTTCGGTTCCCGCCCGCATCGGAGTTCGTCATCCAAAGCTGGTGACCATAATACAAACCATGGAACAGAATACCGAAGAGCCAATCAGCCCGTCCGAGTTGGCCAAAGGCGTAAACATGTCGACGCGGCAGTTGGAACGGCTCTTCCGGCGCTATCTGAACCGTTCACCGAAGCGTTATTATATGGAACTGCGTCTGGAGAAGGCGCGCCACCTTCTGCTTCAGACAGATATGAGCGTGATCAACGTGGCCCTTGCTTGTGGGTTCACCTCGCCCTCGCACTTCTCAAAATGTTACCGGAACCATTTCCAGCGTACGCCCTATCGTGAACGCGGAACCCCGGCAGAGCAACGCGCACGCGCCTGACCTGACTATGGCCGACAAGCTCAATCCACCGTATCGCGCGGACTTTGCCGTTTTCCGGGAAATCACCACCAGATGGATGGACAATGACCTATATGGTCATGTGAACAATGCCACCTACTACTCGTTCTTGGACACGGTGGTCAGCGGATACCTTGTCGACGCCGGCTTCATAACCCCCGGCAAGTCGGATGTTATCGGATTGGCTGTCGCGTCAAGTTGCAGCTACTTCGCCCCGGTGTCCTTCCCAGACTTGGTCGCAGGCGGATTGCGGGTGGACCGCATTGGCAATTCCTCGGTCACCTACGGCGTCGGCATCTTTCGGAACCACGACAACCGGGCCGCTGCACTGGGCCAGTTTACGCATGTTTATGTAGACGCGACGGACCGTCGCCCGGTCCCGCTGCCGGTTCAGCTGAGGGTGGCTTTGGAACCTTTGGTCACAGCCAAGGACTAGGACCCAAAGTCCTGCACTATACGATCTATTTCGCAACGGGACGCCAGCGCAATCTTCGCCTGCTTCTTGCGGATCGTTTTGCGGGTTTCGCCCAAGTCACCTACGATGATGATGTTCTCGTCATTCGATTTGTTGGCAGGCTGGGTGTAGTTGAAGCTACCGAAAATCGAGAGCTGGTCATCGATTGTCATCAGCTTGTGATGGACCTTGCCCAGCCCTCCCGTCCCGCCTGCAACTTTGATGTCAATACCGGCGGCGACCAAGGCGTGCTTCGCCGCCCATTTTTGGTTTGCCTGCCGACGGTCCAATACACCGCTAACCTTCACACCGTTTTTATGGGCGGAGATTAACGCATCATCGATCCCTGAAGACTGCGCGAAGGTAAAGCACGCAAAATCGATCCGTTCCTGCGCCTTAAGGATTTGCTTCATGATCTCCATTTCCGGGCCATGATCGGGTGCGAAAAGGGGTTTGACCCGCATGCCGGACACCGTGGCGTCCTTGGGTGCCGGCCCATGGGCGACTGAGAACTTGCCGAACCGGCCTTCGCGGATTTCCTTGAATTCCTTTTTATAGGCGTTGGCGACCTCGGCATCGTCGATGACGACAACATGGTTTAGGTTTTTGGTGACGCCCGTGGTGGTGAAGTTGGTAGAACCTGTCAGGACTTTGTTTCCGAGTATCATGAACTTCTGGTGGAAGATCTTAGGGTTGAAGTCGACCTTCACATCCGCGGTCGACCGCAGAATGGCATTGAACAGTTCACGGTTGATCTCGTGCTTTCCGCCAGTTTGGAAGGCGGAGGCCATGTCTTTGGGCTTCCTGCCTGCCAACAGATAACTTTGCTCTACGACCAAATCGATAATCGCACCCCTCAAACGCGCCTCGATTATGGCCTCGGCGATGGCAGGGTTGTCGATCTCTTGGATCGCAATCATTAGGTTCTGTCGGTGGCCAGCATGACCGATAAAATCAATTATCGGATCCAGCAAACTGTCCGGACCACCATGTTCCTTCGGGCCCAAATGTACTGAGATATCGCCAACTTTGATGGGCATCCCGCTCCCCCAAAAAAGGTTTCGTCGCAATTGAACGAACCAGTCTTATCATCGCCGTACGCAAGCGCATAGCCGGTGCCTCGGTTTTGTGTTGCTGACATGGCACCGTCAGGAGCAAGCTACAAACTAGAGCGTGCGGATCGCCCTGCGCTGGCAATCATGATCAGGAAGAAATGATGTCTTCGTCGGCTGAACCGCCTGGGAGTTCTGACCGCGTTTCTTTGGCCGTCGCGGTGATAATTCTGACGGTGCTCGCGTTATCCCTAGGCGATGCATTGATAAAATTCACCAGCGGGAATTTTGTGATCTGGCAGATTTTTGTCCTGCGCTCTGCGATCGTTCTGCCGGTGTTGTTGGGATATCTGTTGATCTGGAAACCAGGCGTCCTGCGTTTGCCGATTGCTTTACGCTGGACCGTCCTGCGCAGTCTTTTGTTGGTGTCGATGTGGGTCTCGTACTACCTAGCGCTTCCGCATCTGGACCTGTCGATCGCCGCGGCGGCATATTATACGCTTCCGATTTTCATGACCCTGTTCTCTTCAATCTTCATTGGTGACAGGATCACTCGGCTGGGTTGGGCGGCCGTTGTATTGGGCTTCATTGGCGTTCTGTTGATCCTGCAACCGCAGACAGGCGACATTAATCTCTACGCCCTGCTGCCCCTGCTTGCTGCCATCCTTTACGCTTTGGCAATGATCCTGACGCGCACGAAGTGCCGGGCAGTGCATCCGATCATGCTTTCGGCTGCCTTGAACATCGGCTTCATCGTTGTCGGTGGCGGGGCGGCTTTAATCATAGAACTTTCGTTCGCGGGGCAACGCGAAGGATTTTTGCTGGCACGGTGGGCGATCATGGGGGGCAATGAATGGCTGTCGATGGCGTTGCTGGCTGCCGCTGTTTTGATTGGGAGTGTCGGCGCAGCTTATGCTTATCAGAACGGCCCGCCGGCAGTTATCGGTGTGTTTGACTTCGCATATGTCGGATTTGCAGTTCTTTGGGGTCTGATCTTCTTCGCAGAAGTTCCCGATGGGCTGGCATTGATCGGGATCGCGATGATCATAGGTGCAGGGATTATGTCCGTGCGACAATGATTGTTGTTTGCGCGACATGAGAAACAGCTTTGCGATGAAATCTATGGCTCCGAGGACTATCCCGGGCTAGGTCCTTGGATGAAGGAGAATTGATGCCCCGCCAGACCATCCTGATTGACCAGGTCGATCACCTGCCGCGTTGGCGGCGGCCAGAGGCGATGTTGCTGCTGATGACTGGCATTGTCTGGTTCGGCCTGTCGCTTTGGTTGGTGCTGATCAACAACTTCGCCAAGGAAGTCGTGAACTTCGACGGTTCCGACACAGGTTGGCGCGAGACGGTACGGGAAATTCCGGGTTTCTTGGCCTTTCTGGTGGTTTTTCTGATCCGGTTCGTCCGCGAACAGACCGTCGCAGTGGTCTCGATTGTGCTGCTTGGGGCAGCAACTGCCGTCACCTCGCAGTTTCCCAGCTTCTGGGGATTGCTGCTAACGACATATCTCGGTTCTATGGGATTCCACTACTTTGAGACTGTGAACCAATCGCTGCAGCTTCAATGGCTAAAGAAAGAAACCGCGCCGCAGAAACTGGGGTGGATCGTGGCGGCCGGATCGGTGGGCTCGCTGATCGCCTATTGTGCGGTTTTAGCTGCAAGGGCCGTCTTGGATGCCTCGTGGGACGCTATGTACATAACCGGGGGCGGCGTCTGCGCACTGGTCGGAATCTTCTGCTGGCTGGTCTTTCCGAACTTCGAAGGCCAGACCGTCCAGCGCAAGGAAATCGTCCTGAAAGCACGATACTGGCTCTACTATGCGCTGGTCTTCATGGGCGGGGCCAGGCGGCAGATTTTCATGGTCTTTGCCCCTTTTATGATGGTCGAGAAGTTCGGCCTGGAAGTCGAAGGCATGGCCGCGATCTTCGTAATCAACTATATCGCAAACATCATCGCGGGTCCGCTAATCGG
Organism: Pseudomonadota bacterium; assembly: GCA_039028795.1. Lineage (GTDB taxonomy): Bacteria > Pseudomonadota > Alphaproteobacteria > Rhodobacterales > Rhodobacteraceae > Thermohalobaculum. Next base: position 17,486 of record JBCCHJ010000047.1, read on the forward strand.
CAAGTTTATCCAAAACTTCGGCGAACGCCTAAGCCTGATCCTGGAATATATCGGTCTCTTTGGCGTCTTCTCGCTCTATGTCGGGGTCTACTATTTCGATTGGAGTTGGGAGGTCGCGGCGACGCTCTATGTGGTGGACCATCTGTTCTTTGCAATGGCGTTTGCCCAGAAGACATACTTCCAGAAAATCGCCGACCCCGAGGATCAGGCACCGACCGCTGCCGTAGCCTTCACCATCAACCATATTGCAGCCGTCTTTCTGCCGGCGGCCTTGGGATATTTGTGGTTGGTGTCGCCTTCAGCCGTATTTAGCCTGGCGGTGGTAATGTCACTGATTTCACTTGGACTGGCCTTCCTTGTGCCGCGCCATCCCGAAGTGGGGCGCGAGACGGTTCTGACCCGCGCGCCTGCGCTGGCGCCTGGAGAATGAGCGCGAAGTTCACAACAGGCTCTACCATGCGCCATGTGGTGGTGATGACCGCCACGGCTTCGATCGGGTTGCTGTCGCTGTTCTTCGTGGATGCGGTAAACCTCTTCTACATCTCCCTGCTGGGGGTGACAGAACTGGCTGCAGCCATCGGTTTCGCTGGCACGCTGCAGTTCTTCATGATCTCGGTGTCGATTGGCTTGCTGATCGCGGGGACGGCCACGGTCAGCCGTGCCCTGGGGGCTGATGAAGACAACAAAGCCCGCCAATATGCGACCTCGGCGCTGATCACTTCGATCCTGGCGCTTTCTATGCTTTCGGCCATTGTCTGGATCTTCCGAGAAGAGGCGCTTGGCCTACTGGGTGCCAAAGGCGAGGCGTTAGCGCTGGGCAGCCATTTCCTGTCCATCGCCCTGCCGTCTGTTCCCTTGGTCGGCGCGGGCATGATGTGTTCTGGGACGCTCCGCGCCCATGGCGAGGCAAGTCAGGCCATGTATGTCACCCTGGGCGGCGGTGTCGTGGCGGCTGTACTGGACCCGATTTTCATCTTTGCATTGGACCTGGGCCTGACCGGTGCAGCAGTGGCCATGACGCTGACCCGGGGTGTGATCGCAGCCATAGGGCTCTGGTTGGTGATTCATCGCCACAATATGTTGGCCCGGCCCAGTCTGCCGCATTGGTTGGCCGATCTGCCAGCACTGACCAGGATTGCCGCCCCGGCCATGGCCACACAATTGTCGACGCCGTTTGGAATGGCGTACCTGACCACCACAGTTGCCGCTCACGGGGATGAGGCCGTCGCAGGTTGGGCCGTGGTCGGCCGTATGGCGGCATTGGCCTTTGGCGGCCTTTTCGCTTTGGCAGGCGCAGTGGGCCCGATTATCGGACAGAATTACGGTGCAAAGATTTGGCCGCGCATTCGCCAAACCTATCTGGATGCGCTGATCTTTGTAGCGGCATATGTGGTGGTAGCCTGGGGCGTCCTGTTCCTGGTTGCCGATATGATCATCGACGGCTTTGGCCTGACGGGCGCTGGCCGCGAGGTGGTTCAAACCTTTGCCGTCATTGGTGCGGGCGGCTATGTTTTCACCGGTGCGCTGTTTGTCTCGAACGCAGCCTTTAACAATCTGAACCGACCGCTTTGGTCCACGGGTTTCAACTGGTCCCGCGATGCCTTGGTGATTCCGGTTTTGGCCTTTTTGCTGGCGGATCGTCTTGGACCGTCGGCGGCGGTCTATATCCAAGCGCTGGGTGGTTTGGTCGTCGGCATATGCGCCGCAATGGTTGGCTGGCGCCTCACGCGCAAGATTGCGGACCGGGCTGAGGACGCCCGCCCTGTTACCGAAGCGATGCCAATGCCACCTTTGGCTTCTGGCAGGGCAGCCACGGCGGTGACGGCTCCCCTGGAAACCCGGCCGAAGAATCGCTAGATACCGCCGCTGAGCTAAGATTCTTCCTGAGGACCCCAGCCGATGCCTAAAATCACGTTCATTGAATTTGGCGGAGCGGAGCATACCGTTGATGTCGCCGAAGGGTTGACCGTTATGGAAGGGGCAGTTTCGAACAACGTTCCCGGCATCGATGCTGATTGTGGCGGTGCTTGTGCATGTTCAACCTGCCATGTCTATGTCCATCCGGACTGGGTTGGGAAAATACCCGAAAAGGACGATATGGAGATCGACATGCTCGATTTTGCCTACGAGCCCAACGAGGAAACATCCCGACTTACATGTCAGATCAAAGTGACCGCCGATATGGATGGTTTGGTTCTTCAAGTGCCGGAGAAACAGATTTGAAGCGATTGTTTTTGGCCTTGTTCATTGGGGGCACGACTCTGTCTGCCGCGGCTGATGAACCAATGGCCTGGGGATGCGCAAGTGCGGCGTATTTTGGCGAGACCCGAGAGTACCGCCACGCTGTTCTGGGCGATGACGTTGAATGGAAGGGCCTCTACTCCACTTGGACCGGAGATGATGGGGAAATTGTCGAGGGTCGTTTCACCCTGCCCAAAGACATGGTTTTCGAAGATGTGGCGCCCCGCTGCGGCGACTTCAACGACGATGGCGTGCCGGATCCGGTGACGATCGTATCGGATGCCCAAAATGGCGCACGTGTGATGATCTTCGTTAAAGGTGAAATCTATGCCCAGAACCCACCTATCGGCACGGGCAATCGCTGGCTGGCGCCCGTTGGAATTGCTGATTTCAACGGCGATGGCGGCTTGGATCTGGCCTATGTGGATCGGCCGCATATCTTCGGTATGTTGCGGCTTTGGTCGGTTGCCGAGGGCAGGTTGGAGCAGATCGCTGAACTTCGCGGTTTTTCCAATCACCGGATTGGCGAGGATTTCATCACCGGCGGTGTTCGCGATTGCGGGCAGGGGCCAGAAATTGTGGTGCCGAATGATCGCTGGAATACATTAATGGCTGTGCGCTATGATGATGGTGGCTTGACCGCAGTGCCTATCGCTGATCAGGTAACCCCTGCTGCAGTGCACAATGCGCTAAAATGTGAAGACTAAGAGGACCCGTATGACCCGCCCGCTGATCGGCATTGCCTGCAGCCATCACATGGCCGAAGACACTTATGCGGTGCAGATGACAGGCCGCCGGACGATCGATGCGGTTGCCGAGGTTTCAGATTGCCTGCCGCTCTTAATCCCCGGTCTGCCCGAAGCGATGGACATTCCCGATTTGCTGGCGACCCTCGACGGGATCGTACTGACCGGCGGCCGGGCCAATGTACATCCAAAGTTCTACGGAGAAGAACTGACCGAAGCCCATGGCACCATGGATGAAGACCGCGATGCGGTGATGCTACCTCTGGTGCGCGCTGCAATAGAAAACGGTGTGCCGATCCTGGGGGTCTGCAGGGGCATTCAAGAAATGAATGTGGCCTTGGGCGGTACGCTGCATCCCGAAGTTGGTGGTTTACCCGGAAAGCACCGTCATCGGATGCCAAAAGGCTGCACGGATCACGAGATCATCTTCAAACTTCGTGAAGAGGTGCGGCTGAAACCCGGTGGCGTACTGGCAAAGATGCTTGGCAGTGATGAGAACATCCTAACCAATTCTCTGCATGGACAAGCAGTCAAAGATCTGGGCCGTGGTGTTGTCGTTGAAGGCTGGGCCAAGGATGACACCATCGAGGCGATTTCGATTGAAGGCGCTCGCGCTTACGCTATTGGTGTGCAATGGCATGCTGAGTATGACGCGCATGTCGATCCGGTGAGCAAGGTTCTATTCAGCGACCTCGGCGATGCTGCTCGCGCCCGTCAGGCTGAAAAATCTGGTCGGCGTATCGCGGCGGAGTAGGTTTAGAAATTCATGCTCGCTGCTCCCCAGGTGCGTACCATGCTGAGATGGATCACCTAGTCCCAGCTATGCGGCTCTAGTCGGAACAATCCCGCCAACTGATGATAAAGTTCGGGCTCATCACGCAGCAATCGGGCCGGTTTTTCAAAGAAAACCTCGACGGCGACAGCAAAGAATTCGACCGGACTTTCGGCTCCGTACTCATCAAGAACCGTATCGCGGCCAGCTTCGACATTTTGAACATGGCGCTCAAAACGCGTAACGATCACGTGCTCCCAATCGGCAAATTTCTGCCCTTTGCTCAGAAGAGGTGCAGCGTCGGTGTGGCCGGATAGGCCATCCAATTGGTGCGCAAATTCGTGAAAAACGACGTTCTGTCCGTCGCCTTCGTGCAGGCCGCCATCTTCCGAATGTTCCCAAGACAGAACAACCGGTCCCCGCGACCAACTTTCGCCAAGGCGAATGCTTTGGCGTTCGGTCACCACGAAGCCATCATATTCAGCACGCCGCGATGTGAACGCACCAGGATAAAGCAGGATCGTCCGCAACGTGTACCAAACACCGTTGTTGACCACCAAAAGACAGGCCTGCGCCGCGATCGACAGGCGCATCTGCTCGGTAACGTCCAGCCCGTCGCATCCGACAAAATCGACCTGGTCCAGGAACAGGTTGATTTTGCCTTCCAGCTTTGCCTGTAGGTCTTCGGGCAGCCTGGTTGTCAGCGGGACCTGTTCGACGACGATGGACCGTTGGTGGACGGACAGCGGGGCTTTCAGCAAGTTCGCGCGTTTTTGCCGTTTCAGCAAAATACGGACACCAAGGGCACACAGGATCAAAACTGCGAGTACAACAATCGTGGGCATGAAGGATACTTAAGGTGCCACAGTTTGGCTTTCCACAATCCGAGCGATCAAAGCTCGACAGTGTTGCCTGCGCCTATCTTACGGGTGCCTAACTCTCTGTGGAAACGGGCCAGGATGTCGAATTCGACGCAGTGCATGGGCAGCAAGACTTCGGGTGCTTGGTCTTTGAAGTATGCGATCGTCTCATCAACGGGCGGCTCTTCATCGTGCAAAAGATGGAAGCCGCCGATAACCGCATGCAGGTTTTGGCTGGTCACGGATTTCGCAGCTTCGCAGATATTGCAGATTCCGGCATGCGAGCATCCAGAGACAACGACTACGCCTTTGGGCATTTCAAATGCTAGCGCCGTGTCATCCGGCATGGGATCGTCGAAAAACGCGCCTTTCTCAAAGTTCGTGACCCGTGGAATTTCCGCCAGAAACCAAGCGCCGGGGGCCATTTCGATGGGCTTTGTTGCCTCGACTAACTCGAAGTCGCGTCGCAAGGTTTCCTGAATAGCCAGATAGTCGTTCGCAGCCTGATCATCACCTTCAATATCCGGTGCCGGTGCCATGATGCGCGGATGAAGATAAGCCGGTTTTTGCGTACGGAAACTGTGGCTCAGCAGACCGCGCGTATGATCCCTGTGGATGTGCGAAAAGGCCAAGGCGTCAGCGGTTTCAAGGTCAACGCCTGCCAAGTCGGCGTTGTGGCGCCAGACATCCGAAAAGCCCGTGTCAAAGAGGATCCGGCTTTCATTGTATTCGATGAATGCCGAAAATCCCCATTCCGCCCGCCAATACATGCCGGACGCCTCATTTTCGCAAAGCAGCGTGACCTTCATGATCCGGCCTGCAAAAGCTGCCGCACCAGCCGGAATTGGCAGAGATGCAGGACAGGCACAGGCCTCAGCTTATCGCTGCCTTAATGATTACGTCTGGCTGACTGACTGAACCATTGCCGCCGCCGCCCATTTTTATGGCATCGACATGTTCCATACCGGAAGTCACCCGGCCCCAGACCGTGTACTGTCCGTTCAGATGCGGAGATTCTTCAAACATGATGAAGAACTGTGAATTCGCTGAATTCGGCATCTGACTGCGGGCCATGCCGCAAACGCCTCGATCGAATGGCAGTTTTGAAAACTCGGCGTCTATGTTTCCGTATTTCGAGCCGCCCGTGCCCGCGCGGTTGCTGGCACTACCATCATCTCCGACCTTGCCATGTTCGACGTCACCGGTTTGAGCCATGAAACCGTCAATAACCCGGTGCCAGGCAATTCCGTCGTAAGAACCGTCCTGGACGATCTTGGTAATCTGCTCGACATGCTTTGGCGCAACGTCCTGCAGCATTTCGATCACGACATCACCGTCCTTCAAGGTCAGCGTCAATGTGGGGTTGCTCATTTGTCTATCCTTTTATCGGGGCAGGGTTGCCCGGTTATTCGTCCACCACGGTGACTTTGATCATCCGGTCGGGTTTGTTTGTTTTTCCGGTTTCCGGGTGGCCGAGCTGGATGTTATCGACATGCTCGATCCCTTCTACGACGCGCCCCCAAACTGTGTATTTCCCATTCAGGGAATGACCTTTTTCAAACATGATGAAGAATTGTGAATTGGCCGAGTTTGGATCATTGGTGCGCGCCATGCCGACAACACCCCGGTCGAAGGGCAAGTCCGAAAACTCTGCGGGAATGTTCGGCAGTTTGGAGTCTCCGGTGCCAGCGCGGCGACTGATCGAGCCATCGTCCTGAACTTTGCCGTATTGTACGTCGCCGGTTTGTGCCATGAATCCTTCGATTACCCGATGAAAGGCGATGCCATCATAGACACCCTGATTGGCCAGCGTCGTTATCTGTTCAACATGCTTCGGCGCCACGTCCGGAAGCATCTCGATCTTCACGTTGCCCGACTTTAACTCGATCAACAGGAAGGGCGCGGCCGATGTTGATTGGACCATGCCAAACATCAGGATAGCGGCGGCAAACAGAGCTTTGGGCATCAGGATTCTCCTGGGATCAAAAGGTGTTGCGGACAGGTAGCGGTTCAGGCGGCCCGGGTCAAACGACAACGCCGTCAACTGGTCTAACGTCTTAGTCTTTCACGATATTATAGTCCGAGACCGTCGCTTTGGTGGCCATGCGGCCCTTTAGGGCGCGGACGGCGCTGCCTGGGCTGCTCAAGATCTTCTTTTTCTTCGCGCTCCTCGCCACCGCCTTCGCCGCACGGGCGGTAGAGAACTGCGCCAACATGATTGTATCGCAGTCCATTTCTTTGGCGCTTGCGGCCAGTAATTTATCATGCAGTTTCGCGTCGCCGCGCTGCATTGCCTGCAACGCTTTGGGAACGCAACTGGCGGCCAAGGCCTTCCCATCGGAAATCGCGGCGTATTCTGCGGCCATTGACGCTATTGATGGCTCGAATGTGGCCAGCAAGCCGACATTGCCCTCCGATGCACAGGCCTCGGCAAACATGGCTTCATTGGGCGTAAGAACCGGGATCTTCAGGCGACGAGCGACGCTCTTGATTGCAGGACCGAAGGCCGAACAGGAATACAATATCCCGCGCGCACCTGCGTTGACGGCATAGTCAGCGAGGCCGGCTATTCTTGACGCCAAGTCGTTGGTCAACTGTTCGGCCGCTGCCCTATCGCGGGACAACGTATCGTCCAGAATGTTCAATACATCTGCTTCGGGCCATGACTCGGCGAAGGCTTCGGCAACCGGATCAAGCGCCAATGGCGTTGCATGAATGACCGCGACGCGCATGCGCTATTTGCCGAACTTTTGCAGCAGCGACGACTGCACGTCCGCTGAGACAAACTTGGACACGTCGCCGCCCATTCTGGCGATTTCTTTGACCAGCTTTGAAGCAATCGCCTGATGCTGTGCTTCTGCCATCAAAAAGACCATCTCGATTTCGGAATTCAAAGCACGGTTCATGCCGACCATTTGGAATTCGTACTCGAAATCTGCAACCGCGCGAAGTCCTCGGATTATGACCTGCGCGCCGACTTCTTCTGCGAAATGCATCAGCAGATTTTCGAACGGACGCGGCTCGATAATGATGCCCAACTTTTCCGCGACCGGTGCGGTTTCACGGGTGATCATTTCAACCCGTTCTTCGAGTGAAAAGAGTGGACCCTTGTCTCGGTTGATTGCGACGCCGATTACCAGATGATCGACCAGTTTCGCCGCACGGCGGATGACGTCGATATGTCCTAGGGTAACCGGATCGAAGGTACCTGGGTAAAGCCCTGTGCGCACTGAATGTCTCCTGCCTTTTGCCCCAGGGTCCGAGGCAAACAGCGAAGCGACAATTGGGTCAACCCAAAACCTGAACTTGGGTAAGAATTGATCCTGTGGTGGATCAGTGCAGGGTTAACTGCTCAGCATATCGGCCATGGCGGCGTTTTCCGCCTCGATCTCCTCCAGGCGGGCTTTGACCACATCGCCGATTGACAGGATCCCTGTCATCTGACCGGCACTGTTTGTCACCGGCATATGGCGGAACCGGCCTTCGGTCATGCGGGACAGTATCTCCAACGCGGTCTCTGACAGAAAACATGTCTCGACCGGTGCCGTCATGATCTCGCTTACTGGTCGCTCCAATACCGAAACACCGTTCTTTCCCATCCGGCGGATGATATCGCGTTCCGAAACAATGCCCTGGATATCCGATCCGCTGCGACTAACCACCAGCGCCCCGATGCGCCGGGACGACAGCGCTCCTACCGCGTCACGCACGGGATGTTCGGGCGTGATCGTTGCAATATCGTCCGACGGTTTGTTTTCTAAGATGACGGAAACCTTCATGAGCCGCACCTCCTGATCCCCCGCACCCCTTAAAGGTCGCTTGAACCCAGGGGAATGTCAACTTAAGCGCGAGCACCCAAATAACTCGTCTCAAGCCGACTAAATACCGCGGCGGCGCTCTTTCATCTGGGCATGAGATTCCGGCGTGCCGTCGTGGAAGGACCCGAACCATTTGTCCCAAGGGACTTCCAGATTGCCGTAATTGCATTCGAAATATCGGTGGTGCATTTGATGATGAAAGGTGCCCAGCGCCAGGCGGTCCTTATCCTTGACCACAAGTGCTTCAAACCCGGTATGCGAGGTCGCTGCCGTCAGCGCCTGATGCTGCATGTGAAACAGGATGTGGATCGGGTGTGATGCGATCAGCCAGTGAACGAGGACCGAGCTAAAGAACAGCAGGTGTTCAATCGGATGCATCGACAGGCCGGACCACGGGCCGACATTCGTGTTTCGATGATGCAGCGCATGAGCGATGCGGTAAAGCGGCGGCCAATGCAGCCAGCGATGGATCCAATAGAAGTGGAATGAAATCCAGACCGGCGTCAGGAACAGGATCAAGGCAAATGCCAGTGGGCTTTCGGACGGCACCAAAACTGGCACGTATCCGTTCGCCATGGCCCAAAACATCAGAACCTCATAGACCGTCCAGAAAAACACGCCTGAGGTCAGTGTCCAGAACATGTTGTCATGGACTTGATTGCCCAGCGTGAAAGCCTGGCCTTTCATGGGGACTTGGCGGGCATCGAATTTACGCCGGTCCCCTTGTCGTCTGGCCTTATGAAAATAGAGATGAAGTCCGCCGGCGACCGCCGTGATCAGGACTGCGTTCCGCAGAAACATGAAAGCGATCCAACCTGGCGCCAGCGTTTTTGCTGTCTCCAGCGATGGTTGCAGATACAGCCAGGTCAGCGATGCCAGCCCGACGAGGATCAGGTTTTCACAGATATTGAACCAGCGTGCCCCAACCCAACGTGCCATCGCGCCGGGATTTGGCGGCCACTGAAAAAACGGAGACGTCTTAATCGGCACGTCGGGGCGATAGTGCCACTGGCGTGCAAGTTCATGGGCTTCTCGGCTGCTTTCGGTTTGCATGGCCGTCTCCTCCGACGTCAGTTTGCCAGTTTTAGCGCTTGCGTCAAACATGACGGAAAAGCCCAATCGAGCCGGCTGTTGAATTTTGTGGACGTGTGACAAATCCGGCCGAGAATCTGGAGTTTACGATTTCCCAAAGCTTGCGGCAGACGAAACTGCAGTTTGTACTGAACAGGGCTGTATTTGGACTTATCGAGGGAGATCGCGCTGAAGAGTGGGGAAGACCGCCCAATTCCCGACAGATCGCCTGACCTTTTTTATTGCATTGGCGCGTTTGAGCTTTGGCCTTGGCATGGTAAAATTTTCTGTGACGAAGGGCGGCCTTCGATATCAGCCGGGTGACTTGGGGTAAGCACTTGCTGACTAGGTGCGCCGTCCTTTCGAAAATTAGATGTTGCGGTTTCGCGATTTTGATCGAGATCGAAGACGAGAATGAGACCGATAATGTTTGACGAAACTGGTCGAACCTGGGGGAACAACTTAAAAATCAGCCCGATCAACCCGGGATTGCGGGAACCTCCCCTAGGGTCTTCCGCGGCGACTTGGGCACCGGGTGTCATCGATTCGATTGTCTGTGTCAACAATACGTGACATAATACTAGTTTATTAGAGTAAAGCGTAAAAGTACCGAGGGACACTAGTGCCGTTAGGATACGATCACAACGAATTCAGAGAGCGGTTACGCTTTGCGATTCGTAAGTCAGCATACGACAGCGATACAGCCGTTTCGGTAGCGTCGGGCCGGAAGCCTCGAACAATTTCAAACTTGTTCAATCAGCGCGACCGTGCGCCCAGCGCGGATTTGGTCAGCGATTTGGCGGTGGTTTTGGATGTTGATCCCGGTTGGTTGATGGGGTTTGGCAACAGCGGTTCATTGCATGATGCCGAGACGCTGGAAACATTGAAGCGTGCCAACCAACAACTGCAACTTGCAATAAATGATATTGAATCGATTAGAAACAAGCGAGTCCAGCCATCAATAGAAACCGTCATTTCATGGTGGCTTGAAAACAATGGGCGTTTAGAGAACTGCGCGCAAATATTGGAATTTTCCGACATTTATCGCATTGAAGAGGGGCAGCGTACTGTGCCTATAAAGCTTGGCCCACAAAGCCTTGCAAGCCAGACACTAAAATCAACAGATCCAAAGGCTATGCAGGATTTCATCAACAGAATGCCTGATGATCAAATTATGCACATCTCAAAACTACACTACGAATGTTTGCGAGATTGGGAGTATCAGATGAGGCCGCAGCGGATATTTGCTGTTGTTTCGGAGAAACTAACGCTTGGCATGTTTTATAATCGCCTGATTGTCCCCGTCAAAGGGGTCAAGGGCGATAGGTTGATTGTCAACTTGGCCCAGTTGATTGAACCGCCGAAGAAAATCTTTTAGCACAAATCCAAAATCTCGAGAATTCATGGCCACTAACCAGTCAGAGTCATCTCGACTGTAAGGAGCTTGAGAAAGCCAGGAATGAACACCTGGGTAAGCGTGCGGCATTCTAAAGTTATAAATACTGCCCTGCCGGGCGTGTTGGTCAGTAATAAATGCGTAGTACCAATCAGGAAGGCCCCACTTTTGACAGGCAGCTATATAAGTTAACATAACGAGATTGGTTATATTAGCGCTCGCGCGCTTGTTTTTTCCAAAGCTCCCTGTCTTTACATATAGATCGCCCAAATAAACGACATGGCCATGGATATCTTGAACAATCGGTGGTGCATGATCTTCATCGATAGTGCACTTGTATGCGCGAGTAATTTGATTTGCCCAAAATTTATTCAGGTCACCCATGGCTATTCTATCATGCCGTGCACCCAGGCATGCGACTATACTGTCGCCATCGCAAATGACGACCCATATAACGTTCTCTGACGTCAGGTCGTTGAATTGCGTGGACAGACTGCGGCTGAACCACTGCTTTCCAAGCTCTTGCAGGCGCTGTTGAGCAAAACGAGGATCCGGCAGCTCTTGAAGAGACAACCCGAGATCTTCGATCTCTCTGAGCGCCGCTGCGCCCGCACGTATGAGTTCCGTTGATAACATTGCCACCGCAAGCTCAGGAAAGCCTGTTTCAACCTACCGCACAAAACTGGCTAAGGTAAATACGCGATGTCTACAATAGTAGAACTGCATTGCGACGAGACAACTTATCAGAAGTAGAATCATCACTTCGCTACCGAAACACCTCGGCAAACCTACTCATCGGCGATACGTCAGGCCAATGCAAGCTCTGGTTTCGCTTCACTTGTGATTTGATCCGCACGATTGTGTTCGCAAGGGTCCGAGTGAAGTCGAAATTTACGTCAGTAAGGTAAGGAATAATTTTTAGCTTAATTTATTGTTAATCTCGCCACTTCCTGAGGGAAACTGGTTACTAAGACTTGCAATTCACATCAGACAAATAAGCGAAAGCGCCGTCATTGTATCGCAAAGCGGTGGCTGAAACTGGTCCGTTATTCCGCCGCGATCCGTCCTGCCTTTGCCAGCATCGGTCTCAAATACCGCCCGGTGTGCGAGCCTTCTACTTCGGCAACATCTTCTGGAGTACCTGTCGCAACAATCCTGCCGCCACCATCGCCACCTTCTGGCCCCAGATCAATAAGCCAGTCCGCGGTTTTGATAACGTCTAAATTATGTTCGATGACGACGATCGAATTGCCATTTTCCACAAGTTCTTGAAGGACTTCCAGAAGCTTTTTCACGTCTTCAAAATGCAACCCTGTTGTAGGTTCATCTAGAATGTAAAGCGTCCGCCCTGTGGCCCGTTTTGAGAGTTCTTTTGATAATTTCACGCGCTGGGCCTCGCCACCTGACAAGGTCGTCGCCTGCTGGCCAATCTTGATATAACCAAGGCCAACTCGTTCCAGCGTCACCAGTTTTTCGCGGATCATCGGGATTGCTTCGAAGAATTTGACGCCGTCTTCCACCGTCATGTCGAGGACGTCGGCGATGGACTTGTCACGGTATTTGATCTCCAGCGTCTCCCGATTGTACCGCGCACCCTTGCAGGTTTCGCAAGTCACATAGACATCCGGAAGGAAGTGCATCTCGATCTTGATGACGCCGTCACCCTGACAAGCCTCGCATCTTCCGCCCTTAACGTTGAAACTGAATCGGCCGGGCTTATAACCCCGGGCTTTTGCCTCGGGCAGACCGGCAAACCAGTCGCGGATTGGAGTAAAAGCGCCCGTGTAGGTGGCAGGATTTGACCGCGGTGTGCGCCCGATTGGCGATTGGTCTATATCGATCACTTTATCGAGATGTTCCAATCCAGCAATCGTTTTTGATGGCGCCGGCTGGGTCCGTGCGCCATTCAGGCGTTGCGCGGCAGTCTTATAAAGCGTCTCGATTGTAAGGGTCGATTTTCCGCCGCCCGATACACCCGTGATGCACGTGAAGGTTCCTAGCGGGATCTCTGCATCGACCTTTTGCAGGTTGTTGCCAGTTGCGCCCTCGATGCGGACGGTTTTGCCGTTTCCTTCCCGTCGGTCCAGCGGTACGGGGATTTCCCGCGTGCCGGTCAGATACATCCCGGTTATGGATTTCGGATTGGCGGCAACTTCGCCAGGCGTACCACTAGCAATGATCTCGCCGCCATGGACTCCGGCGCCCAGCCCTATATCGATGACGTGGTCGGCCTCGCGGATGGCCTCTTCATCGTGTTCGACGACGATAACCGAGTTGCCTTGGTCGCGCAGACCCTTCAATGAATCCAACAGCCGCTGGTTGTCTCGCTGATGCAAACCAATCGAAGGCTCATCCAGCACATAAAGAACCCCTGTGAGGCCAGATCCGATCTGGCTGGCCAAGCGAATGCGTTGAGATTCTCCGCCGGATAGTGTCCCAGAGTTCCGCGACAATGTTAGATAATCCAGGCCGACATTGACCAGAAAGCCCAACCGTTCGCGGATTTCCTTCAGGATGGCCGCTGCGATTTCGTTCTTCTGGGCCGACAGAACATTCGGGACGTTTTCGACCCACTCATAGGCCTCGCGGATCGAAAGTTCGGTGACTTTGCCGATATGTGCGCCGCCAATTTTCACGGCCAAGGCCTCGGGTCGCAAGCGGTATCCGTCGCAGGCCTGGCAAGGTTGCGTGCCCTGATAGCGTTCGAAGTCCTCACGGATCCAGGCGCTGTCGGTTTCGCGATACCGCCGCTCCATATTGGGCACAACGCCTTCGAAGGGGCGGGTGACGGTATAGACCCGACCGCCATCGTCGAAGCGGAACTTAATCTCTTCGTCGGACGAGCCATGCAGCAGGACCTGTTTGGCATGGGCGGGTAGCTTCGACCAGGGCTTCGTGGCAGAGAACCCATAATGATCCGCCAAAGCTTCAACCGTCTGGCGCTGTAGGGGGCTGAGACCCCCGGATTTTGCCCAGGGGGCGATGGCGCCTTCCATGCATGACAGCGTTTCGTCCGGGACGATCAGCCGCTCGTCAAAGAAAAGTTCGACGCCCAATCCGTCACAGGCCGGACATGCACCGAAAGGCGCGTTGAACGAAAACAATCTGGGTTCGATTTCCGGGATCGAAAAACCGCTGACCGGGCAGGCGAATTTTTCCGAAAAGACCGTCCGTTCCGGGTCGCCCTTTTTCGGCGCAGTTTCAACAACAGCGATGCCGTCGGCCAATCCGAGTGCGGTTGAAAAACTATCGGCCAGGCGGGTCTCTATCCCATCTTTCACAACAATTCTGTCGACGACGACATCGATATTGTGCCGGAACTTCTTGTCCAGTTTGGGCGGCTCGTCCAGGTCGTAGAATTCGCCGTTCACCTTGACCCGCTGATAACCTTGCTTTCGAAGCTCGGCGAATTCCTTTTTGTATTCGCCCTTTCGGTCCCGGATGATCGGGGCGAGCAGATATAAACGCAGGCCCTCGTCCATCGCCATGACCCGATCGACCATGTCGCTGACTTGCTGAGCTTCGATCGGTTCGCCTGTCGCGGGGGAATAGGGCGTCCCGGCACGGGCAAACAGCAGACGTAGATAATCGTAGATCTCCGTCACCGTTCCAACGGTGGAGCGGGGATTGCGTGATGTCGTCTTCTGCTCGATAGAAATGGCGGGACTGAGGCCCTCGATATGATCGACATCGGGCTTTTGCATCATCTGAAGAAACTGACGCGCATAGGCGGAAAGCGACTCGACATAGCGCCGTTGGCCTTCTGCATAGATCGTGTCGAAGGCCAGGCTGGATTTCCCTGATCCGCTGAGCCCGGTAATGACCGTCAGCGTGTTTCGTGGGATGTCGACATCGACGCCCTTCAGGTTGTGCTCCCGCGCGCCACGGACCTTGATGAATTTCGACTCAGCCATGCACTCCTCCAGGCTTCAGACATAGACTTGCATGTCGGAAAAGCGAGTCGCCAGAATGTAAACAAAACAGGAACGTCAGGCTACTGACAAATTGCTTGTGGATAAGCATGTGGGGAACTTCTGCGATCTCGTCTTCAAGTCCATAGAGCTGAAAACGGCGGACATTTTGTTTTGCCTATTCGGGCCGTTAAAACGTGCGCTTAGAGCCTGATTTAATGCATTGGACGCGCGAAACTTGATGGTCGTGTATCTCTGGAGGGTCAAGTTGAAGGTTTATGATGTCCCTCGCTCCATCAGATTTCTTCGGAGATCGTTGCCGGCATGAATTCTCGGCAGCAAAGGCATGTGAATTCGTCAATCGACTATCTTTTCGACGAGGTCAGTGCCGCATATTCAAAGCCTGTCCTGATTGCAGCGGCATCTAATCGGCTGTCGCATCGCAGCAGATAGCGCTCGCGCGGCTTTATGAAATTGGCCCAGCGCGCAGATCGGAATCCGACAAAGCTACTGTTGCACCCGTCAGTCGTGGAATACCTGCGGGAGTCAGCCCTTTACCTTCGCGCGATGTTCGGACAGATGCCGAGAGATGATTTTAAACCACTCGCCGTTCTGCTTTATCTTGACCAAACCATTGTTAATAATCTCCAGCAGTTCACCACCCTGCGGATGCGTCTTCGCAATAACGGCATGCATCGTGGCCACCTGGCTGAGATGGTCTTGGAAGGCGACTTGTTCGCGCGCACTCAGCTTTGCAATCGCGCCTTCGGCAACATCGGCGGCTAAGACGACGGCATCATAGTCGCCATTGACCAGGCCTTCGAAGCAGTCGACCGTCCCGCTCGGCCGGGCCAGCGTGATATTTGGTTCGACCAGCAATACTTCTTCCATCATGAAGGTCGAGTACCCGCTGGGACGGCAGATCGTCTTGCCAAACAGCGCCTGATAGTTATCGGGCCGAGGCGCTCCGGCCCGGGTGTAGTAGCCGATGATCTGTTGGAAGATCGGATCCGACCAATCCAGGTTGTTGCACCGGAATTTGGAGTCATCGCTTAGACGGTCGACGACATCACAATTCGGACGGAACCAGACCAGGCTGAAATCATACGCATGATCGGTGATCAGCGGACGAAGATGCGCCCCCCAGTCATTGATAAAGTCGATCTTGAAGTCTGGTTTCTGATCCGCGATCGTCAGCGCGACATTGGCAACCTCGACCACAAGCCCGCCTGTGGGATGAGTTTCGTCCGTGAACGGCGCCCAGTCGTCGCCGGTGACGATCCGGATTTGACTGATCTTTGGCGCGGGCAGGGCCTCGGTCGTGGGCGCTGCTCTAGCCAAAGAGACTTCCGGTTGAGGTTCATCACTATCCAGGCACGGTATTCTCAGCGGAACGCCGATCTCGATGATACCTGGATTGCTGCCAATGACCGAAGCATTAGCGCTATAGATGATCTGGAAAGCCTTCGGATCGCCATAGACCAGTCTTGCGATGCCGCTCAGGCTGTCACCCGCGGCGACGCGATATTCAGTCCCGCAGGTAATCGACTGCGCTTCCGTCTCGGACGTCGGCAAAAACGCGCCAACCGTCAGGGCGGAGGCGAACACAAAAGCTGCTCCACGCATCTTTTGACCCCTATCCCGTTGATCCGATTCCAAGCTACCCGGCAGCCGCGAATTCTCAACCCTTTCGCAGCTTCGACGGGGTTTTTTGACCCATAGCTGCAATGCGGGGATGAAAAAATCGCAAATTGCGAAGAGATTGAGTTTGCGAAAGCTCCGCGATGGGTCTGATTGGACCGCAGATCCTTTGACTAGGGATCTCCAACGATCAGTGGATCAGGCTTGCCTACGAGTTTCTTGTCCTTGCCGGGATAGTCCAAAGCGCCCAGGAAAACCCGGATCGCATTCAACCGCGCGCGCTTTTTGCAGTCGGATTTGATGACTGTCCATGGCGCGTGTTTCGTGTCAGTGTGTCGGAACATGTCCTCGCGGGCTTCTGAATAATCATCCCATTTGTCCAGTGAAGCCTCGTCGATTGGGCTCAGCTTCCACTGTTTTAATGGATCAGTACGCCGGGCCTCGAACCGATCCAGCTGAACATCCTGCGTCACGGTCAGCCAAAACTTCGTCAGATTGATGCCGCTATCGACCAGCATCTCTTCGAAGAGAGGCACCTCGCGGTAGAACTGCTGGTACTGATCTTCCGTACAAAAGCCCATCACCCGTTCAACGCCTGCCCGGTTGTACCAGGACCGGTCGAAAAAGGCGATTTCACCGCCGG
The DNA here is from genome assembly GCA_039028795.1 of Pseudomonadota bacterium. Classification (GTDB taxonomy): domain Bacteria; phylum Pseudomonadota; class Alphaproteobacteria; order Rhodobacterales; family Rhodobacteraceae; genus Thermohalobaculum. Next base: position 34,585 of record JBCCHJ010000047.1, read on the forward strand.
ACGGAAGATGTGGCACATAGCGCTGAAAATACCATTGCGTGCGCTCGATGTCCGAGGGCTTTGGCAGGGCAACAACCCGCGCGCCACGTGGATTGAGATGCTCGGTGAATCGCTTGATTGTTCCACCTTTACCTGCAGCGTCACGGCCTTCGAAGACAATGAGATGCCGCTGTCCGGTGTCCTTGGTCCAGTGCTGGGCTTTCAGAAGCTCAATCTGCAGTTTGATCAGGTCCTTTTCATAGACCTTGCGCTTCATCTTGTCGTCGTAGGGATATTCGCCGATTTCGAACTCGGCAGCTTTGGGCAACTTCTTCTTGCGGGCCATGCAGGTCTCCTTTCGATCCACCTTACCCGGACGACGGTGATTTTAAAGAAATTGTAACGACCCGCTGGTCTGGTCCCCGGCCACGCATTAGGGTGCGGCGCACATCCAGAATCGGAGTCTCGGAGGGGACAGCATGGCAGGCAGTGTGAATAAAGTTATCCTGGTCGGTAATTTAGGTGCCGACCCCGAGGTGCGTAGCTTCCAGAATGGCGGACAAGTCTGTTCTCTGCGGCTCGCGACATCGGAAAACTGGAAGGATCGCAATACCGGTGAACGGCGTGAAAAAACCGAGTGGCATCGTGTCGAGATTTACTCGGAACCGTTGGTCCGGGTCGCGCAGCAATATCTGCGCAAAGGCGCGAAGGTTTATATCGAAGGTCAGCTCGAGACCCGAAAGTGGCAGGATCAGTCCGGCCAGGACCGCTACACGACCGAGGTCGCCCTACGTCCTTACCGATCGGAACTGACCATGCTGGATAGCCGCGGTGGCGGCGATGGCGGCGGCTTCGGCGGAGGCAGCGGCATGGGCGGTGGCGGCCCACGCGACGATATGGGTGGCCCACCTGCCGGTGGCGGCGGCATGGACGACGAGATTCCGTTCTAGCAGGCCGGCTATCGCGGCGCATCCCGCACCGGCTTAACCCAAATCCTGCGAGGCCCGCGTGACCGAGGTTTCGGACCCCTGGATCCTGGCCTTTGTTGCGGCGGTCTTTCTGGCCGCCGGTGCGATCAAAGGCGTGGTTGGAATTGGCCTGCCGACAGCAAGCGTCGGGATGATGAGCCAGGTCCTTGACCCTCGGCTGGCCATCGCACTGGCGGTCTTTCCGTCCCTGATTTCAAATGCCTGGCAGATTTTGCGCACGGGCCAGCCCTTGGCGGCCGTGCGGCGGTTCTGGGTCTATTTAATCTGCCTGATGGGGACGATCTTTCTGGTCAGCCTGACATTGACGGCAACGATCAGAACTGAGTTGCTTATTTTGGCGCTTGGATGTGTGATCCTTGTGTTCTCCGTGATGTCGTTGGCGTGGCAACCGCCGTTTCTTCCGGCCCGCTATGACCGTGCGGGGCAAATGGTCTCTGGTTTGACATCTGGCTTTATGGGCGGCCTGACCGGGATTTGGGCGCCGGCCATGGTGCCCTACCTGATGGCACGGCGCTTGGATCCGGACACTTTCATGCGGGCAACCGGCGTGATGATCTTTTTCGGAACGATCCCTTTGATCGCAGGATATTGGCAGACCGGGATGATCACTGCGGCGACGTCGCTGGTCGGGCTGATTATGGTGATCCCTGCAGTCGCTGGCTTTGCCTTGGGCGAACGCGTCCGGCGACATCTGGATGCCGAAAAATTTCGCAAGGTCGTGCTGTGGGTCTTCCTGGCCATGGGACTTAATCTGATCCGACGCGCGCTGTTGTGACAGAACCTCGCCAAGACGTCAGCGGCAGGTGAGCGCGGGACAGGTTAGATCACCTCCATGCGCATGTTCTTCATCTGGTTGCTGACCCTGGCCACGGCGGTTTTTTCTCAAGCCCAGGCACTGGCATGTGGGGCCGAAACAGCCTGCAATGTCGGCTCACGTAGCTATCATGTGCAAACTCCGCAGCATTGGGATGGCGCGCAGAAGCTACCTGTTCTGCTGCATCTGCATGGTTGGGGTCGTCAGGGCCGGAACGTGATGCGCAACACTCGGATCACGGGACCAGCGGATCGGCACGGCCTGTTGCTGATCGCGCCGGACGGCATCCGCAAAAGCTGGGGCTTCAACGGCGACGGGGTGCGGGACACAGAGTTCCTACAACGGGTGATCCGCGATGCAGCGCGGCGTTGGCCCATCGATCTTGGCCGGATCTATGTCTCGGGCTTTTCCTACGGCGGGGCGATGGCTTGGCGCTTGGCCTGCAATCTCGGCGATCAGTTTGCGGGCTATCTGCCCATCGCAGGCGGGCTTTGGCGTCAGTCGGATGTCGAATGCGCTGGACCGGTCCGCTTGGCCCATGTGCATGGATTGGATGATACCGTTTATGGCCTGCCCGTCAGCGCGTGGGACGACACAGAGGACGGCGTCTTGTTATGGCGGCGCATAAACGGAACGCCCGGTGCCCCGGATCGCCGATTTGATCATGCGCGTTATGATTGTCGGGTCTGGGGGGCAGATCAAGAACTGACATTGTGTACCCATCCTGGTGGGCACTTCATCCCCAAGGACTGGCTGGATTGGGCGCTGGCACGGATGCTGTCTGTGCAAACAGAGTGATAAGATCACACCCCTGATTGTCCCGTGCTTCTAATCCGGCAGGATACCGATGAACAGGAGGACACGCCATGAAGCCAGTTTGCTTTGTCATGGGGGCGGGCGCCGGGATCGGTGGCACCACGGCCCGGAAATTCGCGAAAGAGGGCTATCATTGCGTGCTTTGCCGGCGGTCCGACCAGGACGGGTTGGCCAAGCTGGTTGCCGATATCGAAGACGCGGGAGGCTCGGCAGAAGGCCATATTCTGAATGCCGTCGAAGACAATAGTCTAGAGGAACGGATTGCCCAGACCGAAGCAGATGTCGGTCCGATCGAGGTCGTGATTTTCAACCTGGGCGCCCAGATCGGCAATCGCCTGTTGCCTGAAACATCTTTGAAACAGTTCGAAATTGGCTGGCGTTTGGCGACGTTTGCGCTGTTTCGAATGGCCCAAGCCGTAACGCCTCACATGGTCGAACGCGGCAAAGGCACGATCCTGGTCACCTCCTCCACGGCGGCGGTCCGAGGGAACCCTGCCCAGCACAGCCATGCCTCAGCGATGGGTGGGCGGCGGATGCTTTGTCAATCATTGAATGCCGAGTTTGCGTCGCAGGGCATCCACATTGCTCACATCTTGGTTGATGGAGCCGTCGATGCGCCGGATACATTGGGCAAGATGCTGGGGCCGGAAAAGTTTCAGGAACTTCGTGAGACCCAAGGGGCAGAGGATGGCCTCCTGCTGCCCGAAAAGATCGCCGAGACGTATTGGCATCTGCACCAGCAGCATCGTTCGACCTGGAGCTTCGAGGTAGACCTAAGGCCATATTCGACGCTGCCATGGTGGAATACGCAAAGGCCAGTGAGGGACTACTAGATCACCGCCTTAGCTGGTCGCGGAACATCCCTTGTGCGCTTTTTGACATTCGTTCGCCGCATGCTTGATTACCAGACGGACGAGGAGATGCCGAAAGTGCAACGCACTGGATAAAGGCAAGGCTGAGCGTTCACATTCCTTGCGTGATGCCTAAATGTCCACTCTGCCTCCAAGCTTCAGGTGAAGCTGGCCCCATTAAACTGGGACCAGCCTCTCGAAAGAGCTTTACCGGTGTCCGGCGCTATAGTCAGCCCGGCTGATATGGCAGCGAGGAGTGGTGGAGGACGAATTTAAATGAGCCGTCGTCCATTTTTTCTATGCCGAAGGTGTATTCGACCTTCACTTCAGCACCGTCGGTTTTGGTGAAGAAGTAGTTACCCATTGCCACGGCAGAGTCGCCCTGGAGGATGGTGCCTTCGTTTTCCCAACGCACCTTGGTGTAGGGGGCAATTGCGAAACCTTTGTCCTCAGAGACAACACCGCCGACGAAGTAAGACAGGGCCTCATCAAAGGTCCCGCGAAACTGGTCGGCCGCCGCAAGAGTCGGTTTGAACAGCACGTCTTCTTGGCCATATGCATAGAACGCTTCGAGATGCTCTTTGGCAGCTGCTTTGTAGTCGCCACCCGCGGTGTAGATGGAGCCGATCTTTACGATTCCATCGCCCCAGGCTTCCTGCATTTCGGTCACTTTGGCAGCCGTCAGTTCTCCTGCCTTTGCGGCACCGATTGAAGCGACCAGAACCAGCGCAGCGGCCAGAGATGCAATCTTCACCATGATGTGTCTCCTTCGTGTTAAAGTTGTATATTTGTCGACGAAGCTTACGTAGGGGAGTATCACGATAACTCCAATTGAAAGATTCTTTCGGTCTGATAACTTTTGGATATGGATCTGGACGCACCATCACGCCCAACACTGCGGCAACTACAGTGCTTTGTGGCCGTCGCGGAACACCAAGCGTTTGGAGAGGCGGCGAATGCCCTTGCGATGAGCCAGCCCGCGTTGTCGAAGCAGATCGCAGTGATGGAGGAAGAACTGGGTGTGACCCTGTTCGAGCGCACTTCGCGTCGCGTGTCATTGACGGCTTTAGGCGATGCGCTTGTGGTCCGGGCCCGCGCCATTCTGCAAGAGATGCGCGAGTTCCGGGCGATAGCCCAGGGGTCTTTAGGTCTGTTTGGCGACAGATTGGCGATTGGGGTTCTGCCGTCGATCGGCGCCTACTTTATGCCGATCGCCAATCGCCTGCTGCATCGGCTTTATCCGAACCTGCGCCTTGCGGTGCACGAAGGCTCGACCCGGCAATTGCTTGCCATGCTGGAAGACGGGCGGTTAGACGTGGTGATCGGGACGCCGCAGACGGATCCGGACTTTATCAGCCACCCTTTGTTTTCCGAGACATTGTGGGCCTGTGCCGCTGCCGACGATCCGCTGTCGCAAGAAACCGGGCCAATCACCCTATCTGATCTGGCGAACAATCCTCTGATCACGGTCAGCCCCAATTTCCAGCTCGCTGACATTGTCGAGCGTTTGGCCGAGATCGCGGGCACGCATATGAGCCGCGACTATCAAGGCGCGACCCTGGACGCAGCCCGCCAGATGGCGGTGATGGGTGCTGGCGTCGCTGTATTGCCCTCGCTCTATGCCCTCGCCGAGGCGGTGCGAGACCCGGAATTCGTCGTTCGCCGGATCGAACATCCACTGGCAAAGCACGACATCGCACTGCTGTGGCGCAAATCGACACCCCGTGAACCCGATTGCCTGCAATTGGCAGAGCATTTGATTTCCGTAAAGCAGGACATTCGCGCAGCGCGAGCGGAACCGTTCCGCTAACTTTTGTGTGTCGTTAGAATGTTTTCACTGGTGAAAGACCTAACGGTTACCAATGGAAGCTGCCGTGAAAGAAAAGATCACTTTTTCCCGATTGGCTGAAATCGCGCCCGCCGAAATTTTGGCTCATATGTCTAACCCTAGGGTCGCGGAACATATGCCGCTTTTGACTTTTGAGTGGAACGCTGGGGCTGTGAAAAAGTTTGTTGCTCAAAAGGAAGCGTGCTGGGCTCGTGATGGACTTGGACATTGGGCGATTTTGGCCAATGACCGATACGTCGGTTGGGGCGGCTTTCAAAAAGAGGGCGATGAATGGGACTTTGGTCTGGTTTTGCGGCCCGATGCCTTCGGGCTTGGGGCTCGAATTTCGAGAATGGCGCTGCAGTTTGCCAATGCCGACGCCCGTATCCCGTTCGTGACTTTTCTTTTGCCACCATCTCGGAAGAAACTGGGTGCTCTCATAAGACTTGGAGCGAGACCTGTTGGTGAGGTCAACTACAAAGGCGCGAAGTTCGTCAAATATCGACTTGAGACGGCGTGAAGTCATTGTCACTGGGAAACTGTAGAAGTGACGCAAACCGGACACCTCTACTGCGGCCAGTCAGGGTCGCGTTTTTCCAGAAACGCCTGAATGCCTTCAGCGGTATCCCGGTGCAGCATATTCTCTGTGATCACGCGGCCGGTGTGGCCGTAAGCTGCATCCAGGGTCATCTCCAGTTGCTCATAGAATGCCTGTTTGCCGACCTTGACGGCAGATCCCAATTTCGACGCAGCGGTTTCGGCCAATTCCTGTGTCGCTGCATCCAGCTCAGATTCCGGCGCAACCCGGTTGACCAGCCCCAGATCCCGGGCGCGATCCGCCTCCAGGAACTCTCCGGTCGTCAGCATCTCGAAGACGTGCTTGCGGGGGATGTTCCGCGACAGGGCCACCATGGGCGTTGAGCAGAACAGCCCGATGTTCACCCCGTTGACGCCGAACCGGGTTGTGTCCGCCGCCACCGCCATGTCACAAGAGGCCACCAGTTGGCACCCTGCCGCAGTGGCGATGCCATGGACCTGAGCGATCACGGGTTGAGGAAGGCGGGGGATTGTCGTCATCATCCGTGTGCACTGGGCAAACAGCGCAGAATAATACGCCCGACCACCGTCTTCTGACTGGCGGTGGCCCTGCATCTGCTTCAGATCATGGCCCGCGCAGAATGCCCGTCCCGCACCTTTGATTGTGACGACGCGAATACTCTGATCGATCGACAGGCGGTCCAATTCCGCCTGCAGATCCGCCAGCATTTCTTCCGACAGAGCGTTCAACGCCTCGGGCCGGTTCAATGTCAGATTTGCGATCGCGCCTTTGTCTTCGCGCAGCAGTATTTCGCTCATGATCTTGCCCTTCGTGGGTTGTTTGGCCCTTGCGGCGCGGTCTGCCCAAGGCCTAGAGCCTATGCCAGTGAGGTAATTAGGAAAAGAGGGTACCCATGCGCGAACCGATCCTCAGCGCCGCGGAGGTTGCCGCCTACATCAATGAGGTCTTCCCGCAACAACGTGATGTCTACCAGGTTCTGGAGGTGGGACCGATGCGCTCAAAGATCCGCCAAAGCATTGCGTACGCGCATCTGCGGCCCGGAGATACGGTCAGCGGGCCGACGATTTTCGCGATCGCCGATTGTGCCTTCTACATGGCGTGCCTGGCGATGGAGGGGCGCAAGGCAATGATGGTGACCTCCAATTTGACGCTGAATTTTCTACGCCGCCCACCAGCAGCTGATCTGACGGCCGAGGCGCGTATCCTCAAACTCGGAAGGACATTGATCACCGGAGAGGTCTATATCCACAGCGACGGCGTAGATGGACCGGTGGCCCATGCCACGACGACCTATGCAGTGCCCGCGTGACCGACCAATATTTGCAGCGTGTGTTGCAGATTGCTAATCCTGCTGCCAGAACACCGAAGAAATTGCGAATTTACGATTGGGCCGTTAAATCTCCGCAATGCAGAGGGTTCGAAGCTGGTTGATCCGCATATTCGCGGCAGTGCCGATTTTGGCGCTGGTGATTTGGTTGACCCTGACACCCGGCAATCCAGAGATTTATCCCCCTGAATCGGATCCACGTCCGGTATGGGTTGTTGATCATGGCTGGCACTCTGGCGTGATTATCGGTCAGGCCGAATTGCGCGCAGCGGCATTGAGCCTCGAGTTGACCGAACCGGATGCGGCGGATCGCATTAGGTGGCTCACAACCCGTTATCCCGCTGCGGAATGGATCGAGGTGGGCTGGGGCGATGCGGAATTCTACCAGCAGACGCCAACCATTGGCGATGTCGATCCCTGGTTGGGCGCGAAGGCACTTCTGATGCCCACCGAGGCGGCGCTACAGATTGTTCCCGGATGGGGCCCGCCTGATGGCTCGTTTGTGGCGTCGGACAAGCAGCGTGTTTTGCTGAGCCTCGACGGGTTCCGCAAACTGGCGTTGCAACTTGCCGAAGCCGTTGAGTATGGCGTCAGTCCAACCGGCCAGAGTCTCTACGGAGAGGGCCATTTCTTCCCAGCCCGGCAGTCATATCACTTGTTCAGGACCTGCAATCACTGGGTGTCCAATCTATTACGCGCAGCCGGTGTGCCGTCCAGCGGAATACCCGGCACGTTCAGCAGTACATTGATGATGGAACTGCGGATGCGGGCCTTCAGAGAGTAACTTGGGGTATATAAGAACCCCATTCTTATATGTGTTGTTTTCAAACGGAAATTTCGGGAAAATCGGTGTTGACTCGATCGTCTTTATCCGTAGAAGAGCGCCCAGAGCGCGCCCGGGTCGCCGGGCAATCTGTCAATTGGGACCTTCGCATGAAAACCTACTCGATGAAGGCGTCCGAGATCGACAAGAAGTGGATCCTGATAGATGCGGAAGGCATCGTTCTGGGCCGCCTTGCGAGCATCGTCGCCAACCGCTTACGCGGTAAGCATAAACCGGGCTTCACGCCGCATATGGACATGGGCGACCATGTGGTCATCATCAATGCTGACAAGGTGCAGATGACCGGCAATAAGCGGTCGGACAAAAAGTACTACTGGCACACCGGGTATCCCGGCGGGATCAAGGAACGTACAGCGGGCCAGATCTTGGAAGGCCGCTTCCCCGAGCGTGTGGTTATGAAGGCCGTTCAGCACATGCTGCCAGGCGGCCCGTTATCCCGTCAGCAAATGACGCATCTGCGTGTCTATGCCGGCGAAGAACATCCGCACGACGCCCAACAGCCCGAGGTCCTGGACCTTAAGGCGATGAACCCCAAGAACACACGGAGCGCCTGATCATGGCTGAAGAAATCACGTCGCTCGAAGACCTCAAAGATGCCGTCGGCGCGTCCGAAGGTGAAGCAGAAGTGGTCACGGAACCGCAGGCCCCGAAAGAGCCGGTGCGCGATGAACATGGCCGGTCATATGCCACCGGTAAGCGTAAAGATGCCGTGGCCCGGGTCTGGGTAAAGCCTGGCAATGGCAAGGTCACCGTCAATGGCAAGGAAATGGCGACCTATTTCGCGCGCCCGGTGCTGCAGATGGTGATCGGCCAGCCGTTCGACATCGCCGGCGTTGCCGGTGAGTTCGATGTCATGGCGACCGTCAAAGGCGGAGGTCTTTCAGGCCAGGCCGGTGCGGTGAAACACGGAATCTCGAAGGCTCTGAGTCTTTACAATCCTGAGTTGCGGCCTTCTTTGAAGGCTGCGGGCTTCCTGACGCGTGACGCCCGTGTGGTCGAACGTAAGAAATACGGCAAGCGCAAGGCCCGCCGCAGCTTCCAGTTCTCGAAACGCTGAATTACGTTACTCTCGAACATGTTACGGCCGGGCCTTTGGGTCCGGCCTTAATTTTTTTCGGCTTTTGCGGTAAGGTTTTCGAAACCTGTAAAGTTCCGATTTGTTTGCTTCAACATTGTGCAGATACCAGAAACGGCCTATTTTCACCGAAGCAGCGTCAGAACGAGGCACGAAGATGCCCCATAGCAAGGGCCCCGTCACGACAGGGGCAACGCCCCGCGAGATAAGTTACTCTTGGTCTGCGAAAGGCCGGGCGGCGCGCGCTCTGATCAAGACGATTGAAAATCTGACCGGACGGCCACGGCTGCTGAAGATGGCCTTGGGCTACGAGGACGAAGTCGAAGCGGGCCGCAACTTCTGGGAAGTGATGCAGGAGCGCTATAGCATAGATATGGCGTTCGAAGGCGGTGGATTGGAGAATATTCCACGGGACGGCCCGCTGGTTTTGGTGGCCAATCACCCTTATGGCATTCTGGATGGCATGGCGATGGGGCGGATCCTGTCAGAAGCCAGGCCGGATTTCCGGATCATAGCCCATGTCGTTTTCCGTAAAGCCAAGGATCTGGAAAAGATCATTCTGCCCATCGACTTTGGCGAAGACCGGGCGGCGATGGCGCAGAACCTGCAAACCCGTAAAGTGGCGTTGAAATATCTGGCCGAAGGCGGGGCAATCGGTATTTTCCCCGGCGGCACGGTTTCGACGGCACCCAAGCCATTTGGCAAGCCTTTGGACCCGTTCTGGAAGACCTTTACGGCCAAGATGGTTGCCAAATCCGAAGCCCAGGTCGTGCCGATGTATTTTGGTGGCTCGAATTCCCGCCTGTTTCAGGTGGCCAGCCACCTGAACCAGACGCTGCGCACGGCGCTTTATATCTCGGAATTCGACGCCAAGGTTGGCGAACCTTTGAAGGTCACCGTCGGTAAGCCATTGCCGCAATCCGAGATCAAGGCGCGGGCGCGGGACAGCCGAGCGCTGATGGACTATCTGCGCCAGGAAACCTACGCGCTGTCCCCCGGCGGGCGGCGGCATTACCCCGAAGGCCTGTATCTGGGATGATGCGTAAGATGGCTGTTCGTTACGCATAGGTCGTACGAAAGCCATCCGCATTTTCCAGAAGCGTAGGGGTATCTGTGAATCTCGACTGACTATTCGATCAGATCATTAGATTTGACAGGCGGCGCTCGTTTGACCTATGCACCGCGCCATGATGGGATCGTTCGACATCCAAACTCGCCTGCGCCGCGCGATTCTGCGAGGCCGACGATAACTTCGTGAACGAAATTATCCGGGGCGACCTTCGTGGTGCGCCCCATCCCAAACCCACAAATCTAAACCTGCGTTAACCCAACGACTTTCTGTACATACGCATGGCATACAGATGGCACACGCGTTCTGTACGGATGACATACGGATGCTGTACGGGTGGATTCCCAGCGCAAGTGACTAGGGCGCGGCTTGCACGGTCAAAAAAGATCGGCTAGGGCGGCGCCGCGACAGGAGCGAAGACCATGGCGAAAATCGCAATTCTAGGGGCCAGCGGATATACGGGCGCAGAGCTTGTGCGCCTGATGGCGACCCATCCTGACATGAAAATCGTTGCGATGTCTGCCGAACGAAAGGCCGGGCAGTCCATGGCCCAGGTGTTCCCGCATCTGAGGCATCTAAACCTGCCGACCCTTTGCAAGATTGACGAAATCGATTTCTCAAACGTCGATCTTTGCTTCTGTGGGCTGCCGCATGCCACCAGCCAAGAGGTCATACGGGATCTGCCAAAGTCATTGAAGATCGTTGATTTGTCAGCAGATTTCCGGCTGCGTGATCCTGAGGTTTATGCGAAGTGGTATGGTCATGAGCACTTAGCCTTGGATGTCCAAGAAGAGGCCGTCTACGGACTGACAGAGTTCTACCGGGACGAGGTGAAGAACGCCCGCGTGGTCGCAGGAACGGGATGCAATTCGATGACCGGATTGTTCCCGCTGCTGCCTCCGCTGATCGACGGCGTCATCGACCCCGACGAAATTATCATCGATCTGGCGACCGGCGTGTCCGGGGCAGGGCGGGCCGCCAAGGAAGGCATGCTGCATGCCGAGGTTTCGGAAGGCTATCACGCCTATAACGTGGCCAAGCATCGGCATTTGGCCGAGTTTGATCAGGAGTTTTCCAAGTTCACCGGTCGGGACATCCAGGTAACGTTCACACCTCACTTGTTGCCGCAGAACCGTGGGATCCTGGCAACCTGCTATGTAAAAGGCGATCCGAAAGCAATCCATGCCAGCCTGATTGCCCGTTATACAGATGAACCCTTCCTTCAGGTGCTGCCGCTGGGCGAAGCCCCGGCAACGCGCCATGTCAGGGGGTCCAACTTTTGCCATTTGGGGGTGATTCCGGACCGGCGTCCTGGATGGGTGATGATCTTCTCCGCGCTAGATAACCTAACCAAGGGGTCGTCAGGGCAGGCTATCCAGAACGCCAACCTGATGCTGGGCATTGAAGAAACAGCTGGCCTGATGATGGCGCCGGTCTTCCCGTAGACCGGCTTGAAGCGCCGGTCTACATACGGCTGATGGACTGGATACTTAGCCTTTGGATCGTGCGCTTCCTGCGCGAGACGATCCGCCGTTTCAATGAAGACCAGGGTGCGGTCCTTGCGGGCTACATTGCCTATTCCAGCATGCTAGCGAGCCTTCCGTTCCTGATCTTCTCGATCTCTCTTTTGGGTGTCGTCTTGTCCCCTGAAGACAGCGCCTATGCTGTCGATGTTTTGTTCAAGGCTGTGCCGGAACATGTGGCGCTGACGATCGAACCCGTTTTGGGGGAGGTTCTACTGAACGAACGCGGTGGCCTCTTTACCCTGGCCATTCTCTTAACGATCTATGCCGCGTCGAACGGCGTCGCAGCTATCCGCGTTGGGCTGGACCGTGCCTATGATCTGGAACAACCGCGCAATTTCGTCGTCAACCGATTGATCCAACTGGCCTTCGTCTTTATCGGTTTCCTGGTCTTTGGCCTGTTGGCGGTCCTGATCATCTTTGCACCGTTGGTCTTTCAACTGATCGAGGCATGGACTGACTACAAAGTTCCCGCCGCTGCAGATATTGCCCGCTACGTAATCGGTGGTTCACTGCTTTATGGTCTTCTTTACGCCATGCATTTCATTCTGCCGGCCCTGCCGATGCACCGTAAAAAGCTGTGGCCCGGGATTCTGGTGTCGATGTTGATGTGGGTTGTTTTGGCATCCTTGTTTTCGCTGTTTCTGGCTCTGGCACCGACATACACGCTGACCTAC
>JBCCHJ010000048.1:0-46303 GCA_039028795.1 Pseudomonadota bacterium
GCAATAATTGAAGTGCCGCCTGTGCCAATATTAATTATTCCCGTTTCGATTAGCAGATAGCCTGCAATTGCGTTTGCAATCCCAATTAGTGGCCTTAGGAAAGTCTGGATTAAACCCAATCGATTTGATTTATGAATTTGCAGCTCAGTGCCGAGTGACAAGGCCACGCTCGCCGTTGCCCCAAGCAGCCCGAATGCACAGCAAACGTGGAAAAGATCCAAATTGCTTCTTTCGGGCCAAACAAAGAAGGCAACAAGTAAGACTTCTGCAGCCAGTACAATTCCAAACAGAATCGATAGATTAATCTGAATCTTTCGCCAGCGCTCAATTCTCTTCCAGAGCGCATCTGTAGCATTTTGTGTCCGTTGGACTAGGCCGTTCGCAAGCTCTATATGCTCATCAATCAAGGCGTCTTGCGCTTGAAATAGCAGATCGAGCCATTTCTCTTTTTCCTTACTGTCTCGATAAACGTACAGATCAGTCCTTGCCGTCTTAAGATTTTTGCGGACTGTGTCTCGCGTGGGCAAGTTTTCATCGGGAGGAGAATGCATAAATTTGACCCTCTCTTGAAAACTCTATGTAGACATTGCCATTAGCCCGACTCGTAAGCGAATACTTCTTATCAAAGCTATCCTTTTCAAGAGATTTGACATTATAGCCAATAGAGTCTCGAGAATACCTGGAGTCAACGTCGGTCTTGTCTTTAAATTCCCTTCCTTTTGAAAGAATTGACAGTAGCGGTGCACCAAACTCAGAAAAAAGACTTTCTGGAAAACCTGATTTATGACCGTGGTGCGACGCGACGTGAACTTCTACACCTCCGGAAACTGCCTCTACGAAGGCGTGGTTGTTCTCTAACAACCATGACCAACCGGCCGTTTCGATGTCTCCACAGAAAAGGATCTTGCGACCGCCATATTCCAGCAGGGTCACTATGCTAGAGTTGTTACTAAATTTACCAAACTGAAAGCGTTCATCTGAGGTCAAGACGTTAATCGGGACCTCAAAATTCTTGATTGAGAATGCCCAGTTTGGTTGGTTTTCAATGGTTGTTCTGTAGCGGCTGCACAGATGTTTCTCATAGTATTCCAACGCGGGGTTCGGAGTTAGTGATTGTGATGGAAAATCTTCAAGATGTCGTCGCCGAAGGATCCCCGGCCTCAGCTCTTTATGTACCCGTTCAATGTTGCGGATATGGTCTTCATCGGGATGGGTGATTAGCAGCTTCGTTAAATCATAGTTGGTTCCGAAAGCGTTGTACTGCTTGGCATGATCGAGCCAATTACCCGATGCCATAAGAGACTTTGATTGGTCGACAGGATTTACTTTTTCTGAGTGGCTCCCGCAGTCAATCATCATACTGTTGCCATTGTTGCAAACAGCAAGAGCGCAGAAACCATTCGATACGTCAAAAATCACGACGCGCATGTACGCCTCCATAAATCTTTATAGAAATAGTGTGCGAGTTTTGGTTCGCAAGATGTGGTGTTAAAGTTTGCGCCTTACTCTATATGAGGGGTGCGTCGTCGGGGTGTTTAGAGTCGTAGGGTCGGTGCCAACCCATCCATGGGTTCACACTCATGCTACGAAACACCATCGCCGCCCAAATCTTGCCCGACCGCGGGAGGGCGAACTGACCATGGTGCTTTGCCCCTCTATGGCAGACACACCTCCCCACCGTCGATAAAGGCGCAAGCGGAACCAAAATCGCCCGACCCGTGGGCGCTGTTGGTCACACCCCGTCATGCCCGTGTAGACGGGCATCTCGTGGGAAGGAGACCCCCGCCTACGCGGGGATGAAAATGCCACCCAATCCGTCATGCCCGTGAAGAGTCTGCCCCCGGCTTGAACGGGGGTCATCTCATGGGTCATCTCGACCAGATCCCCGCCTTCGCGGGGATGACAGCGAAACCTCGCTTACTCGGTAATGTGGGCCACCAAGTCTTGATCGTTCAGCATCGCATTCACGGCGCGCATTAGGGCGCCGTCGATCTGACGCGGTATGTTGGCTGAGAATCCAGATTTGTTGCGCCCTTGATAGCGGTTCTTTCGTCCATCGGCGCGTGTGACTTCCATGGTGATCACGGTCTCAACGGCCCAGGTTCCAGGGGTCGTTCTGGCAGATACGACCTTCAAGGCCAGCGATTTTTCAGCACCGTCCGTAATCGTCATGCCCCGTTTCGACAGCTCGCGCGTGGTGATCTGGATCGCGGCGTCTGTCCAAGCCTGAAGATCGCCTGTCCAGTCCCTAAGAGCGTCCAGGACGATTACGGGCCGCGTTGACGGCTGGTTGTTTTTGAGCGCGAGCTGGTTGTTTGACTGAAATTCCGTAATCGGCTCGAACGGATTTCGATTTGGATCCGGTACATATGTGATGGGTCCGCAAGCAGAAACCATGAAGACGGCAAAAATTGTCAGTAGTAGTGATATGCGCATAGTAATTTCCCCCAGGTATTATTGTGTTTATTATTTGTGGAGAGTATCACATTTTTACACGATATTCATCGGTCGCAACGGATGCTGTCCCATAACCGAATTTATTCATATTTCATGGAACGCGTTGGATGGATGCCGACCCATCCGTGGGTTAAAACCCACGCTACCAAACACCTTCGCCGCCCAATCCCTGCCAGAGCGTGGGAGGGTGATGCCACGTAGGCGCTTTGCCCCTTTATGGCAGCCACATCTCCCACACGTCGAACAACGCACACGCTGAACCAAAGTCGCCCAACCCCGGGGGCGCTTCCGACACATCACTCGCAAGGTGCTGTCAGCCGAGGGGTCGGGCGAGGCGTTTAGACCGTCATGCCCGCGCACGCGGGCATCTCCTGGGTCAGTTCGACCAGATCCCCGCCTTCGCGGGGATGACGTTCAAGAGCCTTCGCTATGATGACTTAGAACAAGTGTGGATGGCGCATCACCTGCACTGCTGCGGGACGTTCTGGGCCTCTTGCCCAATAAAATTGCCCGCGGGGGCGTAATTGCAGACCAGCATCTCCTCCCCGCCGCATCGGGCCCAGCCACAGCCGACTTGGGTCGTCTCGGCCCAGATGACTTGGGTGAAGTGGCCCACCGCTTGCCCGTCGCGGCTTTGCCCCGTGGCGAAGTCATAGCTGGAAATCTCATCATACCAGGACTGGACATGGCTTTCCGGGCTGAAGGCCCCGGCGGTGCCGCTGGCCAGGTTTTCACCCAGGTTACCGTTGCTGTGTTCGAAGACGCAGCGGTCGGCCCAGGCCTGCGCTGTCTGCGCCAGACGGTCCGACCAAGCCAAAGCGGGCACGCAATGCTGGGCCCGCAGCCGGTTGTGCAGTGCCAGGACGCCTGCCATTGGCCCGGCGTCCGCGACTTGGATGCCCGCCGCCGGGGTGGGTGCCGCGGTTTCCGCCGTCGAAGAGGTGTTGCTTTGCGGTGCGCAGGCGATTGCGAGACCGCAGAATGCGGCCAGCCCGTGTGATCCCTTAAATCTTAAAAACATGGTGTGCCCCTTGATTGGTGCCAAGCCAAGCCCACCGTCACGCCCCCTGCCGCAGATTTTGCCACGTTGACAGCACCGCGTCAAAACTCTCGAAAACCTCGGTGTGCGGGTCTTCGCTCTCTTCCAGCACCTCGCGCGCGCGGTCCCGAAAAACCCGGACATCGTCCATGCCGCTTTGCAGCGCGTCCAGCACTGCGTCGGGTGACATGGATTGCAGGCTGGCTTGGACATTCTGGGCGATCCGCTGCATCGGCCGTTCGACCTTGGGATAGTAGTCGGCGGGCATTTGGCCACGGGTGTGGGCGGCCAGGCGCAATCGTAAATGGAGATCGGCAAACTGAGTCATCTCGGTACATCCATATTCAAAAAATAGGGCCGAGGCTTCTGCCTGCGTCATAAGTTCTGATGCAGCTACCGTGGCGCAGGCCAGCAGATTCGGGCTGTGATTTCTCTCACATGGCCTGCCGCTGTGGCATTTCCGACTGCCGTGGCGATCAGTTTAGTGTGCACGGAAAGGTTGTTACTTCGGGGTTTGTGATGGCGCAGACGGGGTGATCGGACAGCGATGATTACTCCCCGCATCGCCGCAGTGGACCCTTCGCCCAGAAGGGGTTCCAGCGCACAGTCAGGGCGTCTCCGGCAAGGTCCATGCGCAAGGTATAGTCGCGCACACTGTCTTCGCCGCATTGGGCGCGGGCCCCGGTGAAGGCTCCGTCCTGGCGCGATTGGATCGGGAACCAGTCGAGCCGGCACCAGACCTGCCGGTGTTGCAGCCAGTCCCGGTCGATCACATAAGGTTCGTGCCGGATGGTGCCGTCCGGGATCATCGGCGCGCGGGCGCACTGCTGATCCGTGCCCCAGGTGCCGTAGAAAATCTCGCGGTCATCTGCCATGGCGGGCAGGGCGAGCAGAGCGAACAGAAGGGCGCGGCGCATCCGGACTGGATACCGAAACATCGCCGCAGCCACCACTCAAGTCGTCTGATTTTTTCGTCAGATGTCGGGTTAACGAGTAATTAGCGGAAAATTGTCGTCAGCGATGTCATCGCGGGCAAAGTCGTAAACCTACTTCAATCGCGCCTGCACCAGATAGGCGGTCACGGTGTCCTCGCCCAGGGCGCGCAAGGCTTCCAGCCGGTGCAACCCCTCAACCAGGATATAGCGCGGCTCGGCCTCTTTCGGGTCCTTGCGGCATTGAATAGGGATCTTTTGGCCGTTTTCCAGCATGACCTCGGCCAACGCCTCGACCTTCTCGGGCTGCAGCGTTCTCACGCGCTTGGCCGGTACGCGCACGTGATCGATTTTCAGGACATGAGGTTGCAGCATCGCGGCCTCGGGGGTTGGTTACACATTATGTGCACCATGACCCGGATTACCGGCGATTGGAAGGATGACACGGGCGACCATGGCCGCCCGCGCGGGAAGTGATCAGTCCAACAATTCCAGGTTGGCGGCCGACTGGCGGCCATCACGGCCGGATTCCAGTTCGTAGCTGACCTTTTGGTTGTCATTCAGGCCGGACAGACCACTGCGTTCTACGGCCGAAATGTGGACGAAAACGTCCTTGCCGCCTTCATCCGGCTGGATGAAACCGAAGCCCTTGGTTGCGTTGAACCATTTTACGGTGCCTTGAGCCATTTCTGGTCTCCCTTGTAAGGCGGCTGCCCGCAACGTGCGGCAGCTGTGGCGCAGTCATAGCAAGATCGAAGGACTGCTGCCGTAAAGGAGGCAGGATCGACGAGTGTAACTTTGCACGCGCGACATAGGCTCCAGCGCGCAAAAATACAAGCAATAGGTGCATTGCCAGCGGCCACGATCGCCAAAAATTTGGTGACTTGCGATAGTTTATGGGCCGCCGGACGGGCAGACCTTCTGCTTAGACCTTTGGCGGGCACTTGCTGCCCGGCACAATAGTGCGTTTGCCGTCAGGCCGGATCTCGACACAGACATCGCCTTCCCAGAACGGAAGATCGCCATAGGTCTTTTCGGCGGTCGGCACGGTGCTGGCAGGTTGTTCGGCATTGTTCGGTTGCGCACAGGCGGACAGGGCCAGGGCAACGGCCAGAATGATCGATGAACGCATTCTAATTCTCCGACAAAATCATTTGCAGCGAGTCTCTCATCAACGTGCGGCAGGGTCAAATCCGTCTGTCTGGCATCACGCACAGCAGGACGAATGGGCGCATCGGCGGATACTTCTTTGAACGCACGGCCGTGATATAGACACGTCGATTGAAGCCGAAAGGACAGGCGATGCTGACTTTGAAAGATATGATGGCTGCCGGGATGGCGGCGGTTGAAAAAATTGATGCGGCGCGTGCCCGGCAACTGGTGGCTGATGGCGCTTTGCTTTTGGATATACGCGATGGGGTCGAGCTTGCGCGGACCGGAACCGCTGCTGGTGCAGTGCATGTGTCCCGCGGTTTGCTGGAATTTGCAGCAGATCCGGAAAGCCCTGCCCACAATCCGGAATTCCGCCGCGACCGGCCGGTTGTGATGTTCTGTGCGTCGGGAGGACGGGTCTTTCTGGCGGGCAAGCTGCTGAAGGATATGGGGTATGAACAGGTGTACAACCTGGGCGGGTTAAAGGACTGGGTCGAAGGTGGCGGTGCGGCTGCGTAACTTCTTCCCTGCACGAAGAACCGTGTCTCCAATTTCTTATTAAATCGTCGAGAGATGTTAACCAATTGACGGATTTTAACTTTCAGCCTTTTCACGAAAACTGGGCGTTGCTCTGGGTATCAAAAACCCCGGATTAAGCTTTGATTATTGAGAAGAATCAACTCCTGCGTTAATCTTAATGCGCCTGCAACGTGCAGGTATGACTGGCCTGACGACGATCCTGACTTGCGCTCGGGACTTAAGAAGCGCCGACGATCCCCTCAGACCATGTTGACAATTTGGGCTGCACGCCCGTGCGACAGGAAAGGAATACGGGATGCCGAATGGCACCGTGAAATGGTTTAATACCACGAAGGGTTACGGATTTATCGAGCCGGATACCGGCGAAAAAGATGTGTTCGTTCATATTTCAGCGGTTCAGAAGTCCGGGCTTAAAGGTTTGGATGAAGGCCAGAAAGTGTCTTTTGAATTGTCCCCGGCAAAAGACGGCCGGATGGCTGCGATCGACATCGACCTGGCGTAGACCAAAAGCGGCCCCTTGCACGGGGCGCTGATCATGCGCATCCTTCCTGAAAAACAGGGAGGAAAAGATGCTGGACGATCTGAGGGGCGTCATCGCCCCCTTTACGACCCCTTTTGGTGAAAATGATGAACTGGATCTGACTGCGATCCAAGCGCAGGTAGATTGGTTGGTCGCGGAAGGCGTTCATGGATTGGCTGCAGGCGGGTCCACCGGCGAGGGCCATGCCCTGTCCCGCGAAGAACACCGTGATGTTCTGTCTGAAACGGTCCGGGCTGCCGGCGGCAGGGTCCCAGTTGTCGCGGGGATCATCACCAACTCCACCGCCGAGACCGCTGCCCGCGGCAGGCAGGTCGCTGATTTGGGGGTCGTCGCGCTGCAAGTGACGCCGCCGGCATATTTGTTCCGGCCCGATGATGACGCCATGGTCGATCATTTCCAGCGGATTCATGGCGAAAGCGGCCTGCCGATCCTGATCTATAATGTTGTGCAGCACTGTTATCTCAGCCCGGATCTTCTGCTGCGGATTATGGAGGAAGTTCCGGGCGTTGCCGGGGTCAAGCAATCTGCCGGCGATGTGAAACTGCTGGCCGACCTGCTACGCCGGGCAAATTCGAAGAACCGGATCTATGCCGCAACGGATGCGCTGTTGTATCTGGCCTATATGATGGGTGCGCCGGGGTCGATTGCGGCCATTCTGACAGCGGCACCGGGTCCGTCCCGGCGGCTTTGGGACGCCGTTGAGGATGGCGATCATGCCGCGGCAAAGAACCTGCACGAAAAGCTGATCCCGCTCTGGGATGCGATTGGACAGGATAACATGCCGTCCCTTTGCAAATATGCGCAATCCTTGCAGGGCGTTCCCGCCGGTGTGGCACGGCGCCCGACCTCTCCGGCACGGGAGGCTCAGAAAGCCGACGTGCGCGCGGCCTTGGCCGGGCTTGACCTGATCGACAAGGCGATGGCTGCTGAATGAGCCGGATCATCATCGTCACCGGCGCGGCCAAGGGAATTGGCCGCGCCTGTGCCGAAGCCTTCGCGTCCCTGGGCGACACCGTCGTCGGTATCGATGTCGATGCTGCTGCCTTGGACCAGATACCAGGCCGGAAGATCCAGGCGGATATGGGCGATAAGGCCGCCATTGATGCCGCGATGAACCAGGTGATCGCCAACCATGACCGCATCGATGTCCTGGTAAACAATGCTGGGATCACGCGCAGGGCAGGGCTGTTTGACCTGACCGAGGAAGATTGGGACGGGATTACCCGGGTCAACGCCAAGGGCGCCTTCTTCGCAATGCAGCGCGCGGCACGGCAGATGGTCGATCAGGGCGAGGGTCGCATCATCAACATGGCCTCAATTGCCGGTAAGGGCTTCGCCGGGTCTTCGAACGTTATTTATGCCGGGACCAAAGGCGCGGTGATCGCTATGACTCGGATGGCGGCGGCGCAGTTAGGGCCGGATGGGGTTTCGGTGAATGCCATTTGTCCGGGTACGACAGAGACCGAGATCGTCCAAGGCCTGATCGAAAAAGACGCTGAAACCCAAGGAATTTCCGTGGACCAGTCGCGGAGCAACATGATGGCCAAGATCCCGATCCGGCGGGCCAACTCGGTCGAGGAAGTGGCGGCCTTGGCGGTTTATCTGGCCTCGGATGCCGCCCGCAACATCACCGGGCAGGCGATCAACATCGATGGCGGATTGCTGATGGCGTAAGCGAAGGATCGCATCCTTCAGCTTGCTGAAAGTACTTCGGGGTCTGGGGCAGAGCCCCAGCTTGATGTTCAGAATTTGGGCGCAACCACTGTTCCGGCCGCGAGCATCTCCTTGATCTGATCATCGTTGTACCCCAGCTCTGCCAGGATCGTCTTTGTGTCGCCACCCGGCTCTGGTGCAGCGACGGGATCCAGCTTTTCCTCGCCATCTAAAAAGATGGGTGACCCAATCGTCGGGCCGCTTGCACCGTCAATCACCGCGCCTGCATGGCGCAGTTGCGTGTCCTCGGCCAAATCGGTGATCTTGGCGACTGTTCCAACGGTGACCCCGCCCGACTTGAACGCCTCGGCCCAATGGGACCAGGGCTGGGCCGCAAAAACATCGTCCAGGATTTCGCGCAAAGCAGTGGCATTGGTACGCCGCGCCGCCGGATCAACGAAGCGGGGGTCGGCCAGCAGATCCTCCCGTCCGATAGTCTTGAAGAAGGGCGGCGCCTCGCGGTCCTGATTGACAATGGCAAGATTGAACCAGCGGCCATCGGCGCAGCGATAGATGTTGCCCAACGGATTGATCGTGTTTTCGCGCGACGGGCGCGGTGGGATCTCGGCGCCGTTCAAGGCAGCTTGGCCATAGAACGCGTTCATCCAGATCCCGGTGGCGACCAGAGACGACGAGACCTTCGATCCCTGACCCGTACGGCCCCGTTTGATAATGGCCATCAAAATTGCCGACAGCAGCGCCAGCCCTGCAGGGTGGTCGCCCATCCCAGGCAAGGACCGGGCAGGGGGTGCGTCGGGGGCGGGCTTCACCAGATCCATCAATCCGCTGCGCGCCCAAAGAGCTGTGGCATCGAACCCTGTCTTTTCGGCCTCGGGCCCTTCTTCTCCATAGGCCGTCATCGAGGCATAGATCAGTCGCGGAAACTTTGGCGCCAGATCTTCGTATCGCAGGCCCAGTTTCTCCCTCACCCGGGGGATGAAGTTTGTGATCAGCACATCGGCATCGGCCAACAAACGGTCCAGAACCGCACGGCCTTCCGGCGCGCTCAGATCCACGCAGATGCTGCGCTTCGAGCGGTTGTCGACCTGGCTGGCATAGTCGCGGTTGTCGACCGGCATGCCTGGCATCTTGCTGATCATCCGAATGCCGTCGCCTGTCGGACTTTCCACCTTAATCACATCTGCTCCGAAATCCGCCAGAACGGTCGCGGCCACAGGACCTGCGATGAAACTGGCCGCGTCGATAACCTTCAATCCGTCGAACAGGCGCTCAGTCATGGTGCGTCCTCAGGCCCGGGCCAAGATGTGCGCCGCGCCCTTTTCCCCAATCATCAGGGTCGGCGCGTTGGTATTGGCCGAGGTGACTTTGGGCATCACCGAAGCATCGCACACAAAAAGACCCTCAACCCCATGAACGGCCAGGTCCGGTGACACGACGGACATATCATCTGTACCCATGCGGCACGTGCCGCTGGGGTGATAGACGGTCGCGCCGTTCTGCCGGATACTTGTCAGGATCTGATCATCGGTCTGGATCTCGGAGCCAGGAAAGTGCTCGCGATCCCAAAGGGTCTTGAAGGCGGGCAGGTGGTTGATCTCCCGCACGATCTTGAAGCCCTCGGTCATGACTTTCTGGTCGTGTTCATGGAACATGTAGTTCGGTCGGATAATCGGATCCGCAGTGGGGTCGGTAGAGCGGATCTCCAGGCTGCCCCGGCTTTGCGGGTGGCATTGCCAGAACAGCGTCGTGTAGCCGGAAAACCGATGCAGCGGCGTGCCCGGTTTGTCGGTGGACAGCGGCATAGTCATCAACTGGATGTCCGGACGGCCATCCCGGGAATGCTGGGATGTCACCGCACCGCCCAGTTGTCCGGCCCCGACGGTCAGCGGACCACTGGCCTTGAAGACCCATTCCAGCCCCATCATTGCGACGCTGATCGGATTGCGGACCTTGTCGTTCAAGGACAGGCGTTGGTTCATCTCAAGGACCAGACGCATCTGATAGTGATCTTGCAGGTTTTGCCCAACCCCAGGCGCGTCGTGAACAACGTCGATCCCATGACTTTGCAACAAAGCGGCTGGCCCAACCCCGGACAATTGCAACAGCTGCGGCGATTGCAGAGATCCGCCGGACAGGATGATATTTGCACCATGCGCCTCTTGCGGTCCGTTGGGATCGCGATATTTCAGCCCGGTCGCGCGGGTTCCATCGAAAACAACCTTGCTCGCCAGGGCCTGGGTCACGATCGTCAGATTTTTTCGCTTCATGGCAGGCCAGAGGAACGCGCGGGATGAAGAGGCCCGCCAATGGCCATCCAGGGTCAGCTCGTATCGGCCAACGCCCGCCGTGGTCTCCCCATTGAAGTCGTGGTTTAACTCCAGACCCCAATCCTGTGCCGCTTGCAACCAGGCATCATTTGCCGCGTTTTCATTGCGCAACTGATCCGTTTTCAGCGGCCCGAACGCGCCCCGCCATTGGCTTTCTCCGCCGGCGAACCCTTCCAGACGCCTGAAATGCGGCAGGCAATCGCGAAAGGACCAGCCAGTGGCGCCCAAGGCTTCCCAGTCATCGAAATCCTGGTGTTGGCCGCGAATGAAGACCAAGCCGTTGATCGAGGATGACCCGCCGATCATCCGCCCCCGCGGCCACTGCATGGCGCGGTTGCCGGAACTTTCCTCGGCCTCGGTGGTGAAGGTGCGCGACGTGTTCTTATTGAACACCGATTTGTAATATCCGACGGGCAGGCGGGACCAGAAATGGCGGTCAGATTTGCCTGCCTCTAGCAACAGAACCTTGTGCGCAGGATCCTCGGACAGCCGGTTTGCCAGTACGCAGCCCGCCGAACCTGCGCCGACAATGATGTAGTCATAGGTGTTGGCCATCACGTCCCCTTTTCGCGCAGGTTGAGCAGGCCGGGGCGGGCGGTCAAGCGGGGATGTGATATGCGTTGTGTAGACCGATCTTTCGCGTGCAAAGGCTAATGCTTAGGACGGCATCAATCTCGCGGTTAATACCCTTTGCCCCGTGCCGTGACAGGCCACAGCGTCTCCACCACGCCGCTGCGAACCCCGACCAACCAATCATGGCAGTTCACCGTGGGGTCGCAATGGCCCGGGATCAGACGGATGCGTTGATTGATGCCCAATGTGTTGTCTGGATCGCCCAGCACGCCATGCTCATCCGAAGCACCCCGGTAGGCGATGTCTTCCCTGCCAAAAACAATTGGCAGTCCGCTGTCCACTGATTGCGATTTCAATCCGGCATCGCAGACGGCCTGGCCGGGGATGGTGGTGCTCATGATCGACGTCAGCAGGAACAGCGCATGTTCGAATTCCAATGTCGCGTGCCCGTTCGCGCCTTCGATCCGGCCGTAATCCGCATCCATAAATGCATATGACCCGCATTGCAGTTCGTTGTACAATCCAGAGGCGCCCTCGAACATGTAAGACCCGGTGCCTGCGCCCCCGATAATCTCGCAATCCAGGCCTGCCTGAGCGATCAGATCTGCCGAGGTTTGAGCCATAGCGATGGTCTTATCGATCGCAGCCTTCCGCTCTGCATGGGTTTTGATGTGTTGGGCGGACCCATGATAGGCCTGGATCCCCGCGAACTTCAGCCCCGGGGCGTCTGCGATCGCCTTGGCGATCGGCACCACTGCATCAGGCATCACCCCGCAGCGGCCCGCGCCGCAGTCGATTTCAACGAGCACCTCGACCTGCGTGCTGTGGGTCTGGGCGGCCTTTGACAGTTCTGCCACGTTGGCAAGGTCATCGCAGCAGACCAGCGCCCGTGCGCCCAGCAAAGGCAGCCGTGCCAAACGATCGATTTTCAGAGGATCACGAACCTGGTTCGAGACCATGACATCCATGATCCCGCCCCGCACAAAAGCCTCGGCTTCCGAAACCTTTTGGCAGCACACGCCGCAGGCCCCGCCATGATCGATCTGGTAACGCGCTACGTCCGCGGACTTGTGCATCTTGCCGTGTACCCGAAGGCGCACGCCCAGTTCTTCCATGCGGCTGCGCATGGTGGCAACATTGCGTTCAAAGGCGTCCAGGTCGATGATCAAACAGGGCGTCTGTATCTGATCCTCGGCCATACCGATGGCGGCGGGGACGTCATAGCCGACCTCTAAGTCTGACATCGTCTAGACCTTCTGGTTGACCTCAACCACATTCATGGCCGGGTCATAAGTATAAATCTGATGCATGCCGGGCATGGCGTAGACCCCGGCATCGTCATAAAGCCAGCCCGCAGCGTCCATGCGCGCCATGACGGCCTTGATATCCGGTACCATGAACGCGGGATGCCCGCCGATCGACGGATTGACTGTGAATCCGTTTCTCTTCCCGAAAAAGGGGTCAGGTTTGATCAGATGCAGTCCGCGATTGCCGTCGCCCAAGGGAAAGATCGTCAGATCCGCGGGGTCGATAGAAAAGTCCCCTTCGGTCCCGCCCCGATCCCAGGCACCCTCCTTTAGGCCCGCGATCTCTGACAGGAAAGCTGCGCTTTCGCGGACGTCATGGGCTTGCAGGTTTACATGGTGGATGCCCCAGCCCCAGGCGTCCTCCCAGGGCTGCAGTCCTGCGGGGACATCGCCATCAACCAGGGTGTTAAACTCCAGAACGTTCCAAGAAGGATCATAGGCATAGATCTGGTGCACGCCGCGCATCGCATAGACCCCGGCGTCGGAGTAGGGAACCGAGGCCTTGTCCAGGTTCGACGCCACCATATGCAGATCTGGTACCGTTATCGCCACGTGGCCACCGATGGTGGGATTGTGCAAAAACCCATTGTCCTGCGGGAACGTTGCAATTGGTTTGACCGCATGGATCCCACGATTGCCCGACCCGTAATAGGCGATCATATCATCCGAGTGCCCAATTTCGCCCAACTGATCTGCATCGGGATACTCCCAGACGCCCTCGGATAGGCCCAGCAAGTCCGACAAAAACCATCTGGTCCGCGCCACGTCAGGCGCGCACATATTGACGTGATGAATGGACCAACTCATGCATACCTCCGGGACACCGTTTCTCAGATCATAGCGGCTTGGACATGGCTGACAACAAGGTCACGGATAGTATCGAAACGCCGGGCGGAGACCGCTGTGTCGATCTCTTCCGACGGCCTGATGGAAGCTGGGGGTTCGAAGAATACCGCCGGGATCCGGAAGACGGCACGGGCTGGTTTCAGGTTGGATTTCATCGCGAGCGTCGATTTCAGAACAGGTCCGAGGCGGTACAGGCTGCGCTTGAAACTGTCGTCTGGTTAAAGGAATACATCTCAGAGTTGTAAAAAACTCTTGATCTTCACGCGTGCCCGATTCCTGCCTGATTCGCATTCTGCGCGGTTTCATTCCTAAGTTGCACAGATTTTTCGTGATACCACCTGGAAACAATGTTCATGTTTAACAAGGATTTATGGGGAGAATATCCAAATCTGTAACATATGGTACTTCGCGATTTGGGGAGGATGTTTAGTTAACGTATGCTTAATTCGTCCGGCCGTGGGGGCCCGACTGTTTGCTTGCCAGGGCTATTATGCCCGTGAGGAGTTTGGAACTATGGATATCAAACACGTTCCGATATCGCTTGGATCTTTTTCAGCAGATCCTGTCAATCTGATCCCCGTCGCAATC
Organism: Pseudomonadota bacterium; assembly: GCA_039028795.1. GTDB lineage: Bacteria > Pseudomonadota > Alphaproteobacteria > Rhodobacterales > Rhodobacteraceae > Thermohalobaculum. The sequence continues at coordinate 13,977 of JBCCHJ010000048.1, forward strand.
GCTGTCATCGTGGGTGGTGTCATCCTGATGGGCGCACGTCGTGAGATCGCGACCTTTGCATTGGCTGCCGGGGTTATCGGAGCCATACTGGCGACGTAGACAGAGCGTCGATAGCTTTTCCAACGGGCCGGAGTCCGGCCCGACCATCCGTTAGGATGCCCACCACTTATCCGGTTTCGCAGCAAATCTAGCGCGACTCTCGATGGCCTGTGCTGCTGTAAACAGTTCGGCCTCGCCCCAGGCCTTGCCGATCAACTGCAGACCAAGCGGCAGCCCGTTGGCACTGAGCCCGATTGGGACTGAAATCCCAGGTAATCCTGCCAAGTTCACGGTCACGGTGTAGACGTCCTGCAGATACATCGCCAAGGGATCAGAGACCTCTCCCAAGCCAAATCCAGGCTCGGGCGTTGTCGGTGTAAGGATCGCATCGCATTTTGACCAGGCGTCTTCGAAATCCTTCAGGATCAGGCGCCGGACCTTTTGAGCGCGCAGATAATAGGCATCGTAGTACCCGGCCGAAAGCACATAAGTTCCGATCAGGACCCGGCGCTTAACCTCGGCACCAAAGCCCTCTGCGCGGGTTTTTTCGTACATATCGATGATGCCGTCGCCCTGGCTTAGGTCTGCACGATGACCATACCGGACCCCGTCATAACGGGCCAGGTTCGACGACGCCTCGGCAGGCGCAATGATGTAGTAAGCGGGCAGGGCATATTTCGTGTGCGGCAAAGTGATGTCGACAATCTCCGCGCCTGCCTCGCGCAGCATAGCAATGCCGTCCTGCCAGTATTTCTCGGTCTCTTCCGGGCATCCTTCACGGTACTCGGCAGGAATACCGATCCGCTTGCCGGTCAGGTCGTTGTTCAATGCTGCTTCGAAGTCCGGCACCTCGATGTCGGCCGAGGTGGAATCCTTCGGATCATGGCCCGCCATACCCCGCAACAAAATCGCCGCATCGCGAACGGTCTTGGTCATAGGTCCGGCCTGTTCCAATGACGAGGCGAAAGCGACGATGCCCCACCGGCTGCAACGCCCATAGGTCGGCTTGATCCCGACCGTCCCGGTAACTGCAGCGGGTTGCCGTATCGACCCCCCGGTATCTGTCCCCAAGGCCGCCAGGACCAGGTCGGCAGCGACGGCGGTGGAAGAGCCGCCGGAAGAGCCGCCCGGTGTGATCGGTGCCTCGTCATTTGTGCGCCGCCAAGGGGAAATCGCCGGGCCATAACATGACGTTTCTGTCGAGGATCCCATGGCGAATTCGTCCATGGACGTCTTGCAGGCCATGACCGCACCCTGCGACCAAAGCTGCGTTGTCACTGTGGATTCGTATCTTGGACGGAAGCCTGCCAAAATGTTCGACGCGGCCTGGCTTGGCAGGCCTTTCGTGCAGAAGAGATCTTTCACCGCAATGGGTATTCCCAAGAGATCGCTATTTTCTCCGGCAGCTCGTCGCGCATCTGCTGCATCAGCCATTTCCAGGGACTTGTCCGCCGTGTCGTGGCAGGTCGCGTTCAAAGCCTTGGCTTCGGCCTGAGCGGCCAGACATGCCTCGGTCAAGGTACGCGAGGTCAAATCGCCGCTACGCAGGCGGTCCCGAGCTTCGGCAATGGTCAGAGTGTTCAGGCCCATGTCTTATTCCACCACCTTCGGGACAGCGTAAAAGCCCTCCCGATCATCGGGTGCATTGGCCAGAACATCGCTCTGGCGGTCGCCATCGGTGACGACATCCTCGCGCTGCTTCAACGCCATAGGTGTGACCGATGTCATCGGCTCGACGCCGTCGACATCCACTTCGCCAAGCTGTTCGACCCATCCCAGTATTGAATTGAGCTCTTCCGCCAGGGGCGCGAGATCTTCTTCCGCAACGGAGATACGCGCAAGGCGGGCCACACGGCGGACGGTGTCGGTGTCAACGGACATGAACTTCTCCGGATGATCGGGAAGCGCTGGTTTATCGCCACGGCATTGGTCCCGCAAGAGGCCAGGCCCGGGTCGAGGACCCGGTCCACGAGACGCCCGCGCTTTCACGAGCCATTAACCCTGGGATGGCAGGTCATTTGCATGCCAGCTTACAGACGCCTTCGCCGACCCGGTGGAACCTACTTTTTCACGCTGTGTCTTGCAGATGGCGGTATGGATCACTTGACCGAACACGCAGCTTTGTTGCGCGTTTGCTTTCAGAGAACCATGGCGGCAAAGCCGTTTCGCATCGACGCGATCTCTGTGCTGCCGGATCATCTGCATATGGTCATTACGCTGCCTGCGGGCGACGATGATTATTCGAACCGGATCAGCGCCATCAAGGGGAGCTTCAGCCGGAACCTGCCCAAAGGCGTCGCAGAGGTAAAGCGTCCCGCGCGGCGAAAGGAGCGCGGCATCTGGCAACGCAGATTTTGGGAACACACGATCTCTGGTGCAGCTGATCTTGAGAAACATATCGGCTATTGCCACTGGGATCCGGTCCGCCACGGCGTGGTCAAAAGTGCCGAGGATTGGGCGCTTTCCTCGATCCACAGGAACAAGCTGAGAGGCGGGATTGTCGGTAAGCTGGGACCAACCCGCCCATGCGACCGCATCAAGTTCGGCGAGCGTTCTTGCGTAGACCGGGTTGTTTGACCCTCCCAATTGACACCGTATAGCGCGGCAATTCGCGAAAGACCGGCTGTGTATTGTACCTGGACGCGACGTGGCTTTCCCGCGATCCTGCCGGCAACGACTCGAAACAGGTGAGGATCAAAATGCGCATCACATGGATGGGACATGGCAGTTTTCGGATCGAGGTTGGCGGGCAGGTTCTGCTTCTGGACCCTTGGATCACCGACAACCCTGTTTTCCCGCAAGACAAGGCGGAAGAGATCACGGCGGGTGTCACTCATATCCTGATCACCCACGGTCACTTCGACCACACCGCCGATTGCGCAGATATTGCCAAGCAGTCCGGCGCCCCGATCATTGGCATGTATGAACTGGTCAATTGGTTCACCGCCATCAATGGCGTCGAAGGAACCGGCGCTAATAAGGGCGGGACGGTTATGTGTGGCGACGTAGCAGTGACCCTGGTTGCGGCATCCCACTCTTCAACCGTTGCCTCGGACAACGGACCTGTTTCCATGGGCATGGAGGTTGGTTTCATGATCGAACATGGCGGGCGCACGCTTTATGCCATGGGCGATACAGACATTATGGCGGACTGGGAATGGATGGCAGAACTGCACAAACCGGACTTTGCGATTGTGCCGATTGGTGGCCATTTTACAATGGACGGCGCGCGCGCGGCCTGGGGGATCAACAAGTATTTCTCGACACTGAAAGGCGTGATCCCGTGCCATTTCAAAACCTTCCCCCTGTTGGCCCAATCATCTGACGAATTCGCTGCCGGAATGGCACCTGTTCCAGTCCATGAACTTGAGGTCATGGGATCGATTGAGCTCTAGGATAATCCTTCAAGAAACCCTGCTAAGTCCCTGGTTTTATGTGTGACGTGATCGGGGGCGGGCTCTTCGCTTTCGGTGATCCAGATCGTCGCCATGCCATGCCGCGCGGGCTCGATTAAATTCGCCGCCTGATCCTCGACCATCACAGCGCGGGCCGGATCGAACCCGGTCTGGTCCAAGAAAAAGGCTGTTGCCCTCGGATCGGGCTTAGAGACATAGCCCGTGTCTTCGATGGCGACAATCTGGGTGAAAAGGCCATCGAGTCTGCGCGCCTCTAAAACACGGGCTGCATGGGCCCTGGGCCCGTTAGTGTGAATGAAGCGCTGCCCGGGCAAAGCCGCGATCGCCTGCGCCAAAGACGGGTCCGGGGTCAGCACCGTCAGATCCAATTGATGCGTCGCCTCTAAAAAGGCTGCGGGGTCTATGTTGTACTCCGCGATCAACCCCGTCAGCGTAGCGCCATATCTGGCCCAGGTATCGCGGCGAATAGAGTCAGCCCTGGTCTCTGAAACGGCCAAAGTGGTGGCGATGAACTGGGTCATCAAGGGATCCATCTGGCCGAAGAGGTCAGCGGATGCCGGATAGAGCGTATTATCCAGATCGAAAACCCAGGACGTGGCGTCGGGAAACCTCACTTTATCCTCAACGTATCACGTAGCCTTTGATTCTGCTGGGATTCTCATTTCGCAAAACTATGATGGAAATCGGAACGTGCAAAGGGGTGTAAGCAGTGGCGTCGCGGGAAGAATGGGTGGGGCGCACGGGGTTGGAGTGGTCGCGCCGAGGCCAGGCGTTGGATTTGTTGCTGGGTCCGGCAGATGCCGCTGGTCAACAGGCTCTGTCGGCCGTTGCTGGCGAACGCATAATTGACCTTGGCTGCGGCGCAGGCGCCAGCATCGAAGCATTGAGCACGGCGGTAGGGCCCTCCGGACATGTGATGGGTATCGATGTGTCTCCGGATCTTTTGCGTCAGGCTCAGGACAGAATGTCGGAAACTGACAATATCCAGATTGTCGAAGGTGATGCTCAGAATTACGTTTTTGATCAGAACTTTGACGCACTCTACTCACGTTTTGGATCAATGTTCTTCGATGACCCGGCGGCGGCATTCCGAAATCTGGCCAGCGCCTTGAAACCAGGTGGCCGGGCCGTCTTTGTGGTCTGGCGCGAGCCCGCACGAAACCAATGGGCTTCTGTTCCCATGACCTTCGTCGTGCAGGGGTCTGCGAAACCGGGGTCTCAACCAGGACCTGGCCCTTTCGCCTGGGCCGATCCCCGGGTTTTTCAGCCGCTGCTGGAAGGCGCGGGGTTCAAAGATGTTGTCCATAAGACCTTTGAGTTCTTGCCTGAGATCTCTGAAGGGGATCACCCGGACCCCGTCGCCCGTGCAGTGCGGTTCATGATGAAAATCGGGCCATTGGCGGCTCGTCTGCGCGGCGCTACCGAAACGGCCAAGGAAGAGGCCGCCGCGTTTCTGCAACGCCGCCTCACGCGGCACGTGCACGACGATGCTGTCCGGCTGTTGGCCAGCGCCTGGATCATCGAGGCGCGGGCGTAAGCAATTTTTTCGGGCTCACGAGATAAGCGCTGACATTTAAAATTGCGATATCCACACGAAACTTCCGCAAACTAAGATAATTCATAGTCTGATCGCTTATTTGACGAATCAAAGGGCCCATGTTCATCTTTCAGATGAGGGCCGACAATTACATTTTTATAAATGAGTTTAAGATGTCCGACGCTCGTGATGAATCTGATGGTGAATTGAAGACTTCGTTTGGTGCCAATTACCGCGGCGGCGTCCCAGAATTCAATGCTTCGATTGATTTCAAGAAGAAGCTGAAAGAAACCGAAGCGAAACGGCCAGAAGAAGAAGACGAGGACGTAGATGAATTCTCTCGAAAAGGAATCTATGACGGAGAAAAACTGCATCCACCCTACGACGCAGCAGCTCCGGAAAATCTGATCAACTCTCCCGCGACCTCGGAGCGCCAGATTTACATAAAGTTCTTCGAAGGCGTAGAGGTCATTCAGAACCGTTTTCGTCTGCTAAATCTCTGGCTTGAGGACTGCACGCCGAAGAGATTGAATGCCGACAACAAAATCCGGTGGTTCAAAAATGTATTCGATCAGTCCGTCGCCAGCTACAGAGCAAACAAGAACAGCGAGCCGACAAAAGCCGAATACGTCAAAACCGAATTTGAGCGCACTAAGGAGCTCTTCGAAAAATTTCGCGACAGCGTCATGAACTCGGGACAGCTTCGGGACCCGAAAATTCCTACCGAACGCTCCACAATGATGGCCATGAGCGTTCTGGTCACGGCGCTGGTTGTTGAAACAATCATCAATGGAATGGCCTTTTCCGAAGTGATGGCTGGTGCGTTAATGCAGGGTGCGTCCATCGCTTTGGCGATTTCCGCCTTCAACATTTTTTCTGGCTTTTTCTCCGGTCACCTGTTTCTCAGGCACGCGCTGTCTTCACAGAGGTTCCGGTACCTGAACATTGGGCTGTTCGTTCTCACGTTCTTCTTCGTTCTTTTCATAAATCTACTGATCGCTCACAAACGAGAACATCTGGGGGCAGAATTCGAAGGGTTATTGCAGTCGACCGAGGTCAACACGCCCAGCATGCAGGAACTTGCTAACCTGCTGATCTTGCAACCCTTGGAATTCAACGATCTTGCAGGATTGGTTCTGCTGATCGTGGGTTTGATGGCATTTCTGATTGCTTGCATGGAGGGATATTTTCGGTTCTCCGACCCGATCCCCGGATATGCCGACGTCTTCAAGAACCATAAAGCCGCCGAAAGCCTCTGGCTGCTGCATCTGAGTGATAACGAACGCAAGCTGACGCTGAAGTCGTTTGAAGGCTTCATCGAGTATTTCGTAAGTATGCGGAACCATATCAGTTACGAATTCGATATTCAGGACCTTTTGTGTGAGCGAATGAAGTCGAATTTCAATGAGTTCCGAAGCGCCCTGAATGCGGAAATCCGAGGTTTGGAAATCTGGCGAAGCTTTTGCATGGGCTTGGTGCAAGCGTACAGATCCAACAATGAAATCGGTCGCAACAATACGAAAAGAAGGATGTCAGGTGTTTTGGGCAGGGTCAGTGTTCGACTGCTTTTGCACAATAAGGCAGTGAATTCGTCAAATATCGATGTGCTCGCTCAGCCTCCTGCATATTTCGCGGAAAACGTCGTTTTCGAAGGCGTGCAGTATCCCGAGATAGAGGACGAGAGCCACTTTTACGCCATTGGCTGGGGCAACGTCGAAGAGAACAAAATCGAAAGAGACGCCTGCGAAAAGGTTCTGAACAATTTCCTTGCCGAGCTTCGTAAGATGAAAGACGCGGATTGGGATGAAATTCTCGAGCTTTCAGAACGGTTGCTTCGAACAAAATCGGAAAGCAGCGGTTTATGATGAAGATCTACATGATACCTGTGGGCGTGGGGTTCGGCGTTCTGGTGATCGCATTTCTCGCTTTCTCGTTCGCGTCCAGCCCGCCGCTTGATTCCAAAACGAAATGTGAAATCGGCAGGCCAGTCGATGCGATCACGGTCGTACTGATCGATCGGTCGGACAAGATCTCGCGGACCGAACGCGATGGTATCAGGCGGATTGTAAGGGAAGCTAGCCGGATCTTGCCAAAGAACGGTCTGTTCATAATGATATCGCTGAACCCAGCGGATCCACGCCAGCCATTCGTGCACATGTCGGTATGTAGCCCTGGCCCAGTGCAACTCGGCGGGCTCGAAGCCCTGGCGACCCACGAGAAACTTCACCAGAAAAAATGGCAGGATACACTGGGCAAGCCGATAGATCAGGTTTTGGATGAAGTACTTGACATAAGCACGCAGAAAACATCTCCAATCATCGAGTCCATCGTCGAAATCACGAACTCGTATGAGTTCCGGAACGCCCGCGGCGCTCGCTCTATCTATCTGCATTCGGACATGATCCAAAACACGGATAAAGCGCGTGGCGGATGGTCAATGCTGGCTCAGGGTTCGTCAGGCCGCATGTTGCAAAGTTTCAATTCGTCCGATTTGGCCGATCGGATCGAACGAGAAGAGGAAGTCCTCGAGATTTTCCTGACCGTATTCGACCGCGTTCGATACGCAAGAATCCAGCGAAGCGAAGAGTTTTCAGAAGTATGGAAGGATATTTTTGGAAAAATGAACGCTGATGTGAAAATCCTGTCGGGGCCAAGGATCTAGGGTAAAAGGCAAATTTCTTACTTTGGGCTATTCTGCCCGATTTTTGACGACGCAAGGCAAAGCCTTAGAAAACCAAAAAAATCATGCTTAACCCCGATTAAACTTGGCCAGCAACCGTGCCAGCGGATTATCCGGCTTGGACGCGCTCAAGATCTTCTCAACCTTCTTTGCCGCCTCGGCCGGCTTTTTTGCAGCCACCTTTGCCTGATGCGGTGCTTTGGCACCGGACGTCGGCCGCTGGGGTTGGGTCCTCAAAGCAACGGCATTTTGAAACCCTGCCGCATCGCCCTCGATAAGCTTTGGCAACCCATCAGAAACCCCCCGCATCAGATCATCTAGCCAATCCTGGTCGGCCCGCGCGAAATCATGCAGAACGTATCCGGACACGAGCTCTTTTCGCCCGGGATGCCCAATCCCTAACCGCACACGGGCGTACTCCGCGCCGATATGCGCATGGATCGATCTCAACCCATTGTGCCCAGCATGACCACCGCCGGATTTAACCCGGCACTTGCCCGGGGCCAGGTCCAACTCGTCATGGATCACAATCACATCGGCTGCATCGATTTTCAGGAACCGCGCAGCCTCCCCGACTGCACGGCCGGATTCGTTCATGAATGTCATGGGTTTAAGCAAAACCACGCGCTTTCCACTCAGACGGCCCTCGGCAATTTCTCCCTGAAACTTCGACCGCCAGGTGCCAAAGCCGTGGTCTGCGGCCGCCCTGTCCAACGCCATGAAGCCGATATTGTGACGGTGCCCGGCATATTGGCTGCCGGGATTACCAAGACCTGCGATCAGAATGACATCGCCGCCCGCAAAAGGCGTCAGCTTTCCGCCTTGCTTACCCGTTTGCTTCGCGGATTCTGTTTGCGGCTTCTTTGTCATAAGTGACGCCCTTTTCGTCCAACAGGGTGTCCAATTCGCCGGAAATCGTCATTTCGGTGACGATATCGCAGCCGCCGACGAATTCCTGCTTCACATAGAGCTGGGGCGTGGTTGGCCAGTCCGAGAATTCTTTGACACCTTGGCGGTGTTCGTCCGACTGCAGGATGTTAAAGTCATGAAAATCCACGCCCATATAGGTCAGGATCTGAGTGACCCGGCTGGAAAAGCCGCATTGTGGCATCGTCGCCGTGCCCTTCATGAACAGAACGACATCATGGTTATCGACGGCTCTTTTGATCTCGTCTTTGGCGGCGGTGGTGTCCATCTCTGGTATCTTTCCTCAGTCAGGGGCCCGGGTGGTCAGCGCCAAAGCGTGCAGGGCCGCGTTGGGACCATCCAGGATCTCGGTCAGGGCTTCGTTCACCATGCGTTGCTGCTGAACGCGGTTTTTTCCGCGGAAAGCTTCGTCGATGATCGTCGCGGCATAATGGTTCTGGTCGCCCCGTGTATCGGTGACGGTCACCTCAGCGTCTGGGAACGAGGCTTTAATCAGGCGCTCGATCTCGGTGGCGGCTACCGGCATAGGCGGCTCCCGGGCATTAAAAGTCTCCGCGACATGTAGAGATTGCAGGCGGGCGAGGCAAGCGTTACCAGCAGGGCCGTGGCGGCCACCAGACACGGCGCCGTCTGTCCCCGGGCAGGAGCGAGCGATGAAAACCTTGGGCGAGCGTCTAGTCGAATGGCTGGAAATCTACGGTATCGACACTGTTTTTGGCATCCCCGGCGTCCATACGGTCGAGATGTACCGGGGCTTGGCCGCGTCATCGATCCGCCATGTGACGCCTCGCCATGAACAGGGCGCGGGCTTCATGGCAGATGGCTACTACCGGGCAAAGGGCCGGGTGGCTGCCGCTTTTGTGATCACAGGGCCTGGCGTGACGAACATCCTGACACCGATGGCTCAAGCCTATGCGGACTCGATCCCAATGCTGGTGGTCAGTTCGGTGAACCGGACGCAGAACCTCGGCATGGGCGGCGATCTGCATGAAATCCGCAACCAATCTCTGATCGCGGCCCAAGCGGCGGCGTTTTCACATACGATAACGGATCCCGGTCAGTTGCCCCAGGTTCTGGCCCGCGCCTGGGCGGTGTTCGAGGGCGCACGGCCCCGCCCGGTACATATCGAGGTGCCGTTGGATCTGTTTTCGGTTGAGGTTGATGGTCCCACACCCAACGCGCCGCCGATCAGCATCCTGCCAGGTACGGCAGATGTCGGTGAAGCCGCCAGTATCATGGATCGGGCCCAGCGCCCGGTCATTCTGGTTGGAGGCGGGGCCAATGGCGCTTCCATTGCAGAGACTGCCGAGGCCTGGGACGCGCCAGTCGTGCAATCGACGAACGCCAGGGGCCTCTTGCCACCCGATCATCCTCTATCCGTACCGGCCAGTCCGTCGCTCAACTCCGTGCGGAAACTGTTGGCCGATGCCGACGTTGTCCTGGCTATTGGTGCTGAGGTCGGTCGCACAGATTATGACATGTACGATTTGGGCGGCTTCGAGATCAATGGAACGCTCATTCGGGTGGATATTGACCCCCAGCAACTAACACGCGGGGTCATCGCGGATATCGGAATTTGCGCGCATGCCATGGATGCATGCCCGCTGTTACGCCAACGCCTGGATGCAAAGAAAATGCGCGACGGTGCTGTCCGGGCTGATGCGGCGAGGACCGCTGCCTGGGAAGAGATCGGATCGAAATACCGAAAAATCGTGCAGTTTCTCGATGGCGTGCGGGACCGACTACCCGATACGCCCATCGTCTGCGACTCCACTCAAGCGGCCTATGCTGGAAATTTATACTTCGCCGCAAACACATCCCGCAAATGGTTCAACGCTTCCACCGGTTATGGCGCGCTTGGATATGGCTTGCCCGCCGCCATCGGTGCGGCACTCGCCCTGGACGGCCCGGTTGTCTGCATCGCGGGCGACGGCGGCCTGCAATTCACGCTGACCGATTTGGGCACAGCGGTGGAGGAAAAACTGCCCCTGATCCTTCTCGTCTGGAACAATCAGGGCTATGGCGAGATCAAGGACTACATGGTCGACCGGCAGATCAACCCTGTGGGCGTCGATCTCCACACGCCCGACTTTGTCGCTATCGGCAAGGCCTACGGGGCGAAGGCCCTACACCTAGAAAACCTCGCTGACCTGCCAGGACTTCTGACCGAAGCCGCCACCCGTCACGGGCCCACTCTGATCGAGATCGATGACGCTATGGTCCTGGGCGCCTGATCCTCTTCAGCTTGCCAAAAATACTCATATCACGGCCATTGGTGACGCACCGATACCAGAAGCGGTGTGTCAGCACTGGCTATTTCAATCCCCCAGGATCCGCTCCACAATTTCCCGCGTGTTCTTCGACAGATCGGGCAGGGCGGTCATCCGTTCCATCTCGGCCTGCATCAGGCTCTGACGATCTGCCGTGTACCGGCGCCATGTCTCAAACCCTCCGGCCAATCGAGCCGCAGTCTGCGGGTTCAAAGCATCCATTTTAAGCAGCCACTCCGTAAAGAACTGATACCCCGCGCCATCGACGCGATGGAACCCTGTGGGGTTGCCCATGGCGAACATACCCACCAGGGACCGGAAACGGTTCGGGTTCTTCGCATCGAATGCCGCGTGCTCTGTCAGATCTTTCACGCGGGTCAAGGTTTCGGCCCCGGGAATCATGGCTTGCAGCGCGAACCATTTGTCGACGACCTGAGTGTCTTGCTGCCAGGTCTCATAAAAATTCGAAAGATGCGTGTCTGCCGCGGCCACGCCATTGTCTGCCAGGACTTTCAGTGCGGGAAAAGTCGTCGACATACTGCCGCCCGCCGTGAACTGTTCCTTGGCCAGGGAAATCCCATCGGCTGATGAACAGGCCAGCAGGGACAAGCACTTGTTCTGCAGGGCACGGCGTCCTGCCGAAGCGGCATCGGGCGAATAAGGCCCGGCGACCGTGTTGGCTTTGTAGGCCGCCAGCAATTCATTCTTCAGCGCTGACCCAAGAGCAACGCGCATTGTCGACACGGTCCGATACACCGCGTCCGGATCAACCGGGATCTCGCGCGTCGTTAAATCCGCAGCTAAGTCCTCTTCTCCCGGCGCATCCAGAACTATGGCCTTGAAGGCCGGATCCAAGGCCGGGTCGCCTAAAAGATTGCCCAGGGCTTCGGTCCAGGACGCCGGCACATCGGCCCCGTCCAAAACCTGATGGGCGATGTTCAAGCCCAGATCGCGTCCAGCCTCCGCCCGGTTGAAGGGATCGGTGTCATGGGCTAGCAGAAACGTGCGCTCGGTATCGTCACTGCTGCGTTGCAGTACGACCGGCGCCGAGAACCCGCGCAGCAATGACGGGATCGGTTCGGACTCCAATCCTGAAAAGCGGAAGACCTGCTCCGCCTTGGTCACCTCCAGAACCCGTGTCGCCAGTGCCTCGGACTCATCTTGGTACAAAAGTCCCATGGCGACGGGGATCGCATGCGGTTCCTTGTCATTCTGTCCCGGCGTGTCGGGCACCTTCTGCGTGAAATTGATGGTGTAGACGCCGTCGGTTTCTTCCCACAACGTCTCCACACCAAGCTCTGGCGTGCCAGCCTGGGAATACCACCGTGCGAATTGGCCGAGGTCGCGGCCGGTGGCGTCTTCGAAGACCTTGATCCAGTCCTCGATCGTGCAGGCCTGCCCATCATGACGCTCGAAATACAGATCCGTCCCGGCGCGATATGCCTCGGGCCCGATCAGGGTATGCAGCATCCTGATAACCTCGGCGCCCTTTTCGTAGACCGTGGCCGTGTAGAAGTTGTTGATCTCGATGTACTCCTCGGGCCGGACAGGATGTGCCAGTGGCCCGCCATCTTCACGGAACTGACGGGCGCGCAATTGGCGCACATCGCCGATGCGCTGCACGGCCTCGGACCGCTCGTCGGCGGAAAACTGCTGATCCCTGAACACCGTCAGACCTTCTTTCAGGCAAAGCTGGAACCAGTCCCGGCAGGTTATGCGGTTGCCGGTCCAGTTGTGGAAGTATTCGTGGGCGATAATCGACTCGATCAGCTCGTAATCCCGGTCCGTCGCCGTTTCTGGCGAGGCCAGAACATACTTCGAATTGAAGATGTTCAGGCCCTTGTTCTCCATGGCCCCCATGTTGAAGTCATCGACAGCAACGATCTGGAAAAGATCCAGGTCATATTCCCGCCCATAGGCTTCTTCATCCCAGCGCATCGACCGTTTTAATGCGTCCATGGCATAGGCGCATTTCGCCTCGTCCGCGGGCCGGACCCAAATCTTCAGATCCACCACGCGGCCAGAGGCGGTGGTGAAGCTGTCATCGTGGCTGACAAGGTCGCCTGCCACCAGGGCGAACAAATACGATGGTTTCGGATGCGGATCATGCCATTCGGCAAAGTGGCGTCCCCCGGGCAGACGTCCTTGAGCGACAGGATTACCGTTTGAAAGCAAAATCGGCTGAGCGACGATATCTGCCTCGATGCGCACGTCGAAGGTTGTCATCACGTCTGGCCGGTCGGGATAGAATGTGATCTTGCGAAAGCCCTCTGCCTCGCATTGCGTGCAATACATGGCCTTTGAGAGATAGAGCCCCTCAAGCTCGGTATTCGCTTCCGGGTCAATCTCTGTTTCGCACTCCCAGGTAAAGGTCTCGGGCAGGGGACCAGCCAGCCGCAGTTCCTCCCGCGTCGCTTCGACCTTCTCTGTCACGTCCTCTCCGTCAACGGATGCCGACACCAGCGTCAGTTTTCGGCCGAACAGCACAAGATCGGCCGGGCCATCGCCATTCCGCCGGAAACGGATCGTCGCTCGCACCCGAGTTGCGGTAGGCGCCAGGTCAAAGACCAGCCTCACACCATCGATCATCCACGCCGGTGGTTGATAATCAGCCAGACGCGTCGGCGTTTGTTCCGGAGAGAGGTCAGTGCGCATGGGGCCTCCTGCTTCTTGCATATTCCAGATAGCCCCCATGCAAGTGCAATGATAGGGGGTGACGCCATGTCATCACGGCGAAAGTAGCCCCGGGCTTGACCCGGCACCGCTGCTGGGCCGAAGAGGAGGTCCCACAACGGCTCCGAAAACCGGCCCTCTCAGGAAGATCATGGCGCGAAAATCGGCAAAGAAAACCAAGGCACGGGCGAAACGGTCCAAAAAGGACACGCGACCCTGGGCATTATGGACCTTACTTGTCCTGGCCGCCATCGCTGGGGTGCGCCTTTTGATCAATGCCCTGGACGTGGTGCCCGTTCATTTTGATGAAGGCCAATACTGGGCCTATGGGCATGAATTGGCGGCGGGTCATTTTTCCAAACCACCCTTGGTCGGCTGGCTGATCTGGGCGATCACCGGTGTCGCAGGGGATACGACGTTCGCGCTTCGGATCGGCGCCGTTGCTGCCCATGCCGCGATCGCCTGGTTCGTTTTCCTGACTGCCAAAAGGCTTTTCGACGGTCAAACCGGGTTCTGGGCAGCCGTCGGGTACACACTTGCGCCTGGGGTCACGATCTCTGCGATGATCATGTCGACCGATCCGGTGATGATGGCGGCTTGGGCCGTGGCACTCTATGCTTGGGTGCGTGCCGCCGACGGCCCGCAGTATTGGTGGGTCGTGGTCGGCGTGGCGATCGGGGCTGGCATGCTGGCCAAATACACCATGATCGCTTTCGCTGCCGGAGCGCTTGGATACGGCATCTTTTCGACCCGGGATCGCGATTGGCGCGGGGTCTTGATTACAGCCGTCGCCGCCCTGATCGTTTTTGCACCGAACCTGATCTGGCAGGCGACGAATGAGTTTGTTACCACGCGCCACGTGGCCGAAGACGCGGCCCCTGGCGGGACGCTTTTCAACCTGGGCAAGCTGGCAGAGTTTCTTGGCACCCAATTGGGGGTTATCGGGCCCGTCTGGTTCTTAGCGATCATCGCAGGCCTGTTCCGACGTGACTGGCAAGACGATCAGGGCATGCGGAAATTGGCCTGGCAGACATTTACCTTGCTGATCGTGATCACCGGTGTGGCCTTCATTACCCGGGCCCATGGGAATTGGGCGGCGCCTGCCTATGTCGCAGGATCAATTTTTGCGGCGCGGTATCTCTTGACGCGGAACTGGCACTGGGCGCTGCCGGTGCAGACGGTGATCGGAATTGTCGCGGCGATGGCAGTCTATGCGGCGGCCTGGACCTATTCGCACTATGCGCAAAGCCTGCCCCGCACGCCGGACCCGTTCAAGAAGATGCGCCTATCGCAGCCCTTTTGTGAACCTGTCCTGGCAGCGATGGCTGAAGAAGGCGCCGAGGTGTTGCTATCCAATGACCGCCGCCGTCTTTCGGAATGCATGTTCCTCGGCACACTGACGTTTCAGGACATCGCTGTCTGGAACCAGGATCCATGGCCAGAGAACCACCATGAACTGGTTGCGACCCTGCAACCCGGCGATCATCGGAGGATGATCCTGGCGGTGATGGATCGAAGGGGCGCCATTTATATTGCCCGCCGCTTCGAAGAGGCGCGAGAGATCGAGTCTGGCACGATCAGAACCCATAAAGAAAGCCAGGCGGGCTATTCGATCTGGGTCGTGCAGGGGTTCAAAGACTATTAATGACCTGAAGCTTGCGTGCGGTCCACCGGATATGGGGCCTGTCTATTCGTCAGTACTGAGCACCAATTCAGACGCAATGCGCGCGATAGAGCGCATCTGACAACGGAGATAGTGCACAGACCCATCATCAGCGCCGCACCCCGTCTCATGCTGGCCGCGATGGCGCGAGGGAAGGTCCCGCAACGAAACCGTCGCGCTTAGGGCGCCTAGTCTCTCCTGTGCGATCGCCATCCAGACCCGGCGTTCATGGCCGAGACAGACCATCATCGGCGTCCCACCGTTTATGCAGGCCTTCGTGATCACACCAGTGCAGTCCTGCGCCAGGTCTTCTCCGGCTTTCCGGACACAAAGCTCCATGCTTTCGACATCCGACAGCAAGGCAGCGAGCGGTCGTTCCAGCGTCGCCGACCCGCCGGCGAGGCGGTGCCACCAAGTTGCTGCATCGAAGACGGCGCAGGCCCGGTCCACAACCCGGGCGTTGGCGGCGTTCTTTGACCCAAGAAGCTCGTTGGCAGCCTCTTGACAGGCATTGCCCATCGCGCCCTGCCAGCCATCCTGTTCCAGCAGAACGAACAACTGCATCCAGGGTCGGTTTTCTTTCAGGAAACGAGACGTTGTCGCACCCGTCTCTGCCTCCCAGGATCCTCCGAGGCGGTGAAAACAGTTCCGCAACCGCCCAGCCCCGGTCTGGTCCAAGCATGGATACAGAACATCGGCCAGGCACTCAGTTGGCGCATCCGCTTTCGTTCGAAGGCACTCGGCGATTGCGGTTTTGTTCAGCGAAGGCTCAGCGAGCGCCGGGAAAGCCAGCCCGATCAACATCAAAGCAGGCAAGAACCGAAGGGCTGCCATTTCAATTAGCCAACTGCGCGGGTTCTGGTTGCACCAGCGATGCCTTTCCGGTGACACAGCGCTGCGACAATCTTTGCAACCAACCGCCCATCAGGGATTCGTGGCGAGGAACAGCAAGATTGCCCGATTGGCATTTTGATCACGCAAAGCCAAGGCGCAGAAATCCAAGTTTCGTTGGCAGGTGTCCACATCGACGGAGCTGATCGATTGAGCAGACAGTAATGCGTTGGCAGTGTCTGGCCCCAGTTTGGCGAAAGAGTCGGTCAGTATCGCCTCCCAAAGAATTGCTTCCTTGTCATTGCAGAGCCGCCTGCTGAACTGGCGGGCGCACCGTTCGGCAATCAACCCGATACAGTTGTTCTGTTTTGCAGCGGGCGCGGATTTCCGCACGCAGGCTTTCAGCCGTTCGCGATTTGTGATGAATGTCCGGAAGACTCTGATCGCCCCTTCTGGATTGGCCTCGACCACGTGCCAGGTCCGTGCCACGGCAAGCAAGGTACAAAGCCGGGACGACAGCTCCAGGTCCCGCGTGTCGATAACACCTTGCCGGTAAGAGGACACCTCGCATCCCGGAACATCGATCTGCATCTCATTCGTAAGCGGTTTATGACTGACTGCGTCGGGGCTTATCGGATTGTCCTGCAGCAGCTTCTGAGTACGAAACTCGGACAGCCGCAGCCATTCGAAGGTAATCTGCCGGATGCAGGCGCTTTGCTCGGATTTGGGAACCTGAGCACAGGGTTCAAAGACAACGGGCAGGCAACGATCGGGTTGGGCCCAGTTTTTGCCCAGACAATTGGCAACCTGTGCCGGGTTGATCCCAGCCGCCGCCGGGGTCGGGGCCGCAAGAATCAATGCGAAAAGGCCGGGGATCAGAACGCGCATTGCCTCGCTCGGACGGTGTCACTTAAAAACCTTACTACAGCCAGTTTGCGCTGGCGATCAAACCATCGTGGTTGACCTGAAGAACGCGCCAAATTAGATGCCGCGTCCTGTTATGGAGACAACGACATGTTTTTCTTCCGCGTGCACTTTGCAGCGTTCCGTCCCCCGCACGCGGCGTAAGTAGCCGCGCGCCCGGGCGCGCGATCCTAACATTGCAAGCTTAAGGGACGCAGAACCAAAGGGTTCTGTGGGAAACCATGTATCTCCGATTTGTGTCGCCGACCCGGCATCCACATTGTGATGCCGAGCTAGGTATCTATGCGGCGCAGAAAGAAACCGATTGGACTCACCAACCGGACTGGCTGCAGCGCGAATTCGACGACGCGTTTCAGTGGTTTCGATATCTGTCTGTTCCATCGGTGCTCAAGTCCCGAACACGCCATAAATACGCTGCGCAATCTCTCTGCTGGCTCAAATCCGATGCAGACTGGGTTCTGCCAGAAATCCGCTACGCGGCCTGGTTGCTGACAGAGGCCGGTTTGCCGATCCGCGAGATTAAAACCAGAAAGCCCGGCGCGATCATTTGGGAAGACGAGGACCAGGTTGTTGCAATTCCTGGTGACACGCCGATCCCAAAGGCCTTCTAGGGTGTCGCTCGATGTCAATCTCCGGGGCTCGTTTTGCGGACCCCGGCACTTCCACATCGAAGATGAGGGTGGAACGAAATACTTCTGTTGCCGCCATTGCACCAGTTTCACACTGACCGTACGGTTCTTAACAGTGCAAGCCGCCTGCATTGGGCTTTCTGGAATGAAGGGAATGGGTCATGAGCTTTGATGGCATCTCGGCGCAGGAAGCGGACATTCTGGCTGCAGCCAAATCATTTGCCACCGACTACATTGCCCCGAATGCGCAAACCTGGGAACGAGACAAGGCCGTCCCGAAAGAGATGTTCACGCGCGCAGCAGATGCCGGGCTTTTGGGTCTTTTGGTGCCGGTCGACCAAGGCGGGGCAGGCATCAGCTACAGCGCCTTGCTGCGCGTTCTCGAAACGCTGGCCTATGCCGACATGGCAGCGGCGTTTGCGCTGATCGTCCACAACAACCACGCGCGCTCTATCGCGACGGCGGGATCGGATCACCTGATCGGCACCTATCTTGCCGATATGCTGGCGGGCCGAACCGTCGGCGCATTCCTGCTGACCGAACCGCAGGGCGGTAGTGATGCGGGTGCGATCACGACCACCGCTGTCGAGGACGGGGACGCTTACGTCATCAACGGGGCGAAGGCCTGGATCTCCAACACCCCGAATGCCGATCTGCTGAACGTCTTCGCGCAGACCGAACCCGGGGCCAAAGCCCGCGGGATCATCAGCATCCAGGTGCCGGCGGAGGCCCCCGGCGTGACCCGCCTGCCTGCTTACGAGATGATGGGCGGCTACGCGATCGGCGCAGGCGGCTTCGAATTCCACGATGTGCGCGTGCCGAAATCGCAAGTGTTGCTGCCCGCGGGGCAGGGGTTCAAATCGGCCATGGTCGGGATCGACATTGCCCGGGCAGGGGTCGCGGCCATGTGCGCGGGCATGCTGCAGGCCGGGCTGGATACGGCGATGCCCCGGTTGCTGAACCGTCAGGCCTTCGGTGGCCCGCTGGCCGATCAGCAGGGCCTGATGTGGCAACTGGCCGAGGTCGCGACGGACCTGGAGGCAACACGTTTGCTGGCGTTCCACGCAGCCGAAGAATTCGACAAGACCGGGGCGGCTGTGGCCCAGGCCGCACATGCCAAAAAGTTCGCAACCCGCGCTGCGTTCCGTGGCATCCAAGCCTGCATGCAGGCAATGGGTGCGGATGGCTTAAAGCAAGAGCATCCTTTGGCCCGGCACCTGGCAGCCGCCAAGATGGCCGAATACCTGGACGGCACGACCGAGATCCAGAACGTCGTGATCAGCCGAGCCATGCGAAAGCAGTACACAGGATAACGCCTGTTTAGGGCCACTTGGCCCGTGGATTTAAAGCGGAATGCTGCGTCGGCATACAGGCTCGGATTTCTTTCGATTGGCAGGCTACCGATCTCGATGACTTTTGGAAGCAGATATCAAGCATATCAAGTCTTAAAAGGTGACCGTGCATGAGCCGTAATGATTTTGATCCCGCGACAGTACAGCCAGACGGGCGCCCTGCGGCCTTGGCAAAACTTTTCGAAGGACCCGGCCCCTGGCGGGGCTCGTTGAACGGGGAGACCCTCGGCGGCCCGGTGACGGTGCTGGTATATGGCAATGATACGCCGGGGGAAGGCCCCCGTCTGCATGTGCATCCATATGACGAGACCTTTGTCGTGATCGAAGGGCGCGCACGGTTCTTTGTAGGAGACCAGGTGATCGATGCAGCAGCCGGTGACGTCCTGCTGGCCCCAAAAGGAATTCCGCACAAGTTTCAGAACCGAGGGCCCGGACGGTTGCAAACGGTTGATATTCACCACGCACCAAGATGGATTCAAACCGACCTGGAATAAGCTAAAAGCAAGCCCAATATCGAACTGGCACAGACCGAGAGTCACTTAGTCTGATGTGGTCGAAGGAAGGCGTGGCATTTGTCGCAACGCCCATAGTTCGAGCCTTTTGCCTTTTCGATTTTCAGGCGGATCGACCCATCTGGCTGCGTCGATGCAAGCCCCAACCGCATCAATGCGGAAACGGTGCTGTATTCCATCCAGTCCCAGTAAAGCGTCACGCCACGATGAACCGTATGTATGTCATCCCAGCCATTCAGACCAAGCCGCAGGCCGTCAATTTGATCTGGTGGCGCAAAGACAGAAGCCTGCATTGCCTGTCGGACGGCTTCTGGGGGAACATGTGCGCCATGGCTTCGCAACCCGCGAGCGATCAGTTCGCTGTCCATGAACCGCAGAAACACAAGCATTTCGACCATGCAGTCGAACGGTGCAGAACGATCCGTGACCTTAAAGTTGATTGGCTGACCCAATTGAATATTTACGGACAGCTCGTAGGTGTGTTTGGCGACAGCCTTTAGAACACCAACGGATTCCAATATCTCACAAGGGTAGTCGAGATAGTAATCAGCCCAAGTATAGATATGCCACTGGTAAGGTGCGACGTTCCAAGTACAAGGTTCGTCTGTGGGCTCGTTTAAATGGCGCGCAAAATTCAGCGCGATCAGAGAAGCGACTTCCTCGTAAGATACTTCATTTTCCATTTTTTGAGACCTCAGCAATCTCATTGGCAGTTATCAAGAATGGCCATATCGGGCGATGCGACCCGAACTATCGCCGTAACAAGTAACAAAATGAAAAGGTCGTCGAAGCTGAAATCTAAGCAGTAACCTAG
Source organism: Pseudomonadota bacterium (assembly GCA_039028795.1). Lineage (GTDB taxonomy): Bacteria > Pseudomonadota > Alphaproteobacteria > Rhodobacterales > Rhodobacteraceae > Thermohalobaculum. The sequence goes on from JBCCHJ010000048.1 coordinate 34,244, forward strand.
ATGCGGGACGAAACCGTCGTCCAAGACTTAAAGGCTAAGGTCCGAATGTGCGTGATTGCGGACAACGACGGCACCATTCTTTTCGCACCGTTGAACGTACATAGCTTACGTGACGGATTGGGCCCGTGGTCAATGAATTTAAAGAAATGGATCGGTTCACGTAGGGCTTACGCAACCCGGAACAAACCTTAGTCCTTTCGGTTAAGCAAAGTTTCCTCCGCGAGGATCATTCGAGCCCATCGGCTCGAGAAGTGCTTGTCAGACAGACACTCTGGTGGCGGAGGAATCGGAAGCCTTAGAGCCTTGGGCCAAATATCTGGCGTGCCACGCTCTCGTTCCATCTTAGCTGCGAACTCAACTTCGTTTCCTACCCAGGCTGAGCTGGCTGCGTGATCTGTCCAAAACAGGGCAAACACATCCCTGTTGGCAATCTCCGTGAACAAGTCGTCGTCAAACTTCGATCCTGATTCCAATCGATCCACGTCGATGAAGACATCAGTTTCAGGATCGTCCATGCCCTCGACTCTTTTCAGAACCTCCAACCTGTCTTTGCTCGCGTAAGAAACGAACACAGTCCGATAACGCTTCATATCGTTGACGGCGACACGCTTTGTATTCTCGTCGTCTATTTGAATTTGGAAGTCCACCCGGCCGAGCGGCATCGAGTCCGAAGCAATGCGCAATGTGTATCCACATTGCGTCCCAAGTGACGCATCCTCAGGGATCGTGACTAGAAAAACTAAAGTTATCAATTCGCCTTCCCACACAATCGATGAATGGGAAGGCTGAATAGATCCGGCGCCGTCTAGAAAGAGGTCGACACAACTACCACGCTCAACGACACCTGAAAGTTCGCGGGAAGCTAGTTTTTCGGACTTCGGTGCGATCGCCTTGGCGGTCGATATTGCGAACATTCTTTGCCTATCCAGATACAACATGACGTGTAACGGTAGCGCTGAGCCTGGTGCGGCAGAGCTCTCCGCAAGGACGGAACAACGTAACTTATCGCCAGCCGCATCGCGATCCTCGGGCTGTCTGGTGCTTAATCTTCGAAGAACGCGTCCTAGATCCCCGATAGTCTCTACAACCCAGGCTCCGAGACCTGCTGTCAGGCCCACTATAAGCTTTGACGCCGAGTGCCCATGAGTTGGAGCTGACTGCGAAACTACCGGAACATCCTCAACCTCACTTGGTGGTGCGCGTGGGGCCTCGCGCACTGTGTGAAGCTCTGGCGGCATTCCACCTACGCGATACAAAAATTCACGAAGAAAGTGAAACTCCTTGCTGCGTTCGTCGTAAAATTCTTCCCAATAAAACCGGAAGTGTACGACATTTAGCCGCCAGAGCCTCCTATTTATATTTTTTTCTTCAGCAATAGGTATTTGGATGGGTCTTTGTATACCTCAACTATTGCAGTTACACCAATTTCTTGATAACGGCGATGTATATATCGTATATAGCTTATATATTCTGACGTATAATAGAATTTACTTCGAATATAATCCGATAATAATATTATTTTTACATCAAATAATTTCGCGTCTTTCCGTGTAATAATAAGATTGGGAGAGCTCAAATTGATCTGCGAATATCGAACTATACGTACTTCGCCTCCTCTATAACTGAATTCTTTCTTGATTCGCAGTGCAAACCTGTCGAAATATGCGTCCACCGGCGCAACTACCAAAACTCTCATAGTCCGGCCTATTTCATCAGAGTATCTTCTGAGATTAACACAACGCTACGCTTCGATCCAGTTTGAGCTAATCGAATACGGTCCGTCTGCTAAATCTCACGGAACTCGGTGCGGTTCAGATATCTTCTCAGGCCGAGTGACTCCTCTCGGAAACGAACGTCTGTTTAGGGGTGCATTTCAGCCTTTCGACCAAACTGCGGCATCAGTCAGTCTGGGCTCTAAGCAGACTTTTGCAGATAGCGCGATAAGACGTGTCGTTGTTCCGCTCTTTAATGCGCTTGGCTGGAGTTCTCGCTCGCCCAAGCATAAATCACCTTTAATCCGGATAAACGTTCCCTCAAATCCGCTGGCACTTGGGCTTTGACTGGCGCGACTGGTGTACACCCGTCCGGCATGTCGTTGCGCAAATTCGCATCTGACCGCACGCTATTGTGGGTTCACTCGGGAGCGCATGGGCGCTTGATCTCACCCGCGTTGAGCGAGACGAAGACCAATGCAACCCTCACGTCCAAGTCGCTGAATTATCGCATTAGCGAACAATTAAGCGAAAAAAGTCGTCAGGGAAGTCGTCATCCGGGATGTCGTCATTTTGCAGGGTAAGCATCCTCAGAAACCCACCCTAGTTGGGTGCTTAAGCGGTGGCCTGAAACAGCTCCCGCCCGATCAGCATCCGGCGGATTTCCTGGGTCCCGGCTCCTATCTCCATCAGTTTGGCATCCCGCATCAGGCGGCTTGTCGGATTGTCGTTCAGGTACCCCGCGCCGCCCATGGCCTGGACTGCCTGGATCGATTGCTGCATCGCCTGTTCCGACGCATAGAGACAGCACGCCGCCGCGTCCTGGCGGGTAACCTCGCCCCGGTCGCAGGCAGCAGCGGTGGCGTAAACATAGGCCCGTGCCGAGTTCATGGCGGTGTACATATCGGCGATCTTACCCTGCATTAATTGAAAGGTTCCAATGGGTTCGCCGAATTGCTTGCGTTCGTGCATATAGGGCATCACCGCGTCCATACAGGCCGCCATCAATCCGACGCCCAGGGCCGCAAGGACCGCGCGCTCATAGTCCAGGCCTGACATAAGAACCGCGACCCCGCCGCCTTCTTCGCCCAATACGTTCTCGAAGGGCACCTCGCAGTCCTCGAAGATCAGCTCCCCGGTGGACGATCCGCGCATGCCCAGCTTGTCCAGCTTCTGGCCTGTCGAGAATCCGGTCATCTCTTTTTCGATCAGGAAGGCCGTGATCCCGCGGCTGCCCGCATCGGGGTCGGTTTTGCCATAGACGACCAGAGTATCGGCGTCTGGGCCATTGGTGATCCAAAACTTGTTTCCGTTTAACCTATAGTGATCATTGCGTTTTTCGGCACGAAGGCGCATCGAAACAACATCCGATCCGGCCCCTGGTTCCGACATGGCCAGCGATCCGACATTCTCACCCGAAACCAGCTTGGGCAGATATTTCTGCTTCTGTTCTTCGGTGCCGTTCAGCCGGATCTGGTTTAAGCAGAGGTTCGAATGAGCACCATAGGACAAAGAAATCGACGCCGACGCCCGGGCAATTTCCTCCAATACAACAACATGGGCCAGATAGCCCATATCGATGCCGCCATAGTCTTCTTCGACCGTGATGCCCAGCAAGCCCATCTCGCCCATTTCGCGCCACAACTCCATCGGAAAGGCGTCGTTGCGATCGACCTCGGCCGCGATCGGCGCAATGCGCTCCTGGGCGAAGCGGTGGGTTGCTTCCTGCAAGGCGACGATGTCCTCTGGCAGGCCGAAATTCATGCTTGCGTTAAACATGTCGTCTCCGTGTTTTTGGTGGTTCCGGCAATGCCCAAGACCATGTTCAAATACATTTCTTCGATGGCATCGGGTTTGATCGTCCCATCTGGTTTGAACCATGTCGTCAATCCGTTCAGCAACGCAATGATGGCCCGTGCCGTCACCCAAGGATCTTGCGGCGCAAACCGATCATGCGCACATCCATCAGCAATTATTTCGGCAATCCCGCGCTCATAAGTCCGACGTAAGTTTTCGATTTTATTGAAGTTTTCAGATTCAAGGCTGCGCAATTCCATATAGGACAGGAACAGATTATCCGCCCTTGTCCAGTGGTGGCGAATGTGAAACCGGGTAAAGGCCTCCAAGCGCACTGCTGGGGGTGCCCCGGGTCCAGGATTTGCATCGCTCCACGCCGCAAGCAGGTCATCCATGTGCGCCTTCAGCAGATGGAACAACATCGCCTGTTTGTTGGGAAAGTACCGATAAAGTGCAGCCGCGCCCAGATCGATTTCCTCGGCCAATCGGCGCATAGAGAGCGCTTCGTATCCAAATCGAGCGATCAGGCGCACCGCAGCATCGCATATGGCGCTGCGCGTCTTTGCTCCGTCAGATCCGATGCGCCTGGCCATGCGTGCTCCCTTTGTAGCGGGAGGTTAATTGAACGGTTGTTCAATTCAAGGGAATTTCTTGCGGCCTGCGCGGAAGATGTGCGGTTACGCCGGTTCGACCCAAACCTCTTCCATATGCTGTTCAAAGGATTGGTGCATGCCATAGCCTTTGACGCCTGGGCGGAAAGAGCGGTAAATCTTGCGCCAGAAGGGCTGCACGATCACGCCGGAACTCTGCAGGATATTTTGCAGATCTGCCATAATGTTACGACGATCACCAACGTCCGGTGTCGCCAAGGCCTCATCCAATAGACGGTCGAATTCAGGGTCAGAGAACCCTGTCTCATTCCATTGTGCGTTTGACCGATAAGCCAGTGCCAACACCTGAACGCCCAGCGGCCTGCCGCTCCAATTGGTCAGCGAAAACGGATAGATCTGCCAGTCATTCCAGAACTGTGCACCCGGCAGAATTCGGCGTTTCACCTTCATGCCCGAATCCAGCATCTGTGCCTCGATGACCCTGGCGGTTTGGCTTTGCCAATCATCGTCGATCGAGATCAGCACGAACTCATGGTCCTTTTGTCCTGCCTCTTCCAGCAGCGCCATGGCCTTGTCCGGGTTTCGGCCAATGGCAGGCAGACGTGCATATTCTGCGTGCATCGGGCCGACATGGTGGTTTTCGGCAGGTGCACCGGACCCGTTTATGCCAAGCTGCAGCACAATCGCGTTATCGACCGCCAACTGAACGGCGTTGCGCACGCGTTGATCATCATAGGGCGGATTGTCGACATTCATCCGGCAAACAACCGTTGCGCCGGTAGAAACATCTGCGCTCAGCATTCCTGCTTCTTCTATGTCGGATAGGCTGTCCGCTTGGCTTTCATAATTACAGTCAACCTTATTGGCTTTGAAAGCCGCAAGAACCACGCCCGGATCGGTTCCGAAATCCGTCCACGTGATCCTATCCAGATGCGGCTCTCCTGCCCACCAGGTATGGTTCTTCTTGCGTCTAACTTCGGCCCGCACCCCGTTCTTGTAGTCAATCAGCTCATAGGGACCGGTAGAAATCGCCATGGCTTCCATCGGATTGGGATTGCCGTCATAGGATCGGTGCATGATCATGGCGGGGTAGTCGGCCATACCAGCTATCAGAGAAATATCTGCTGACGGCAGATTTATGCGCACGGTCAGATCATCGATGCGTTCCAAGCCACCTTCGCGGAGTTGGCCTGTAGCGGGATCTACCAGGGCGCCCATCCGGGCAGCCATCGAGTTTCTCTCTGATTCAGTATCGCACCAACGTGTGATGTTGTGGATTACATCATCGGCGTTGAAAGCATCGCCATTTGACCACAATACGCCCGGCCTGCAACTCAGTGTGTAGGTCTTGGCATCATCAGAAACTTCCCAGCTTTCCAGAAGGCGGCCTTCAAAGGCGAAGTCTTTGGTCCAGCGAACCAGATGTTCGTTGCATTGGCGGCAAACATTGGCGACCTCTGGCCAGTCGAAGGTTCGCGGGTCCTTGAACCGCTTAATGGACATCGCCACCCGCAATGTACCGCCCTTGACCGGATCATCAGCCCGCGCGTTTTGCGGGCCGGCCAGGCCGCCCAGTGCAAAACTTGCCGTAGCGGTGACGCCCAGACCCATCATTTGAGCAAGATACTCACGACGGCTTATCGCACCGCTTTTGAAGGCATGCGCGATCGGTTTGGCCCAAGGGTGGAGCGGCCGGTCGGTTAACATTTCTTTGAGCATTTAGACCTCTTACGATCTAACGCGAGAATACCGTTGCGAAGGATGATCCGCAAAGGACCAATAGCCGCTGCGTCATTTCATTTGCAGCAATTTCCCGCAATAGATTTCCATAATGTGATCACGCGTTTCACCTGAGTTTAACCACAACATGTTGGTGTGCATTTGTGTGCTGCAGTTCTGTGCGCAGCCGTGTTCCGATAGCGTGTCTTATGGGTCTTTGCGTCCGTCTCACCCTGCCAGTTGTCGTTTTGACGTGTTTGGCCCTGTTGGCAACAGGGCTTACGAAGATTGATCAGGACCTTCAGCTTATCATAGCCGTCATCGGCGTGATCTGTGCTGCAATCGTCTTTGGTCAAGCGCTGCAGATCCGCGATTTTCTTTCGCGATTGCCAGGGGCAATGAAAGACGCAGTTCGCGACCCCGAGTTGATGTCGTTTCCGCAGCAATCCGCACCGGATGAACTGGGGCATTTCACGCGTGAGATGCGGGACTTTGCAGTCTCAATGCGTGAAGTCTTAGAACAGCGCACGGAAATGGAGCGTATGGCGCATACGGATCCATTGACCAGCTTGCCGAACCGCCGCGGTCTGACCGCTTTGTTGGATCGGTTGGCCGGGGACCCTGCGGCAGGACGAAGTTTGGGTGGTATCGGGCTGCTTCATTTGGATCTCGATCATTTCAAGGCTGTGAACGATCGCTTGGGGCATGATGCGGGTGATCATGTTCTGTGCGAGGCGACGCGACTGATCTCGGCCGCTATTCGGGACTCTGACTACCTTGCACGGCTTGGCGGGGATGAGTTCATTGTCGTCGCTCCTGGGGTCGAAACGGATCAGATTTTGATCCGGATTGCCGAGCGGATTACCGAAAAGTTTTCAATCCCGATTGTCTATGAACACGTCCGATGCCAGGTCGGCGTCAGTATCGGTATGGTCTTGGGCGGGTTGCGCGGGAAATTACTGGATCCGCAACGCCTGTTGCTGAATGCTGATATCGCGTTGTGCCATGCAAAGTCGAATGGGCGAAACCGCCATGCGATGTTTTCGACGACGATGGCCCGATCGAACCGGCGCCAGGAAAACCAGGCAGAAGAGATTAGGCAGGCTCTGGATAAAGATCTCTTCCGGCCTTGGTATCAACCGGTATTCGATTTTAAGACCGGGCGGGTGTGTTCAGTGCAAGTCATTCCGCGCTGGGAGGACAGTGCCTACGGCTTTATTGATCCTGATGACTTCGTAACACCCTCAGACGCCTTTAATCTTATCGAAGAACTGGGCTTACGGGTATTCGAGCATGCATGCCGGTCGTTGGCGGTTTGGAAACGCGAATACCCGGATTTTCCCGTCCTGCAGGTTTGCATGAACCGGGTCCAAATGCTTGATACAGGAATTGCGGATAGAGTTTCCTGGTGTCTCGATGACCTTGGACTTGGCCCAGCAGATGTGGCCTTCTCGGCATCCGAGCCGTGCTTTTCCGGGCGAAACGCGGAAATGGTGCTGGCCAACTTAAACAATCTTAAAAGACTTGGATGCTCGATAGTCCTGGACGATTTCGGTGCCGAAGGCGGCTCATTCGCCAATCTGGCGGCCTTGCAGCCTGCCGGAATTATTGCATCAAGCCGATTTACCAAAAACTTGGCGAAGTCCGGCCAAGCGCCTGCCGATACGATATTGCTTCAGGCCCTGGTTGGCGGCGCAAATGGATTGGGAATATGGGCGGCCGCCAAGAACATCGACGCGCCGGGGCAGATAGAAAGAGTGAAGGACTTCGGAATCTCCCGGGGATCTGGAAACGTGATCTACCCGGTTAAAAGCGAGGCTGATCTAATCCAATGGTTGGCCGACGAAGGGCATTTGAATACCCAATTTGCAGCAAAAACAGCGGTATTCTCCGTTTAACGGGCTGCATACCCGCGAATATGTGACCTCGGCGAACAAGCCAAACATCAGCCGAACATTGCGCAGGCGGCATGACATCAGTACGTAACTGCCGAGACTTAGAGACCCGGCAGGAAGTATGGCGCATCCCTTAAGCGGCGCAGATCCAGGAACGCTGATGCACGCCTTTCGCCAAGGCGGCTGGCCGGACAGATGGGGCATAACCGCTGGAATCTGGGGGGCAGCCCTGGCAAGAGCGCCTATTTCCGCACTTGAGCACTTGCTGATCAAATCGCGTTTGCCGAAACGCCAGGACCTGCCGGCTCCGATCTTCATTCTGGGCCATTGGCGGTCTGGTACGACGCATCTTTATAACACGATGGTGCATGGCGGGTTCGGCTATGTCCCGCCGGTCGCGGTTGGTTTGCCATGGGATATGTTCGGCATCGCCCGTGCATTTGGACCACTGTTGGAAAAGGCGCTGCCAGAACATCGCTGGATAGACAACATTCCAGTTACGCCGACCAGCCCGCAAGAAGACGAAATCGGCATAGCCTCGATGAGCGATCTCTCTTTTTATCACGGAATCTATTTTCCCAAGGCCTTTGATCGTTTGATCGATCGAGGGCTGTTCTTCGATGGTTGCACTGAAGCAGAGGTTGCTGCCTGGGAAGACCGGTTCACGCTGTTTCTTTGCAAGCTTGCGCATTTGCAAGGTCGCCGATTGCTGATCAAGAACCCCGTCTATACTGGCCGCGTTGCAAGGCTGCGCCGCCTGTTTCCGGGCGCGAAGTTCATACACATTCACAGAAACCCCTACGATGTCTTTCTTTCCATGCGCAATTTCTACGCTCGGCTTCTTGAGGTCATGGCATTGCAACGGGTTCCTGCGGACCTGGATGTAGATGCGACGATCCTGCGGGTCTATGGGCGGATGATGGAGAATTTCCGTGCCGAGACGCAGGGCCTGGATGCGCCGGATTTTGTTGAACTGGCCTATCAATCCTTGGACTCCGACCCGATCGGCGCCTTGCGGCATATATATCAGGCCTTGGATCTTCCAGGATTTGATGATGCCGAACCGGCCTTCCGCAGCTATCTGGACAGCGTTCAGAGCTATTCGAAAAACCAGTTCAAAGGCGATCAGGCTGCCATAGACAAAGTTTCGACGGCCTGGGCCTCTTGGATCGAGGCATGGGGCTATGAAACGCCTCAACCGGCAAAGCCATGATGCTGATCTCGCATCTTGTGCGGGGGGCTGCCGGGCTATTTGTGATCTCGTTGGTATATATTTGGCTGTTGTCCCCACCTGATCAATTGCCTGCGCGCTTTTCGGCAAAGGAATGCCAGCATGTGCGGGTGATCGATCCAGAGACCGGCGAAAGCATCGTCGGCATCGAAGACTTGGCCTTGTGGCAGAATGGCTCTCAACTGATCTTCACGGCCCATGATCGTAGAGACGACGCCAAGCCCAATGGCGGGCTCTACAGCGTTCCGATTTGGGATATCGCGGAAAGAGCAGAGGTCGATGCGAAGCACCTCTACCGACCTCAGGGCAGCTTCAGGCCGCATGGATTTGCTATTTCGGATCAACAGAGGCGTCTTGCGCTTATCAACCGTCCTGCGGACGGCGAGACTGAGATCTTGGTTGGACCGTTGGGGCAGAGCGGCTGGCGGGTTGATCGCTGGCTGGACGACCCGCGATTTTGCCGCGCAAATGATTTGGACTTCAACCACCCCAGCAATGTGCGACTACGGATCAGTATGGACCGGGCAGATTGCGGGCCATCGATCCGCGATCTCGCGCCATGGTCCCGGTCCGGCAAGGTGTTGTCGACCGATGGAGGTCCGATCTGGGTCGAACAGGTCGGCCTGTCCTTTCCGAATGGGATTTCGGGGAAGTATGTTGCCGAAACCCGGGCAAAACGTATCTCCAGCGCCTACGGCCGCGCGCTCGAAGTTCCCGGCGGGCCTGACAATCTGACGCAAACGTTCTACGGAGATATCGTCGCAGCGTTGCATCCAAATCTCTTTCTGACAGGGCTGGGTCTGGGGGGCTGGTGGGACAATATCCCAACGCGAATTGTACGGGTCGAGCCGAAGAATGGCGGTGTCGAGGTACTGTTTGATGACCCGTCAGGCCGCGTCTACTCCGGGGCGACCGTTGCAATTCTGACTGGAGATCAGCTGATTGCGGGCTCGGCTATTGATCATGGTCTGCTGGTGTGTGGGGACGGCCTATGACGACCCTCGTAACCGGCGCTGGCGGATTTCTAGGCGGCCACATCGTTCGGCAGCTTTTAGCAGCGGGAGAGCCTGTTCGCGGTTTGGATTTGGCGTTTCCAGAAGAGTTTCCGGACGCGGCAGAGGCGGTAATCGGCTCGATCCTCGAGGCCGAGGACATTGCTGCTGCGATGCAAAACGTCACGCATATCGTCCATGCGGCTGCGGTCGCCCATCTTTGGGTGCCCGACAGGTCAAGCTATGACCGTGTAAATGCGCTGGGAACCAGCCGGGTTCTGGCTGCTGCAGGACGCGCAGAGGCAAAAACCGTACTAGTGTCCAGCTTCACAACATTGGTTGCGCAGACCACCGCCCCAGGCACGGTTTTGGATGAGACATTTGAATATGCGCCAACGCTATTGCTGGGTGATTATCCTAGGACAAAGCGACAGGCCGAAATACTTGCCCAGTCTGCCGTGGACGCCGGGCAACCGGTTACGATCGTTCAGCCCGCGGCCCCAATCGGAGCGGGCGACTACAACCTGACACCCCCGACCGAAATGATCCGGGATCTGGCGACGGGTAAGGTGCCGGCGTTGCTGAATTGCAGCTTGAACCTCGTCGATGCTGTCGCAGTGGCCAAGGCTATCATTGCCGCGCGAGCTGTTGGAGTGGCCGGCGAACGTTACCTATTGGCCGGTCAGGACATCAGCCTGCCGAATTTCGCAGCCATGGTTGCCGGGATGACCGAGGCCAGCGTTCCGCACGGCCGAGTGCCTGTATGGCTGGCGCTGGCCGCGGCCCAGGTCGAGGCAGGAGTTTCGCGGATAACAAAGCGGCCACCCAAAGCCCCGCTGACAGGTGTGCGCATGGCGCAAAAATCATGCCGGTTTGACAGCTCGAAGGCAAAGTCAACGCTGGGCTTCGCTCCGCGCCCCTTGGAGGAATGCCTGGCCGAGTGCCTGAATTGGTTACGGCAATCCGGACATATTTAGGGCGTCGATAGACGCTTCGCGCGCGATGCCGCCGGTCTGAATGCCTCCGCCGCAGGTCTTGCTAAGGATAAGTGCGGCCTTTCCATTTCCCACCTTGGCCTCGCCAATGGTGGATGGCCGATGTCACTGTCATTGCCGTATATATTGCAGCGGCTACCGGCAGCAGCAATGTCCGTGCAATCGGCTGGTCGTAAAGCTGCAGCGTGGGCCAGTAGGCAACCGACATAGCAATGATCGCACAGCCGCCACTTACAGCGAGCAGAAGATCTTGGCATGAAGCGCCCCATACCAACGCGATCCATGGGGCGATGTAGATAAAGACCATTCCGACTACTGCTCCTATCAGCAAGACCGTGGAGTGACGCAGCTGGGTGAAGGCAGTGCGCGACACCATAGTCCAGATCGATTTCAAAGACCTGTTGTCGCGTAGACTGGTTACTTCGGAGCCGGAAAGGCCCAGCCAGATTCGTCGTTTTGGCGGCCCGTGTTTGAGCTTGGCACCGAGCGTGCAGTCATCGATCAGTGCGTCTTTCAAGACCGCGATCCCGCCGATTTCCTGCAGCGCAGTTCGGCGGATCAGCATGCAACCGCCTGCAGCGGCCGCCATCCAATGGCCATGCCTGTTCACCCAAGGAAACGGATAGAGTTTCTGAAAGAAGAACACGAAGGCTGGTATCAAAAGGCCGCCCCAGATCCCCCGAGAGTCGAGCCTGGCCATCAGCGACACAAGCGCCAGATTCTGGTCATGTCCTTTGGCGACCAATTTCCGCAAAGTGTCGGGCGCATGATGAATATCTGCGTCGGTTAAAAGAATCCATTCCGGGGCAGGGGAACACGCCTGGTTTGCATGTTCCAGACCGGCGTGGACGGCCCACAGCTTTCCGGACCACCCTTGGGGTAGGGGTTCGGCAGCGATCACGGTCGCCCCTGCAGTCTTTGCAGCGTCTGCCGTTCCGTCATCCGAATGATCATCGACCACCACGATGTCCAAACGTCCCGGATAATGGGTTGACTTAAGGGAAGCGACAACGTCGCCGATCGTGGGTCGTTCATTCCGAGCCGGGATGATTGCAACGACGCTGGGCCAGAATTCTGGCGCTGGCCCTGGGGCCAGTCGCTGATCCGC
>JBCCHJ010000049.1:0-45766 GCA_039028795.1 Pseudomonadota bacterium
CTTCGGACAGCACGCGCCAATCCCGGCCAGTCCAACAACCCCAGAATGACGGAGATCATCGCGAAAACAGCCAGCGAATTCCAATGCACCGGCACTGCGGCGGAAAGTGCGAGCCAAATCGGCAGTTCCGGCAGGGACCGGAAAATCTCGATCAGACGCTGCACCGTCGCATCGACCCACCCCCCGAAATACCCTGCCATACCGCCCAGGATAAGACCGATAACAAAGCTGACCGTCACACCGATCAGTCCAATCGTCATGGACAGCCGGGCCCCGTGCAGGATGCGGGTCAGCACATCGCGGCCCAACCGGTCGGACCCCAGTAAGAAAAGCTCGCCGTCCTTGGGCGGGCAGATCAGGTGAAAGCGACTCTCGATCACGCCCAGCAAATGATAGGGATCGCCGCAAGTTGTGAACACCGGCACCGGCAGAACGTCGCTATCATTTGAAACAGATTTCACCAAACCGGTGTCCCGGTCATATTCGGTCGCAGTCGGCTTGGTGTGCAGTCCGACATACTCCCCGTCGTGAAACAGATAGAGGCCCTGGGGCGGCGCGAAGATGTGATCTTCGTTGAACTTGTTCGGATCATAGGGCGCAATAAATTCGACGAACGGAAGCATTGCATAAATCGCGACCAGGAAAATCCCACAGATCATCCCCAGCCGATGACGCTTAAAGCGCCGCCAGACCAGAACCCACGTCGGCGCGTCAAGATCAACGCGGTCCAGGACCTGGCGGTCGGCATCTGCATCATATGTTTCCGGGGCGACGTAGTGGTCCGTCATCACGCCCCCTTTCGACCGCCGCCGATACGGATCCTGGGATCCAGCACCGCCAACAGAATGTCAGAAATAAGCATGCCCAACAGGGTCAGGAAACTGACGAACAGCAGAATAAACCCGGACATATAGATGTCCTGGGATTTCAGCGCCTGCAGCAGGATTGGACCAATTGTTGGCAGGCTCATGACCACCGAGATCATCACCGACCCCGAAACCAATTGCGGCATCAGGTTTCCGATGTCGGCAACGAACGGGTTAAGTGCCATGCGCAGCGGATATTTAATGACGCGCATGGTCGGACCGACGCCTTTGGCCCGCGCGGTTTCAACATAGGGCTTATGCAGCTCATCCATCAGATTCGCGCGCAGACGACGCATCACTGCTGCTGCGGCAGAGGTTCCGATCACGATTGTCGGCACGATTAAATGCGAAAGGATCGACAGGAACTTATCCCAGCTCATCGGCTGGCCTTCGTATTCCCGCGCCATCAAACCGCCGATGGGAATATCGAAATAGTGCGCGCCATAGGCCAAGAGGATCAATGCCAGCAGGAAGTTGGGCGTCGCCAGGCCGATATAGCCGATCAGACTGGCAATATAGTCGATCCAGGAGTTTGCCTTTACCGCTGCGATGGTGCCCAATGGCAAGGCCACAAGATAGACGAAGATCAGCGCGGCAAAATTGACGACGATGGTCAACCAAGCCGTCTCTCCCACCACTTCAGAAACGGGCTGTTCCAATTCAAAGGAAACGCCCAGATCGCCCTGCAGCATTCCCGAAAAGCCGTCAGGACCTGGCGCGACACCGATCCAGATCAGGTATTGCTGCCACACCGGCTTATCCAGCGAATAATCCTTGATCAGGCGCTCTGCCTCGGCGACGCCTGCGGCTTCGCCGGTAGCCTTCATCTCCTCGATCTGGTTCGAAAGGTAGTTGCCTTCCGGTAGATTGATGATCAGGAAGATCAGCATCGAGATCGCCACCAGGGTGACAATCATGGTCAGCGATCTGCGGATCAAAAATCTCAGCATGCGGCATCCATCTGCCGGACACCCATGCTACTGCTTCGGTTGCGGCATTTAGGCCAACAATCAGTTTGCTTAGTTATTGCGGCCAGACCAGCCACCCTACCAGGCACGGTGGCCCGGCTGGCTCTCCGGCGCGGGCGGGTGGGCGTCCGAAGCCCGGACATCCCGCAACAAACCATCATGGGAGCGTCGGAGAGCCAGCATGCCGTCACTGGGACGCTCCGCCTTCAAAGAAAAACTCATCCATTCGGTGGATACCCAACTGTCCACCGGGGTCCCAGGCATAGATACCTCTCTTGGGAACATTCCTCAGTTTCACATCGTGAACCAGAGGTAGCGGTGCCCGGGCAATTGTGCCGATGCTGAAGACCTGATCGGCATGGATCGACAACATTTCTTGCCAGACCCTGGACTTTTCCGCATCGCTGCTGGCGTCGGCCCATTCGGCAAAAAGCTCCAACAAGCGCGTAGCTTCGGGAAGATCCGGAGGCTCACCCACTGACCCCTTGGTTTGGTAGTGCTGCCCCCATTTCGGCCATGTATAGGTGGCCTGATCCACAGGCGCCAATTCCTTCGGCGCACTGTCCGGTGTCGGAATGCCTACGTTCCAGCCATACCAAGCGACCATCATCGCCTTACCGGCATAGGCACGATTGCGCATTACATCGCGATCCTGAGGTTTCACCAGCAGGCGTAGACCCAGCTTTTCCCAAGTGGCATTGACGATCTCCAGCGTGTCGGTAACTTCGGCCCGTTCCCCCGCCGTCTCGACCACAATTTCCATTGGACGACCGTCCGGCAAAAGACGCAGCCCTGCCGGGTTGCGCCGGGTCAGGCCGATCTCGTCCAGCAAGGCATTCGCGCGGTCCAGATCGAAGTCCGTCCAGGCAACGGCGTTTTCCTCATCGTAGAACGGGCTTTCCTGCAACGCAGAGACGGCCGCTGGCGTGGCCAAGCCAAAGTAGAGCACCTTGTTGATCGCCTTGCGGCTGATCCCCATGCTAAGCGCTCGGCGGAACCGGACGTCCCGGAACAACTTGCGCCAAGCTTCGTCGGAATAGTTCAGATTCGGGTAAATCGCGACCTCGTTGGCAAACCCAGATCGCCAGAGATGGGTGACATAGTCCATGCCCTCTTCCATCTGCTTCAGGACCGGCGCATCCGAGAACCCGAGCGAACGGATCTGCAAGGTCGCCTGACCCCGCGACGCCTTCAGCGGGATCAGTCCCGCCGCTGCGATCTCCAGCTCTACCTCTTCAACGTAGGGAAGCTGGCGACCATTCCTGTCGATCCGATGATAGTAGGGGTTTCGCACCAGAACATATCTTTGGTTGTTCTTTTTGGTTGTGTTCACCCAGGGCTGTAGGACCGGCAGCTTTGGGTTGTCGAATTTGTAAAGATTGTCTTTCTTGTTGTGGATCTTCTTCCACGTCTTCCCGCTTTCCTCCAGCTTCGCCAGATCCTCGGCGCTGAGATATTTCTTGTGATAGCGCTTCATGTATTTGGCAGGGCGGTAGATATAAAGCGGACGCGCCTGGGCCAGCGCCGGCAAGAAACCAGGGTTGGGCACTGGCCAGGAAAAGCTGATGATCTGCGCGTCGATCACCGTGACCTCGGGCAAATGCCCGTCCGCCAACATCTCGACAGGAGGGCCTGACGGCGACAGATCCTCATTCAATGCCACGTCTTCCCACCAATATCGGAAGTCTTCCGTGGTGAACGGATCACCATTTGACCAACGATGCCCTTTGCGGAGGGTCAGCGTCACCGTTCGGCCATCCGACGAGACATCGAAGTCCCTGACGATATCCGGGACCAGTTCGTAGTCTTCATTGTATCCAATGAGCCGCGCATACCCCCAAACGGCCATGTACCGGACGTCTTTCGAGCGGGAGACAAACATCCGGATCGTGCCGCCATGCTGGCCAGGCTCGCGGTTACGGTCCTTGAGATCGACGATCAAAGGCTCTTCAGGCAACCGCTCTTCTATCGACGGCAGATCCCCATCCGGCACGGTCTTCAAAAGCGGGTTTTCGATCAACGGGCCGTCATATCCTGCCAAGGCAGTTGAAGCACCAAGGACCAGTGCGGCGATAGCGATAGGAAGTTTCATGCAGCTCTCACAAGATGTCCTGGCCTGACTTCCGTCAAGCTGGGCGCGTCATCGCCGGCGTATCCGAACGGTGCGGGCCAAGTGTCCGGCTCGCCAGCACCGGCAGCGACCGCCGCCAGGTCCAATTGGCGCTCCATATCCGGCTCGGGGCTGGCTGCGATTAATGCGCGTGTATAGGGGTGCCGGGGGTCCTTAAAAATGCAGTCGGCCGAACCTTCCTCCACGACACGGCCGCGACGCATCACAAAGACACGGTCTGCCAGTTCGGCCACGACAGCCAGATCGTGGCTGATGAACAGATAGCTCAGGCCGAACTCGTCCTGCAGTTCTTTCAAAAGGTGCAGGACTTCCTTTTGTACGGAAACATCCAGCGCAGATGTCGGCTCGTCGCAGACCAGCAATTCCGGGTTCAAAGCCAGTGACCTTGCGATCGCAATGCGCTGGCGCTGACCACCTGAAAAAGCGTGGGGAAACCTGGCCAAATGATCGCCGGATAGGCCAACCCGGCGCATAAGATGTGCGGCGCGGTCGCGGCGTTCAGGCCGAGTGCCAATCTGGTGGATCTTAAGTGGTTCGGTCAGGATGTCCTGCACAGACATCCGTGGGCTCAGCGCAGCATACGGATCCTGAAACACCATCTGGGCGCGCATGCGGAACCGGGTGAGATCGGTCCCGGACAAGGAAGCGATGTCCTCTTGTTTGCCGTCTTTGCCGCAGAATGTCATTTCGGCGCCGGCATCAGGCCGTTCGGCGCGCAGCACCATGCGCGCCACAGTGGACTTGCCGGACCCTGACTCGCCAACCACCGCCACGGTTTTGCGACGTTCCAGCGACATGTTGAAATCAGTCAACGCCTTAACCGGCGGATCGTCCGGGGCAAAGGACCGGGACCGGCCAGGATAGGTTTTTGAAAGACCACGAACCTTCAGGATGTGGTCTTGACCACTGGGCGGCAGCGCCGCCAGATCCTGCGGCACGCGCGGTGCAGCGGCCAGCAAGGTCCGCGTATAGCCGTGCCCCGGTGCATTCAGAACATCGCTCGCCTGACCACTTTCCACCACCCTGCCTTTACGCAGAACCAGAACTTTATCGGCCATGTTTGCGACAACGCCTAAATCATGGGTGATCATAATCACCGAGGTTTGGTGATCCCGCTGCAGGCGATTCAACAAGTCCAGAACCATGGCCTGGGTGGTGACATCCAAAGCAGTTGTCGGCTCGTCCGCGATCACCAGGGCTGGATTGCCGACCATTGCCATGGCGATGACCGCACGCTGTCGCAGGCCGCCAGAAAGCTCGAACGGGTATGCGGCCCAGGCGCGTTTCGGGTTGGGAAATCCAACTTCTTCGAACATTGCCAAGACGCGATCTTGCGCTTCTCCTCCGGTCGGTCCGCCATGAACCTTCAAGACTTCCGAGACCTGGTTTCCAATCGTATGCAAAGGAGACAGGGCGCTCATGGGTTCCTGAAAGATCATGGAAACCCGGGCGCCCCGAAAAGCGCGCATTTTTCGGTCCGATATCGCTAATAGATCCACGTTGTCGCCGCGAGCACTCAGAACTGCGCTGCCTTTGGTGATGCGTGCGGCGCGCGGCAAAAGGCGCATAAGGGATTTACCGGTAAGGGTCTTTCCCGACCCCGATTCTCCAACCAATGCAAGTACTTCGCCGGGCTGGATCGAAAACGATACGTCCTCGACCACCGCGGGTGCTAACCCCGGTGGGCCAAATGATATCGTCAGACCCTGAACTGAAAGCAGCGGCATTGCGCGTGCTCTCCCCGGTGGTGCCTCCCAGTTGGCCTACAATGCGACAGATCCGCCGCACCCTGCAAGCGAACATATGCCGCGCCTTGGATTCATACCATTGGGAGGGTGTGTCCGAGAACCTGAGCATCAGGCGCAAGGCGCATTCCGCGCACGAATGCAGCGATTTCGCGGATTGCGTCGTAGTCTTGGTCATCTGCTGGAAGAACCGCCCGCGGCACACCAGTTTCGTGATCCGTTGTCTGGCTCGCCGCATTTTGAATAGCGCTGAGAATCATGCGGGCGTGCGGCGCGTTATCTTTCGACGTTATCAATGGCAAGCCAGGGGTTTTGGGGGTCCACTGAACCACATGCAGTCGCAAGGCCTGATCAGGTTCAATTTCCTGAAACAGTGCCCATGCCACTGCATCGATGGCCGCAACATCCGCGGTACCGTCCGCAACCGCAATGGCGGATGCTCGATGACTGCCGGTGATTTTGACTTTATTGAAGAAGGGTTCGTCCGTCGGAAGACCCGTTGCCAAAACCTCCGCCGCCAATGCGTGGCAGCCCGATTGACTCACATAGCTGTTCACGGCAGCCCGGGCACCTTTAAAGCCCGGCAAGTCCGCAGCTCCATCAGACCGACAGATAACAGCGGAGCAATAGGCACCACCCGATGCCATCGGCAGGCCGTAACACGGTCGTCCGATCACCTGAGCCTCACCCGCCAAGCCCATGACATAAGGAAGGCCGCAGGTTTGACCCAAAAGCAGCGATGGATCGGGCCAGGGTGCATGGATGTCATCAAATCTAGAAAGCCGAGCAGGTGCGTTCAGACCAGCGTTGACCAAGTTTTTCCGCACCCGGGACCAGAAAGCATCAGTCAGGTGCTGCACCTCGGACCAGTCATACATCTGCAGCGCTGCAATCACCCGTCGCGGCCTGCATCTATGCCGGTTCGGTGCAGCAATGGATGAACAACGGGTTCGCGGCGCCGCAACGCCCAGCGGCGAAACACCTCGCCATAGCCTGGAAGATAGTATCCGCCATTCCGGTCCAAGACCTGATTACGTTCCCTGCGCCAGACGGCCGGGATCAGATACCAGGCCAGTGCCGGTCGATCATGATGGACCGAATGGAAATTGTTGTTCAGGAACAGAAAACACCAGAACCAGTGCGCCTCGATGACCGCTGTCCTTTCGTCCGTGTTCTCTGTTGCGCGATGTTCAATAAAGCTGCGCACCATGATCAGCGACATTCCGGGATAGGCGACACAGAGCACATAGATCCAGATCGGAACGCCAGCGGCCGCAACTGCCACCAACACCGGGATCAGACCCAGGATATGGCGAATCCATGCGCCCCTAATCGAAGGATCAGACCGCATCGCTGAAAGGTCGGTTCGCCAAAAAGCCCACAGCGAAAGCGGCGGCCCCAAGATCATCCGGCCCAACAACGTTCCATTCGCTTGCAAAACAGTGCGGCGTGCGAATGCCCATCGACCCCAAGCACTCAAAGGCGTGTAGAAACTTTCAGGGTCGTCAAAAGGATCCGTCAGGCGTTCGTCATTGTGGTGCCGCAGGTGTAGATCACGGAACCGCCGATAAGGGATGAACAGTCCCAGCGCCAAGAAGACGGTGGCCTCGTTCACCAATCGATTGCGCGTGGGGTGCCCGTGCAGAACCTCGTGCGTCAAGGATGAATGCAGGGCGACAGCGAACGCACACGCTATCAGAAACCACCAACTGGTTTGACCAGCCTGCCAAAGACACAGGCTCCAAACAGTATAACACCCAACCAGCGCAGCCCATGTCGGTCCTTCGAAGCGGGTCCGCAGGGCCACGGCACCACGCTCCCGCACAGCCACGACCTCTTTGCTCTGAATGTTTTGATATTATCTGGCTAGATTACTTTTTCGTGATCGTGCAAGCCCATTCGCGACACGCATGTCGGATTCGGCCATCGCCGCTTGTGCTGATGGGTGGTTTAGGGTCTGGTCGCAAGCAACCGTTGGGATAAAGAACATCGGACCGCGCTGAGGAAGGAACGTCAAATGTGGATCAAACACATCCCCGCCAACCGTGCCGATGGGCGCTTGAAGCAGCTTTATGACCGCGTCCAAGGACCAAATGGGGAGGTGGACAACATCATGAAGGGCCATTCGCTGCGTCCTCACACGATGGATGGTCACATGGCGCTATATAAGAATGTGCTGCACCATTCGGGGAACACCGTGCCGAAATGGTTTATGGAATGCATCGGCGTTTGGGTGTCGATCCTGAACCGGTGTAAATATTGTACGGAACACCACTTTGCCGGGATGAAGCGGCTGATGGGCGATGACGCCAAGGCAAAGAAAATCCGCAAAGCGCTTGAAGATTCCTCCCCTGACAAAGCACCGCTGGACCGGATGCAAGTTGCGGCGCTTGACTATGCGGACGCTTTGACATCGGGACCATCTTTCATCGACCCCGATGATATTGTCGAACTGCGCGAGTCCGGGTGGGACGACGGCCAGATCCTGGAAATCAATCAGGCCGCTGCGTATTTTGCCTATGCCAATCGCACGGTCCTGGGATTAGGGGTTTCCTTGGATGGCGATGTTTTGGGCATGGCCCCGTCTGGGGATGACGATGATTGGGGGCATCGCTAGCACATTCAAGCCGGGTCTGAAGAGCCGGTCTACACAATTTGTAACGGTTATGCCGATCCTTGCTTCATGAACTTACCCGAGCCCTTTGCCGGATGGTTTGCAACGCGCGGCTGGAGCCTTCATCCGCATCAGCAGGTGCTGCTGGATCGGGCGCATGAGAACATTCTGCTGGTGGCCCCGACTGGAGCCGGCAAGACCCTGGCAGGATTCCTGCCGTCTTTGATCGATCTTGCCGGGGGCGGTAGTAACGGCCTTCACACGCTTTACATTTCCCCGTTGAAAGCCCTGGCAGCAGATATCGGCCGGAATCTACGCACGCCAGTAGCAGAAATGGGGCTGACGATGCGGATCGAGGATCGCACGGGCGACACATCTGGCCATGTCAAAGCCCGGCAGCGCGCGGATCCGCCAGATATTTTACTGACGACGCCTGAGTCGCTGGCACTTTTGTTGTCTCAACCCGAAGCACCGCGTCTCTTTGGTAATCTCGCACGCGTCGTGATCGATGAAATCCATGCACTGGCGGGCACGAAGCGGGGCGATCAACTGGCGCTTTGCCTCGGCCGATTGAACACCGTCGCTCCACACGTCACGCTAACCGCTCTGTCTGCGACGGTCGAAAATCCGGAAGAGCTGGCGGATTGGCTGTCCCCCGGGCGGGTTGCAGTTCATTATGCGGACCCAGGGCCGGAGCCAGATATCGCGGCATTGACAGAAGCGGGAGATCCCCCATGGTCCGGCATGGGTGGGCGCTATGCTGCCCGCGCGATTATGGATCAGGTGCGTGCCCACCGCACGACAATCATCTTCATCAACACGCGAGCGCAAGCAGAACTGTTCTTCCAAGCGCTTTGGGCAGAGAACACCGATGGCCTGCCAATTGGGCTGCACCACGGCTCGCTCGCCATGGATGCCCGCAAGAAAGTCGAGCATGCCATGGCAGATGGCACCCTTCGCGCAGTTGTTGCGACGGGATCGCTGGACCTGGGACTTGACTGGGGGGACGTCGACCTCGTTATCCAGGTCGGTGCGCCCAAGAATGTGAAGCGGCTGGTGCAACGGATCGGGCGCGCGAACCACACCTATGATGCGCCGTCCCGTGCGTTGCTGGTTCCAGCGAACCGGTTCGAGGTTCTAGAGTGCCAGGCAGCCTTGGACGCGGTGCGGGATGGCACACTTGATCCAGAGCCCTTGCCTCCGGGCGGGCTTGAGGTTTTATGCCAGCACTTGCTGTTAACGGCCTGCGCGGCGGATTTCGAGGCAGATCAGATCTATGCCGAGGTCACCAGCACAGGCCCTTATCGGAAACTGTCCCGCAAAGATTTCGATGCTTGTTTGGATTTCTGTGCCACGGGCGGTTACGCACTGAAAGCTTATCCGCAATGGCACCGTCTATTGCAGCGGCAGAATGGATTGTGGGGCCTGAGGGATCCAAGGACGGCCCGTGGCTTGCGGATGAATGTCGGCACTATCGTTGAACCGGAATTCATGAAGGTCCGGATGGGCAAGGGCCGCGGCGGACCGATGCTGGGCGAGGTGGAGGAGGCCTTTGCAGCGACCTTGTCACCCGGAGACAGTTTTCTGATTGGCGGAAAGGTTGTCCGATATGACGCCATTCGCGAAACCACGTTGCAGGTTTCGCCCTCGCCAGGGAAAGAGCCCAAAATTGCCGTGTTCTCAGGAACCAAACTGGCGATGTCGACCCTTCTGTCGCACCGGGTTCTGGAAATTCTGCAAGATCCGGCGCGCTGGTCCTCACTGCCAAAGCCAGTCCGATCATGGCTCGAACTGCAGCGCCAGGTCGCAGCACTGCCGCAGCCCGACCGGTTGATGGTTGAAAGCTTTCCGGAAGGGGGCCGCCACTACACAGCGATCTATGCCTTTGCTGGAAGAAACGCGAACCAAACGTTGGGGCTTCTGATCAGCCAGCGGATGGAAGAGACCGGATTGGCCCCGCAAGGTTTTCTAGCGAACGACTACGCCGTTATGTTGTGGGGGCTAAAGCCGGTCACTGATCCAACCTTGTTGTTGGGCGATGAAACCTTGACGCAGGGCTTCGAAGACTGGCTGGGCGGCAACACCGTGATGAAGCGCACGTTTCGGCAGGTTGCCGTCATTGCCGGGCTTATCGAGCGCAACTATCCGGGCAAGCGGAAAACCGGACGTCAGACGACGTTTTCCTCTGATATTCTATACGACACGCTGCGCCGGTTCGATCCTGATCACCTGCTGCTCAAGATCACGCACACCGAAGCGTTGCGCGGACTGGTGGACTTTGGCCGTATCGAAGAAATGTTGTCGCGATCATCGGGACGGATCGATCACATAGTGACAGAGAGAGTGACGCCCTTAGCCGCGCCGCTGATGCTGGAGGTCGGTCGCATCCCATTGCGCGGCGGATCGGCAGAGGACCTGGTTTTGTCTGAAGCTGCGGAAATCGAGGACTTGTTGCCAGAACTTTTTTGAAGGTTCGGCACCCAAGCCGCATACCTACGGTCAACCATCATCAGTCAGTGACTGAACCTCGCGAACATATCGTCCAATTTGCTCTATCTCGTTGAAAGACAATTCCTTTGCCGAACGAGAGTGATGTGCGCCATAAGAATGATCCTGCTCATTTGTGACTGCTGAGTGAAACGCCTTGCGGCCCCGGTGCTTTTTGACCAGCGCATAATCTAGCAGTGGAGGTCCCTGAACGCTGCCGACGCCTCTTCTACCATGACAAGCACGACAGTGGTTGGCGTAGACAATCGAGCCAGCCTGTCCCAACTGCGAGAGCCGTCTAAGCTGATATTGCTCAATTTGGTATCGCGAAGCGGGCCCGCTTTCCAAATGAGGTTCAAAGACCAACACTGAGCTGCCGAACAGAGCGGAAACAACCATTTCTGCGCGGACACTACTCATTTACGGAAACTGCTCTGCCGTTTACCCAAGTCATGTGGACAAGAGCAGGTTTCCAGCAAAAGATTAATATTCGCTTTTGGTTGGGCTTCGTCTGCGGCGTTCAGCAGACGGCGTCGATGCGCTCCATACTCATAGCGCCTGGAACAACGGTGACTGGGATTGGCATGCGCCCGCCCATTCTGGCAACCAATTGACTAACCAGAGGGCCCGGACTTTCACCTTCCCCGGCGCCAAGCACTAGAACACCAATTTCGGTGTCTTCTTCGATATGTGCCAGGACTTCTTCTGCACGGTTCCCGTCACGGATCGCGAATTCCGGCGTGACTCCACTGAGTGCCTGCAATTCTACAGCCAACTCGCCCAGACGCTGTTCCGCGCTCTCCCTGGCCTCCTGGCGCATAAGTTCTGCAACGCCTACCCAATGTTGAAATTCATCAGGGGTAATCACGTACAACATGACCACGCCGCCCCCGGTGTTTTGCGCACGACGGGCCGCGAAACGCATGGCGTTCATGCATTCCGGCGTTTCGTCAACCACGACCAAAAATTTGCGCATAGTATCTCCTGAAGCGGGCACCATTCCAAGGATGGCAGGATCGGCTGGACCGCGCAAGCGCGCAGTCACGTCCTATTTTCATCCCCGGGACCGCAGGAAACCTACCTTTTCATATGTCTCTGCAAGGATTGGTTCTGCAATTGCGGCCGCTCGCTCCGCACCATCGCCCAGAATACGGTCGATCTCTGCTGGATCATCACCAAGGCGCCGGATTTCCGAAGCGATCGGAGACAGCTTTTCAACGGCCAGATCCGCCAAGACAGGCTTGAACGCGCCGAAGCCTTGCCCGCCGTGGTCAGTCAAAACCTGCTCGGCAGTAGTATCGGCTAAGGCAGCGAAGATTCCCACTAGGTTGCGGGCCTCGGGCCGCTCCTCCAATGCCTCAATCGTCTCCGGCAAGGGTTCGGGGTCTGTCCGGGCCCTGCGGATCTTGGCAGCGATGGTGTCAGCATCGTCAGTCAGATTGATCCGGCTCATGTCTGACGGGTCCGACTTTGACATCTTCTTTGTGCCATCGCGAAGGGACATAACCCGAGGCGCAGGGCCACCGATCACCGGTTCTGTGATCGGAAAGAAGTCCTCGCACTGAAAGTCGTTATTGAACTTGGTCGCGATATCCCGGCAAAGCTCCAGATGCTGTTTCTGATCCTCACCAACCGGCACATGGGTGGCTTTGTAAATCAGAATGTCCGCCGCCATCAGCGCCGGGTACATGTAAAGCCCGCCAGAGGCATTTTCCCGGTTCTTGCCCGCCTTGTCCTTGAACTGGGTCATTCGGTTCAGCCAACCCAGCCGGACAACACAGGAAAACAGCCAACCTAGTTCAGCGTGGGCGGGCACCTGGCTTTGATTGAATAGGATCGACTTTCTCGGGTCCAAACCACAGGCCATGAAGGCCGCGGCGACATCGCGCGTCGCAGCCAGCAGCTCTTTGGGGTCTTGCCACTGGGTGATCGCATGAAGATCGACCATGCAATAGATCGTCTCCATGTCGCCATTCTGCAATTCGACAAAGCGCTTGATGGCGCCCAGATAGTTGCCCAGCGTCAGGCTGCCTGTAGGCTGCACGCCTGAAAAGACCCGAGGGGTATGCGTCATTGTTCCCGTCCTTGATTGGCCGACGCGCTTCTCTAGGTGGCGGTCTGCGGCAGGTCAAGGATCGGTCAGTTTTGGATCAACGCGTGGCCAGTTGGTCGCCGATGGGCGTAGTGCGCTGATCAACAACTCGCACCCAGCGATCCGGCTGCTCGGCAGACTGCCGGATGACAAAGTTATAGCCGGATAAATCCCAGCGCGTGATGCGATCTGTCAGGTTGTCCAAAACAAAATCGCCTTGCTGCGTGCGCACGATCAGAACGGCATGATACGGGGTCTCGATGCCTTCGACGACTGCATAAAGCACCTGATCGGCCGCCCATCCAGCCGCAATCAGATCTTGCTTCTTTGCAATCATGTAGTCTTCGCAATCACCAACGAACCGTCCCGCGGTCCAGAAATCTGAAGTCCCGTAAACCTCCAGATCGTCGCGCGGGGCAAGACGGTTGTTTACCCGGAGATTGACATCGCGAAGTGCCTGCCACCGTTCGGCTGTCAAATCAGCGGCCTGACCGGCGCCGGCCGTCCGTGCCGCCAGCCGATCAGCCTGGCAAAGCGCCGGGTCGCGCTGACACATCAGACGGTATGCCTTTGGCCCGCTATGCCGGCGACCTTCAACCTGGTGAGCCTTAGTGGGATGAGCGACCGAGGAAGTCCCGGCATAGACCCGGTCCGAGGCCGCTACCGCGAACAGCAACGACATAACTGCCGTAAGCAAGAGCCCGATGACAGGTAGGTATAGCGATCTCTCGATTGTTAAGGCTTCGACTGTACATGGATGAACGCTCAAGTCAGGGCCCTCTACTTCCCGAGGCCCTACAAAAGGGACACGGGGTTGCCCGTCTGATGCGGCTCTGCTGGCGATCCGTGAAGATGAATTTAGATCAAGCATGCACTACGCGCGTCCGGGCCGGACGATACAAGAGCAGTTTCTGGCTCGATCTTCTGCGGACAGTCTATGCGCCCGGCGATAAATACCGGGTTAAGCCGTCTTAAAAAAATTCATTATGATTAACGCTTAGCCAACGGCGCCCTTTAACGGTTCCTTTACAGGAGCTTCAGATCCTTCGTGCGTTTGCGTCCAAAGGGCAGTTCACATGCGCACCTCGGATTTTGTTCCAACTCAATCGCAGATCGTGGCGATAACCGTCGCCTACGATTCGGAAGACGTAATCGCAGACTGCCTGACCAGCTTGCTGGATCAGTCAGTCCCGAACATGCGGATCATTATTGTTGATAATGCTTCGGACGACCGCACCGTCGAACGCATCAACAAAGTCATCTACGAGCGCAAGCTAAATATTGGGATCGAGATCGCCGGGGACACGCCAGTCAACCGCCCACTACCGCGGGTTCTATTGATCCGCGCGCATGACAATCGCGGCTTTGCGGCGGGATGCAATATAGGTCTGTCTGCGGCAAAGCACCGGTCCGCGGCCGATTTGTTTTGGTTGCTGAACCCGGATTGCCAGGCTGAACGAAACTGTGCGGCTGCTTATCTGCAGATGGCGGCGAAAAAGCCGGACTTTGGCCTGATGGGGGGGCGGACCCTATTCTGCGACGATGGGCGCATCATTCAATCGGATGGCGGCCAGATGTCCAAATGGACAGCGGTTTGCCGGAACCTTAACCAGGGGCAGCGCGCTGATCTTGCGCATTCCCCTGAAGCCGGTGAATTGACATTCATTTCTGGTGCAAACTTGGTGGCATCCCGGACGTTCCTGGATACGGTCGGACCGATGCCCGAGGAATACTTCCTGTACTACGAGGAAGTCGCCTGGGCACTGAAGCCAACCCCGCTGCCGTTGCTGACATGCCCAGATGCAGAGGTCAGCCATCGCGGCGGAACGGCTGCCGGATCCGGCACGCTTGGTCGCGCACCATCGGCGTTTTCGAACTACTTCAATTATCGGAACCGATTGCGTCTGGCCGTCCGGCATTGTCCAACGGCGCTGCCAGGGGCTTACGCCTATTCCATCCTGAAAATAGCGCAATTGACCCTGAAAGGCGCCTTTAATGAAGCATGGGGCGCGTTTTTGGGCCTGCATCAGTTGCAACCAACTAAGGCGATTCAGCAGCGTCTGGGACCTGCCGCGACCAGAATAGCAATGGGCCGGTAACGAAAGTTAATCCAAATCAAGCAAGATTAACTGATTGATAACCTTCGCTGCCTATCCCTTAACTATGAGTTGGTCCGAACAAAACCTATTTGCCTTGGGATATGGCACTGCAGCAGTCATCGCTGTGTTTGTGGATTTGTTCGGATTTGGGCTTTCCGCCAGCATCGCAATCTTCTGGATCGGCGGGGCTATTCTGACGATCTCAATCGCCGCAGCAAGATTGACCTTGGGATCTCAGGGCGCGCGTCGGGTGTCGAACCGGTCGAATGTAATTTGTCTTTCTACTGCCGCCGGCCAACGAACCCTGATTGGACGCCGTCATGGTCTGTCAGCCCTTGGTGTCGATTCGAGCAAAAGTCCGCCGACCTGACGCCACTTATGTTCACCGTCGTAAGGAGACGCCGATGCGCCGCTTCTTCCGCTTGCCATTCCTGTGCCTGGCAGTCTTCATCCTCCCGATCCATTCCCATTCAACCGAACCACAGATCACACAGGCCGAGGCCGAGAAAGCCGCGCAATCGGTGGCCCAATTCTGCAAAATACTGATCAGCCGGATGGAAAGTCTGATCGACGACCAATGGGCAACTCAGGACCTGCAAGATCTGGCGGCTGTCTGGGACAGCTTGGATTGCCACCAGGTCTTTGGCGTCGATGAGCGTGTCAGATGGTTGCTGCGCTGAGGCTGCCATCGTCGAAAAAATGAAGGCAGTTCGCATAAGACTTAGCTTCTTTTTCGCGATGCTGATCGCCGCACCGGGATTTGCACAAAGCCCGGATCTTGATCAGCTAGAGGGACGCGGGATCAGGGCAGGCGCATTCTTGTTCTACCCGACAGCCACACTGGAACAGGCGATAAACAGCAACGTGTTCCTAAGTTCTCTGAACCGACAAAGCACCTATCATGCGGCTTTGGCCCCCCGTTTGTTCGTACACTCTGATTGGAACCGCCATGCGCTGCGGCTGGATATTGGCACCAAGGCCGGGGTCTTTACCCATGACTCTGCAGATAACTTTCTGGACTATGATGCAGCCCTTGCGGGCCAGGCCGACATCACACGAAAAGCCCGGCTGACTGGCGAGGTGCGGTTCTCGCATGATAGTGACGAGCGCGGCACGAACGATGTTCCGACCGCCAGCGACAGCCCGGTCGAGTTCAGCGAGCTTGAGGCCCGAATCCAAGGTGAATGGCTCTACGGCTCGGCACGCATCGGGCCGTTTGCAGAGTGGCGGCGCCTGGACTTTGACGATACCGGTCTTTTGGGCGGTGGGATCAACAATCAGGATGACCGCGACCGGACAGAACTGCGTACTGGTGTCGCCTTGGGTTTAAAGGTCATCCGTGGTTACGAGGGGTTCGTCAGCGCAGCCTATGTTCAGACCGAATATGCATCCGCGTTGGACGACACTGGAATTGACCGGGATTCGACCGGTTTCCAACTGTTGGGCGGCGTCAATATCCAGCTATCAAGACTGGTGGAGGGCATCGTCTCTGGTGGACTAACCCAGAGGCATTTCGATGACCCGACGCTCCGCGATGTGACCGAGATTACTGGAGAAGTCGGATTGATCTGGAAGCCTACACGCCGGTTGACCGCCACGGCGGATCTGTCCAGAAAGCTGCGTGAAACCACCCTGGCCGGCGCGTCAGCGTTGTTGGTTACCGAAGGCGCGTTGGGTCTGAATTACGAACTGCTGCGGACCGTCACAGTGAAGTTAAACGTCAACGCCGCGCGCCTGCAGTTTCAAGATATCACCCGGGCAGACAATACCTTCGGCACACTGCTGTCGGCCGACTGGGCCGTAACGCGTCACCTCACCCTGTCACCGGGTTATGAATTTGACATGCGCCGATCACGCACGCCTGGTCTGGGGTATACTGCTCACCGGATCTTCTTGGATGCCCGCTATGCGTTCTAGTCTACTATCGATGTCGCTCTTCATTCTGGTCACTCTTGGATGGTCTGAGGTCTATGCTCAGCAATCGGGATATCAGTTGGGCTCGGGCGACCGCGTCCGTGTCACGGTCTTTGGCGAAAACGATTTATCCGGAGAGTTCGAGCTTGACGCCGAAGGTGACTTTTCGATGCCGCTGGTGGGTACTGTTAGCGGACGTAGTCTGACCCCAAGGCAGTTGGAAGACAGTATCACGGCGCTGTTATTGGACGGATATCTCAAGAACCCCCGGGTCAATGTCGAGGTGCTGAACTATCGACCTTTCTACATCTTGGGAGAAGTGAACGCCCCCGGCGGATACCCTTATCGTGCCGGCATGACCATACTGAACGCGGCAGCATTAGCCGGTGGGTTCACCTATCGCGCGGATGAAGACGACATCGAGGTCACACGGGTGAACGTGCCTGACGCAAGGGTGCTGCCGCCCGAAACAATCGTGCAACCCGGCGACATCATCCGAGTCAATGAACGGCTCTTTTAACTCGATTCGAAGACCCAGAAAACGCTGATCTCAACACCATTCGAAGCCGCGATCGCAGGGCTGGCTGGAAACGCCGCCCCTAATTTTTGTGGGAACGAAGCCGAACAGTGTTTCATGAGGGCGGCAATTCGAAAAAGCCAAGGCATTGAATAAATTCAATTATTACGGCCATTCAGACCGTCACTGAATACGCTGTCGACGCATCGTGCGCTGCCAGGGCCTTTGGGGCAACGGCGTCTTTCGCTCGGATAGATTGCCCGCGATCAATCCCAAGCGCCGCAGCTCCTGTCGATCCATTGCCGGCGCGCAACCAAGGATATTGTAATGCCCGATATTTTCGAGGACCGCTCGTCTGGCTTAGAGAGCCCTGCTTACCACAGCGCCGAGGTCACGCCGTCTGACTCGACGGACCTGACCACGCATGCCCGTGCACTGTTCGTCGGCACTGGTGGCGATATCCGGGTGATGACCAGCGGCGGTGATACGGTGGTCTTCCGGAACGTGCCGGCGGGCATCCTGCCGGTCCGCATCCGCCGTGTCTTTGCCGTCGGAACGACAGCGGCTGACATGGTGGCGGTCTGGTAATGAGGATTGCCATCGACCTTTCGCTGATGGATCGCCGCAGCGAGGCGACCCAATCAGCCCCGCCACCACCGCCACCGCCGCCACCGGATCCGCCGGCAGCCAGCGACCCGGCTGTCTCTAGCATCGGCGTTGACGGATGGCGCGCCAACTATACCAACCCCGGCACCTTTGATCCGGAAGGTGATCCACGGCTGGTGGTGGTTACGCGTCAGGGCTTTGATGACCAGGGCGACCCACGCACATTCGATGACCCGCTGGTGTTGATGGGCCGCGTGCGCGAGCCATATCCCAACGAGGCAAACCTGACCCCGTCAGATGTTGCTTTGTCAGATTTCATTTACGCAGGCGAACCGACGCCGGGCTTGGCGAACAACTCTACTCGACCCTATCCGAAACCGCTGGCACTATGGCTGAACCACGATCTGGATGTTGCAAGGACCTCGACCTATCGCGTGCGCTTGGCTGTCGCGCATCAGCATGCACAAGGTGGACGTCCGGTTGCGGCTGTTCGGTTCATCGCCAGCGATGGCACGAACTCGACCGAAGTGCTGAGCACAACGACTGAGGCGATCAGCTATCCTGCCAGTGGGCTCAGCGTGCCGCACTTCGTGGCGGATCTGGATTTTTCGGGTTTGAACCCCGCGGCCTTGATCACCATCGATGCAGAAATCCGGCCCTGGGTCGGCGAAGCTTTCTTGATCTCGACCGATGCGGATCCCTATCCGTCAGTGAACCTCACCGTGTTGAAGGTGCTGAATGACAGCACCGGAAGCTATGGCACGTGCTACGCGTACATCGACGCGGCCTCAGGCAGCGATGGGTCCGGCGTCGTAAGCGACATATCCGCGACCGCCGAAGCGTCACCATTCGCCACCGTTGGTGCGGCGGCCACAGCGATCAGCGCGCATAACACAGCCCAGCATGGGCGTACCGGCGTGTCTGGAGGGATCATCCGTCTGCAGCCCGGCACCTACTCGCATCAGGCCCTGGGCGGCCATGCAGTGACCGAGGTTCCACTCATCATCGAGGCCGCCAATCCGGCGTTGAAGGCCGGAACCATCTATCAGGATGCAGGCGTATCGGTCGCAAACGGCTTGCCGGACAAAACCAAATTCCGGGATCTGACCCTGCGCCGCAACGCGGCGGGTGCTGTGATTTTTTTCGACAGCGCCGCGTTCAATGGTTCAGAGAACATGCTGGTCACCGAAAACTGCACCTGGGACGATGGCGGTTTGGGTGCACCCTGGAACGCCTGGGTCTATCGGGTCGGCCGGTTCTGGAACATGAACTGCGACGGCGTGAACGTCGGTCAATGCAAACAGTTCTCGACCGACTTCAAGGCGTGTATCTCGATCGGATCCGATGCTGGCAGCCTGCAAAGCTTCACTTACCATGCCGCCGGGTGCCGCGATCTGGACGCGTTCATGTTCGACAACACCGTGTCCGGAAACGTGCAAACCCCGCGCGGGGATTTCCTGGGCTGGAATCACTTCGGTCAGCCGACGAACTCTGAACGGGCGCTGAACCTACTGCGTCAGATCGATGATCGTGGGATCGCAATTGTCGGTAATGTCTTCGAACATTTTGGCGGCACCACCGGTCCGATCTACTGCATAAGCGCCGATGGGATCGTGAATACGGCCGAGAACGTCACGATTATGTGCAACACTGCGGTCGGGTCCCGGACGAACCTGCTCTACCAGGATGCCGGATCGGCGCGGGTCGACAAGTTCGGCCGCTGCCGGTTCAATGTTGATGAGCAGTGGAACTCGAAGGACGATACCTTCCTGCCGCAAAACGGTAACCGGGTCGGCAACTGGGCTTTCCAGTACCGTGTCGGTTTCCGGGCCAATGCCATCCTGACAGGCTCGAGCAAGGGCGTTGATTTCGGTCAGGGTGACAACTGGCTTGGTGAACTAGGCGCTTTCGGAGATGTCAGCGGGTCACCGGCGACGCCCATCGATGCGGACTGGGCCGACGATCAGAGCTTTGGCGGAGGTGCCGGCGGCAACGGCGACTATACGCCGGGTCTGTCGCACCAGTTGCCGCTGATTCCCGCGGGCTTGGCGCCTTACAGCCATGATCAGGCGGGCCGCCCGATCCTGAATAATGGACTGGGCGTCGCCGGTGCAAGGCAACCGGCCTGAAGCTAGGGCGGGTTTACCCGCCCAATGAAAGCCCGCGCGTATCGAAGTCAGTGATGGCCTTACAGACCCGTGCGAAGGCCTCGGCCGCCCGAGTCGACATCGATCGTGCCCTGAGATGGCCGTGCGGCAATTCCGGCTCGATCAACAATTCGGCCGGAACGCCCGCTTTGGAAAGCTGCGCGACATAGTCGTCGCCGTCATCGCGCAAAGGATCATGCTCAGCAGCCGAGATGAAGCAGGGCGGCAGGCCACGGAAACTCTTCGCCCTTAGGGGCGCAAAGGTCGGATCTTCCGACACGTTCCGTCCAGCCGCGCGTATCCGTCCGTAGTAGCGCACGTCCTGAGTTGACAGCAGCGGCGCTTCGGCCCGGTCGGAATAGGACGGTAGATGCTTCGCCTCCCCGCCCAAGCCGGGATAGATCAGCACCTGGCCGCTAATCTTATTCTGCCGCACCAGGGACACGGCTGCGGCCAGGTTTCCACCAGCGGAATCGCCTGCAACGATCAAAGGCCGGTCCGCCAGATGATCCACCGCTGCCAGGGCGTCGTCATAGGCCGCCGGGTGCGGATGCTCGGGACAAAGACGATAGTCGACCGCGACCACTTCCAGCCCGCAAGTATCTGCGATTTCGGCACAAACATCGTCGTGGCTTTCTAACCCGCCGACAACGAACCCACCGCCATGGAAGTAAACGACGCGCGACTGCCCGGGCTCGGTCGGCCAATAGCGCCGGATCGGGATCAACCTACCCGCCCCCTGCAGGCCCCCACCCTCCACGGCCAAACCGGCAGGCCGGGGTCGGCGAAAGTCCCGGCACATTCGGTCATAGTGGCTGCGCTGATCGGCAATCGATAGCTTCACGGCATCCGGGGGATAGAAGGCATTTGTACGATCTATGAAGGCCAGAACTTCCGGATCGGTGATGGTGCTCGACATCTTTTCTCCAGTCCCCCAAGGTGCAGGATACACTGCGGGCAGGGGATCAGGCCATGGAATTCGAGTTACGCCAGACGGTGTGGATCACGCTTGAAGACGGCACCAAGCTGGCCGCGACAATATGGATGCCGGATGGGCCGGGACCTTTTCCGGCCGTGCTGGAATACCTGCCCTATCGCCGGGGCGACGGCACCGCACCGCGGGATGACGCGACCTATCCCGCCTATGCAAAGGCCGGGATCGTCGGTGTCCGTGTCGACAGCCGGGGCCAGGGCGACAGCGAAGGTCTTTTCGACGATGAGTATTCCCCGCAAGAGCTGTCTGATGCCAGCGAAGTGATTGCCTGGATCGCTGATCAAGACTGGTCAAACGGCGCGGTTGGGATGATGGGTATATCGTGGGGCGGTTTCAACGGCCTGCAAGTCTCGGCGTTGCGCCCGCCTGCATTGAAGGCGGTGATCTCCATCGCTTCGACCTCTGATCGCTATAATGACGACATCCACTACAAGAACGGCTGTCTGCTGAGCGCCAATATCTATTGGGCGGGCACGATGCTATCCTATTCCTCGCGTCCGCCGGATCCAGAGGTCGTCGGCAACCGCTGGGCTGAGATATGGCGCGAACGCCTGGAAGCAGAGCCAATGCTGCTGGAGGTATGGATGCGCCATCAGCATCGCGACGCCTATTGGCGGCATGGTTCAATCTGCGAGGATTGGGGTGCCATCCAATGCCCGGTTTGGGTCATCGCCGGCTGGGCGGATGGGTATCGGAATACGCCGGCGGCTTTGGCCGCGAATCTTCGGGCGCCGGTGAAAGCGACCACTGGTCCCTGGGTGCACAAGTACCCGCATTTTGCCTGGCCGCATCCGCGGATCGACTTTCTGGGCCAGTCCATCGATTGGTGGCATCATTGGCTGTCGGATGAACCGCGCGGGATCGAAGATTGGCCGGACTATTCCGCTTACCGGATCGAGGCGGGGACGCCCTCGGCGTGGCGGGCAAGGGATCAGGGGGCTTGGATCGGCGTTGACTGGCCACAAGATCAGAAAACGAACGATCTGGGCTTGGGCGATTCCGGCGTGCTTGGTTCAACCGGAACCGCACCGGTAGAGTTCGCCACACCGCAGCATTGCGGCACGATGGCGGGCGAGTATTTCACACTAGCGCCCAATGCTGACATGCCGGGCGATCAGCGAACTGACGATGCTTTGTCCCAGTGTTGGCAGATGCCGATCGATCAGCCGCTGGACCTTTTAGGCCGGGCCGAGGTTCAGGCCGAGATCAGCATCGACCAAACGCAGGGTAATCTGATCGCACGTCTGGTGGATGTCCATCCTGACGGCACCGCGAACCTGATTGCCCGCGGAGTTCTTAATCTCTGCCATCGCGAAAGTTATGCAAATCCAAGGCCCATGATGCCCGAGACACCGACACGGATCTCGATCGCCTTGGATGAATGCTGCTACCGTGTGCGGTCCGGGCACCGGCTGCGCCTTGCTCTGTCCACTGCCTATTGGCCGCTGGTGATCCCGAGCCCTGCGCCGGTGACAGCAACGGTGCACCCCGGCGCAGTACTGCGCCTACCACTGGCCCCTGAGGGCGCTGAAGTCGAGTTGCCCGAACCCACCGATCCGTCGCCATTGCCTGATTATCCCCAGATGTCCGAACCTGCGCATCGGCGTTGGGTTGAACACGATTTGAATGCTGGTCGGGTGCGGTACCACATCGTCGAAGATAGTGGGCTGTCCGAGGTCCCCAGAAGCCGAATGCAGACCCATGAAACCCGGCACGAGATCTGGGAGATCGACCCAAAAGACCCGACCAGCATTACTGGGCAGCTTGCATTCTCAACCGAACGCTCCCGGGACGCCTGGCAGGCCCGAACGGAGTCGACCATCGATTTTGCGGCCACTGCCACAGATTTCTCCGTCAAAGCCAGTGTCGTTGCCTGGCAAGGCGAAACAGAGTTCCACCGCAAAGACTGGACGTTCTCGATCCACAGGAACTTAGTCTGAAATAACTCACTGAATTTAAATCGCATTTTAAGATTCTTGACCGCTGAACAACCTGTATTTTCTTCCCTTGTTCACCAGAATGGCGGTGATGATAGGTGCGTTAGGCCGGGGAATTATGCGATTCTCTATCCATTAGCGGAAATTCCTACTGCTGCACAAAGCGCTGAAAATCTTCCACCGGCTTGACCCAGGGAGACCCAGAGCCATCCTCTGTACCTATCGAAACAGGAGGCTTCTCATGCGCCTAACGTCGCTTTTCGCACCGCTGTTGATTCTGGCCGTATCGTTTATGGCTCCACTGACTGCGCGGGCAGATGACGCCTCGACAGATATCCAATCAGTGATCCAAAGTCAGTTGGATGCCTTTCAGAAAAATGATCTGGAAACTGCGTTCGGCTTTGCCTCTCCGACCATCCAGCAGAAATTCGGCAGCCCCGAAACCTTTGGCCGGATGGTACGCAACGGCTATCCGATGGTTTGGCGCCCTGCCAGTCGCGAATGGCGGCAACTGGTCCAGACAGATGCCGGACCCGTGCAGGTTGTGCTGTTCGAGGACAGCTCAGGCCGCCTGCACGAAGCGGGATATCTGATGCAACAGATCGATGGGATTTGGCGGATCAACGGGGTGCATGTGCGGCAGGCGCCCGGGGTTGGGACCTGATCAGAACCAAGTCCAAATTCCACCTGAAATGCGGATCCCATCATCGGGGTTCAACGCATCAATTCCAACGCCGATCTGCAATGTCTGGGGCGGTGTTGCAAGATCAGGTCGCTTGTCATTTTCTCCAACCAGAGGCCAAAGCGTGAAGGCAAGTGATGGCGTGATCTCCAGCGACGCGTCTTCGGTTCCACCAAGCGGCACATCGGCCGAGACTGTGAAAAGCCCCAGAATGCCATCCCAAGGCTCCAGCCCCGCCGTGCCGTCAAAGCGTAGCTCGTCTGCCAGACCGCCGCGGCGAACACGGTATCCAAGTTCGGTCGAGATATAGCTGTTTGCCCAATCCAGTTGCCACCCCGTTCCAAACAAGGCGCGCGCATCGAATTCCAGCACGGAATCCTCTGGATGCAGTTGTCCGATCCATTCGTTGGCAGGCAGTTCAAACCCGACCTGAACCGAAACGATACTGCCGTTCCAGCCTTGCCAGAGACGTTGCCTTGCGTGCAGACCCAGGCGCGTGTCGGTTTCTCCGGTTAACCTGGAGAAATCCGAATAGGCGGTCAAACCCAGGGTTAGGTCATCAAACACACCGGTTTCCAAAAAGACCTGGGTCGTCAGCTCATCCCGGGTTCGGATGCCAGAGGCTAACGACGATACCGGGGCAATCTTGTAAGACGTTGTCACGATTGCAAGGGTTGTGTCTTCGGCAAGGGTCCAGGCCCCTGAAATGGCCTGCGACGGCGCCGCGAACGCGATAAAAGCGAACGCCCAGATGCGCCTTCTGCGGTGCTTTGTCCAGGTCCACACGCATCAGCTTTTCCTTTACCTGGGTTAACGGAGCGTTAGCCATGAGCATCCGCCGCGAAAGTTTACAGGCCACGGTCTTGCACTGGCGCAGTTACAGGCGATAAGCCTGCCAAAGGTGAAGTCTGGGGAGCACCTGCCTGTGCTGAACATCGAAGGTTTGCGCAAGACCTTTGGCGGCGTTGTTGCCGTTGACGACGCGTCCTTCACAATTGCCGAAGGCTCGATCACCGGGCTGATCGGCCCGAACGGAGCTGGCAAGACCACCACGTTCAACATGGTGGCCGGTGCCATGAAACCCACTTCGGGGCGCATTTCCTTTGAAGGTCGTGACATCACCGGCATGGCACCGCACCAACTCTACGCCCTGGGCCTGTTACGGACGTTTCAGATCCCGAAAGAATTCGCCAAGCTGACGGTTCTGGAAAACCTGATGGCCGCCGCCCCGGACCAGCCGGGGGAAGAGATCTTTTTGAATTGGATCTCACCGGGCAGTGTGCGGGCACGGGAAGAGGCCGTGCGTCAGCGGGCCGAAGAATCCCTGGACTTTTTGGGCCTGACCCATGTCCGCGATGTGCTGGCCGGAAATCTTTCGGGCGGGCAGAAAAAATTGGTCGAGCTTGGCCGGACGATGATGACAGACGCCAAGCTGGTCCTGCTGGATGAGCCCGGCGCCGGGGTCAACCCAACGCTAATGCGCAAGATCATGGAGATGATCCAAAGGCTGAACTCAGAACGCGGGTACACCTTCTGCATCATCGAGCATGACATGGATCTGATTGCCGAGCTTTGTGATCCGGTGATCGTCCTGGCCGAAGGCCGGGTACTCACGCAGGGGACCATGGACCAGGTCCGCGCCGATGATCGGGTCATTGATGCCTATTTCGGGGGCGAGGTGGCGTGACTGTCCTCGCCCTGGATAAGATTGACGCTGGCTACGGAGAGACATCAATTCTGCATGGGGTGTCTATGCAGGTCGACCCTGGCGAGGTCGTGGTGATCATCGGCCCCAATGGCGCGGGCAAGTCGACAGCGATGAAGGCTATCTTCGGGATGCTGAACATCACCGCCGGACAGGTCACGCTGGCCGGCCAGGACATCACCAATATGCCGCCCGACAGGGTCGTGGGCGAAGGCGTCTGCTATGTCCCGCAGGTCGCCAACATCTTCCCGACCCTGACAGTGCAAGAGAACCTGGAGATGGGCGCTTATCTGCGCCGCGACGATATTCGCCCCCGAATGGGTGAAATCTTCGGGATGTTCCCGGATCTGGCGGAAAAGCGCCGTCAGGCGGCAGGATCCCTATCTGGCGGACAACGGCAGATGGTGGCGATGGGCCGCGCGTTGATGCTGGCGCCGAAGGTGCTGATGCTGGACGAGCCAACGGCGGGATTGTCGCCGAAGTACCGCGGCGAGATCTTTGAGACAGTGAAAACCATCAACGCCACCGGTGTGCCGATCCTTATGGTGGAGCAGAACGCCAAGCAAGCCCTGGGGATCGCCGACCGGGCATATGTTCTGGTGGATGGGGAAAACAGGATCGAGGGCACCGGCGCTGATTTACTCGCGGATCGCGAGGTCGCGCGCATGTTCCTGGGGGCAAGGGGATGAGGGGCGAACCCTGTAGGGTGGGTTTTCAACCCACTACGGGTCCGCGCAGGGGTGGGTTGAAAACCCACCCTACGGGGACAAGTCCATGATGGAGTTCATCAACTTCTACCTGACGCCCGGGATTGTGCTGGGCTGCATCTATGCCCTTGGGGCGATCGGGATTTCCCTGACATTCGGAATCCTCAGGTTTTCCAACTTTGCCCACGGAGAGATGATGACCTTCGGGGTCTACGTCACATTGTCCCTGGTCGTGATGACGGGCTGGCACCCACTTGCTGTCATGCCGTTGGCGATGGTGGTGACCTGTGCCCTGGCCCTTGGCGTTGACCGGGGCTTCTACAAACCCTTTCGGAACTCTCCGACCATCATGCTGGTCATTGCCAGTTTCGGCATGATGTTGATGATCCGCTCTGCGGTGCAGTTCTTCTGGGGTGTGCAGTTGCAGCCCATGGTCCGGGGCATTCAGCGTCCGGTCGAATGGCTGGACCCGCTGCGTATCCCGCCTAAACATCTACTGATCATCGGGGGTACTGTCATTCTGATGGTCGCCTGCCACCTGCTGCTGACCCGCACCAAGATCGGCAAGGCGATGCGCGCGGTCAGCGATAGCCCGGACCTGGCCCGGATCACCGGGATTAACACCGAAACCGTGATCAAGATGACCTGGATTGTTGGTGCCGTTCTGGCCACTGCTGCAGGCGTCTTTCTGGCCATCGACACCCATGTCGAGACAATGATGGGCTTCAAACTGCTGCTGCCAATGTTTGCCGCGGCCATCCTGGGCGGTATCGGAAAGCCGTATGGTGCCGTCGTAGGTGGTTTGATTATCGGAATTGTCGAGGAAGTCTCATCCTATCCATTCATCGGTACCGCGCCGCTCTTGAACCCCGGCTACAAAGCCGGTGTGGCCTTTATGATCATGGTCATCATGCTGATCTGGCGGCCACAAGGTCTGTTCCGGGGGAGGCAGTTCTGATGAAGTTGATCTCCATGGTGGGTTATCGCCCGCCCTACGTAGGATGGATGATGACCCATCCGGGAAGAATCTAATGGAAGCGCTCTACGGATACAGCATCTACGCGATCACGCTGTTCACCATGTGCGGGATCTATGCGGTCTTTGCCCTGGGGCTCAACATCCAATGGGGGTTCACTGGCCTCTTCAACGTTGGCGTGGCGGGATTTGCAGCCGTGGGCGCGTATGTACAGGCACTGCTGACGACCCCAGTCTTCGAGCGTCATATCGGCGGGATCGAGCTACCCATCCCCATCGCCATGCTCCTGGCGATGGTCTTTTCCGGCATCGTCGCCTTTGCAATCGCCAAGATCTGCGTGCGGCTCCGATCCGATTACCTGGCCATCGCCACCATCGGCATTGCCGAGACCATTCGTTTGGTCTTCAAGAACGAGCTTTGGGCCACAAACGGACCCCGCGGGGTCAGCCAGATTCCAAAGGCCTTCGAAACGCTACCGCAACCCTATAACCAGATTGCCTTCCTGGTCATGGTCCTGCTGATCGTCGGCGTGATCTACATTCTGATGGAGAAAGCCCGGACCTCCCCCTGGGGCCGCGTGATGACCGCGATCCGCGAAAACGAGGAAGCCGCTAGCGCCGTTGGAAAGAACGTCGAAGGCTTCCGGCTGGAAAGCTTTGTCCTCGGCTCCGCATTGATGGGCCTGGGCGGGGCGTTACTGGCGCAATATCTGAAACAGATCGACCCCAATGTGTTCGAACCCGCGACGGCCACATTCCTGGTCTGGGTGATGCTGATCGCCGGTGGATCGGCCAACAACAAGGGGGCGATCCTTGGGGCGTTCCTGCTGTGGACGGTCTGGTCCACCACGCAAATTCTGTCAGGATGGCTGCCCAATGAAATCGTTGTCTTTGGCTACGAGATCGGGAATCTTCAGGTGAGATCAGCCTATGTTCGAATCTTTCTGATCGGGCTGATCCTGCAGTTTATCCTCCAGTGGCGGCCTGAGGGCCTGTTGCCGGAGAAACGGCCAAAACCGGCAGCCCCGGTTGGCCAAACACAGGGAGAAACCACATGAAACACCTGCTGACAGCAGCAGCCTTGGGCGCCTTGATGACCGCCCCGGCTTTGGCCGAAGACGTGAAAGTCGGGTCTGTTGCCGGAATCACCGGCCCGATCGCCGAACTGGTCGCCCCGATCATGGATGGCCGCGCTTTGGCGGCGACCCATGTGAACGAGCAAGGCGGCCTATTGGATGGCAAGACCATGGTCATGGTCGCCGCTGACAGCGCCTGCGACCCGAAATCGGGCGTCGACGCGGGCAACAAGGTTGTCAACGTTGACCAAGTGGTGGCGATTGTCGGGGCCTCGTGCTCGGGCGCAACGAACGGCATGGTTCAGTCCGTGACCATACCCGCAGGCATCCCCTCGGTCAGCGATTCGGCCACTGCGCCGTCGATCTCGGACCTGGATGACAAAGGGTTGGTCTTCCGGACTGCACCGTCTGACGCCTATCAGGGCGCTGCGCTGGCGGATTACGCATTTGCCAATGGTTTCAAGACGCTGGCGATGACCTATGCCAACGATGACTACAATGCAGGCATCGCTTCCGTTTTTGAAGCCCGCTTCAAGGAACTTGGCGGCACCATCACAGCGTCGCAAGCGCATGAAGACAAGAAAGCCTCATACCGTTCGGAGGTTGCAACCCTGGCTGGCTCCGGCGACGCAGAGGGCCTGGCACTGTTCGCCTACTATGGTGGATCGGGCATCACGATCATCAAGAACAGCTTGGAAACCGGAAGCTTCGAAAAGTTTGTCGGCGCGGACGGCATGTTCGATCAATCGGTCATCGACCAGATCGGTGCCGACACGCTGCGCGGCAATATCTGGCTGACGCAATCAGCTTCCGACCCAGAATCGATCAGCTTCAAGGCCTTTGCCGACACATATGCCGCTACGGGCAACGACCCACAGGCACCTTATGCCGCGCATGGTTATGACGCGACCTTCATGGTGGCCCTGGCCATCGAAAAGGCGGGCAGCACCGACAGCGCCGCAATCGCTGCAGCCTTGGGTCAGATCAATGATCCGGCGGGCGAAGTTATCAATGTCGGTGAATGGGCCAAGGCCAAAGCCGCTATCGCGGCCGGGACTGCCATCAACTATGAAGGCGCAACCGGTACCGTGGACTTTGACGCCAATGGCGATGTGCCGGGCTTCTACGGTGTGAACACCATCGGCGACGATGGCACTTGGTCGACGAAGCTTCTGAAGTAAGTTCGGCCACAATCTGAATTCAGCGGGCGGGAATTTCCCGCCCGTTTTTCATTGAGGGGCAGAGCCAGCCGCCAAACCTGCCTAGGTTTTTGAGAAACCCGCCGCCAATTCGACATGCGGCGTCCAAAGAAATTGATCAATCGGCTGCACCCAATCCAACCGGTAGCCGCCATCGATCAGGATACGGGCGTCCCTTGCGAA
Source organism: Pseudomonadota bacterium (assembly GCA_039028795.1). Classification (GTDB taxonomy): domain Bacteria; phylum Pseudomonadota; class Alphaproteobacteria; order Rhodobacterales; family Rhodobacteraceae; genus Thermohalobaculum. The sequence goes on from JBCCHJ010000049.1 coordinate 29,645, forward strand.
GGTGGCGGGGTTGCAACTGACGGCGGCGATGCGAAGGATTTCGGTCTGGGCGATCTGCTCGCACTGTGCCCTGGCACCCGCCCGCGGAGGGTCGAAAACCACCGCCGTGATGTTTTTGAACTCGCGGGCCAGGACTGGGCGGCGGTGCAGATCGCGCACTTCGGTCGTGACCCGGCGCAGCCCGGTCGTTTGTCGCCAGGCTTGATCCAGCGCGTCAACCGCATCCTGATCGCCCTCGACCGCATGAACTTCAGCGCCTTCCGCCAATGGCAGGGCAAACGTACCCGATCCCGCGAAAAGATCCGCAATACGCCGGGCATCGCCGACGGCGCTCAACACGGCATCGGTCAGCGCGTATTGGGCATGTTCGGTCGCCTGCAGAAACCCGCCCGGCGGAGGCGTGACCCGAGCCCGACCCATCGAGACGGTTGGTGGGCGCCGCGTGACCACCGGTTCGCCATCCCATGTCAGGCGGGCAAAATCCGATGTCGCAGCTATGGCGACCAGTTGCCCATAGAGCGGACCTTCCACCGGCTTGCCCCCAGTTACGGCAACGTCCAACCCTTCTTGGGTTGAGGTGACGGCCAGGCGCATCTCTCCCTTACGGCTGGCGCCGGTGCCGACCAGTTCCTCGAACCTTGGAAGCGCTGCGCAGATGGCGGGATGCAAAGCCTGGCATGTGTCTGCCGGAACGATCTGTTCGGATCGCTCTGTATGGTAACCGACGATGATCTTCTTTTTTGTTCGCCGCCCCGTAAACGTCGCGCGACGGCGGCTTTCAGGTGGCGAGGTCATGATCGGGAGAAGCTGCACGTCGTTGATACCGCGGCTCTCCAAAGCCTGCGCGATCAAGTCGACCTTCCATCTGGCCAGAAAGGCGTCCGAGGCATGCCACATGGTGCACGCGCCGCTGGCATGCGCACCAGCCTCATCTCCTGTCCGCCGCTCAAGCGAAGGTTCAATAACATCCAAAAGTCGCGCGCGGTGGCCGGTAGTGCTGATGCGGACAACCTCGCCCGGCAAGGTGCCGGGCACAAAAACCCCTTCGGCTGTGACACCGTCACCCTGTGCGCCCAGGGACTGGATTTTGACCGTCTCGATCATGGCAAGAGTGATAGCAGTCTTTGCCCGGAAGGCGACCCGTCGTAGCGCTTTAAGCGGTAGGTTTTTGCGCAGTGATCAGAAATTCCCGGTTGCCATCAGACCCGGTAATCGGACTGTTGGTCAATCCAAGGATGGTCCAACCTTGAATTGAAAGAAAGTTCTGTATGCGCATGCAGACGTCGTGCTGGATGGATGCGTCGCGCACAATCCCACCTTTGCCGATATGGTCCGGCCCAGCCTCGAACTGTGGTTTGATCAGCGCGATCAGATAGGCGCCGTTTTTCGCGTGTTTCAGCGAGATGGGGAGCGCTTTTTCCAAAGAGATGAAGGACAGATCGCAGGTGATCCAATCAGGCGGTGGGATCCTATCTGTCGGCAGATTTTTCGCATTGGTCCGTTCGTAGACGACCGTGCGATCATCCCCGGCGATGTCGGCATGCATCTGGCCGTGGCCCACATCAACGGCATGAACAAGGGTTGCGCCGCGGGCCAGCAGGACCTGCGTAAAGCCGCCTGTCGATGCGCCCAGATCCAACGCGATCCCCGACGGCGCCAATTCGAAATGATCCAAAGCATGCAACAGCTTCTGTGCGGCACGGCTGACCCAAGGGTCTGCCGGCCCCATTACTTCGATCTGTCCATCGGCACGATCCGACGCTTTTGCTGCGCGTCGCCCACCAACCAGCACCATGCCACCGGCGATCAAAGCCTGCGCCCGGGCGCGGCTGGGCACCAAACCTTCTTGCACCATCCGCTGGTCCAGACGGGTCATGCCGGGCCGCGCGCTATGGTGATCGTATAGACGAGGGTCTGGGCGATAAGCGTGCTCCTGCGGTGCTTTGAATGCAGGTGTCGATTTAAATCAAATCTTCAACAGAATCCATTTCTCTGAACCCGGGGCGTTTAGACATTGCTAATCAGAATCGCAATCAAGATAGGGGTGGGAGGATGGGAGTTTTTCTTTCGGGCTTTCATCATATTTTAGGAAAGTCTATGTAGAAACCGATCCGTTCTAGAACACCGGGCCGTTGCTGCCAGCAACAATCGCAGAGGCCCGTAAGACAACCGCCCACGGCAAGGGCAGCGGCAGTGTAAGTCCGCACTTGTCTTTATGCCATTTTCGCCGATTTGAAGCGGCCCCGGCCCGGCCTGAAGATGGGCACTAGATGGCCGCCTTCCCGAAAGAGCCACTGACATGTCGACGACGAACCGCCGCCTTATGCTGCAAAGTTTCGATCGTGCGCGCTAAAGTCGATGACTTCGTAGGAATCTTATCACGGCTTGCTTGGGTTTATCATATTCAAGCAGTTCATGCTCTGCCCGCAGCGGGCTTTCGGTATATACTATCGACTTGCTGCCGTTCGTTTTCGAAAGGAACGGGTCGCAGGAACCTCTTGTCCATTCATTTTGAAACCAAGGGTCGTCTTTCCCCAGTAACGTCAGGACCGGCTGGTCTTCTGGGGCCTCAATCCCGCGGTATTCTTCCCAGCCCGCATTGCACGTCCAACCCTCTACAACGCGCGCATTAACTTTATGCTTTTCCTGGGTACTGCGAAAGGTCGCGGTTGTAATTCCACCCTGGCTCAATCCCATCAAGAACATGTTGTTTCCGTCGACCCAAGGGAGTGCCCGAGCCTTTTCAATCGCATTTCCTGCATCGGTCCAGCGCATTCGCAGGGTTCTTCTGTAAAGGCCGCCTTGGTTTGTCGAGGGCTCGCAGGACTTTGGGTACTTTAGTCTCGCAAAACTCGCAGGCGCAACAACTGCGTAGCCGTTCCGAGCCAGAAAATTTATTCTACGAATTGTACCATCCCAAATTCCAGTGCAACCATGCAAATAAATTACCGTCGGATACTTGCCTGAGATTTGTTCGGAAACAGAGCTTAAATCACTAATTGTCGTTTTAATGACTGATCCATCCGATTGCGGGATGCGCACCAGTGCGGCCTGCCACACACGATCGACCTCTGCTGGATCGGTCCAATCTGATGCAGACATTTGCTCATTCGGGGTAAAACTCTTGGTACTGTTGTGAAGACCGATTGCCGGGGTGTCAGCGCATGCCATTAAGGATGCCAGGATTGGAAGGCTGATCAGAGCGGTGCGGTAAATCATGCAGGGTCTCCGGCGGTACTACTTCAACTAATTCGCTAAGTTAGCCGGGTTTGCCCGCATCCCACAATCTGCCAACGCAACAATTGTATCGGCTCCGGCGACCCTAGCGTCGGGGAACGGCAGCGGCAGTGTAAGTCCGCACTTGTCTTTATGCCACTTTCGCCGTTTTGAAGCGGCGCTGGCCCGGCCCCACAAAGGGGTATCTGATGGCCAACTCCCCGAAAGAGTAAAGCATTAAACAGCGATGTGGATTTCATAGCGCATACATACTTGTCATAAAAGCCTTTGAAATTAAGATCAAAAACTCCCATATCAAAGAAAATTCAGGAGTAATTTAATGAACGAACAGCCCAATCCATTTCTCATAGACGAGTATAAAGAGTGCAACAATAATCTAAGGCATTATTCTAATATGCGCTTCGCGCAACTGAGTTTGTTTATTATTATCAGCGGCATACTATTCAATGGCGCGTTCCACGATAGCTTTAGCACAGAAAGAACTAAGGATTTTTTTCCTGTGATAGGGATCGCTCTATCGTTGCTGTTTTACTTTATGCAAGAACGCCGTTTGAATATGTGGAATTCGATATATACGAGGCTCAAAGACATTGAGGCGGAGCTTTGCCTGAAACAGCACACGAAACGACCGCAGAAAAAGGGCGGGGTACCTAGCCGCCTTTCTACGAACTTGGTCTACGCGTTATTCGCTGCTTCTTGGTTAGTATCTTACATACTACGCTAGGAGGCGATCGGAATTGGCGAATTTACTCCGCTGCTTCGGGCCTGCGTGTCTGTTGGATCAAGCCCAGAATGTTAGCCGCGGCTTCCGGGATATTGGTGCCCGGGCCGAAGATCGCTTTGACTCCGCTCGAATAGAGGAAGTCGTAATCCTGGGCCGGGATCACGCCACCGCAGATGACGATGATGTCCTCGGCGCCCTGGTCGGCCAGCGCTTTCACCAATTGCGGTGCCAGGGTCTTGTGCCCGGCCGCCTGCGATGAAATCCCGACGACGTGCACGTCGTTATCGATGGCATCCTGGGCGGCCTCGGCGGGCGTTTGGAACAGCGGACCGACGTCCACATCAAACCCGATATCGGCAAAAGCCGTGGCGATCACCTTGGCACCGCGATCGTGGCCATCCTGGCCCATCTTGACCACCAGCATCCGGGGACGCCGGCCTTCCGCCTCAGCAAAGGTTTCCACATCCTTCTGGATCTGGGCAAAGCCCGCGTCGCCCTCATAGGCGGCGCCATAGACACCTGACAACGTCTTCACCTCTGCCCTATGACGCCCAAACACGGCCTCCATAGCATCGGAAATCTCGCCCACCGTGGCCCGCGCGCGGGCAGCCTCGACGGCCAGGGCCAGTAGGTTGCCGTCACCTTCGGCACCTTCTTTCAGGGCCTGCAAAGCCGCCTCACATGCCGCCTGATCTCGGGTACCCTTGATAGTCTGCAACCGCGTGACCTGAGCTGTCTTCACGGCGACATTGTCGACATCCAGGATGTCGATCTCTTCTTCCTCGGCCAGTTGGAACTTATTGACCCCGACGATGACCTCTTCGCCCCGGTCAATGGCGGCCTGACGGCGGGCGGCGGATTCCTCGATCCGCAGCTTCGGCATGCCGGACTGCACGGCCTTGGTCATACCGCCCAAAGCATCGACTTCTTCGATGATCTTCCAGGCTTCCTCGGCCAACTCGTTGGTCAGGCTTTCGATATAATAAGACCCCGCAAGCGGATCGACGGTTTTAGTCACCTTGGTCTCGTTCTGCAGGATCAACTGCGTGTTCCGCGCGATCCGTGCAGAAAACTCGGTTGGCAGTGCAATTGCCTCGTCAAAGGCGTTGGTGTGCAGGGATTGGGTGCCGCCCAGAACCGCTGACATGGCCTCGAATGCCGTGCGGACCACGTTGTTATAGGGGTCCTGTTCCTGCAACGACACGCCAGAGGTCTGGCAATGCGTGCGCAGCATCAGCGACTGAGGCTTTTTCGCCCCATAGCCTTCCATAATCCGATGCCACAGCAGGCGCGCCGCGCGCAGCTTGGCGATCTCCATGAAGAAGTTCATGCCAATGCAGAAGAAGAAGCTGAGCCGCGGTGCAAAGGCGTCCACGTCCATGCCCGCATCGATGGCCGCCTTCACGTATTCCTTGCCGTCGGCCAGAGTGAACGCGAGTTCCTGCACCAGGTTCGCGCCCGCTTCCTGCATGTGATAGCCAGAGATCGAGATTGAGTTGAACTTCGGCATCTCGGCCGCAGTATACCCGATAATGTCCGAGACAATCCGCATCGAAGGTTCCGGCGGATAGATATAGGTGTTGCGGACCATGAACTCTTTCAGAATGTCGTTCTGAATGGTGCCTGCCAATTGATCCCGCGAAACGCCCTGTTCCTCACCCGCCACGATGAACGAGGCCAGGACCGGGATCACCGCGCCATTCATGGTCATCGAAACGGACACCTGATCCAGCGGGATCCCGTCGAACAGGATCTTCATATCCTCGACCGAGTCGATCGCGACCCCAGCCTTGCCGACATCGCCTTCCACCCGAGGGTGATCAGAATCGTATCCCCGGTGCGTCGCCAGATCGAAGGCCACGGAACAGCCCTGCTGCCCCGCCGCCAGCGCTTTGCGGTAGAAGGCATTCGACTCCTCAGCCGTCGAGAACCCGGCATACTGGCGAATGGTCCAGGGACGGCCCGTGTACATGGTCGCACGCGGCCCGCGCACGAACGGCGCCGAGCCCGGCATCGTACCCAGGTGATCAAGGCCTTCGACATCAGAAGCCGTGTAGACCGGCTTTACCGCGATACCTTCGGGCGTATCCCAGGTCAGGTCGTCCAGCGGGCGCCCACGCAATTCGCGTTCCGCCAAAGCTTTCCAGGTGTCGATCTTATCGCTCATCGCGCTATGTCCTCGATTGCCGTGGATGGCAAGGACACTGTAACGCCAATGAAAACCATTTGGAACATTGCCGCAGCGGGATTGACCGCACTGTTGCCGGGTATCCTACAGGCCCAGGATGCATCCTTGCACGATCATCGTTGGACGCATCGGCCCATTCTGGTCTTCGCCCATCCCGATGATCCACGCTTGGAGATCCAACTGGATCGCTTCGACACCGCCGGGCCAGAGCTGGACGATCGCGACAATATCCTGATCGTGGACACGGCAAAAACCTCGGCCCTGCGGGATCGGTTCCGCCCTGCAACCTTCACCGTCATTCTGGTTGGAAAAGATGGCGGAGAGAAATTCCGCCGCGATGGTTTGGTCGAACCAGCAGAGCTGAGTGCGTTGATCGACACTATGCCCATGCGTCGACAAGAAATGCAGCGGCAGTGAACCCGTCTAAGCGACCGGCGTCAGGCCGTCGGGCGTCAGGTCGAACACAAAGGGCGACCGTGCGACCTCGAAGCTGCTGTTGACCACAGACGCATTGGCAAAGGTGGTTCTGCCGACGACTCGGCTGCCATAGGCCGCGTGAACGTGCCCGAAACAGTGTAGACGGGGTGCGATGCCCTGAACGCGCGGTGCCAAATGTCTGCACCCCAGCACCAGACCCTGGCTGGACGTGTCAAGAGTGGACAGCGGCGGCGTGTGCGTGATCAGAACATCGACGTCAAAAGGGATCTTTAACCAGGCAGCGCTCAACGCCGCATCGTCCGCAAAGAAGGCATGGCCATCCAGCATTGGCACCCAGGGGGACCCGTAAAAGCGAACACCGTCGATCTCGAGGCCACTGTCCTGCAGAAAGATAGCATTCTGAAACGGTTGCGGATTGCCGCACCGTACCCGTTGTTCCAAGCTCAGGTCGTGATTTCCGCCTGTCACCAGGACATGGTCAAACCTTTGGCGGCCGAACCAGGCGTCGACTTTCTCCAGGGCTTGGGGGTCCGGGGCAAACAGATGCTCAACATCGCCAGCATGGATCAGGACATCGCCTTCCAACACGCCCAAGGCTTCATGACCACCGTGGGTATCACTGATGCAAACGACCCTCATCACGCCAGCCTATGCGACCGGCGGGGCAACACACAGGTATTTTACTAGATGCTGAGTTCCATAGCTCTAAGATGGTCTTGGTGGATCGAAAAGGAGCACATCATGAGCATTGCTTGCAGCTTGTGCGGCATCGTCGGCGCGGTCCTGCTGATCCGCTCGATCCGTCGCGATCAGGACACCAACCCCAAGGGTGCAGAGATCGCCGCGTCCGGCAAAGCCGCTTTACCCGCGCCACCTAGCCGGGATTTGGTTGCTTCTTAGAAGGTTTCGGTTAGCAGACGGCTCAATGAGCTTTCCGGAGCCTTCGCAGAATGACCAAGGCGATCCAGGCTATCTATGACACCAATGTTTTCGTCGCGGCGGGTTTCAATCGCCGCAGTGCCTCGGCGCGGCTGATCCAGGCCGCCCGCGACGGAAAGATCCGAATGATCTGGTGCAAGGCAACGCGCGCGGAAATCGAGCGCATCCTGACGAAAATTCCTCCCTTGGATTGGGAGGCCGTTGCGGACGTGTTCCGGCACGAAGTCGAGGCACCGGACCCCGATCCCGCCACTGCAGCTTTCGTCACTGACCCCGAGGATCGCAAGTTCGCGGCCCTCTCGCTGGCTGCTGGCACGCCCATCATCAGCGCGGACAGCGATCTGACGGTGCATGCCGGACGGTTGGATGTGTGGAGCGCTGGGGCGTTCTGGACCGCGTATATGGCCGAGTGAACCTGGGTAACTCGCTCAACCGAGCGTGACACATTTGTGCTGATCTAGTCCGAGGGCGGCGTAGGTTGCGCATCGGCACGCACCCTTGGGACACCGAAATCTGGCCTGTTATCCAGACCGCCGCTTGCAGGCAGCGATATGTTCGGCACTACCAGGCAGATAGTCCGGTTTTCTGCCATCCGGCATGCATGTGATCGTACACGTTTTCACGGTGACGGGCACGCCATCGATCTGTGTTGTCGAGACAAGTTGCCAGACCGCATGAATATCAAATCCAAGGAAGTCAGTGTTCGCACCGCATTCTTCCGTTTGCGTATGGTTTAAGCTTCTCGCGATGGAAGAAGCTTCGCTTTTGGCTGCCTCGAACTCGGCACTCACTGTTGCCTCGGCGCCAAACCCGGCAAATGAGTAGCTTGCAGTGAGAGATGCGGCAAGCGCTGCGCGGGTGCTGGTCGTCCAGGATTCTTCTTTTAACGATCCTATGCTGACACTCTTGGTGATTTTATTGGCACAGTTCTGTCCACCGGCGCAAACAACCTCCCACCGGTACTCGCTGCCCTCTACCTTCGCCGCTACTGTCGTCTTTTCGGCGAAATCGCAAGCATAGAAGTTCTTGTTGTCACAGTAAGCGCCATTGCACCCAATTCCGGTCATCAGTTTCGTCGGGAGATCTATTGTATTGTTCCCCGCTTCTTCCGAGACGTAGTTCGTCCAATCACAGTTGGACAGCTCGTACTTTACCGGGGAACACTTGACCGACACGTGACTGCAATACGTCCCCTCGCATTTCATCGCAGTGATCACGCGGCCCGGCTTGCACATGTAAAATGTGTTCGGTGTATTGTTGGAGATGGGCGCACTCCATTGTACATCACCCGCTTGGTCTGCGATCACCCCTGGACCACACAACAGGCTATTCCCCCAACAATAGTCGCCTTTGCATTTCAGACCACGAACACCACCAAGGCAGGATTCTTCATGTGGCTGAGCACCGTCGCTTATATAGGGGGTCCACTGATACTCGTCGCTCGCGACCACCGGTGACGATACCAGAACGGTCAAGACCGGCACTATGAGCAACAGTCCAATAGCCCATGACGCCAGAGCCCAATGTACGCTTTTAGAAGTGTTTACATCAGGTGACTTTTTCATGAGAAGTTTCCTTGATTTTCATATTGGATTGAAGTCTTTATTCGAAACTTACTTAGAGATCGCCCAAGTCTCCTTTCTCTAAACTCCAATAACTCTCAGAATATTAATTCTAACACACGAATCATCGCCAAAAAAGCGAATAGCTTTCCTTGCTACAACTTCCGGGCGTACAAATCCTGGTCAAAAGTTCAGAGGCTGCAACCCGGCACGAGCGGGCTGGCAGTCACGAAAGCGATCCAAGGTCGAACTACGACGGGTTTGCCGTCCGTATTGCCGTGTTGAGATTATGTAATCTGCTCACCACCACACGTCTAAGCAGTCGCTTACTTACTCAAACTCCAGGATCACATCATCCACGGCCAAGCTGTCGCCCGCTTTGGCGTTGATCTTACTCACCACGGCTTTCTTTTCGGCGCGCAAAACGTTCTCCATCTTCATGGCCTCGACCGTGGCCAAGGCCTGACCGTCCTGCACTTCGTCGCCGACTTCCACAGCAACTGAGACGACCAACCCAGGCATCGGGCAAAGCAGCATCTTCGAAGTATCGGGTGGCAGTTTTTCCGGCATCAAAGCGGCGAGTTCTGCGGCGCGGGGCGTGCGGACTTTGACGGGTAATTCTGCGCCGCGATAGCGAAGCCGAAAACCATCTGTGACCTGGTCCACCTTCACGGACATACGCACGCCGTCGACGATCGCTGTCGTCAGTGTATCGCCCGGGGTCCAATCGCCTTCGACGGTCATCTCGGTCCCATCGTCAAAGGCCACATCCACCGCGCCCTGGCCATGGATCAAGACCTGAGGCTGGCTGGGGTCCTGGCCCTTCGAGGTAAGGCTGAGTTCAACACCTTCTTCGGTGCGAACATGACCAGTGATTGCCCGCTTTGCCGTCACGTTGAATGTTTGATCGGCAAGAGAGACCACCCAGTCCGTCGGCGCGGGCGTGTTCGAGCCGTTCACAGTGCCGCTGATCCGGCCCTCCCGACGCGCGGTCACCAAACGCAAAGCCGCCGCGCCCGCGGCAAGGCGTTTGGTCGAGGCCTCATCCAACTCGGCGCCCTCGAACCCTTCCGGATACTCCTCGGCAATGAACGCCGTAGTGATGTTGCCCGACGTGAAGCGTTCGTGGTCGTAAACCGCTGAGAGGAACGGCAGGTTGTGACCGATGCCTTCAACTTCGAATTCGTCCAAGGCGACGCGCTGGCCTTCGATGGCCTCGGCCCGGTCCTTGCCCCAGGTACACAGCTTGGCGATCATCGGGTCGTAGTACATGCTGATCTCGCCGCCTTCGTAGACGCCAGTATCGTTGCGCACCACGGGGGCATCAGGGACTACACCCGGGGAATAGTTTTCGGTTTCCTGAGGCGGGCGGTACCGGGTCAGCCGCCCGATGCTTGGCAGGAAGTTCCGGTACGGGTCTTCGGCGTAAAGGCGCGATTCCATCGCCCAGCCGTTCAATTCTACGTCCGTCTGCGCCAGGGACAGCTTCTCGCCATAGGCGACCCGGATCATGTGCTCGACCAGATCCTGGCCGGTGATCAACTCGGTCACCGGGTGTTCCACTTGCAGACGCGTGTTCATCTCCAGGAAGTAGAAGTTGCGATCGCCATCGACGATAAATTCGACCGTCCCGGCGCTGCAGTAATCCACCGCCTTGGCCAGGGCGACAGACTGTTCGCCCATCGCTTTACGGGTGGCTTCGTCCAGGAATGGCGAGGGTGCTTCCTCGATCACCTTCTGGTTCCGGCGTTGGATCGAACATTCCCGCTCGCCCAGATAGATGCAGTTGCCATGCTTGTCGCCCAGCACCTGGATCTCGATATGCCGGGGCTGGGTGACGAACTTTTCGATAAAGATCCGGTCATCGCCAAAGGACGCCGCGGCCTCGTTCTTGGAACTCTGAAACCCTTCCCGGGTTTCCTCCTCGTTCCAGGCGATGCGCATTCCCTTGCCGCCACCCCCGGCCGAGGCCTTGATCATCACGGGATAGCCGATATCGGCGGCGATCTTCACGGCTTCATCCGCGTCCTCGATCAGGCCCATATAGCCGGGAACGGTCGAAACTCCGGCTTCCGACGCCAGTTTCTTCGAGGTGATCTTGTCACCCATGGCCTCAATAGCGCCGACCGGCGGGCCGATGAAGGCGACGCCTGCCTTGTCCAGTGCTTCAGCAAATTCAGCACGCTCGGATAAAAACCCATAGCCGGGGTGCACCGCCTCAGCCCCGGACGCCTTCACAGCCTCCATGATCTTGTCAATCACGATGTAGGACTGCGCGGCGGGCGGCGGGCCGATATGGATCGCCTCATCCGCCATGCTGACATGCAAAGCATCCCGGTCGGCATCGGAATAGACCGCCACGGTCTGAATGCCCATGCGCCGCGCGGTCTTGATGACCCTGCAAGCGATTTCCCCGCGATTGGCAATCAGGATCTTTTTGAACATTCAGTCCCCCTTGGTGCTGGCAAAGGCCAACCAGCGAATCTTGTTGTCGGGATGATCTAAAACAGCGGCTATGCGATCGCCAAGCCCCGATGCGGCATGACTTGCCATCAGCACACCTCCCGCTTTGATTTTTAAACTATGGTCGGCGGGTCCCACCTGTACACGCGGCACAAAGCCCCGCACGTTTTGCAAGCCGCGCCAAAGGTCCTGGCGAATGGATCTTGCGAGCCGCCGCTGCGATATGTGTAGACCGGGTCTCTGTTGACCCGGCTGTATGGTCCAAACGCGCTCCTCCCAGATATCCCACCGATCGGGCAGACCCGTCCGGGCGTGCAACAGGCCGCCCTCTAGCGGAATGTCGATCCAGGCGCGTCTCATGCGCATGAAAAAACGGGACACGAGCCGAAGCCCGTATCCCGCTTTTCCGCCTGTAATCCAGACGCCTCGGCGCCTGGGTTTGTCTTAGAACCGGCGCTTGTAGATCGGCTCGCCCAGGTCGAAATCGCCTGAGTCTGTGGCTGCTCCGATGGCGCCACCGACCAATCCGCCAACAATGGCAGCCGGGCCGATATCATTGTCGCTGACGGCGGCACCCGCGGCACCCGCGGTTGCGCCGATTGCCGCACCGGTGATCGCCCGGTCAACTTTATTTGCGCCACAGGCGCTAAGGGCCAGAACCAGACCCACGATAAGTACTTTGCTCGACATTTGCTTTCTCCTGCGTATCCCTCGCCGCTTGTGGTGGTACGCAGGAATTCCCTGACCCCGTCGGTGGTTATCACGGGTTTTTGAGTAACATGTGTTACCTTTCGGACAGTTTCTTCGGCGTCACCAGGTTTCTTCCGTAAGAAGGACCTTAAGATCGGTCTCTTCTCCCCTAGGGTATGCGGCATCCGCCGCACCTGCGAACCCGCCATCGACTGCGGCTGGTACAACATCTTCACCGCTGATGGCGGCACCAATGGATTCGGCCGTAGCGCCGACGACGAATCCGGCAACGCCTTGCGAAAACTGTTCGCCCGTGCATGCGCCCAAAGCGAGCGCGACGACAAGAGCTGCAAATCTGATTGGCATAAATCTTCTCCTGAAATCTTTATTGTTGCGCCTGTGATACGGCAGCGCAAAGCACGCCTGTCGGCGATCAGCACAGATTTTCCAATGAGGTCCGTCACACAGCGCCATCAAATAGCTGGGCGCAGTGGATCATCCCTGGCTTTCTAGACGCCGGGCGATCATGTCAATTTCAACCAGGGCGCCCACGGCCAGGGCCGTCACGCCAATCGTCGTGCGGGCAGGGCGACGATCTTCCGGGAAATAGCTTTGGTAGGTTTCATTGAACGCCGCATAATCGCGTTCAAATTCGGTCAGATAGCACCGGCATTGCAGGACGTGAGAGAGATCCAGGCCTAGCCCCTTCAGAATAATCTCTAGGTTGTCCATGACCCTATTGGTCTGAGCCTCGATCCCCTCCGGCAGAGGCGCATCGGGCGCACCCGGATCGGTCGGCATCTGGCCGGTCAGCATCACCCATCCATCGGATTCAACGGCATGAGAGAACGGGGCGACGGGCCGGGGGCCATCCGAGATCATGTGGAAGATGGGCTCGTCCATATCATCCATATCGTCCATAGTGTCAGAAATCAGATAAGTGCCATGGCGAATAACCTTCCATACACGCCCACCGAACCATTCGACGTCAATGCCGCTATATCCTAATTCAACACAACCGGCTGTTGTGTCACAACACCATCTGTATCCGGCGCGGCTGGCGGCCCTTTAACCTCTACGTCGTCGAACTGCACCCTGACTGGGTTCGGCACATGATCCAACCCCGCGCCGGTTGCGACATCAACGCCAACACCGACAATACCGCCAGCGACAGCGTTCCCGATCCCTACGGCAGTAGCGGCGTCCTGCGCGACTTTTGTGTCAACAAATACCTGACGCGTATGCTCGCCCAGCGTAAATGTCGCCGTAAACGTGTCGCGACGGCCGATTTTAATCGAGCAAGGCGTAATGCAGGATTGACCCAACGAGGTCTTCATAGTCGCCCCTGGCGGATTCGAGATGAACTGAACATCCTCGCTCGACCCCCGGGTGACCGTCGCACAGGCCGATGCCAGCAATGCCGAAACTAGGATCATAGATCTAGTAAATACTCGCTTCATTTCAGTGTCCTTAAACAAGCGGCAGACTATGCGTTTAACAGGGACAGCTAGAACCAGTGGGGGCGCAATATCGCACAGCACTGAGATTCATTGTTTGTGTGGTGGAGCTACAACAGGATCCATAGGTCCACCGCATCTGCCCAGTCGGCAGAACCCCAGTCATCGGACTGCGTGCGGGCCACGATCAGTGACCCGGAGGAAATCATGCGGACCTGAGGACCGCTCATGCCCAGGCCTGCTGGCCCAGGCGGGCCCTATCAATCGTCGTCGTCGTCGTAATCGCGGTAACGGCGCTTGCCGCGATAGCGCCTACGCCGGTCATCCCGGCCCAAACGGACGCCAAGCGCCGCTCCGCCCAACCCGCCAAGGATCGCACCCAAGAGCGGGTCGCGCCCAATATAGTCTGCGCCCAACGCGCCAACGCCAGCCCCGATCGCTGCGCCCGAGACGCCCTTTTCCGTGCGCCCCTGCCCGCATCCCGCAACCAGAGCCGCCACCAAAATAACTGTTCCCATCCGCCGCATTGGCAAACCTCCATCGGTTCACCCTTGCCCCATTGGGTAGAACGTTGGGGGCACGGAGTCCGTCGCAGGGTTGGACTACTGTCTGTCATCCCCGCAGCCTTTCGCGTCTCCCAAGCGTTTTCTCTCGTCATCCCCGCGAAGGCGGGGATCTCATCAAGCTGTCTCACTGAGATGCCCGCCTGCGCAGGCATGACGCGGGAAAGGAAACTCTCACCGCCCCGAGTGAAGCGAGGGGCAACGCCCGACTCCCCCAGGAGGGTGCTTTGACGATCTCGTTTGCAGCACGTGCGGTATCGATGCTTTGAAGCGCGGCGTTCAGATCAAGGACAGCTAGGCACCCTCCAGGTCGGTCGCTGCCCGCAATATTTTTTGGTTTCTTTCACTTGTTGGCTTTTTGAGTTGTTGGATGTGCAGATTGATCATGATTTGGCCCAGGAGAGGACCAAACCGCCATTAAAACTAAAACGGCTACGCACAGCCAGCCAACTAGGAGCGAACGTGCCATCGGATTCTGAATTCGCTTAGCGAAACGCGTTACCGATTCCTCGTTAAGCGGCGTCGACTTTTCCCAAACTTCAGTTGCATACTTTAAGTAGGGACTGTCTTCTTTTGTGATACCAGCATCTGAAGCTGACTTCAGCGCGAGGAAATTACGCGCATTAGATAAAACGTATAAAGACATGGCCCCAGAAAACGAGAGGCAGAATAGTGCGACCGTTACCAATATTTGAACCCAAATTGAGTCAAGTCCTGACAAGAACTTGATTTGCGCGACCAATGCTATGAGTGGTGCTGAACTTAACAGCGCCAACATTTTCTGGTCGTCGATAATGATCTCAAGTGATTTTAGATATGCTTTGCTTTTCTCATCCATACGACCTCCTCACAACGGAATATTATCGTGCTTCTTCCAGGGGTTCTCCAATTGCTTGCCCCGCAGTGCTGCGAAGGCGCGGGCAACCCGGCGACGGGTCGAATGGGGCATGATCACCTCGTCGATGAAGCCCTTTTCGGCGGCCACGAACGGGTTGGCGAAGCGGTCCTCGTAATCCTTGGTATGGGCGGCGATCTTGTCGGCGTCGCCTAGGTCGGCGCGGTGGATGATCTCGGTCGCGCCCTTGGCGCCCATCACCGCGATCTCGGCGGTCGGCCAGGCATAGTTCATGTCGCCGCGCAGGTGCTTCGAGGCCATGACGTCATACGCCCCGCCATAGGCCTTGCGGGTGATGACCGTGACCTTGGGCACCGTCGCCTCGCCATAGGCGAACAGCAGTTTCGCGCCGTGCTTGATGACGCCGCCATATTCCTGACCCGTGCCGGGCAAAAATCCGGGCACGTCCACGAAGGTTAGGATCGGGATGTTGAAGCAATCGCAGAACCGGACGAACCGGGCGGCCTTGCGGGAGCTGTCGATATCCAGGCATCCGGCCAGCACCATGGGTTGGTTGGCCACAACCCCCACCGGGCGACCCTCCAGACGAATGAACCCGGTGATGATGTTCTTGGCGAAGTCTTCCTGGATCTCGAAAAAGTCGCCCTCATCGGCGGTCTTCAGGATCAACTCCTTCATGTCATAGGGCTGGTTCGGGTTTTCCGGGATCAGTGTGTCCAGCGACATGTCTACCCGCGCGGGGTCATCGAAGAACGGGCGTTCCGGCAACTCGGCGCGGTTCGACAGGGGCAAAAAGTCGATCAAACGGCGAATTTCGGCCAGCGCCTCGACATCGTTTTCATAGGCCCCATCGGCAACCGAGGATTTCGAGGTATGGGTCTTGGCCCCGCCCAGTTCCTCTGCCGTCACGACCTCGTTCGTCACGGTTTTCACCACGTCCGGGCCGGTGACGAACATGTAGGATGAATCGCGGACCATGAAGATGAAATCGGTCATTGCGGGCGA
>JBCCHJ010000050.1:0-45545 GCA_039028795.1 Pseudomonadota bacterium
CCCTGGGCCTCGCGCTCTTCGGCGCAGTGACCATGCAGTGGTACATCCACATCTTCTCGAACTATGGCCGCAAGAAGAGCGCCGCCATCGCGAAGGGTGAGGCCCTTCCTGAGGTGCCGCTGCAGCGCCTGGATGGCTCCGCGGTCAACTCGACCGAGTTCGCCGGCGACAAGACGCTTCTGGTCTTCTTCCGCGCCAACTGGTGCCCGTTCTGCATGAACCAACTGAAAGAGGTTGCCTCGAACACTGCCCGCCTCGCAGAGGACGGCGTGAAGGTGAAGTTCATCTCGAACCAGGGTATCGACAACTCGAAGAAACTGGTCAAGCAGATGAACCTGCCGGCTCACTTCGAAATCCTGCAGGACGACGACCTGAAAGCCGCCAAGGCGCTTGGTATCGCAGATATCGGCGGCGCGCCGTCCGGTATGCCTGGCTTCCCGAAGGACACTGTGATGGCGACTGTCATCGCGCTGGACGAAACGGGCACCGTGATGTTCGGCGACGAGACGTACATCTATCGCATGCGTCCTCATCCCGACACGTTCCTGCATGTCTTCAAAGGCTCGGCTCAGCCCTCCCTCGCTGTCGCCGCCTAAGCCAAAGGCACACCCCACACAAGAAGAGCGCCGCGGAGACCACCCGCGGCGCTTAGCCAGTTCCCCAAGCCGCTTGAAGCTCAAACAGCAAAGGTGAACCGATGCCCTTTGCAGACCATGTGTTCCCTCATCTTCCTGATTTACGCGAGTCTATGACCCCGCCCGATCAATCCGCCATGCGCTTCAGCCAGTCCAAATTGAGCGAGTTTGACGCGAAGGCCGAGGCTGAGGGATGGCCGGCAGGCTGGCGCGTCAGCAATGACGTTCGCGACGCGAACAGACAATCAACCCTTGCGGGCAGACTGGATCAAGACCTTTGGGTGTTCGCCTACGGGTCGTTGATCTGGGACCCGGCGGTAATCGTGGAAGAATGCCGGCTTGGCGCTCTCATCGGCTGGCATCGCAGCTTCTGCATGCACATCGAGGGTGGCCGAGCCAGTCCAGAAACGCCGGGCTTGATGGCCGCTCTTGATGAAGGCGGGTTCTGCCTTGGCGTCGCCCTTCGCATCCCCGCCAAGCTGGTTGATCAGGAAACCGAATACATGTGGCGGCGGGAGATGTTCTCTGGCACCTACCGCCCCGTGTTCCGGGCTGTGACGACGCCCCAGGGAACCGTCGAAGCCCTCACGTTTGTGATGGACCAAACGAACTTCCGGTACGTGCCCGATCTAACCGAAACCGAGGCTGCACGAAGGATCGCAACCGTCGTAGGGCAACGTGGGACCAACTTTGATTATCTCGCTTCGTTGATCCAGAGCCTGGCGACCCTTGGCATCGAGGACGAGGATATGGACCGGCTTCACGCTCTCGCCTGTAAGCATAGGTCCGAAGCGCCCGAAGGTTTGCTCCGCGCATCCTGAACTGCCATTCGGTTTTAGAGTAACAGTTAGTCAAGATCACCGGCTTCCGACGATCTACGAAATGGACGAACCATTCCTCTAGCGCGCCTGATCGATGGAAGGGAAATCCATGCTGCAGCAATCAATCAACCGACGCACTGCACTGGCTTACCTGGCTGCAGGTGCCACAACAACACCTCTGGCGATGCCGGCTTTTGCCGCCACCAAGTTCACGGTTGGGAATGCATCAGTGACCGCCTCGTCCGACGGACACTTCTTGATGCCGTCAGATTTCTTCTTGATGCCGTCAGATTTCTTCCTGGGCACACCGCTGCGGGACCAGCTCGGCGATCCGGTGCAGATCGCAGCCAACACCTATGCCTATCGCCGAGGTGGTAAGACGTTCCTCTTCGACGTTGGAGCCGGGGCAGGTGACTTCATCACCCAGAGTTTTCCAACAGTCAGCAAGTTGCCGGAAGATCTCAAAATGGCCGGCATCGATCCTGAAGAAGTCACAGCCATCGTGATCACGCACATGCACCCCGATCACATTAGGAGCGTCGCTATCGGCGCGAAGCCGGCCTTCCCAAATGCGACTGTCCATATCGCCGAAGCCGATTGGAATTTCTGGAATGCCGAGGGCTTCGCTGGCTCAGGGCCGGAAGGCATGCGTCCGATGATCGCCAGCGTTCAAGAGACGTCGCAGGCCATCAAGGGCAACATCGCGCTCCATAACGGCTCAGCAGACCTGGGGCAGGGTGTGACTGTCTTGCCGGCTGTCGGGCATACGCCCGGCCACACCGCGATCCTTTTGGATGGGGGCAGCCAGCAGTTGATGATTACTGGCGACCTGACCGTTCATGAGGACGTTCATTTCCAAAACTCTGACTACGGTTGGGCCTTGGATGTTGACGGTGAGCAAGCGGTCGAAACACGCAAGCGGCTACTCGATACGATCGCAACCGATCGCCTGATCATGGCCGCAGCTCATGTGACAAGGCCTGGCTTGGGAACAGTTGAACGGCTTGGAATTGGCTTCAAAATTTCGCGCCTTTGACGCTGCGTTGTCCGTTGTGGTGCTAACAGTGCCGGTTTGAACGCGTCATTTGGCCAGAGAAGGGTGAACGGCCTTCTCGAAGGTCCGCTATGTGCGCCCTTTGAACCCAGTCAAAGAGACGTTCAACGACCGCAATGTCCGCCTAGTGTGAATTGACTTCGCTCGGATCTTCGCACTTGCCGCGAATGTCGGCAAACGAGAACGCGACCGCAACAATCAGAGGCGTTGGCGAACGGCAAGTATGGGCCGACCTCGCTCTTACAACGTGTCCGCTTCCTGCGCATTTCTGTCGCTACTGCATCGTGCAGCGAAGTTCTGTTTTCCGCCATTTCTGTTGAGAAAACAATGTGTTGCGGCGCGGCAAGTCACCCGAGAAACAAGGCTAAATGCCCCGTCACGCCGGGGCTGGGAGCAACTTCGCCATCTTGCGCAGGTTCTGCGCCGTAGCGGCCAGTGTGAACTCGTCCTTTGCGCCGTTTGGTCCTCTGAGACGAATACGTTCCAGGCCCATGATCTTCTTCACATGGGCGAACAGCATCTCGACCTTTCGTCTCGCCCGCCTGGAGGCAACGAACGTGTCGGTGGAAGCAATTTTCCTTGCCAGATCTCTGGCGCCTTCTTGGATTGATCGGGTGACGTTCCGAGAAGGCATCTTGGGGCAGCATCTGATCTTCAGTTCACATCCTTCGCAGTCTGACTTGGCAGTCCGATAGCGGACCATTTCATCGTCCTTCGGGCGTGGGCGTATCGTCTGGAACGGACGCCGGGCTTGCAATAGCTCCTTGCCTGCGGGACAGACATAGCGATCGTTTTCGTGGTCGAACTTGAAGTCGGCGCGGGAGAACGTCTGATCTTCGCGTGCTGACTTATCGAGCACGGGAACGTGCGGCTCGATCCCTTTCTGCTGCACCAGCCAGCCAAGGGTTTCTGCATTGCCGTAGGAGCTATCGCCGAAGAAACGCTCTGGATAGACCCCAAACTTCTCCTCAACGCAATCAACCACGTCGAGCGCTGCATTGACCTCGGCCTGCCGGATCGGCGCTGTGGTTTCGACATCAACGATGACGGAGTTGTCGAGGTCGACCAGGTAGTTCGTCGAATAAGCGAAGATCGTGGGCCTTCTTCGCACCGGTGATGCGCGTCGCAGGATCAACCGGCGAAAGCACCTTTGGCTTGACCGTCGTCGTCGCTCCAAACGCCTCATCATCCAGCGTCTCGAAGTACTCCTTCGTTGCCCGTGTGATCCGATCTGGCATCCAGTCCCGAGCTTCGACTTTTTTCAAGCGCTTCGCGTCGGCTGCACAATCGAGGCATCGACCCCGAAAGCTTCACCGCCGATAAGCCCTTCGGTGATGCAGCGCGCCAACACAGTCTCGAAGAGATGCCGGAACAGATTGCAATCTCGAAAGCGTCCGTGACGATTCTTCGAGAACGTTGAGTGGTCGGGGATCGGGTCGGTCAGATCGAGAAGGCAGAACCGTCGGTGCGCCAGGTTCAGCCGAACCTCTTCGCACAACCGTGTTTCGATCGAACGCCCATAGCGTATCCCAGCAACAGCATCCGGATCAAAGTTCCGGATCGATCGAGGGTCGTCCTTGGTGGCTATAGTACGGGGCCATGAAACCGCGGATCTCGGAGAGATCTAAGTGGCAGTCGATCTTTCGAAGCAGGTGATCGTCGGGGACGTGATCCAAAACTGACTGATCCTAATTCGCATTCGAATTTTCCCAAAACTCTGGTCTCGAGTTGCGCTTTTCCGTGACAATTCTGGGTCCGAGCTACCAGTGGAAACGAGTCGCCGAGAACGCGTCAACGGGAACGTTGGGTGTTTCGCCACGGATCAACTGCGCGATCAATTCGCCGCTCTTTGGTGCCATTATCAAGCCATAGTGCGAATGACCGAAATTCAGGAATAGCGATGGGTGACCGGTTACCGGACCCAGTACGGGGAGGCTGTCCGGGAAAGACGGCCGACGGCCCATCCAGAACTTTTTCCGTTCGGTGTTCAGGTTCGGAAAGGCGGCCTTGGCAATTTGGGTCAGTCTGGTTTCGCGCGCGGGATTTGCAGGCGCATCTGCCGGTGCAAATTCGGCCTGTCCCGCGACACGGACACCGCCCTCCATGCTGCTGGCAACCACCTTTGTATCCACATCCATTACAGAGTTGCAGATCTCGATGTTCGGCTCGCTGCATTCGACGTGATAGCCGCGCTCGACCATCATTGGGACCTTCAATCCAATCTGTGCCAATAGCTCTGGGCTCCAGGCTCCCATCGAGAGAACTAGGCGGGGGGCGTACAGCCTTTCGCCGTCACATAGAATGCGCCAGCCATCATCGTGTGGTTTGATTGACCGTATCTGAGCCCTTACGAACTCTGCGCCTTGCTGCTCGGCCTTTTTCGCCAGAACGGCCGCAAGTCTACCAGGTGAGCGCACGCGCGCCTGACCATGGATAATGACGGCTGCTTGAAAGCTGGGGCTGAGGGCAGGCTCCATCTCGGCTAAGCGATCCTGGCCGATAAGTTCCAGTTCAGCCCCTTTCTCTGACCGGATCCTGCAATCAAGCGATTGCAGATTTGCGCGGCTGCCATCCCGGAACGCGTGGACATAGCAACTGTCGACCAGCAGGTCTTCGTGGTCGGTGCCGGCCAAATGTCGGCGGTAAAGTTCGATGCTGGGCCCGCACAGATGTGACATCGCATCCGCCGTTGCGCGAACCTTCGCCTCGGTGCCTTGGCGCAGAAAGCGCAGGCCCCATGGCAACATCGCGGCCAGGGCCCTGGGATGGATCGAGAGCGGCCTGCCATATCCGAACAAAAGCTTTGGGATGTTCTTCCAAACCCCCGGCATAGCCTGCGGGATGAAAGACCAGGGCGACACGACGCCCGCATTTCCCATCGATGTCTCTTGTCCTGGCGAGCCCTGGTCAATGATGCGCACCGGGATGCCGCGATCCAGAAGCGACAGTGCCGTGCAGATCCCGACAATACCGGCGCCCAGGATCGTAACCGGTTTCCGTGACGGGTCGTCCGGTGGTTCAGGCAGTCGCATTCTGACGCCGTCGGGCAACAAGCTGACTGACCACAGCTGGTGCTGCGATGATCAACGCCGCCAGATCCGCAGTCAGAGATGGGGCGATGAAGATCAACCCGGCAATCGCCATGAGGATGCGGAAGATCATTCCCATCGGTGCCAGCCAATACCCGACCACGGCTGCCGACAATGAAATCACCCCGGCGATACAGCTTGCCGCCGTGTAGGAAAACTCCCAAAGATCGAACCCGGTTGACGAAACGAACAGCAGCACCGGAGCGTATACAAAGGCCATCGGCGCAACAACCTTGCCCAAACCCAAGGTAAAGGCCGAGATGCCCGTTCTAAAGGGATTGGAGTTCGCGATTGCCGCCGCCGCATAGGCCGATGTACAAACCGGTGGCGTGATCTCTGCGACAACCCCGTAATAGAGCACGAACATATGGCTTGCGATTGGCGGCACACCCAGTTGCGCCAAGGCAGGCTGAGCGACCGAAACAAGCATGATGTAGAGTGCGGTGGTGGGAACACCGGCACCCATCAGGATGCAGGCTAGCGCGATGAAGACCAGGCTGATGAACAGCGTCAGGTCCTCGACTGTCAAAAGCTCGTAGGCACCGATGGTGAACAGCCAGGCCACATCATTGCCCAGATTAGACGCTGCCTGCGTGACCATAAAGCCGATGCGGAAACCAACACCTGTGGTGTTGATGACCCCGATCACGATGCCGACGGCCGCCGATGCTGCACCCACCGCCAGCGCGTATTTCACACCGGTCTCGAACGTATCGGACATCGCACCCAGTGAAACCCGTGGCTGTGGGTTCAGCGTGGCCAGGGCGGCACCCGCGATCAGGATGATCGACATGTTCAGATCAAAGCCCTGGCCGGTATACTTCCACACGACGAAACCGACAAAGGCTGCTGCATAGATCAATGTCACTGGTTCTTTCAGGCGGCTCATCCCGGCGACAATTGCCAGCGAAATGCCGCAAAAGGCGGACATGTAAGGCGTATAGCCAGAGAAGAGCACAACCAACAGTCCAACTAGAGGCACGATATTGGCCCAGCCATCGCGCCAGACAGCGCCAAGTGCTGGCAAGGCATCGCGGCCCAGTCCCTTTAGCCCCAAGCGGCGCGCCATCAGATGGACCACTGCGAAGACGCCAACATAATGCAGCATCGCAGGAAAGATCGCCGCAATCACAATCGTGGTGTAAGGCACTTCCAGAAACTCGGCCATGATGAAGGCTGCCGCCCCCATGATCGGCGGGGTGATTTGCCCCCCGGCCGATGCTGCAGCTTCCACCCCGCCCGCGAAGTGGCCCGGATATCCCAGACGTTTCATATTGGGGATGGTCAGCGCTCCGGTCGAGACGGTGTTGGCGACGGACGAACCAGAAATCGTTCCGAAAAACGCCGACGAGACGACTGATACCTTTGCGGGTCCCCCAGTATACCGCCCGGCTAGGATCGTCGCGTTGTCTATGAACAACTGTCCCAAACCTGTGCGCTGAGCGATCACACCAAACAGCACGAAATGGAAAACGATGGTCGAGACGACCCAAAGCGTAACGCCGAAGATGCCTTCCTGTGGAAAATACATCGACGATACGAACGTGTTGAATTTGACCCCAGGATGCTGCAGCAGACCAGGAAAAGCAGGCCCGAACAACGCATAGCAGATGAAGACCGAAATGATCAGCGGCAGTACCCAGCCCAGGGTGCGTCGCGCAATATCCAGAACCAGGACAATCAGAATGCAGCCAAACAGCATGTCCCAGCCGTTGGGATTACCCATTCGGAAGGTCATCTCTTCGACGCCAAGAAACTCGATACCGCGCCAGGCCATCCCCAGGTACAGGGCGGACGAGACGCCCAGTACCATCAATACAATGTCCAGATAGGGCACGCCCCCTAGGCGCAATGCGCCGGTCTTGAGATCAAAGGACGTTTTGGTCTTGATTAAAGGGTAAAATGAATAGGTCAGGATGAACAGCCCGGACAAATGCCAGCCCATGTGCCAATAGTCGGGGGGCAAGGCGAAACCTGCCGTCAGATAGTGATAGACCGCGAAGGTCAGTGCGACATAGCGTAGAAACTTACCAAAGCCCGGTGCAACGGTGCGCGTTGCGGCGCCTTCGTCAAACTTCTCCACGATCGCTGCAAGTTCCTGTTCCGAAAGATCACGGACATCGTCAGCTGGGGTTTGCTCGCTTGTCATGGTGGATACCTTCGTGTTTCGCGCAGGCGTTCAGGATTCGTCCGGCCGGCGCTCAGGCTTCCGGTTTCAATCGTTCGCGCATGAAATCGGACAACGGCTGGCCCAAAAGGGCCAGCCCAATACCGACTACTTCAGAAGTCCAGCTTCCTTATAGAACTTCTCGGCACCCGGATGCAGCGGCACACCCAGAGCGGCAATGCCATTCAGCGCGGTGTCCGGTGTGATCTGCTTGCCCTTGGCATGGCCGTTATCCAACAGCTTGCGGGTATTGTCATTCCAGAGCGCCTTGGTGATCCCATAAACCAGCTCTTCCGACAGGTCAGATGACACAACTAACAAGGCCGAAACCGCAGGGGTCTTCACCTCATAGTCGATCCCTTCGTAGACACCCGCCGGGATCTTCGACGGGATATAGGCGGGGATGATCTTGTTGATCGTAGCCAGATCGTCTTCCGTGAAGCTGTGAAGCTCCATGCCTTTGGTGGTCGCCAACTGGACCATGGCCGAGACGGGCCATCCGGCGGCGTAGAAATATGCGTCGAGCTGCCCATCCGCCAGACGCTCGGCGGATTGCGAATTGTTTAGTTCGGCCTCTTCCATATTGTCACGGTTGACGCCCCATTCAGCCAACATCATCTCGACGGCGACCTGGGTGCCCGAGCCCGCCTGAGCAATACCGACACGCTTACCTTTCAGATCGGCCAGGCTGCCAACGCTTTGCCCCTTGGGTAGAACCAGGTGCAGATCCTCGGGGTAAAGGTTTGCGACAACGCGCAGCTTCTCATGCGGTTTGCCGTCGAACTTGCCTTCACCCAGGAACATCGACCTGGTGACGTCGGCGGCTGCCATCCCAGCTTCCAACTCGCCGTTCTGCACCGCGGTGTTGTTGAAGACCGAGGCCGTGGTCGACTGGGCGATCGCGATCAGGCCAGGAACGCCGCACTGACCGCCTTGGTCGCAAGGACGCGCACCCGGAGGGGCAGAAATGCCATTGGCGATCGTGCCGCCGATCGGGAAGTAGGTTCCGCCCGCACTGCCGGTGCCAATGCGGAAGAAGGTTGGATTCTGAGCAAGGGCTGTCCCGGCGACCAGCGTCGCGGCCGCGGCCAACCCCAGGACTTTCGAGAATTTCGTCATCTGGGTCTCCCTGTTGGTGATCTGACGTCGTTGAACGAGTCATCGACCGACCCTAAGGAAGCAATGAATAAAGACAAATTTTAAATTCTTTAAATAACCAAAGTTTTGCTTATGATAAATTGCATGAATATCTCGCAACTTGCGGCGTTCCATGCGGTCATGACCTCGTCGACGCTGACCGATGCGGCAAACCGGCTTGGCCGCACACAGCCAGCGGTGAGCGCGGCGGTCAAGTCGCTAGAGGATCAACTGGGGCTGAAACTGTTCGAGCGGCGCGGACGCAACCTGGTCCCGGTCCCGGAAGCAGAATACCTTTCGGCAGAGGCGGCGTCGATCCTCGCGCAGATCGCGCGCATCCGGCAAACCATGCGCGGGCTGGGTGCAGGCGAGTATGGCAAGCTCAACGTCGCGGCTATGCCGGGCCCAGTCTCGATGCTATTTCCTCGATTCATCGCCGAGAATTTGGGGAATGATACGGATGTTAAGGTATCGATTCTTGCCCGAAGTTCAATCCAGATTGCAGAGTTGGCGCGGGCGCAGAGCATCGATTTCGGGTTTGCAGATTCTCCGGAGGCGGCAGGAACCACTGATCTCTACCGAGCCGAGATTATCTCTGGCGATTGCTTCGTGGCATTGCCCGCACAGCATCTTCTGGCATCGCGTTCAATGGTTGATCTAAGCGATCTAGACAATGAGCCCATGGGAACACTGCAAGCGGACCATGCCCACACAAAGGAAGTTCGATCTGCGTTCCTGGCGGCAGGATACAGGTTCAATTCGAAAATCAAGAGCCAAACCTTTCTACCGATCCTGCAGTTTGTCGTCATTGGCCGGTGTTGTGCCATTCTCGATCCACTGACCGTGGTGCATGTGAATGCGATCAGCGATCTGTCCAACGCATTGGTTGTGCGACCGCTGTCGCAAAAATTGCGTTACCGCTACGCGATGATCACGCCAAGACACAGGCCTGCCTCGGCAATTGCGACCAAGATTTATCAAGCATGGGCCAACGAAGTTGAGCACCTTCTTCAAACGTTGCAGGCAGCGCCTATTTGGGAGAGTACGCTCGACCGAGAATGACATTCATGCGATCTAACTGACTCGAACGCTGCGAAATTGCGACGTGGTCCTAACGGACTGCTTGATTGTCGCTGGCTGGAAAGTTGCGTTTTACCGTCCAGTCTTCGTAGACTGGCCTGAAAGCCATAGCATAGCTGCACTCGACACCGAAAGATATCGACGGATACACGCTGACATAGGGGTCGCAAGATGAGAGGTTAGACCGATGACCTGGCGAACCGCACTCAAGACCGTCTTTCTCGCACTTCCAATCGGATCAATTGGTCCGCACTTCGTGGAAGCAGGAGAAACCAGCGCTCTGCATGGGTCTGCTGAGATAGCCGAGATTTTCGATGCAACCTGTGCGTCAGGAAGAATCACCGCCGCCAGCCTACGGGAAATCTTTGGGGCGCAGGGCTTCACGTCGGACTGGCAGAACGACGCTTACGGCTACTTTACCCGCGACGGCTTTACGGCAAACTATCACATTTACCCAGGGAGCTGGAATTGTTTCGTTTCAGCCGAGAGCGTGGCACCTCGCGACCTTTGTGCAATACTGTCGGCAGACGATGTCGAGATAAACGCCCGGTTATCCGATGGAACCTGCGTCGCCAATCTTACAGAGCACGGCCTATCAATACTGGTTCGCAATATCTGCCAAGACTCGTCGCAAGGCGGCTGCACTTGGATGCAAGCCACACTGACGTCAGATCGGGAATGCAGCGCCGAGGATATTGTTGAGATGACCACTTTATCACGAACGTTGATCGAGAACTAAATTTATTCGACCGGCATGAGGTTCGGTACAGAACAATGTCCCCAAGACATCTGTTAAGTTAACTTCCAGTTTGTAACACAGTGTTCCAGTTTAGCGTTTACCATTCGAATGGCAATGATCGCGCAATTCTAGACCTTCGACCAAAAGGAATGAACGGCAGGTTTGTCCCGCATGGCTGACCTTTGTCCGCAGCGCACGAATGTCTGGAATCCGCCACGACTGCTTTAAGACGGATGTAAGTTTGGGCTGACTGCGGTCCTTTAGAGCAAAAATGCGGATGGCTGCAAAGTCCCGCAGAGTACCAATTGATCTGCACCGTAACGAACGGCGATTATCGCGCAGGCGCCGTCGCCCCCGTTAGCCTTTAAGAGTCAGCTTTCGCGGGCGCTCACGACGAGAAGTTTGACGCCACAGCGGCTGCAATCCCGCAGTCATCTCAAGGGAGGCACGAAATGCCAACAATCGATGACCAACAGCACGCGCAGACTTGGAGTAGCGGATTCAAGATTGGCCCGAAGAAGGCCTTCCATTGGGAAATCCGGTTCAATCTGCAGAATCGTGGGCTCGTCAGGGACCGCGCTTTGTTCGATCTCGCCATCGACTCTAAACTGCGATCTTGTGAAGCTCCGCATCGATGACGTCTCGACTAGAGGCGAGGTAAAACGGCGTGCGACAGTGATCCAGCAGAAGACCGGCAGACCAGTCCAATTCGAGATCACCGAAACGGCTCGGAAGAGTCTGTCGGCATGGCTGCAAGTTCGGAGTGGCACGCTAGACGACTTCGTCTTTCCAAGCCGACTGACCCGCTGCCCTCACCTTGGCACGCGGCAGTACGCCCGATTGGTCAATGAATGGGTCGAGGCCGTAGGATTGCCGCCCGAGGAATACGGCACTCACTCGCTACGGCGAACGAAAGCTTCACTGATCTACAAGAAAACCGGCAACCTGCGTGCAGTTCAGATTCTGCATGGTCACACAAAAATCGAGAGCATCGTCCCGTTACCTAGGCGTAGATTTCGAGGATGCCTTGAACCTCGCCAAGGGTACCGACATATGATCCTTTGCAACAAACCACACCGCAAGTGAGACCGACTATGACCGATGCCAGTATTGCACAGGACGAGCCTGTTTTGGTTGCGATTGATATCGCAAAAGGCCGCCATGAAGTTTTGATCTCAGCTCCGGGCAGCCTGCCGTTCGCATCCTCGAGCTCACAGAGACGCCTCATCTCGGACGGCATCAAGCCAGCGTATTTCTTGCGCCAGTTGAAATAGGTTGCCTGGCTAATTCCTGCCTCTCTGCAGACCTCCGCGACCGGCTTTCCTTCTTCACCTTGCTTGATGATGAACGCCTTCTGCGCGTCTGTGAACCTTGATGCTTTTATTCGTCTTCGCTCCGTTTCCAGCCTAGGAAATCGTAGCGGAAAACTCTAAGCCTAGCTGGCAGAGATTTCGGGGAGCAGAGCATGTTTTCTGGTCTAAAAATCCTTGCCGAATTAAATGACCTGTTTTATAGTCCTAAAGTCTGTGAGGGTGATCCGCGCGGCCCCGCAAGGGAAGACAGCGCGACCTAAGCAGATTAGGGCCAGCAAATAGCATCGGTCCTGCTGGACTGGCTAAGGCCCGAAAGTCCGCCCCATCCTTTGATGCGCCTAGAACAATGGTGAAAAGCCACCCCAGCTTGTCAGCTTAAAAAACTTCTTGGTAAAGGCTGGAAGGCTTACATAGCTTTATCAGGCGAACTGATGGCAAAGAAACGTTTTAAAGACAAGGATCTGCATGTGCATGGTGTGCCTAATGCCGTTGAAGCCGCAGGGCGTGCAATCGAGTACGCCGAAGTGACCAATTACCTGTACCACTACAGGGCAATCTCAACAATCAACCGATCAAGATTGGCCGTGCGCGGGAAGTTGTGTACTGATGCCTAGTAAGCGCACACCAGAGATCGTTGATATCATCCTGGCCGGGATAAGGGGCGGACAAAGCCTGTGTTCTGTGTGTCGGGACGATAGTATGCCTGATCAGTCAACGTTTGTGCGCTGGTGCAATGATGATTCAAATTTGGCGCAACAATAAGCGCGCGCGAAGAGCGTGAGGACGGCATTTTCGAAGACATCACGGACATTGCCGACGATGCCAAACTGGATCCGAATGACCGTCGTGTGCGCATTGACGCCCGCAAGTGGATGCTTGGCAAGATGCAGCCTAAGAAGTTCGGCGATCGCGTTGATATGAACCACACCGGCCAAATCGACACAAACGCAGAGATGACCGACAACGAACTTGAGCGTCTTGCGCGTGCTATAGCGTTGGAATTGCAGGGGTCTAAAGGTGAGTAATCTGCCGAAGGCTGGCGACGTTCTGCGTTTCCAAGGTGGCCCTGCAGAAGGCCGTACACGTGTCTACAAAGACTGCTTAGAGCGCGCGACGGCCTTGGTTGTGTAAGAGGTCAAAGGGAATTGGTTTGACGAACATACGTACAAGCTCGGCAAGATCGACGGTGCGTTTGCGTGTATCTATAAGGGACAAAATTCCGACACTTCGGCCTGAAGTGTGCCAAGTCGACAAAGGGGAAACACCCAAGTTCGGCGGAAATCTCCTGAAAATTTGAAGTTCGGGGAGATCGCCGTATCCGCTGCAGTGGCCGGAGGGTATCGAGCGGGCCAAGAAGTCGATGCGCTCGAAATTCTCGACAGTCTTGGCAATAGCCATGAACAACGTGGATGATAGCCTTCGCAAGTTTGGCGAGGACAGCGGGTCACCAATCCGCAACTGGTCATCACCAGCAACGTCAGCCCTGGGCAGACTCGACCATCCGATCCTGGGATCGCCGTTTGGTTTTTCTGGGATGATGATCAACGCTGAATTGCTGTTGATCGATACGACGGAGCAGAATGTAACCTATAGGCAATTCACAACATCATCGAAGCTCGGCGCACCGAAATGCGGTACGCTGGCCTTGAGATTGTTCGCGCGACACTCCGAGGGCTCCGGGGGCAGCTTTCGCCGCCCGCAAGCGAACACTGGACAGCCGTTCTCACATTACCTCGGAGCACCAGTCCCGATCAGGTAAAGAAAGCCCACCGCGATAAGATCCGCGCCTGCCCGGATGAGCCATCGCGAATGCAGTACATTGCCCGAGATCAGGCGCTTCAAGAATGCGCCGCGTTACCCCATGAAGGATCTGGAAAGGCTGTGAACCCCTGAACATTCCCCAAAAGGATTTAGAAAGGCTCTGGAAGGCGGCGCGTAATGCAAACTTGCCACTTGCAGAGACTCGCATTGATCCTGATGGGACAATCGTCTTTATGCATACGACGCCAAACGCACAGGATAGCGCTGACAGGGCTTTAGAGAAATTCCTTGGGACGACCAGCTAAACCATATCCCGGTATCAACAAAGTCAGCGTGAAGCTGGCAGATGGCACCAGGGCAATCTACTGGTATGCCTGGAAAGGTGGACATCGATTGCCGGGAAAATACGGATCTCCGGAATTCGCTAAAGCATACAACGAAGCTGTCGCGAGTTACGAACAACCAAAGATCACCGGCACGCTGGCCGATCTGACGAGAGCCTACATCAAATCACGTGGCAAAATTTGCAGTGGCAAGGGCTTCTTGGATCTTGGGGCGCGCACGCGAAGAGATTACATCAAGCAGCAAACGCTGATCGATGCCAAATGGGGCAATCTGCCGATCAAGGCCTTGTCATCTCCCAAGGTTCGTGGCCTATTCCTTGACTGGCGCGATGCAATGTCAGGGGAGTCCGGCAGGCAGGCGGACTATGCAATCACTGTGATGCGCGCGTCTTGGCCTGGGCAACGGATCGGGGGAAAGTTCCGGTAGACCCGCTCGAAAAGCCCGGCCGGATCGACGCAGGAACCCGCAAGGAAATCATTTGGACCCGAGAAGACCAAGACGCATTTCTGCAACCATGCGTCAGAATCGTTGCGCTTGGCCTTCCTCTTTGCGGTATACACCGGCCAGCGGTTCGCAGATCTTCTGCGGGTCCAGTGGCCAGCTTATGATGGTGAGATGCTGCGCTTCAGGCAATCCAAGACGGGCAGGCGGGTAGCTATACCGATTGCAACGCCACTGTGCGAGGCTCTGGACACGACCCCCAAGCGCAATCTTACGATCCTTACGAATTCGTCCGGCCTTCCGTGGACGCCAGATGGCTTTAGAACCTTATGGCGCAAGACTTCGCTTAGGGCAGGGGTTGACGGTCCGGCGCCGGGGGATCTGCGCGGGACAGCCTGCACCAGGCTACGTGCTGCGGGATGTGAGACACACGAGATCGCGGCCATCACGGGCCACACGAATGCAGAGGTTTCCGGCATCGCAGACGCACATTATCTGGCCGACGATCGAGCCGTTGCAAGAGGCGCCGTCGCCAAGCTCGAAAGGCACGAAAAGTGATCGAGTTTTCCCAAATATTTACCCAAATGTAGCATCCGGTCCGCATCGCTTTAGCTAAGTTATTGAAAAAAATGGCTGGGGAACCTGGATTCGAACCAGGACTAACGGAGTCAGAGTCCGTGGGTCTACCGTTAACCTATTCCCCAGCAGAGGGTGGGTAGTTAGTCGCGCCGGACATTGGCGTCAAGCTCCCAAGAAATCGCTAACTCCGGGTGATTTTCCAATTCACGAAAGTGCCGTCATGGACTGCACGCTGTTTTCCCGGCTAGTTAAAGATTGAAGGCTTAGTTGGCCGTTAGATGGCGTACGCAGTAAATCGGAGACGTGGTTAGGAAAATAGGCTTATTCGGCCGGTTGAACTTCAGGTCTGTCAGACGCCTTGGGCGATGGATGAAATCCGCCATTTGAAACCGCCACGAACACAACGATCCCCAAAAAAAGAGCTTTCACAAACGCATTCAACATCCAGGGTCTCCGTTCCCGATCCTCAGGGTTATCGGTCGCATCGGAATGGGGCCGCGTCTCGCCAGGATTTTGGCAAATCAAGGCGATTTGGTGGAGCATCATGACATTAACCATCCGACGCGAAGATGCCTGTTTCGAGCCCGTCGATGCTATGCACGTTTTTCCGTTGCCAGTAATCCCGGACACCGTCTTCACCCATTTCGGCATAAAACGGCTCTAGTTCTTCATTGCCCCTTTGTTCACCTACGGTCATCGTCGGCACGCCGCTGCCGCAGGAAGTCTGCACACTCTCGATTGTCAGATCATAAATCTGCCGACTGCCCGCCAACGCGGGAAAGAGCGCCAACAAATCCGGCCACTCCGCGTCCCGCGGGTGGATCGCCCGCGCCGTCCCATAGACCCGCAGGATCAAGGGCTTCTCGGTAAAGGAGCAGAACATCAGCGTCATCCGCGGCTTGTCCAGCAAGTGTGCTGCCGTTTCGTTTCCACTGCCGGACAGGCTGAGCCATACGATGCGCCGGTCATCCAGAATGCGCAGGGTATCCATGCCTTTGGGCGAGACATTCACCCGGCCAACCCTGGCCGCAGTGGCAACAAAGAACATCGGTTGCGCTTCTATGAACTTACGAAAAGTGGTGTTCAGCTTCTTTCCAAGAGCCATTTCGTTCTCCGATTTCTGCTCGATCACCCTACCGACAGTCTGCTGACACCATCCTGTCAGGAACCTGCCATCAACGTGATTTTGCAAACTCCAGTTATCGTCCGTTTGACACAGGCCCGGCAGGGTGGGACATCAGGCGTAAGCAATGACATGGAGGATATCATGCGAGAAGCCGTTATCGTCTCTACCGCCCGAACACCCATTGGCAAGGCCTATCGCGGCGCTTTCAATGACACCCAGGCGCAGGAGCTGGCGGGTCACGCGATTAAAAATGCTGTCGAACGCGCTGGGGTCGAGGCACACGAAGTTGATGACGTGGTGATCGGCGCCGCGTTGCAGCAGGGCTCAACCGGATCGAATATCGGTCGTCAGGCGGCAATGCGGGCCGGTTTGCCGACATCCGTTGCGGGCATGTCTCTGGACCGGCAATGTGCCTCGGGCATGATTGCGATCGGCATGGCGGCCAAGCAGATCCTGCATGACGGCATGACCACGGTCGTCGGCGGTGGCGTGGAATCGATCAGCCTGGTTCAGACCAAGGATCAGCGCACTGATCGGTTGCGCGACCCCTGGCTGAAGGAACATCTTCCAGCGCTTTATATGTCAATGCTGGAAACGGCCGAGACCGTGGCGGATCGTTACAGTGTCAGCCGCGAGGTTCAGGACGAGTTCGGGTATCAATCCCAAATGCGCACCGCTGCTGCCCAACAGCGCGGCGCCTTTGATGATGAGATCGTCCCGCTGCCCTCGACCATGCTGGTCCAGGACAGAGAAACCAAAGAGATTTCGTCAAAAGACGTCGTCCTCGACAAAGACGAAGGCAACCGTCCGACGACCACCATGGAAGGGCTGCAGGGCTTGGCCCCGGTATTCAAGGACGGTCTTGTAATCAAGGAAGGCGCATACATCACCGCAGGGAACGCGTCTCAGCTGTCCGACGGTGCGTCGGCTTCGGTTGTCATGGAGGCGAAAGAAGCTGAACGCCGCGGACTGCAGCCGTTGGGCTACTATCGTGGCATCTCCGTCGCCGGTTGTGACCCCGATGAGATGGGCATTGGTCCCGTGTTTGCTGTGCCGAAGTTGCTGGAAGTCCATGGCCTGAAAATGGATGACATCGACCTTTGGGAACTGAATGAAGCCTTTGCCGTTCAGGTGCTTTATTGTCGGGACAAGTTGGGCATTCCAAACGAGAACCTGAACGTCGATGGCGGGGCGATCTCGGTTGGCCACCCCTATGGCATGTCGGGCGCACGGATGGTCGGCCATGCGCTGATCGAAGGCAAGAAACGGGGCGCCAAGCATGTGGTCTGCACCATGTGCATCGGCGGCGGCATGGGGGCGGCGGGCCTCTTTGAAGTGGCATAGTCGACTGAATTCATCGTTATTGTTCCCTGGGGGCGCCAGTGGACGCATTTCTAAGACTGATGTCTCCAATCTTCCCCGGTGCACGAAAGTTGCGCTTTCAGCGACGCCGGAAGGATCTGGTCAGCCGTTTGATCCTTGATGGCGGCTATAATCTCATCATGACGCGAGAACGTCAGGCCGAGGCCAAGAAACTGGGTATCGAAATGCCAACGGCAAGTCCGGCGGCAATGGCGATGCAGGCAGTGCGCGAGGACAGCGCAAAGCTGGGACCCGATGGCCTGAAGTCGATGGCCAGCGTTTCTGGTGATGAAGCAGCAATGCCTGCATTCTGTCTTTACCTGAATGAACCAGACTTTGCGTCATATCTACGCACGTTGCCGCGGGCCGCGCGGCCGAAGGTGCAGGCCTTGCGCGATCTGCTTTCGGAACAGTCCAGGGCGTATGAAGAAGCAGAAACGGCCATAGAGGCAGCGCAGGATCGAATGCGCGCGCTGCGCGCACAATGGATGGACGAACGGCAGGTTCCTATGTCCCCGGGTGGCCTGGCCGAGTGGGTCAAAGGACAATCTCTTGACGTTCGTCACATGGTGGTCGCTAAGATTGTTCTCGAGTTTCCCGATCCGGATGGAACGATCCCGCAGGCTTTGGACTGGATTTTAGATCAGCCCGACTGCGACTTGGCGACAGCACTCGAATTTACGATTCTACCCGCGATTTCGTTCGGAGTGCTTCGGACGTATCCAGACTACGATGTCTGGGACGGTTTTCACCGAGACTACGATCTTGATCACCTGAAACGCCTGATCGACCGGACGATTGATCGTGTAAAAGCGCAAGACTACGCAGGGCCGCGTTTCAAGGTGTCGGAGTATACGCTCAAAAAGCGCGACAGCTTGAAGCAGTGGGCATCCGAACTGCTGCCCGCATTCGACAAGCTCGAAGAAGGAAACAATACCTCGCCCTTTATTATCGCAGATGACAACACCGTAATTGTCCCTTTCGAGTCCTGGATGGAGCAAAATCAATTGCACGTCGAAGGGGATCCCTGATGAGATTGCTTATCGCATCTTTTTTGACCGTCTTGTTTGGAGGGGCGCTAGTGTCCGTCGCGGAAGCAGGCCAATCCCGCGTTGCATATACCCTGGGAGGTATGCCGAACATGCCTGATGGGGATCTGATCATCGACATCGTGACGAAGCGGCTGCAGGCTTTTGGACTGAATCCCACTTCACGCCAGCAGGGCACCGAATTGCGGGTTGAATTCGATGACGGTCGGACGCCGGAGGAAGCAGTGTTGCTGACCACGCGGCCTGGATCTTTAACTCTTCATTCCGGCGTCAAGTCAGTCGATACCTGCGAGGGCATAGCCGTCAAAGGGATGGATTGTCTGCCTGCTATGGAGGGAACGGAGTTCTTCCTGCTGCGGGCTGAACCGGATCTTTCCGGCAACCTGCTAGAGCGGGCCGAGGCCTATCGTGACACGGCGGGCGGGGCCGCTGTGAACATCTGCTTAACCGAACGGGCGAGCCGTGACTTAGATGCGTTGATTGGACAGAAGGCCGACAATCCGATTGCCGTTGTGATTGACGGCGCTGTTTTGATCATGCCGAAGATCCAATCTCCGGTTTATGGGCGCGAAATTCAGATCTTGGGCCCAAAAAGTCAGGTAGAAGCTTGGTCGGTGATCCTATCTCTACCGCCGTTGCCGCAGCCCTTGTCGGTGCTTGATGTAGAAAAGGTTACCCCGAAGTGAGTGGACCGGATTGGGGCCACACCGCATCGGACTATGCGAAACATCGTCAGGGTTTTCCCAAGCGGCTGTTCGACTGGTTGGCGACGATCACCCCGCTGCAGTGCGATGTTTTAGATCTAGGTACCGGAACCGGATTGCTGGCGCGTGAACTGGCACGGCAGGGCGGATCCGTGACATCAATCGATCCGTCCGCCGAGATGCTCGAGCAGGCTGAAGCTGCTGCCCGACGTGAAGGATTGGACATCATCCACAAGGAGGCAACTGCCGAGAACACCGGCCTTACAGGCCCAACCTTCGATCTTATCACTGCAGGAACATGCTGGCATTGGTTCGATCGACCCAAAGCCGTTCAGGAATGCTTGCGGTTGTTGCGCCCCGGTGGGCACCTGTTGATTGCTCATCTGGACTGGCTGACCCGGCCACACAATGTGATCGATATCACTCGGCAGGCAATCCAGAAATGGAGCCCGCCACCCACTGGCCGTGCAATGACGTTTCAGTACCCGGAATGGCTTTATGAACTCACCGAGAACGGCTTCGGGGATTATGTAGTGACCGGGTTCCCGGCTATGCTGACATATTCACACGACGCCTGGGCTGGCCGCATTGTCGCCAGCGCACACATCGCTCCGGTCCTAAGCCCGGATGATGTTGAAGCCTTCCGTGCCGAGTTCAAGGCCACCTTGACACAGCGCTTTCCTGGCGAGCAGATGCAGGTCGAACATCGCATCTTCGCCGTTTGTCTGACACGTCCATAAGCACATATCCATGACCGATCTGACCAACGACTTCCTGGCCAATCACGAATTCATCGCTGCGGCGCGGAATAAGCTGGACGACCATATGTGGGACTATTTGGTCGGCGGAACCGAGACCGAGACCACTCTGGTCCGCAACCGTGCGGCTCTGGATGCACTGGCGCTGCGGCCAAGAGTGTTGGTTGATGTCTCTGAGATCGACGGATCAGTTACGCTGCTGGGCAAGAAGATCCGGCTGCCGGTTATTCTGGCGCCGGTAGGCGGTTTGGACAGCTTTGATCCAATGGGCGCGGTCAGCGTCGCACAAGGTGCTCAGGGCTTCGGGGCAGGGATGATGTTCTCCTCTGTAACCGAACGGACGATGGACGAGGTCCGGGCGGCAACTGACGGACCGCTTTTCTATCAACTCTATGTCCGGGGCTTCGGGCGATTTATTGAAGAAGAGGTCGACAGAGCGATTGCAGAAGGCTTCGATGCGTTCTGCTTCACCGTAGATACTGCCGTTTACTCCCGACGCGAGCGGGACATCGTCAAGAGGTTCTCAAAGCCTTGGAGGCGGTACGTAAATGACGAAGCAGTGAAGGCTCAGGCATCGCTTTCCTGGAATGACATCGCCCGCATCCGCAAGGCTTATGATATTCCATTGGCACTTAAGGGGATCGGGACTGCCGAGGATGCCCGGATGGCCGTCGATCATGGGATCGACATTGTTTATGTTTCGAACCACGGCGGCCGGCAGTTGGATCACGGATTGGGATGCGCCCAGATTCTGGCTGAGGTCGTGGATGCCATCGATGGACAGGCCACAATCGTGATGGATGGTGGGATTAGCCGTGGCACGGATGTGGTCAAGGCAATTGCTCTTGGCGCCGATGCAGTTGGGATCGGACGACTCTATTGCTATGGACTTACAGTTGCGGGGCCGGCGGGTGTGATCCGTGTGCTGGAAATTCTGGAAAACGAAGTTCATTCGGCCCTAGGTTTGACGGGCGTCTCATCATTTGCAGACCTGAACCCGGATCATGTGGCCGCTGGGGCGCCTTTGGTCGTGACACCAGGCGTCCACAGTTCCTTTCCGTTGTTGTAGACGTCACGTGACGCTCGCATCGCGACTCACATGACTGTGATGACGTGACGTCAATGCATCAAGTTAACATCATTTGATGTTGCCTCAACTTGGGGACGCATCTCGCCTCGTGTAATTTCATGTTGGCCGAAAAAGAGAGTGGGGAAAATGAGACGTTTAAAATGGATTGGCGCTGCCATTGCAGCGTTTACAATGAGTGTGTCGGCAGCTTTCGCAGATGAACCCTTAGACTTTAAGGTTAGCCTGGGCGCCTCTGCGATTTTTCCAACGGGCGATCTGAGCCTAGGAGCTTTCTCAGAGTGTTGGTAAGGGCTTTGATATCGCGGCCTACAAAACCGTTGCCACGATGGGTACGGAGAATCCGGGCGCATTCGGAACTACCCGGATCTTCGCCGGTGTTAAAGCCAGTGGCGCCTGGGTCCCCTTTGATCAACTGATCAGCGGTGGGGGATCTTTTACTAGTGATGTTGACGGCGAGGAACACGTCTGGGGTGCCGGGGTCACAGTCGGTGCAGAGATGGACTTTACCGAGGATATTTATGCACAAACCAAATTGACAGTTGGTGGTGCCAGTCGTGGAGCAACGGTCCGATCAAGCGGTTCAGTGCTATATGACGGGTCAGAAGTCGTACCTTACTTCGGTATCGGGTTCGGTCTGTTCTACGACTTCTGCGGATGCGCGGAGATTGGTGCTACGGCATCTTATTCGTATCTCGGCGAGATTGATGTCGAAAGCAGCTTCGGCAATTCGATTGAGCTTGGCAGCGCCAGTGCATTTACCTTTGGCCTAAGTCTGAAACGCGCATTCTGACCGGATACCGGAGTGTGTCTGGTCTTGTAGAGTGGGACACCCCGGCCATGTCCGGCTGCGTAGCATTTACGACAAAGCCGACTGGCCGGGGTGACTAATTATTCCAGATTATGGCCTAGAATCGCAAAACAATCTCTCTCCATCCGAGAAAGAACACGAGCCCGGTCACAATGTTTTTTCTTGTGCAGTTGCACACGGGCGGCTTTCGTCGCTGACCTGCATAAGGAGTCGATGATGCGCCGAATGATAGCGCTGTGCTTGTTCTGCCTTTTGGCCATAGTGCCGAGTGGCGCCACCGCCTGCGGCAATACGGACAGGTGCGAGATTGACGGCGGCTACTACCTTGCCGCGGCCCCGGCTGATTGGGACGGTGAAAGCAAACTGCCGGTGGTAGTCTACTTCCATGGTTGGAACGGCAGTCCTGAAGGCACATTCCGGAACAAGGCTATGGTGAATGGGGTGAACACCCGCGGCGGACTCTTCATCGCACCCTATGCCCGGACGGGTTATTGGCGGCAGATTGGCAGGGGCCGCGCCGAAAGCGGGCGGGATGAACTGGCCTACATCCGTGCCGTCATGGCAGATGTGAGACGTCGCTGGCCGGTGGATGAGTCACTCACAATGACCAGTGGATTTTCCCGGGGCGCATCAATGTCTTGGAATGCTGCCTGTTATGCTGGTGACCTTTTTGCAGGCCATGCTCCGATTGCCGGGGGGTTTTGGCACTCGACACCTGAAACCTGCCCAACCGGTCCCGTCACCATGCGCCATATCCACGGCACGTCAGATGGTGTGGTGGATTATGATATCGTCGGCATTTATAATTCCATGCCAATCCCGGAAGGCATGGAATTGTTGCGGGGGCTGAATCGGGCCGATGACGTTCCAGACCACACCTACTCCCTGGACCATCCGAAAAGACCGCGGGAATGCACGCGCTGGGATGGCGATACTGGCCATGTGCTGGAGGTCTGCTTGCATCCGAAGGGGCATTCGATTCCAGCAGAATGGGTCGGCGAAGGGTTGGACTGGCTTCGTAATCTCACAAACGTGGCCACCGCCAATTGAATGGCCACATTCCTGACCCATTCTCGCAATATTCTCCTTCTGGTTGACGGCATGGGGGCGAAATATGGTGCGTCTCGTAGGTGTTGTTTTGATTGGAGTGGCCTTTGGCCTGGGACTGGTTGCAGTGATCACCGTCATGGGTGCATCGCCTGCGACCGATGCCGGTGTAGCCGCAGCGGTCTCTGTGAATGAAGAACCTTTGCAGGTCGATATCATCGAAGCAGAGGACCCCATTACCGTGCCGCGGGTCGAGACGGTTGACCAAGCACCAGTTTATCCGCCCGCATTCTACCTGTGGCAAGACGGCTATCCCGCAGATCCATATCCAGAAAAGTGGACGACCAGGCACTTGAAGTCGCTGGCGTCTTATCTGAGCGATTGGAAACTACCTCCAGAGATTCCGAATAAGGACGGAAAGCTGAGCTTGGAAGTTGAAGTCCACATCTCTCGTCAACACCCAGAACGGTCCGCGCGTCTCATCCGAACGGTAGATCTGGAATGTCAGGTATGGATCGAACGGCCATTGGCTCAGGAAGAGGTTACCTGGGAAGGTGCATGCAAGGATGGCTTGGCGGACGGTGAAGGCGTCTTAACACGCAGCTATGTGATGATGGGCGAACTTCACGAAATTGGATATCAGGGGCCGATGAAGGCTGGCAAAGCACATGGCTCTGGTAAGACCGTCGATTCCAATTTCATGATGTACAAAGGGGATCATGCCGATGGCCTCTATCACGGAAAAGGCACTCTGATCGACTTGGATTATGATGGGGTTTACCGGTACGCAGGTAATTTTCAGAACGGATATCCGCATGGTCCAGGGCGGAAGCAGAGGGATAACAAAGTGATCGATGGCGATTGGGAAAACGGCTGTTTTGCGGGTCCTGAGTATTCAGATTGGGTCTTGCGCCATGCGATCGAGTGTCCAGGCAGGTCGTCAACAGACGCTCTGAAAAAGCTCTTTGATTGAACAAGCGTGGCTTCGTTGCTGACGCTAAAGGTTTCTATGCTTTAATCCCAGCGGCGAATGTTCCAAAACCATTGTTCAGGATGTGCGCGGATCCAAGCTTCGGCTCGGTCATTGAATTCCTGCATCATGCCCACCGGCTCGGTGTTGGCGATTGGCTCCTGTAGATAGAAGCGAAAATGAACCCCATCCGGTTGTCTCAGAGCGTAAGAAGGTATCAGAACGGCGTTGAACTTGATTGCCATCTCCGCAATGGACAATGCAGTCCATGCTGGTTGGCCAAAGAACCTGAGTTGAGCACCAGAATCGACCCGCTGATCCAACAATAGGCCGACATGCCCGCCACCCTTCACATGCCGTGCTAAGTTGTAGAGATTACGCTGGTAACTGCGATCCTGACGCCGCCCAATCTTAAAAAGTTTTTGATCAAAACTGTTCATCACCCTATCGAACAGATAGTCCAATGCCCGGGTGCCGATCTGGCGGTAGAGAATGCCTGCTGGAATTCCGTTCTCCGTCAGGGCCCGGACGCATGCGAGGTAGTTCGCGAAATGTGCAGTAGC
The DNA here is from genome assembly GCA_039028795.1 of Pseudomonadota bacterium. GTDB lineage: Bacteria > Pseudomonadota > Alphaproteobacteria > Rhodobacterales > Rhodobacteraceae > Thermohalobaculum. Next base: position 24,639 of record JBCCHJ010000050.1, read on the forward strand.
AAAAATGCAGCTGCGACCGTCTGCCTGGGCCTTTTTCATCGCTGCGACGCCCGGGCCCTTCAATTCAGAGGATTCAGCTACCCGGGCATGAAAGCCCCGAATGAAAACAAACTCGGCATAGGTCCGCCCGATGTTGTTCGCGATCCTGCGTTCTGCATTGTAGCGTTTCCTGGGCGTCCAATCCGGATGAATACGTTTCAGGTTTGATCTGATGCGGCGCCTATGTCCGGTGAACCAGGCCGCTACCGAGGCGAACCACCAACTTGCCAAAAACATTCGAAGGCGATAGCGCAGCATTCCGCGTCCTGAAAAGTACGGTTCCAGGGCGCGAGGATAGTATGGTGTGAGCATTCGGTGCAATGTCAGAGAACCGGCGCAGCCGATCTTCAAATATCAGTTAACAGCCTGAACTTTGCCATTTTTCCGCCCCAACCGTTACCTACGGCAAATCAGATGAGACGGATCGATTAGGGGGTGAGGACCGATGGCTCGGTTGCTCGCGATTGTTCTGACGGGGTGCGCGCTTGGCGTTCTGCTTGTCGCCGGAATCGGACTTTATGGGATCAAGAAAGCCGAACGGGATCAAGCCGCGGCCGTGATCGAACGGCAATGGGCTGACCGCCGCGTTGGCAAGAACCTGCCTCCGACGCTGCAGTTCTGGCGTGATGGATACCAGACTGGTTTAAAACTTGACAGTTGGGGCACAGACAACCGCCGGGCCTTGAATGCATTTCTGAAGGACTGGCAGCTTTTCCCTGCGGCGCCGACCCTCGAGGGGCCGCCTGGAATAGACCCGGATGCAATGGATCACATTCAGCGCGTACACGACCGAACCAAACCGCAATACATCGTTGCCGAGCGATCGGGATGCAAGGTCTGGATCAATCGACCGATGGCGCAGGAAAAGGTCGAATGGAACGGCGATTGCGCAAACGGCTTTGCCAGCGGTCAGGGCGTCTTGTTCCGCAAGTTTATCCGATACGGGCAAACCGTTGAAGCGGGCTTCAGCGGAAACCTGATCGAAGGCCAGGCAGACGGGCATGGGCGCAGCTGGTTGCCTTCGGGCCATGTCTATGAAGGCGGACACAAGGCCGGGCAGTTCCACGGTCACGGCGAACTAACGATGCCGTCAGAGGACGAGGTTTATTCGGGAAGTTTCTCCAACGGACTTCCCCACGGTTTGGGCGAGTTGAAGACGCTGCAGCAGTCTTATGTCGGCGCATGGTCGAAGGGATGCTTCGTCGAAGGCGACGTCTGGGCCGCGGCTTTGAAGCACCGCTACGAATGCTTGGGCGGAGATCACTTCGAAGGCGTGTTCAGTACTTTATCTGACATTTTGCAATAGACTCCCGGCGGTGGAGATCAGGAGCAGCGTATTGAGGGTGGATGGTCGACCCACCCTCATTCTCACATCAGTGGATCGCCAGAGGTGCGCCCATCGATCCAGTGGCTCCGGCGATCGGAGCAGGCGAATACATGTAAGTGAACACATAGACACCGTCGGCGGCCAGTTCGCTCAGCTTCATGTTTTCCTGGTTCACAATGCCATGACGCGTTTGCAGATAAGTGTGTACACAGAACACGCAGGTTGCATCAGGATTTGGAACGGCATCGCCAGGCCATGTGTCAAACCCGGTCACACCGGCCTGGACTTCTTCCGCGATCCAGCGCGCGACTTCCATGCCAATACCAGGTGCGCCATTGTTGTAGGTTGGCGCATCTGACCAGTGCTGTTCCCATCCCGTGCGCATGATGATTGCGTCGCCGGCTTCGAACTTGAAATCGGCCATACCTTGGGCGTCCAGGGCCTGCCTGACATGATCCATGGTAATTACATCCCCGGCGACCATGTCCTTACCCCAGATTGCGCCGACGTCGATCAGAACGCCGCGGGCAATGATTGGGTGCAGCTTCTCTGTGCCCAATTTTTGCAGGCCATACGTGCCCTTCATGTCGTGGGCTGAGAAGCCATTGTACCAGCGCATCTCTGTCTTATCACCGACAGATCCCACCTGAACGCCGATATGACCCAGTCCATCGAACTGCGTGCCAACCTGGCCAATTTCCGTGGCCAGGAACTCGTCGTTCCAAACGATCGAATTCGCACCGAAAGCGCCACCTGTCGGCAGGCCAGGCACACGTAGCGAAAACTTGCGTGCGCCGAAAAGCGGCATGTCGACTGTGTAAGGATGGCCCAGCTTGTAGACTTTGCCGTTCCCTGCGTTGGCGCCCAATGCACGGGCGATCACCTCTGGCTTAGTATACCAGTTCGTCGACCCGGCTTCGTCTTCGGCGCCCCACAATGGATTTGGCCACCACTTGGACCCAAGCGGCGTGTCCATTGTGTTGCCGTCAACCCAAGGCTTGCCGGCACAGGCTTTCCAGTCTTCAGGCGAGCAAGCCACCGCAGTACCATTAAATGTGAACATAGCTGCCGCGCCAAGCGCCGCGCCGGAAAAAATCGATCTTGCAAGGAATTTCATGTTCTATCCTCCCAGATTCTGGTTTTGATGCGTCAGCACGAGATGAGCCGAGCGTTCCACAAATTATGGTGGAATAAAAGTATAAATGATCACGTCTAAAATGATGAACACGTGTGCGAAACTCCAATTCACACAGGGTTGTATATTTGGAATGTTATAATATTCTAATTACAGTATGACTGATACTCTGCATCAGCTTTTCTTTGATATCGCTTTGCCGTTGGCGCAAGATCTGTTTTGGCGTCAACAGGGCTAACCGAGTTTAGAGTGCCTTCTGACCGGCCATGCGCCCGCGGAACAAATGCGTAGCTCATAACCCGAATGGGCGATGAATTCGCACGTCTTTTCGCGAATTGTTAAAGATGTGGCCCTGCCGGTCTTTGGGGGGTGCGTAAGTGAAAGGATGTAATATGAATCGTTTTTCTGCATTTCTTGTTCCCGCTGGCTTGGTCGCCTTGGCGGGCTGTGCGCCAGAGGTGAAGACCGAAGCGGTCCAAGCCGAGATGGTACCGATGGAACTACGCTTACCTGTGGTCGGTGACAAAAAGGTCTGGAAGGAAGGCGAAGGCCAGTTTGAATCGGTTGTCGTGTCGTTTGCTGGCGTCGTTGTGTCGACTGAGACGTCGAAAGGTTGCTCATATACCCAAGAAGCTGGCTTTGCTCCCACCCAGAAATGGACGAATTGCACTCCGTTCGATGATGGAACACAGAACTCGACAAAGAATGGCGCGATCTTTCCGTTAGCCGTCGGAAACTCTGTTTCCTACGCTGTCACCGGAAGCAACGTGAAAGGCAATGACTGGTCGACGACCAGAAACTGCTCGGTCAAAGGTACCGCAAGGGTCACGGTTCCCGCCGGAACTTTTGACACATATCACGTCAATTGCAGCGATGATTGGACCAGCCGCGACTACTACGTATCGCCGGAACTCGGAACATCTGTTCTGTTCCGCCGCGTCGGGAATGATGCCTCCCGGAACACTGTTCAGGAACTGATCAGTTTCACTCCGGGCGTCTGAAGCTTCAATCCCAGGTTCGAATCCTACCACGGCCAGCCCAAACCGGGCTGGTCGTTTTTCGGTCAAGGGGATAAAGCAGGGGCCGGCTTCCATCGCACAGGTTTCTGCAAATGGGTGAAATTGTCTTTGTCCGTCACGGACAGGCAACGTTCGGTACGGACGATTACGACCGGCTCAGTCCTTTGGGTTGGCAGCAGGCGCGTTGGCTGGGCGAACATCTTGCCAGCGATGGTTGGCGCTTCGATCGCGCAATCATGGGCGATATGCGTCGCCATCGAGAGACAGCCTCGGCCATTGCGGATGGACTGGTTTTGCCTGACTTCGATGTCGTCCCCGGCTTGAACGAGATGGACTTCGACCTTTTGCAAACAGATGCCGTCAGCGCCGGCGTAGCCGATCCTGGCCGCCTTGCAGAGCCCGGAGGCTTCGCCGGTGAGTTCGCCAAGATCCTTACCGCTTGGAGCTCCGAAAGTTTCCAAACCATGCATGAGCCCTTTGATCTGTTCAGAGCAAGGGTCTGCGACGCAGTTGACCAGGTAGCCGCAGAGGGTCAATCAGTTCTGATTGTCAGTTCTGGTGGACCAAAGGCTGTCATCATGCGGCATGTTCTGGGTTTTGGCATCGAAACCATGGCGCAGATCGGCTTGGACGTTATCAACTCCAGCATCTCGCGCTTCAATGTGCGCGATGGCGGCCTCTCCCTGACCGAGTTCAATGCCACGCCGCATCTGGCCGGCCCGGATCGCGTGCATGCCCGCACCTACATTTAGATACGACAGGAATTGCAGGACGGTCGATCCTGGCGGTTGAAAAACCCACCATCACATAACACGTGGTTTACCGTCCTTGATCTTCATTGAAACCAAAGACCTTAGAGAGGGGTCTTGGTTTGGAAGATTTGCCGTGGGTGCACTTAGTGGCGCAGTCTTATCTGCCGCAGTGGCTGTACCTGTAAATCACTATGCCGAGAACGGCGGTATGGATGCCGTCAACGCAGACATCAGTTATGTTGGCGCCGCGATCAAGGATTCAGTCGCGTACTAGCCCGAAAGCAAACAAGTCAGTGCCGAGGCCAGAGCCATCCGCGAGGAAGTTGAAAACTCCAAATCCGGGGTAAGAATGACTTCGCGGTAATCGGCGAAACTCTCGACGGAGCCGAAGGTATCGTCGATATCGCACGCAGCCCGTCCCCGGTGGCTACATTACTTCAACAGGGCTGGAACCGGCGATGCAATCCAAATTCTGTGGACGACTGACCGCCAGTGAAAAGATCCGGCGGCGAGCAACCTGTGCCGAGGTCGAAAGGTACTTGAGAGGCTGGAACAAGCGCAGCATCAGTACTGAACAGTTCACACAAGAAGACATCGCGACCCTGACATCAACGTCACAGAGAGATCTTGCGAAAACGAGGGCAAGTTGCCGTGGGCCGACGACGCACAGTGCAATATCCACCGAAAAGACTTACGCCAGAAAGTTTGCGACGTTATTCTGTCAAGGAATAGATAGTTCCAGCTGACAGTTTCACATGGCGACAGAACTTTGGCTGGTCCGGCATGGGCAGGCAGCCTTCGCAAGCGACGATTATGATCGTCTTACAGATCTCGGCTGGCAGCAGGCACGCTGGCTGGGTGGGCACTTAGGGTCATTGGGATTGGACTTCGCCCGCATCGCCAGCGGAACACTGCGCCGGCAGAAAGAAACCGCCCAGACGATTTCCGAAAGCCTGGATGCCTCACCAGAGATCATCCCAGGTTTCGAGGAATACAACGCCGATGCCTTGCTTACCAATGCCGGTTTTCAGGACCGTGATCCGTCTCTCAGCCGCCGTGACCAATTCCGTCGGTTGCGCGGGGTGTTGCTGGATTGGTCCGAAGGAAAAGTTGAAGGTGCAGAGACCTGGCAGGCTTTCAACGTGCGCGTGAAGAACGCGGTGGATGAGGCGGTTAGTGACGGCGCAGGAAGGGTACTGGTGGTATCATCCGGTGGGGCGATCGCCTTGGCCTTGGCTCAGGTGATGGGTCTGACGCCAGCGCAGATGATCGACTTCAATCTTCAGGCCAGGAACACAGGTATCACCCGGCTGGTCTTTGCGCGGGACCGTGTTTACGTCAATATGATCAATGCCGTACCGCATCTGGAACGGCCCGATCGCATGCATGCCGAGACCTATAGCTGATGAGCCAGAGCCACGCCGCTGCCCATTTGGATGCCGATATCGTCGAGCGTTATCTTGCGGCGCATGTGCCTGGGTTCCGTGGGCCGTTGCAGATAGAAAAGACCCCGACAGGTCAGTCAAACCCGACCTTTATTCTGACGGCGGGATCCGGGCGCTATGTCCTGCGCCGGAAACCGCCTGGCCAGTTGTTGAAATCCGCCCATGCTGTGGATCGCGAATTCCGGGTGCAGAAGGCCTTGGCAAATACAGATGTGCCGACCGCGCATATGTATCATCTCTGCGAGGATGAAGACGTCATCGGTACGATCTTCTATGTCATGGAATGCGTTGAAGGCGAGGTCCACTTCGACCCTCGATTGCAGGGAAAACCCCCAGAGATCCGCGCGAGAATGTTCGATGACATGAACCGCGCCTTGGCAGCCCTGCATGATGTGGATTACGGAGATATCGGTCTCGGTGATTTTGGCAAACCAGGATCTTACTTTGAGCGTCAGACCAGCCGGTGGTCGAAGCAGTACTATGCAAGCCAGACCGAAAATTTGGCTGAAATGGACGAGCTGGTAAAATGGGTTCAGGATAACACTCCGGCCGATGACGGGATCACCACGTTGGTTCATGGCGACTATCGCATCGACAACATGATTTATTCGCCCGACGGCAAGGCCCTTGCCATTTTGGATTGGGAACTCTCGACTTTGGGTCATCCCTATTCAGATCTGGCCTACCAATGCATGCAATGGCGGATGCCGCCCGGGTTGGAAACACGCGGTTTCGGAGACCAGGACCGGACTGAACTAGGCATCCCGTCCGAGCAGGAGTATGTTGATCGGTACTGCGAACGGCGGGGTTTATCTGGTATTCCGATCTTTGATTTCTGCTTGGCTTTTTCGTTCTTTCGCATGGCGGCGATCGTGCAGGGTGTCTTGAAACGCGGGCTGGACGGCAATGCGTCGAACCCCGAAAGGGCGTTGAAAATGGGGGAATATGTGCCTGAGTTTGCCCGCAGGGGTCTGGAGGCAGCGCATGAGTCATGATCGCCGCCATCAGGAAAGGCGTTTGCGTCGGCCGGATCTTCATGACCCGGTTTAACGGGAAGACCGTATTGTTGTCGGGGGCGGCCAGCGGGTTTGGCCGGCTTGCTGCGCAACGTCTTGCCGAAGAAGGCGCGAAGCTATCCCTGACGGATCTTGACGCCGATGGTCTCGCAGAAACCGTGGCAGCGTTGGCCGATGCCGAAGTCATCGTGAATGCTGGTGATGTTGCCGATGAAGATCATCACCTTCGGATTGTCGAACAGACGCTTGATCAATTCGGGTCGCTGGACATCGCGCTGAATAATGCTGGCGTTTTCACAGAGCTGAAGCGGATCGAAGACACCACCGCGGATGAATTCGATCGGATGATTAATATAAACACCAAAGGTGTCTTTCTTGCGCTGAAAGCGCAATTGCCGGTCATGGCGAAGACGGGCAGCGGGTCCATACTAAACACCGCGTCGGTCGCCGGCATCACCGGGGCCGGGCACTGCGCCGCTTACGCGGCTTCAAAGCACGCGGTCGTGGGTTTGACGAAATCCGCAGCGGACGAATATTCGCGCTATGGCGTAAGGGTGAATGCGATCTGTCCGTCCTTTGCGAAGACACCGATGCTCTACGGTTTCGCCGATACTCTGGCAAATAAGTACGGGGAAGATCGCGAAGACGCCTACAAGCGCCTTTCGGGCCGTATTCCGATGGGCCGTATGGGCGAGGCGCATGAAGTCGTTGAGGCGATGCTGCTGATCTCTGATCCTGCGAATACGTTTATGACGGGACAGGCCATAGCTGTCGACGGGGGGCTCAGCGCGATATGATGGCATTCTACGCCGATGAGCAGCACTTGCATCAGCCTCAGACGTTTATGGTTGCAGGTCAATTTCAAGCCGCTGAGGAGGTGGCCGAACGCGCAGATATCCTTTTGCAGGCCGGGCAGGCGGCAGGTCTGACTTTTCAGCGTCCCGAGAACATCGACAAAGGGCCCATTGCCGCTGTACACACGCCGGAATATCTGAGCTTCCTGGAGGTGATCCATCAGCGTTGGGTCGACGAGGTTCCGAATGCTGGGCCAGAAGTCATCCCAAACCTGCATTTGGATCGAACGTTGGGCGGATATCCATCATCACCCACGGGTCTGGCGAACTACCATATGGCAGATGCGGCCTGTCCGATCGGACCTAGGACCTACGAGGCCGCGCTATGGTCTGCATATACGGCGATCGCCGCAACCTACGATGTTTTAGCCGGTACAAACGCGGCATACGCGCTTTCCCGTCCACCTGGACACCATGCTTATGCTGACCTTGCCGGTGGGTTTTGTTTCCTGAACAACTCCGCCATCGCGGCGCAGATGCTAAGGTCCCGTCATGACCGGGTGGCGATCCTGGATGTGGACGTGCACCATGGCAACGGGACGCAAGGTATCTTCTATCACCGAAACGATGTGCTGACCGTCTCGCTTCATGCCGATCCGACAACGTATTATCCGTTTATGTGCGGATATGCCCACGAAAGGGGTGAAGCTGCCGGGCGGGGCTACAATCGGAACATTCCGCTTCCCAGATCAACCGAAGACGCGCAGTATATGTCGGCCCTGGACGCTGCGATCTCAAGCATCAGATCCTATAGTCCCGGCGCCTTGGTTCTGGCATTGGGTCTGGATACCTACCGAGGGGATCCGCTTCAAGGCATGCAATTGACCGAGGCAGGATTTGCATCGATCGGAGCCCGGATCGCCGCAATGAATCTGCCCACGGTGATCGTGCAAGAAGGTGGTTATGTATCCGATGGGTTGGGATCATGCCTGACGGAATTTCTGCACGGATATGGCGCGTAACCATCGGAATTGATTCGCCATTTGCGATTGTGGCGGGAATGTGACCGCTCAACTTTCGGTAATTTTTTGTTAACCAGAGCCGGTTCTCATAGTGGTTCATGCAAAGGTTGTTGTGTAGTAATTTCACACAACTATAACGATTCAGGATGGCGGTTATGGCAGGAAAATCAGGGCAGTCTGGGGCCACCAAATCCCAATTGGATAGTTCAAATTCGCAAAAAGTTCGCAAAAGGCGCAGACTTTTCGCACCAAAGCGGATTTCACTAGGAAAACTAAGAATTGTGAAAGACACTATACCTAACGGCAATGTGACACGCGTGACGACAAGACATACTAATTCGGTGAGTAGAGGTATGAACCAGCATCAATTTTACGAAACGGTCGTCGAACCCAGTACCGAGCGCCTCGCTCTTTTTGGAATAGCACACGAAGTGGTCATGGATGGCCGCAATTTTGTCGTGTCGCACAAAGTTTCGAAAAACGTTCTGACGGATTTTGACGGAAAACTGTCAAGGTACCTTGCGGCTGTCACGGGCGCTGGACTGCCTGGCGCAACTGTTGAAACTCGTATCAAGGATATCGGCAACGGACGATCGTGGAACCCGTATCCGGCAAAGTTCGTCCCGTCTATCCCGCATGCCCTGTCTGCAGCGGCAAAGCTCGCTCTTGGTGTTGAAAGTGCTGCGCATGTAAAGATCGGCGCTTGGATGAGCGATGGCATGAGCCAGGGCCAGGAATACCTCGTCAGTTCCGACACGATCGAAACTCTGGAAAAGGCCCTTGATGTTTGTGGCCAGATCGGGTCGGTCGACTTTCTGGAAATTTCCGGTGATTTCGAACGTGTGCTGGCGCGCCCGCGCGGGACGACCATGGACATGATGGTCATGGATCTTCAACGCGGCACGATTTCTATACCTTCGGTGTCGGAAATGGGTGGATCAGCCTGGCAGGGCCCGCTCTATGGTTTCGAGAAAGCGGTTACGAACGCGCCTGCAATCACATCCTTCCTGGCACGGGCCCGTCATGCCGTGGCGATTGCTAAGGAAGACGCGATCCATGCTTTCCGCGAGTCAGCCGAAGGTCGGATTATGAGCTTCAACGACGCACTCAATGGGCGTCAGCTATCCGGATACCGCCTCGACAGCGCCACGTCCCTGGTAGCACGCCTGCAGGCTGGATTGGGTGATACCTTGCTGGGCCTGTCGGAAGCTGCGCAGATGACGGCACTGGATTGGGCCTCTCAGGTTCGTCAGTTGCCGGCGATTGCCAAGCAGCGTCCGGATGATGGCCGTCCAGAGATCCCGCACCGCCCGCGTCTGGTAGGCGGCAACTAATTACCTCACGCTTGTGATCACCCCTGCGATTTGCAGGGGTGATGTTTCAATTTCCCATTCAATTTTGTAACCCCCTGCTAAGCTGAAGCTTGGGCGTCGTATCGTCCTGCCAGCATGCGGGGAGTGTCTATGAAAGATCCGGACAGCCAGGACTATCTGGTCGGCATCGTTGGCTGCGGCGCCATGGGCCAGGGAATCGCTCAGGTCTCGGTGCAGGGGGGCTTACGGGCTAAGTTGTTTGATGCCCGCGACGGCGGAGCCGCCGCTGCAAAGGACGCGATTGCGGCCCGGATCAATCGATTGGTAGAAAAAGGCCGGTTGAGTGAAGACGGCGCTAAGGCGGCAATAGATCTTCTGGTGCCTGTTGACCGCTTGGACGGGCTTTCAGATGCAGACGCAGTGGTCGAGGCCGTGTTTGAAGACTTGGACGTGAAGCATGCCTTGTTCAAGGACCTAGAAGCCGTGATCCGACCGGATTGCATCCTCGCGTCGAACACATCCTCGATCCCGATTTCATCCATCGCCCGTGTCTGCGAACACCGCGATCGCGTCGCGGGTTTGCACTTCTTCAACCCTGTCCCTCTGATGAAGCTGGTCGAGGTGATCCGCGCCGCCCAGACCTCGGACGACACTGTCCAGGCGCTGATGGCATTGGGCAAACGGATGACCCGTGTGCCGGTCGAAGTGAAAGACTCCCCGGGCTTCCTAGTGAACATGGGGGGGCGCGCCTACTCGACCGAGGCGCTGCGTATAGTCCACGAAGGCATAGCCACGCCCGCACAGGTCGATGCCATAATGCGCGATTGCTGGGGCTTTCGCATGGGCCCGTTCGAACTCATGGATCTGACAGGTATCGATGTGAACTACCCGGTCAGCCAGATCATCTATGATGGTTATAACCAGGACCCGCGGCTGAAGACGTCCGCCAATCACAAGGCGATGTTCGATGCCGGTCTCTTTGGCCGGAAAACCGGGCAAGGCTGGTACAGATATGAAGACGGCAAGATAATTGATCCGCCCGACCCGAACTTCACATCGAGCGTAGACCCGGTGACCGAGGTTGCGATCGTGCCGAACAGCGCCGCCATCGAGTTGATGGAATCCAGCTTCGATGATGAGGACCAAGACCTCAGCTTTCTGGACCCGGATGACGACATCGACCTGGATGACCTAAAGGCGCAGATCGAGCGCCTGGAAGCAATTTGTGCAGAACTTGATCTACAGATTGTTCCAGATAATGGCAATTGCCCAATCTTGGCCGCACCCATCGGTATCGAGGCAAGCACTATATCGGCAGACAGCCAAATGATGACGATGATCAAGGCGGTCGACCCCAAGCGCCTGGTTTGTGTGGACCTGAGCGGAAATATCTCGAAACGACTAACGTTGATGACTGCACCCGGGGCGGACCCTAAACATTGCGCCAGCGTCGCGGCTGCGATCAGTAAAAAAGGCCGGAATGCGACCGTCATTGCCGACAGTGCCGGTTTCGTCGGTCAGCGAATGATTGCGATGGTTTCCAATCTTGGATGTTATATGGCCGAGATAGGCCTTGCCTCGCCCGAGGATATCGATACCGCAATGCAATTAGGTTTGAACTATCCCCAAGGGTCGATTGCATTGGCAGAATCCGTGGGGCCTAAGGACATCTTGGGTGTGTTGCTTGGCCTGCAGGAAAGCACCTGCGACGACCGCTATCGTCCAACACAATGGCTGAGGCGCCGGGCGCAACTGGGCCTTTCGCTCTATACGCCTAATTAAGCATCAGGCGGCGTTGAACCCGCCGCTGAAGGGAGAGAGATGACGACCCTGGACCACCTGCTGACCCCGCGCTCGGTCGCCGTGATCGGTGCCTCGGACGATCCGACCCGGATCGGCGGGCGGCCTTTGAATTACTTTCTGAACCACGGGTTCCAGGGTGACATCTTTCCGGTCAATCCAAAGCGCGACGTTGTGCAAGGGGCGACTTCTTACCCGTCACTATCGGATACTCCAGGAGAGGTCGACTTTGCCTTGGTCGCGGTGCCTGCGCCCTTGGTGAATGATGTGATCCGGCAGGCCGTGGCCAAAAAAGTCAAATGCGTGATGATCTTTTCGTCAGGCTTTGCCGAGACGAATGAAGAAGGCGCGGCCTGGCAGGCCGAAATGCCTGAAATCATCGCAGGCTCCCACACTCGGATCATTGGGCCGAACTGTCTGGGCGTCTACAACGACGCAATAAATTTCTATCCGACCTTTACGTCGGTCCTGGAATACGCGCCGCCGATCCAAGGTAATATCGGTCTTGCTTCGCAATCCGGTGCTTATGGCTCGCACCTTTACTATGTCGCCCGCCGCGCGCGTCTGGGAATTAAATACTGGGTCACATCAGGGAATGAATGCGACGTCCACACGGCCGAGGTTATCCGCATGATGGCCGAACAGGACGACATCCATACGATCATGGCCTATGCCGAAAGCATCAAGGACGGCGATGCCTTGGTCGAGGCTCTGGAGGTCGCGCGCCAAAACCGCAAGCCAGTGCTGATCATGAAGGTCGGTGCTTCAGAGGTCGGTGCACAAGCCGCGTCTTCCCATACCGCGTCACTGGCCGGGGAAGATAAGATCTATGATGCAATCCTACGCGATGGCGGGGCGTTGCGATGTAGATCCACTGAAGAAATGCTGGATGCTGCCATAGCGCTGCGCCCGCGCATCTATCCCACAGGTAAAAAGACCGGTCTTGTCACGATTTCTGGCGGTGGCGGCGTCCTGATGGCCGATGCTGCGGAAGAGTCAGGCCTTGATGTGTCGGCGATGCCCGACGATGCTCAGGCAGAGCTGAAGGAACTCGTACCCTTTGCTGCGCCGCGTAATCCGGTGGATGTGACAGCGCAATTCTTCAATGACCTCAGTCTGATCGATCAGTTTATTGCCAGGATGCTTGATCGTGGCGGCTATGATGGCCTGATCGGATTCTGGACGTCGGTCGCCGCAAACCCGCGCTTGGCGCCCGAGTTCATCAGCCGGATCACTGCGGCAATGCAGGGCCGCGACGATGTCCTGTTCATCCAGTCGCTGATTGGCACAGAAGAACAGATAACCAAGTATGAAGAGGCTGGGCTGCCTTGTTTCGAAGATCCCAGCAGGGCGGTTAAAGCCATGGCTGCGGCGATGTTCTTCGGCCAGTCTTTTGCACGCAAACCTGGCGATCTACCTACGCTACCGAGTCTTGATCCTCTACCAGAGGGTCCGATCGGTGAGCAGGCAGCGAAAGAGATACTTTCTAAGGCAGGTCTACCTATGGTTCCGGACCGGTTGGTGAAGAACGCGACCGAGGCCAAATCGGCGATGGAAGCCCTGCACGGTCCCGCCGCTATGAAAATCGCCTCGCCAGATATCCTGCACAAGACCGAAGCGGGCGGTGTGGTGTTGCATGTTACCGAAGATCTGGCGGTGCAGACCTATAACCAGATCACCTCGAATGCGACGCATTTTGATCCTAAGGCACATATCGACGGCGTCCTGGTCAGCCCAATGGTCAACGGTGGAGTAGAATTGATCCTGGGAGCGAAGGTCGATCCGGTTTTTGGACCCGTCGTCATGGCGGGGCTCGGCGGCGTGTTCACAGAAATCTTCGGCGATGTGGCATTTCGGAAAGCGCCTGTGACCTATGAACAGGCCCGCGACATGCTCGACGAGTTAAAGGGCTCAGCCATGTTGAAAGGTGCGCGTGGCAAACGTCCGGTGGATCTTGACGCGACGTCGTACGCAATTCAGCGCCTTTCGCTCTTTGCTGCAGTGCATGCGGATGCGATAGAAAGCGTGGAAATGAACCCTGTACGCGCGCTGCCAGATGGCTGCCTAGCGCTGGATGCATTGATAGTTAAGAGGACCTGAAGCCATGGCCCTGCCACCGATCCTTCAAAATCTGCGTATTCCTGTTTTCGGGGCGCCATTGTTCATAGTGCAGAATCCAGAATTGGTGATTGCCCAATGTAAAGCTGGTATCGTCGGCTGCTTCCCGGCTTTAAATGCGCGCGAGGCTGAAGGCGAGCCGCCGCTACTGGATGCCTGGCTGACGCAGATCAAGGAAGAACTGGATCGTCACAATCAGGCGAACCCGGATGCGCCCGCGGCACCCTATTCGGTCAACCAGATCGTGCACCGCTCGAACGCTCGTCTGATGCGGGATATGGAGATCTGCGTGAAGCACGAAGTTCCGATCACGGTCACGTCGCTGGGCGCGCGAGAAGAAATTTACCAAGCCTGCCACTCTTATGGCGGCATTGTTCTGCACGACATCATCAACAATGAGTTTGCCAAGAAGGCGATCTCAAAGGGCGCCGATGGGTTGATTGCCGTCGCTGCGGGCGCCGGTGGGCATGCTGGGGCGATTTCACCTTTTGCGCTGATCCAGGAAATCCGCGAATGGTTTGATGGTCCACTGCTATGTTCCGGGTGTATCTCAACTGGGGATGGCGTGCTGGCCGCCGAGGCAATGGGCGCTGATCTGGCCTATCTGGGCACCGCGTTCATCGCGACGGAAGAGGCGAATGCGCATCCAGAGTACAAGCAAATGCTGGTTGATTGCACATCGAAGGACATCATTTATTCCAGCTTATTCACAGGGGTTTGGGGGAATTATCTGAAGCCATCTATTACCCGCGCTGGCATGGATCCGGACAATCTGCCAGAAAGCGATCCGTCGAAAATGGACTTTTCAAGCGGGTCGTCGAAGCCCAAGAGCTGGAAGGAGATCTGGGGATCGGGACAGGGTATCGCGGCCATTAAGGAAGTGCAGTCGACCGCGGCTTTGGTGGAGAAGTTGGAACAAGAATATCTTGCGGCCCGAGCGCGGCTTGGACTGCACGCCCAAGCAGCGGAATAGAATCCTTCAGGATTCCGTCTGAAACTCTGGCATGAACGGGATATCGGTGGTTCCGTAATCCAGACCCATCTGACTGAGCAGCGCGGTGATTTGGCCCCGGTGATGGGTCTGATGGTTCAACATGTGAACCACGATCGCCCATCTGGGCACAGTTCGCTCAACGCCATCGACGAGGCTGGTATAAGTCAGATTCTCGACAAGCCAAGCGGGTGTCAGGGACATCGACCAGTCCGATATCCTTGCGTCTGTTGCCTGCCGTGCCTTCCAAAGCTCGGCAAAATCGCTGTAGAGTTCCACGCCCAAGGCAGGCACTTCCTTCGGATCGCCGGTAAATCGCGAAAGGAAAGCCAGATCACCAAACAGAATATGGTTCAGCGTCGCGTGTATCGATCCGAAGAACGCCCCGCGATCGGCCTTGCGGTCTGCATCGCTCACGGTCTGGCATAGCGCGTAGAGACGGCGGTTCATCCAGGCGTTGTAGGTGGACATGACGTGGCAATATTCTGTCGTTATCATGAAATGGGCCTCTTCACTTTGTGTCTGCTCTGAATTGCCGGTATGACGCAACGTTATCTCTGTAAGCTTGACCGCAAACGTGATTTCAATCTGGCCCGTCTGGACCACGGGATATAGTCCATTACAACGCTCGTTGCGGTGGGCAGTTGTACCGCAAGCTAGATTAGATGCCAGAGGATAATCATGGGACCCGAAGAACAGTATCGTGCCTATCTGGCAGATGGAAAGTTTATGATCCAGCGCTCGGTTAGTACCGGCGCTTACGTGTTCTATCCCCGCATTTTCATTCCCGGAACCGGTGAAACGGATCTGGAATGGGTCGAGGCATCGGGCGAAGGCGTGGTGCACTCGACAACCACCAACCGCCGATCCCCGGAAAAGGGCGGTACATTCAATGTCTCATTAATTGATCTGGCTGAAGGACCGCGGATGCTGTCCCGTGTAGTTGGCATGGCCTCGGAAGACGTGACGATCGGGATGCAGGTTAAAGCCAGGATCGACGAGATCGAGGGCATCCCCGCCGTGATCTGGGAGGCATCGTAATGGCCAGCGATATGAGGCACCTGCGTGGTCAGTCGGCTTGTGTCGGCGTCGCGACCTTTGGCACCGGAGAATGCCCGGGGTGGAGCTCGCTGGAAATGATGGGCAAGGCGACGCTGATGGCGTTGGACGATGCAGGCTTGAAAATCGGCGATATCGACGGTGTCTGGGCCGCGACTGCGGTGCATGCGATGCCATCCATGTCCCTGGCGGAACATCTGGGGATCGTGCCGAAATATTCGTCGGGCTCCAATACTGGCGGGTCGTCCTTTATGGCCCACGTAATCGACGCCGCGGTGATGCTGGATGCCGGGCTGATCGATACGGCGCTAATCGCCTATGGATCGAACCAGCGATCATGGGGCGGTTTCCGCACAGTCTCGGAACCCGTTCCGTTTGAATCCGACTATCAGGTGCGCCTGCCGATCAATGCCTACGCATTGGCTGCAGCCCGCTACATGCACGAATTCGCGGCAACCCGCGAACATCTGGCCGAGGTAGCCGTGGCGGCGCGCGCCTGGGCCTCCCACAACCCCGAGGCCTTCACCCGAAATCTGATCACCGTTCAGGACGTTCTGGATGCCCGGATGATTTCTGACCCCCTGGGTAAACTGGATATCTGCCTAGTGACGGATGGCGCAGCAGCAATCGTCATGAAGCGGGCGGATCAGGCGAAGGATTTCGCGCGGCCGATCTATCTGCTTGGCGCGGGGATGGCCCATGATCACCGGATGATCTCGGAAATGCCAAACCTGACCACGACCTGCGCAACCGAAAGTTCCTGGCGCGCGTTTGGTATGTCGGGTCTGAAACCTAAAGATATCGACACCGTCCAGATTTACGACGCTTTCACGATCAACACGATCCTGTTTCTGGAAGATATGGGGTTTTGCGAAAAGGGCGAAGGCAAGGATTTCGTCAGCGGCGGTCATATCGCACCGGGGGGCGGCCTGCCGGTGAACACCAATGGCGGCGGCCTTTCTTGTGTGCATCCCGGGATGTATGGGCTGTATCCACTGATCGAGGCGGTCCGGCAGACCCGGGGCGACGCACCGGGTCAACAGATCCCGGATGTGAACCTTTCGATCGCCCATGGGAATGGCGGCGTTTTGTCCTCGCAGTGCACGACCATATGGGGCAGCGTGGACACACTGTGAACGCATGCCTAAGACTAAATTGAACCGGAGTTTGAGGAGGCAATCATGGATTTGAGCTATTCTCCAGAAGATCTCGCCTTTCAGGCAGATGTCCGAAGCTGGTTGAAAGAACGTCTGCCGGTGCGCCTGTCAGATAAGGTGAAGAAAGGCACCCGGCTGACCCGGGACGATTACCTGGAATGGCATGCGATGCTGCGCGAACGCGGCTTCCTTGCTCAGATGTGGCCCGTGGAACACGGCGGCACCGGCTGGTCCGCAGCGCAAAAGGCGATCTTTGATGAAGAGATCGTGGCCGCCGCCGCCCCGCGCGTGTCACCCTTTGGATTGAACATGCTTGGTCCAGTGCTGATCAAATACGGGTCTGAAGAGCAGAAGGATTACTATCTGCCGCGGATTCTGAACGACGATGACTTCTGGTGCCAGGGCTATTCCGAGCCGAACTCGGGCTCGGACCTTGCATCGCTGAAAACGACCGCTGTCAAAGACGGCGATGAATGGGTCATCAACGGTCAAAAGACCTGGACGACATTCGCGCATTTCGCAGACAATATCTTTGTACTGGCCCGGACGGATCCAGATGCGGCGAAGCCGCAGGAAGGGATCAGCTTTTTCCTGGTGCCAATGAACTTACCGGGCGTCGAAGTCCGTCCTATCCTGACCCTGGAAGGCGAGCATGAGGTCAACGAGGTCTTTTTGACCGACGTCCGCATCCCGTTGAAGAACATCGTGGGCGAGCAAAACAAGGGTTGGACCCTGGCCAAATACCTGCTGACGTTCGAGCGGACCGGGATTGCCAATGTCGGGAACAACAAAAACTCGATCAAAGGCATCAAGGCAGCGGCCCGTAGCCAGGTGAAGAATGGCAAACCGCTGATCGACGATCCTATCTTTGCGGCGAAGCTGGCCGAGGTTGAGATTGATCTGAAGGCGTTAGAGGTCTTCAACAACCGCACCATCGCCGCTGCAGGCGCGGGCAAGGCGCCAGGGGCGGAGAGTTCATTACTGAAGATCAAAGGCACGCAGATATTGCAGGAAACCAATGATCTGATGCGCCGGGCGTGCGGCCCCTATGCCGCGCCGGATCTTCCGCAAGCTTTTGACGAAGGCTGGAACGGCGAACCTCCGGGGCCGGAATATGCGCTGCGGGCTGCGCGCAAATACTTCAACAATCGCAAAACGTCGATCTATGGCGGATCTAACGAGATCCAACGCAATATCGTCACCAAGGCGATCCTGGGCCTTTAATGGGTAGGGTGCGTGCACGCACCCTACTGCAAAGTTGTAGGATGGGTCGCGACCCATCAATGATGCGGCAGAACGAATATGGACTTCGAACTCTCAGAAGAGCGTCAGATGCTGAAGGATACGGCCGAGCGGTTTATCCGCGAGCAATATCCTATTGAAAAGCGTCACGCGGCGACGAAATCCGAGGATGGGTTCGATCGTGCAATCTGGGGCGAGTTCTGCGAACTGGGTCTGGTTGGCGCGCTGATCGATGCCGAGGCCGGTGGCTACGGCGGCACAGGCGAAGACATCGCCCTGGTGTTTGAAGAGCTTGGCCGTGGCGGCGTAGTCGAGCCTTTCCTGCCGACGCTATTGGCCTCGATTCCGCTAACCGCGCATAAAAAGCGTGGTGAAGTCCAGATGGACGACGTTGTCGAGGCCGCGATGGAGGGGCGCACGCATCTCGCCTTCGCGCACACGGAACCCGATGCCTACTATGCGGAAACCCATGTCGAAACGTCGGCTGAAAAGATTGGTGACGATTGGGAACTGACAGGCCGCAAGGCCGTGGTGGTCAATGGTGGCACGGCGGATCTGCTGGTCGTAACCGGTCGCACGGGTGGGGACGTGTCAGATGAGGCAGGCCTTGGCCTGTTTCTGGTGTCGGCCTCTTCTCCGCATGTCGAGATGGTATCGCATCAGTCCATTGACGGTCCGCATGTTGCGGAGATCACGCTGAACAAGGCCAATGGTAAACCGCTGGGAACCCCGGGTTCGGATTGGCCGCTGATCGAACAAACGTTGGCGGCGGGCACATTGGCGGTATGTGCCGAAGCTGTCGGCGCCATGGAAACCTGTAAGGACATGACGCTGGACTATCTGAAGGAGCGCAAACAGTTCGGCAAACCGATTGGGTCAAATCAGGTGCTGCAACACCGCATGGTGGATATGCTGCTGGAACTGGAACAGGCCCGGTCAGTCGTGATGCTGGCGGCCAACACGCTTGAGGCCGACCGTTTGACCCGAGAGCTGAATATCTCGGCTGCGAAGAACCTGATAGGCCGGGCAGGGCGCCTGATTGCTGAAGAATCCATCCAGATGCACGGCGGCGTCGCGATGACCTGGGAATATGCCGTCCCGCATTTCGCCAAACGGGTTGTGATGATCGATCATCTCTTCGGGGACAGCGATCATCATCTGCAGCGCTTCGCAGAACTCAGCCGAGAAGCCGAAGCGGCTGCAGATGCTTAACTCTCCTTTTAGCGCCTGCTTGAGGGCATGGGTCGGGCAGAAAACAGCCATTTCAAACGTCTCGCTGGGCGGTCCATCCGCCCAGTCTAGATGACTATGCGTCTATACTGACCGGACCCGTTCAGGCCTCCAGAAGGGTAACCGTCGCCTTTGCGCCCTTGTTTCGAAGAGCATGCGCGTCAGACAGGTCCGGATCTTCCAACCAAGCACGTGCAGCCTTAGCGTCCGGAAACTCCAGTAAAACCGACGGCATCATACCGACACCTGCATTATAAAGCAGGCTGGCGTTCCCGGCGGAAAGCGGTTTGCCGCCATGTTTTGCCACGGCGGGGCCGCCGACTTTTCGATATTCGGCGAAGGTGTCGGCGTCAGTGATTTCCAGTTGAACGGTTACGTATGCGGGCATGTCAGGTCCTCCTTCTGAGGATCTCAGATAGGGCATCTCGGCCTGTTCATGAATTGACAATTCTCGAGCATCCCTTGTACGGAAATAGTATAATGCAGGATTGGGATGTCTTCCGGTATGTATTGGCGATCCAGCGCCATGGCGGGCTCAGCGGTGCGGCTCGTGAGCTTGGCGTCACCCATGCGACCGTTTCGCGGCAATTGGCCAGGGCCGAAGAAATGCTGGGCGCAAAGCTCTTTGATCGGATGCCCTCAGGCCTTACGGCCACCGCCGCCGGCCGGGCCGCTCTAGCACGCGCCGAGGCCGCCGAGGCCGAACTCATCGCGCTGGATCTAAGCCTGATGGATCAGGACAAGGGCGCGTTAAGGATCACCGTCCCGCCCCTGATGATGCGGGCGCATCTTGCCAGCGATATTCGTGACTTCAACGAAGCCTATCCAGGGATTGAGCTGATGATTCGCGCGGACAACCGGGTCTTTAACCTGCACCGTCGAGAGGCAGATATTGCGATCCGCGTTTCTCGCAAACCTGCGGAAAGCCTATGGGGTCGCAAGGTTGCCGATCAACAGGCGGGATATTTTGTCTCTAACTCGTTCCTAGCGCGTCATGGCCCGGCATTGGATAGGAAAGTAGCCCTGCCGGTGATCAGTTTCGACCGTTGGTCCGAGCCAATTCCAAAAGACGTCGCTGCCAATTTTCCCCACGCATATGTCGCGGCAAGCTGCGATGACATGATGGCCGGTCTTGAACTGGTAAAGGCGGGGCTTGGTCTGACCCGGGTCCCGTTCTTCATCGCTCGGCATGAACCGGATCTGGTCCTGCTCGATGCCTTGCCGATCACGGGGTATGGTCCTGTCTGGCTGCTGACCCACCCGGACCTTCGGCGAACGCCGATCGTTCAATTGGCGATGCGATTTTTGTCAGATCGCTTCAA
Source organism: Pseudomonadota bacterium (assembly GCA_039028795.1). Lineage (GTDB taxonomy): Bacteria > Pseudomonadota > Alphaproteobacteria > Rhodobacterales > Rhodobacteraceae > Thermohalobaculum. Next base: position 45,420 of record JBCCHJ010000050.1, read on the forward strand.
AGCCGCTGGTGGGATCTACCTGTCAGAAAAGTGTCGGGGGGCGGTGTGGGCCCCCGGGAATCCGTGGGTTAAACGTACAGGGACTCCCGCTCGCTGAACTCGTCCAGATCTACGCGGCGGCGCAGG